>JABHCN010000033.1 GCA_018673475.1 Actinomycetota bacterium | reverse complement strand
GGGAATACCCAAGAAAGCCACATCACCACTGATCGCATTCAAAGAACGAATCTGGATCGCCTCACCAGGACCAACCTCAACCATCCCCAAAGACCCATCACCCAGATGCTCACCAACCGTGGCCACCTCAACAGGAGCCGCCACCGGCGGAGCAGTCGTTACTGGCGGCGCAGTGGCCGGAGCCGCTGTCGGAGCCGGAGCCGGAGTCGTAGCAGCCGGAGCCGCCTCTTCAGCTGCATCGGAGCCGCAGGCCCCCGCTATCAGCGTGAACGCCACGCCCAATGAAATAAGAACACGTCTGTTACGACGCATGGTTGATCCCCTCCAGATAGTCGTCACTATGACGTGACGACTGTCACGTCGCCACGAGGGCCTAATCCTCGCCTTTCCCGATGCACAACGCAAGCCCGGTGACAACACCCCGTCAAGGGCGGCTACACGGTCAGTGGAATCACCGCATCCGGCCCGACTGAGAGCCGCACCCCTGAACCGTTGGGAACGGCCTCGGCCGCGGGAATCAGCACCTCCATGTCCCCAACGGCGACACGTAGAGAGAACCGGTCACTGCGGAACAGGGACCCCACGACCGTGGCCTCAATGCCATCAGGTCCCTGCGAGAGGACCACCTGTCCGGGTCGAAGCAACACCGTTCCGGGTCCGTCGCCAAGGCGACCCAGGGCACAGC
Source organism: Actinomycetota bacterium (assembly GCA_018673475.1). Taxonomy (GTDB): domain Bacteria; phylum Actinomycetota; class Acidimicrobiia; order Acidimicrobiales; family MedAcidi-G1; genus UBA3125. Next base: position 13,579 of record JABHCN010000033.1, on the reverse strand, counting down.
CGCCGGACCGATCCAGCTCAACCAGGTTCTCGTGACCGAGGCACCGGGCCACGTAACTGCTCACCGGGTCGCTCCAGACCTCGGCAACCGTGCCGATCCGCCGGATTCGACCCTCTCCCATGATGGCGATCCGGTCGGCCAGGGCAAAGGCCTCGTCGTGGTCATGGGTCACGTAGATGGAGGCCTGGCCGATGCCGCCTAGCAACACGCCGAGATCCTCCACCAGGCGGTCCCGCAGCACCCTGTCGAGTGATCCGAGGGGTTCGTCCAGCATCAACAACCTTGGCCCGGGAGCCAGGGAGCGTGCCAGGGCGACCCGCTGGGCCTCACCTCCCGACAGCGTGTCGACCGACCGTCCACCGAACCCTTCCAGCCCGACCAGATCAAGCACCTCGGCCACACGGGCCTCACGCCCCGCTACCGCCAGACCAGCCACGCGGAGGCCGAAAGCCACGTTGGATGCAACATTCATGTGGGGGAAGAGGGCATGGTCCTGGAACACCAGGCCGAAGTCGCGCTGGTGTGGTGCTGTTGACGTGAGATCCTCACCGGACCAGACCACTCGCCCTCCGGACGGTCGTTCCAGACCGACAATCGTCCGCAGAAGGGTGCTCTTGCCGCATCCGCTGGGACCCAGCAGCACCACGATCTCTCCCTCCGCCACCTCAAGGTCAAGGCCGTCAAGCACGACAACCTCACCCAGGACGACCCTGAGGCCTTCCACCCTCAACATTTCAGAGGTCACCCCCCACCGACCCACGCCTCGTCTCGATGGCGAGAACCGAGAGCCCCGTGAGCACCATCAGCACCACGGCCAGGGCCATCGCCTGACCCCGCAACTGCTGGCCCGGCGTTCCCAAGAGTCGAAAGAGGACAAGGGGAGCGGTCATGCGGTCCGGTTGACGCGGCAGGAAGGAGGTGGCACCGAACTCGCCCAGCGATACGGCAAAAGCAAAGCCCGCCCCTACCGACAGGGCCCTGACCGCAAGTGGGAAGTCGATCCACCTGCGAACCACTGCCGGTGGTGCTCCCAGAACGGCTGCGGCCTCTCTCAGCCGTCGGTCGATGCTTCGTAGCGTCGGCACCAGTGACCGCATCACGAACGGCACGCCTATCAGGGCGTGTGCCACAGGCACCAGCCACCGAGATGAGCGCAGGTCCAGCGGGGGTTCGTCCAGGGCAATCAGCATCCCGAACCCGAGCGTCACCGCCGAGGCCCCCAGGGGCAGCATCAGGCCCAGGTCGAAGACACGCGAGAGGGCACGTGGTCCGTGCACCACGACGAGCGAGGCGAGACCACCGACCGTGACAGCCAGGGCGACCGCCACCATGGCGAACACGAGCGAGTTCACGAGGGCCTCCAGCGCCGTAAGTGGTAGAAGGTCGACCCTCACGGCCAGGGCCCTGTAGTTGGCGAGCGAGTAGCCGCCACCCGAGTGGAACGAACGCTCGACCAGGACGACAACCGGAAGTCCCATGACCAGGCCCAGGAGGCCCAGGTTGGCGGCAAGCTCCCACCGTCCAGCTACGGGTGTACGTGCCACCACTGTCCTTAGCCCGACCGCCCGGCGGCGCTGAAGCCTGTTGCCGACCGCCACCACCGCAATGACGGCCACCAACTGCACGACCGCCAGGGCAGTCGCCGCCCGGAAGTCGCCCCGCCACACCGCGTGCCGCCAGATCTCGGTCTCCAGGGTGGCGATTCCAGGGCCTCCCAGCAACAGGATCACCCCGAAGGAGGTGAGACAGAACAGGAACACGATCGAGGCTGCAGAAGCGATGGCCGGCCAGAGACGTGGGAGGGTCACCATCGCAAAGGCCCGAAGTGGTGAGGCGCCGAGCATCCGCGCCTGTTCCTCAACTCCCGGGTCCATGCCCTCCCAGAACGATCCGACGGTGCGCACGACCACCGCCACGTTGAAGAACACGTGGGCCACGAGAACCGCCCACACGGTGTGGGTCAGGGTGACCGGTCCACTGTCGAGGCCAAGTCGCTCGAACAGCGCCAGAAACGCACCACCGACGACGACCGTAGGCAGGACGAACGGCACGGTCGTCAACGCACGGACGAGACGCCGACCCCTGAATTTGCGCCGGGCGGTCAGGTGCGCTGCCGGGAGGGCCACGACAACGGTCAGCACCGTCGAGACGACCGCCTGCCAGAGCGTGAACCATGCGACCCCCCTGAAGGTGTCGCTGCCGGGCAGCCCCGTCAGGTGCTCGAGGCCTCCGCTGGAAAGGCCCAGGCCCAGAATCGACACCACCGGGAATACGAAGAACACGCCCAGAAAGACTGCTGGCAGGCCGACGCAGAGGCTGCGTATTAGGTGCCCCCTCATCGGAGCACGAGGCTTGTCCACCTCTCGGTCCAGTCGTTCCGGTTGGCCTCGATGACGGCCGGATCTAGGACGTGGGGGTTGTCGGCCAGTTCCACGAAGTCGACGAACTCATCAGGCAGGGTCGCCGCCTCGAGCGCCGGGAAGACGAACATGTTGAGCGGAATGTCCTCCTGGAAGGTCGCCGAGAGCAGGAAGTCCACGAGCACCTCAGATGCCGCACGGCTGTCGGTTCCGGCCAGGATCCCCGCGAACTCGACCTGTCTGAAGCACGTGTCCGTGAGCACGCCGGTCGGAGGGGTGTCGACGGGTGGGTCGGCGTAGATCACCTCGGCGGGAGGGCTGGAGGCGTAGGACACGACTATTGGCCGGTCCCCTCCGCCAGCGATGAACTCTCCGTAGTAGGCGTCCTCCCAGCCGATGGTTACGGCAACATCGTTGCGTCGAAGCGCCGACCAGTAGTCCTCCCAGCCGTCGCCGTACCCGGCGATTGTTGCCAACAGGAAGGCCATGCCCGGTGACGAGGTCTCCGGGTTCTGGACCACGAGCATTCCGGAGTAGGCGGGGTCGATGAGATCTGCAAGGCCGACCGGAACCGGCAGATCGTCGTCGAAGGCGTCGATCCAGTAGTTGACACAGACGTCCCCGAAGTCAATCGGCGTGACCCTGTGCTCGGGGTCCAGAATGAGTGATGCTGGCACACCCACCAGGGCAGGTGACTCGTAGGGCACGAAGAGATCAGCGTCGAGGGCCCGCTGGAGGAAGGTGTTGTCAACGCCGAACAACACGTCGCCGAGTGGGTCTCCAGAGGTGAGAATCGCCGAGGCAACCAGTTGACCGGTGTCTCCCATCCTCAGGACCTCGACCTCGACGCCGGTCTCGGCCGTGAACTCCTCAAGCGTGCCCTCGGACACCCAGAAGGAGTCGTGGGTCACGAGCGTGACCGTCTGGCCACTGATCGCATGCACGCCGGTCGTGGCGCTGATCGGCACCGTTGAAGAGTCGTCAGAGGCACCGCAGGCGCCTGCAAGTGTTGCTGCCGCCACTAGCAGGGACGCCGGGGTGATTGTCGGACGCAGGAATCTCACCGGGTCTCCCTTCGCTGGCATTACCCAGAGCAGGTTCGGTACGGGTCGACAGCACCCCCGCCAACGGCGGTCGCTGCCCTCTCAGCCCGGCACAGAGGCCCGAGCTCCCCGGCTGGTTGTCGGTGTCGAGGCTACTCGCCGTCAACACCAAGGTGCACGGGAATGACCTCCCTAATGTCTCTCGATGACGCACCCAGACAGATCTCGTAGTCACCGGGGTCCGCAAACCAACCCGGCTCCGGGCGGTGGCCCGGCCCGGCCCGGCCACCTCCTGCCGCCACAGGTAGGCGCGCCGACCGGTCAGCCCATGTGGGGTCACCCGGGTCGTAGTAGGCAAACGACCTGTGACCCAGCCGGATCTCGGCCACCGACGTCTCTCCCGGCTGCAACTCCACCTTGGCGAAGCCACGCAGCTCGCGTGGTGGCCGGGCGAGGGCCGGGTCGCTCTCGGACACGTAGCACTGAACGACCTCGGTGGTGGTCCGGTCCCCACTGTTGGTCAACTCGACAGAAACCACGATCTCTGCACCACCGACCAACTCGGCCACCGTCGGCTCACCCGACACGGCCGCCCTGCCCCAACCGACGGTGCCGTACCCGAGGCCGTGGCCGAACGGGAAGCACGGGTCGACATCCCTTGCGTCGTACCAGCGATAGCCGACGAAGACGCCCTCGCCGTACCTGACCTCGCCGTTCTCGCCGGGATAGTTGGTGAATGCCGGAGTGTCCTCGAGCCTGCGGGGCACAGTGGTCGGTAGGCGGCCACCGGGTTCGGCCTCGCCGAACAGAACGTCGACGAGGGCATCGGCCATCTCCTGACCACCGAACCACGTCTGGATGACGGCGGGCGCCTCGTCGGCCCAGTCCATGGTGACGACCGATCCCGCGTTGACGACCACGACGGTTCGGGGGTTGGCAGCCACGACACGACGGATGAGCTCGGGCTGGTCGCCGGGAAGGTCCATGGACCCGCGGTCCCTCCCCTCTGTCTCCCAGTCGTCGTTCGTGCCGACGACGAGGACCACCACATCGCTGGCCGCGGCCAGGGCTTCGGCCCTTTCGATGAGGTCTCCATCGTCGGGAGGGCGAAGGCCAACCTGGGCACCCCTGAACATGAAGGCCCCCTCAGACGAGTACTCCACCACGATGGACACAGGTTCCCCGGCCTCCAGATGGATCTCGGCTGCGATCTCCTCGCTACCCAGGCCAAAGAACGCCTCTCCCTGACCGGGAGGATCGGTCATGCCATCGAGCACCTGCCTACCGTCGAGCAGAACCCTTGCCCGCCCAACCTGGGCCATTGCCAGAGTGTGCACCCCGGTGAACTCGGGCATCAGCGTGCCCGTGGCACGTGCTGTGAACGGGCCCGAATCAGACATTCCGGGTACGTCGCCGACCCTCAGGATCCTGCCGTCAGAGCGGCGCTCCACCAGCAACGGATCGCCCGACCAGTCAGGTCCGTCGAAGTACTCGACGCTGAATCCACCCTCCAGAAGCCTCGACGGGATCGGCCGAACGGTCCGCTCGGTGAAGGTTCCAGGTTCGTAGGAGACATCGATGTCGTCGAGGCGGGCCACGAGGGCATCAAGAGGTGATGTGTCGTGCTGGGGAACCAGCGCCGAAGACCCCCCACCCATGATCATCGCCGAAGCCGCGTTGGGTCCGATCACGGCGATGCTGTCCAGCGAACTGGCGTCCAGCGGCAGGAGGCCGTCGTTGCAGAGCAGCACCATCGCCTCGGTGGCCGCCCTCCTGACGAGATCCCTGTGTGCGGGAACATCCAACTCGGCCTCGGCCCGGTCGAGTGGATCGTCGAGGGCGCCGGTTCGCTCCATCAGGGTCAGAAGACGTCGCGCCGAATCATCGAGCACCGCTTCGTCCACGTCGCCGTCCTCGACCGCCGATACGAGATCGGAGCCGTAGAACCTCCCCCGACCCGGCATCTCCAGGTGGAGACCGGCATTTGCCGAGGCCACCGTGGACCTGGTGCCGAACCAGTCGCTCACCACAACCCCGTCAAAGCCCCACTCGTCAACAAGGACGCCTCTGAGCATGTCGGCGTTCTCACATGCATAGGCGCCGTTCACCCGGTTGTAGGCGGCCATGAGGCCCCAGGCGCCGGCCTCTGTCACCGCCATCTCGAAGGGCCTCAGGTAGACCTCGCGCAGCGCCCGTTCGGGCACCACGGAATCGATGGTGTTTCGCTCGAACTCGGAATCGTTGGCCACGAAGTGCTTGATTGTCGTACCGACGCCGCCGGCCTGAACGCCCGTGATGAAACCGACGGCGATGCTCCCGGTCAGGTGGGGATCCTCCGAGTAGCACTCGAAGTTCCGGCCGCCGAGAGGAGACCGGTGGATGTTCACCGTCGGGGCCAACAGCACGTGGAAACCCCTGGCACGGGTCTCCTCTGCAAGCGCCCGACCGAGGGCCTCAACCAGCGCCGGGTTCCATGTGGCACCGAGGGCCGACCCGCAGGGCAGGCACAGCGCAGGGGTGCCGGTTCCGAGAAGCCCGGTTCCCCGGGCTCCGTTGGGTCCGTCGGTGACCTTGAGGGCCGGTATGCCCAGCCTGTCGACCGGGTTGACGCTCCACATGTCGCGCCCGGTCATGAGAGCGGCCTTCTCGGCCGTGGTCATCTTCGAGAGAAGTTGTTCGATCCGCGCTGCGGCCCGGTCTGCCATGGCCGGCGCTCAGCGTTCTGGTGGCTCGGGGACCTTCACGCCCGGCGGGACCCGGGAGTAGTGGTCGTGCTCGGTTGTGAACCGTCCCCTTCCGCCTGTGATCGACCTCAGGTCGATGGCGTAGCGAAGGATCTCCGACGCCGGAACGGCTGCACTGATCACCTGTTCACCCCAGTCGCTGGGAATCGACCCCTGCACGGTCGCCCTCCTCGAGGACAGGTCGCCCATCACGTCGCCCAGGCACTCGGCCGGGACTGTGACCTCAATGGATGAGATGGGTTCCAGGACGACAGGCGTCGCCAGGGCCAGTGCTTCCTGGAACGCAAGGCGGCCGGCCATCTTGAAGCTCATCTCAGAGGAGTCGACGGCGTGGTGCCTACCGTCAAACACCGTTGCACGTACGTCGACGACCGGGTAACCGGCCGTGCCTCCGTGGGCCATCGCCTCGCGTATCCCGGCCTCGACGGCGGGGATGTGCTGCCTGGGGATCACCCCGCCCTTCACCTCGTCGACGAACTCGAAGCCCGAACCCGGAAGGGTCGGTTCCAGGCGGATTGAGGCGACCCCGAACTGGCCGTGCCCGCCGCTCTGCTTCTTGTACTTACCCTCGGCCGAGGCAGACCTGGTGATGGTCTCCCTGAACGGAACCCGTACGTCGTCGGTGTCGACCTTGACGCCGAACTTGCGGTCCAGCTTGGAGATGACGCTTCGCAGGTGTGACTCGCCGAGGCCGGACATCAGGGTCTGGTGGGTCTCGTCGTCGCGGTGCACGGTGAGCACCGGGTCCTCCTCGACGATCCGGTGGAGGGCATTGGCCAGCTTGTCCTCGTCGTTGCGGGTGCTTGCAGCCACGGCAACTGAGAGCACCGGGGTCGGAAAGCCGATTGGGGGAGCGACTGCCCGCCCTGCCCCTGAGAGCGTGTCGCCTGTGAGGGTCCCTGAGAGCTTGGCAACCGCACCTATGTCACCGGCAGGTAGCTGATCCACGTCAACCGACTCGCCACCCTGAAGTGACATGACCGACCGGAACCTCTCGTCGTCACCGGTTCGACCGTTGATGAGCTGCAGGTCACGGCGCACTGTGCCGGTCAGGACCCTGAAGTACGACACGTGACCGAGGTAGGGGTCGACTGCGGTCTTGAACACCTGCAGGAGGACGTCGGCGGCAGGGTCAGGTTCGACGGTCGACTCCAACCCGGCAACGGTGACCTCGACCGGGGGCCGGTCGAGCGGAGAGGGGCCGACCTCGACTATGTAGTTGCACAGGCGGTCGACGGCAATCGGGATGGTGGCTGAGCCGCACACCACCGGAAACACGGTTCCTGCGGCCACACCGCGCCCCATGACCTGTTCAAGTTCGTCGAAGCTGGGCACCTCACCGTCGAGGTAACTCTCCAACAGGGCATCGTCGGCAACGACGATGTTCTCGATCAGTTCGGCGTGGATCGCCGCCTCGCGCTCCTCCATTTCGTCGGGAATTTCACCCAACTCGGCATGGCCGCTGTCGTAGATCCATGCCTTGTCCGTCAACAGGTCTGCGATTCCGTGGAACCCCTCGGCCTCACCGATCGGGATCTCCAAGGGTGCAACGCCGGCCCCGAAGGTGTTCTGCAGTTCTGCGAGCACCTTCTCGAAACTTGTGTATTCCCTGTCCAGCTTGTTGACGAAGATCAACCTGGGGAGGGAGCGGGCGGCAGCCTCACGCCACAGGTCGACGGTTGTGTGGTCGAGGCCACTGGATGCGTCGACCACGAACACCGCCAGATCGGCTGCGGCAAGGGCGCCGACCGCCTCACCGGCAAAGTCGAATGCCCCGGGTGTGTCGAGCAGGTTCACCTTGTGGTCGTGCCACTCGAAGACGGCGAGCGCAGCACCTATCGAGTGGCCCGATTCCTTCTCCTCGGGGTCGTGGTCACAGACCGTGGAACCGTCCTCAACCCGGCCGACCCTGGTTACGGCACCTGCCCGAAAGAGCATCGCCTCAGCGAGTGAGGTCTTTCCAGACCCCGGTGGGCCCACCAGGGCCACGTTTCGGATGCGGTCCGGCGAGAACGCCTTCACGGCAAACCCCCTTCGCCGACGGGAAGGTCTTGAACCCGGCCGTCGGCCTCGTCCGACTTGGGCGCCCGACCGTACTGCGCCGACAGCCCGTGCGCCATATGCGGGATGCCTCATCCCTCACGGACGGCCGGGAATGCCGGAATGCCCGAGAAATACCCTCAGGACCGCGAGGCCCACCAGGCATCGAGGCGGGCTTCGAGTTCGGCACGCTCGAGATGGCCTTCGGCCCGCTTTGCCTCGAGCAGAAAGGCGAGGGCCTCTCCGACCACCCGGCCGGGCGCTATTTCGAGGTGGGCCATCACGGCTGCACCGTCCATCTCGGGCCGCTCGGCGGCCAACCGGTCCGCCTCGGCGAGCACCGATATGCGCAGTTCCAGGTCGTCCATCGCCGACTGCACTGCGGCTGCCTTCACCTGGCTACGCGTCGTGCAGTCGCAGCGGATCATCTCGTTGAGGGTTCCGAGCAGCGGTCCAGCGTCCCTTGCGTAGCGCCGCACTGCCGAGTCGGACCAACCGTCGGAGTAGCCCTTGAACCGGCCCGACAGCCGGACCAGTTCGCTCACGTCGTCGACCACCTGTTCCGGGTAGCCGAGGGCCTCGAGTCGCTTGCGGGCCATCCGTGCCCCGACCACCTCATGGTGCCTGAAGGTGACCCCTCCGTGTTCAAAGGACCTTGTGCGTGGCTTGGCGATGTCATGGAACAGGGCGCCGAGGCGGATCGTGTTCTCGGGTCGGGTCTTGTTGACCACGGCGATGGTGTGGGCAAGGACGTCCTTGTGGCGGTGGATGGGGTCCTGTTCCATGGCCAGCAGCGGCAACTCGGGAACCAGGATCTCCATCTCCCCCGAACCGATCGATGCCCACAGGCCGGGAGCACAGTCGGGTTCGATGAGGATGGCGCTGAGGCGGTCGGCGCCCCCTGATCCGTCTGCCATGACGGCAAGTGTAGGGACCGGTTCGGCACCCCGACTGGCAGCATGGCCGACCGACCGGACAGACTCACGGCTACGACGAGGACCCGGACCATGGGTCAAAGTGGAGGGACCGCCATGAAGATCGGCATCGCATTCGCAAACGCAGGGCCGTTCGGTAGCGCCGAGGGAGCAGTTGCCCTGGGCACCAACGCAGAGGCGGCCGGGTTCGAGTCGGTCTGGACGGTTGAGCACGTCGTCTACCCGCATGACTACAAGTCGGCCTATCCGTACGACCCGAGCGGCAAGATGGCGATGGGACCTGACACCCCGCTGGTCGATCCCCTTATCTGGCTGACCTGGCTGGGGGCCAACACCTCGACCATCCGCCTGGGCACCGGCATCCTGATCCTGCCGGAACACGAACCTCTTGCCCTCGCCAAGCGGGTCGGAACCCTTGATGACCTGACCGGCGGAAGGGTGGAGCTGGGCATCGGCGTGGGGTGGCTCCGCGAGGAGTTCGATGCCATGGGGGTGCCGTGGGAACGTCGTGCCTCCCGAACCGATGAGTACGTGGCGGTGCTGCGCACCCTCTGGTCGGGAAACGGCGTCTCGTTCGACGGTGACTTCGTCTCGTTCAACGAGGTGTCCTCGAACCCCAAACCCGCCAACGGGACGGTACCGGTGGTAGTCGGTGGTCACAGCCATGCGGCAGCCCGGCGCGCCGGCCGCCTCGGTGACGGCTTCTTCCCTGTCGGCGGAGGCGACCTGGGTGAACTGCTGGCGACGATGCGTCAGTCGGCCGAGGAACACGGGCGCGATCCCGACTCCATCGAGGTGACAGGTAGCGGTGAGGGCCTTCTGGGAGACGACCCGGTGGGGGCGGCACAGGAGTTGACTGCGATGGGAGTCGACCGCGTGGTGGTCCCGGCATTCCTGTTCTGGGCCGACCCTGCGGGTTCGTTGGCCGAGTTCGGGGAGAGGATCGTGGCTCCCCTGTCGGGTATCTGAGCCACGAACAGGGCACCGGTTTCCGGCATGCGTGCCGTCGGGTCCCGCCTTCGGGCAGGCTTGTGGTATCCGACACCTGAGACGACTCCTGTGACCGGCCGATGACGGGCTGGATGCGCGACCCCCGTGACCGGCGCGGGCGCAGCGTGAGCTTTGGCCCGGCGTTCGGTGGCGGCCGTCGCCCCAGCTCACCCCCCCGGGGCGGGTTCGCCGAAATGCTGCTCGAACGACGCGGTCTGGTCGCGGGCCTCCTGGTGATCGCCTTCTTCGTCGTGGTGGCGATCGGCTCATCCGGACAGGAGGTGACCGAGGACGAACAGCTGGGCCTGACCGGTGTTGTGCAGGCCGCCATGATCCAGGCGGGCCTTCCGTCCGTTGAGGTTCAGGTCGAGGACTGGACCGTGATCCTCTACGGACGGGTGGCGTCACCCGAGCTGAAGGAGGCTGCCACCCGCGTGGCTCAGGCCCAGGCCGAGGTGATCGGCGTGGACAACAGGCTGATGGTGCCCGAGCCAGAAGTCGAGGAGGACGACGAACCCGAGGTTCCCGACCTGCCGGCCGCCCAGGCTGACCTCTTGTTGCAGGCCAGGTTGAGTGCTGCAGCGGCACACTCCCCGATCCGGTTTTCGAGTGGTGGCGACCGCATTACCGAGGAATCAGTGCCGACCCTCGACCTGATTGCCGGCTTCCTTGCGATGAATCCGACGGTTTCTGTCCAGATCATCGGGCATACCGACAGCGACGGCGAGGCCGGGGCCAACCTGGAGCTCTCGACGATCAGAGCCGAGGCTGTTCGGACCCAGTTGGTTGCCCGTGGCGCCGAGCCTGAGAGGCTCACAACCCTGGGTCTCGGCGAGACCGATCCGATCTCAGACAACCTCACCAAGGAGGGCAAGGGTCGGAACCGCCGAATCGAGTTCCTTGTGATCCCGGAGGGGCAGACCGGGCTGACCCGCCCGTCGATCAGCCTCGCCGAGGAGATCGGCGGCGAGCCCGTTGAGGCGGACCCGGTCGACGACACGCCGATTCCCACGACGATCCCATCGGGTTGAACTGTTGATCAAATACATCGGGTCCAAGAGGCGCCTGGTGCCGCTGCTCACCGACCTGTTCGTCCGTAGCGGTGCGTCATCTGCACTCGACATGTTCTCTGGAACCACCCGGGTGGCACAGGCCTTCAAGGAGCAGGGTGCACACGTCACCGCTGTGGACATAACCCGCTACGGCGAGGTGATTGCCGGATGCTACGTGGCAACCGATTCAGACCTCGTCGACCATGACCGGCTGACTGCCGAGGTTGAGCGCCTGAACAGCCTTGCTGGTCGCGCCGGCTACTTCACCGAGACCTTCTGTTGCGACGCCAGATATGTGCAGCCATTCAACGGCGAACGGGTCGACGCCATCCGCAACGACCTTGAGAGCCGCCACGATGATCCGCTCTTCCCTGTTCTGTTGACCAGCCTCATCGAGGCCACCGACCGGGTGGACTCGACCACGGGTGTGCAGATGGCCTACCTGAAGAACTGGGCACCGCGCAGCCACAATCACCTTGACCTCAGGGTCCCCCACCTGCTCCCAGGTCCCGGGGCAGTGGTCCGAGGAAATGCCGTCGACCTTGCTGCCGGGCTCGGGCCGTTCGACCTCGCCTACCTCGACCCCCCGTACAACCAGCACCGCTATATCGCCAACTACCACGTCTGGGAGACCCTGGTGGCATGGGACGCCCCGGAGCACTACGGAATCGCCAACAAGCGGGTGGAGTGCCGTGAGCCGTGTTCGTCGAGCCCGTTCAACCACAAGCCCCTGATGCCCGATGCCCTCCGACGGGTGATCGCCGACGTGGACGCACGCATCGTGGTGCTCTCATACAACGACGAGTCCTGGCTGGGGTTGAACGAGTTGGTCGACGCGTGTTCCGACCGCGGCCATGTGGCGGCCCTGGCATTCGAGTCCGGCCGCTACGTGGGCGCCACGATCGGCATCCACAACCGGGAGGGCCGCAAGGTCGGAACTCCGGGCCACCGCAAGAACCTGGAGTACGTGCTGGTGGCCGGCCCCGAGGACGTCGTCGAGCACATGGTCATGCCGTACGGCGGAGCACGGGTAGCAGACGCTGCGTGAGGTTGCGGGTGACGCTGCGGCCGACAACCCGGCTCAGATGCTGCGAGACTGGCAGGGTGAGCGACATCGTTGAAGCCGCACCTTCCGGGTCCACCACCGACCTGCCACCCGCACCGACCTGGCTGGGTGTCCACCACCTGGCAATGGTGACACCCGACATGGACACCACGGTTCGCTTCTATGCGGGCGTGCTGGGCATGCCCCTCGTGGCCACCCTTAGGGCCGGCCCCATGCGCCACTACTTCTTCGACCTGGGCCCGGGGAACACGATCGCCTTCTTTGAGGTGGAGGGTGCTGAGACCTTCTTCAAGCCTGCTGGTGCAAGAACCTCCCGGGCCATCCAGTTCGACCACGTTTCGTTCGCAGTCGATGACGAGGCGGCCCTGGTGGCACTCCAGAACCGACTCGTGGCAGCCGGGACCGAGGTCACACCTGTCGTCGACCACACGGTGCTGCGGTCCATCTACTTCCACGATCCCAGCGGCATAGCGCTGGAGGCCTCATGGTGGACCGTAGACACGGACGCCCTGGCGTTCAATCCCGATGACAGCCTGCTGTTCGCCGACCCGGATCCAGTGCCGGCTGTTGCCGAGTTGGCCACAGGCGGCCTCAGTTCGGTTCCCCCCACTCGACTGCGTTGAGGGACCCGCTGACCGCCATCGGGTCACGGGTCACGGGTCACCAATATCTGCTTCCAGTCGACGGCGGGTGTCACCCGGTGAGACACCCGGCCCTGCCCCTCCCCTGATCCAGCGGTAATGTCCCCATTCCCCGTCAGGAGCACATCCATTGACCAGTCAATTCGAGCCGCTGATCGGAGCCGATCTGGGCGTGAGCCGGTGGTTCGATACCACTCAGGCCGATGTGGACGCCTTTGCGGAGGTCGTGGGAGACCGCGGCTGGATACACAATGACGTCAAGGCCTCTGCTGCGGGCCCCTACGGCGGAACCCTCCTCCAGGGCTTCTTCATGCTGGGCTGTCTCCACCGCATGGCCCGCGACATGGACCTGCCCACCGAGGGTGTGCTCAACCGATTCAACTACGGGTTTGACCGGGTCCGATTCGTCAGCCCGGTACACACCGGAACCCGGATAAGGGGACGCTTCAGGATCACCGGAGTTGAGACACGGGACGGTGGAGACGACCTGGTCCGGACGAATGCCGTGGTCGAGGCTGAGGGCTACGAGCGCCCCGCCCTCGTAGCCGACTGGTTGTTCTATGTCAGATACACCTCCTGAGGGTGATCTGGTCGCTCCGGTACTCGACCGGATCGACGCGTACATCGACCACTGGGTCGCCCTGGCACCGGACGCCGAGTTCCTGATCGACGGTGGCCCAACGCTCACCGGGCGACGGCTGACCTGGT
>JABHCN010000032.1 GCA_018673475.1 Actinomycetota bacterium | reverse complement strand
TTCTCCAACCGTCTCCACCGGGGGCTGCTCCGGGTGAGTGGTGGGAGGCTGGGATGGACGACGGCCAGCATGCCGGTCCTCAAATTGACCACGGTCGGCCGCCGATCAGGACGGGAGCGGACCGTCATGTTGACCACTCCCCATCAGGATGGTGACGCGATCGTGATCGTCGCTTCGAAGGGCGGCGAGGACAGCCACCCGGCCTGGTACCTGAACCTCGTTGAGAACCCCGAGGTGATCGTTGCGATGAAGAATGCACCCGGCCGAGAGATGAACGCGAGGGTGGCGTCAGTTGATGAAAGGGAGCGGATCTGGCCGCTGGTCACAGCTGCCTACTCCGGCTACGCGGGCTACCAGGAAAAGACAGACCGGGAGATTCCCCTCGTCATGCTCAAGCCGGCCGACTGACTCAGGCCTGGCTCGACGGCTCAGTACGCCACTGTCTGCCAGCGGCGTGGACGCAGGGTCATGAGGACCCCGCCGTCTTCCTCGGGGGAGTATCCGTCGGCGTACCCGGCACCCTGCTCATCACCCAGGTAGCGGCATGCCAGCTCCAGGACCAGGTCGTGGCGTTGCTGGCCGCCAACATCTTCAACCGTTACGGGGCCCTCGGCGGTGACGTACCTGTAGGGCGGCGACTCGTCCTGGACGCAAATGCTGGCACGCCCGGCCCGCCGGAGGAGCGCGGCTTTGGCCGAGTCGCCTTCCATCGAGACCTCGAAGGCACCTTCTGCGTAGCGGTACCAGACCGGAGCGCACAGGGGTCCCTTGTCGGCTCGTTCGATGACGAGGACTGCCACCCGGACGTCACTGAGGAACTCGTCGCGCTGGACATCGGTCATGTCGGTCATGGTCGGATGCTAACCCTCGGGCAATGCGGTTACCCGGGCAGAATCTGCAACTGTTCCTGGATCGGCAGCAGGACGAACTGGTCGAACTCGGCGATGAACTCTGCTGTGCTCATTTCGTAGGTGTGCTGGAACGCACCCTCAAATCCGAGGTCGTTAAGACGCGGGTAGTAGGAGTCAAGCAGTGCGTCGGGTCCGAACCGGTCGGCCAGCCAGGCGTGGGCCCAGGAGCCGTAGCTGTAGGCGATTCCCTGATCGGGTCCGTACTGGATCTGCGAGGCTGACGTTTCGGGATTGGATGACATCCAGTACCTGACCTCTTCCATTGTCCAGGTCATCCGGTCGGCAAGGGGATTCCAGTCAGAGGCTGTCAGGACCCCGGATTCGCGCAGTCTCTGCGAGGCGGTCTGGGCCATGAACTCTGCTCCACCCTCAACGAACCAGATCGGCCCGAGCAGGTCGTCCCGCTCATCGAAGTCGAGCGACTGGATGTGGGCGTGCTGGACGGCATGGAAGTACTCGTGGAAGACGGTCTTTTGCTCGTCGGCAAAGGGAATGTTGAACATGCCGGCGAAACCGATGGGCAACGACGATGCGAAGAAGTGGATGTTCCAGTCACGCATGCCGTTTCGCCCAGCATCGAGGCTGGCCTGTCCAGAGGCGACCACCTCGGCACCCACAGCCTGATAGAAGAGCATCCCGTAGTCGCCGCCCGTGTTGCGGTCCATGCATGAACTCCTGGACTGCTGGCCACCGGCGGCCCGCCTGTCGCAGTTGACGCCGATCAGGTCAATGGCAGCGCCCTCGTCGGCTCCCATCACCCAGTACTCGGTGGGTCCGTAGTTACCCCACTCGGCTGCCGCTACCAGGAGGGCTTCGGTAACCAGCTCGCAGACCAGGTCGTCGAGGTCAGAAGCGCACAGGACCTCCGGCGAATAGCCGGTCAACTGGCCCCACACGTCGGTTCCTGCCTGAGCGACCGGTGCACCGGCAGCCACGCAGTACCGGTAGGTGTCGGTGTCACTGCAGGCGACGGTGGTTCCGGGTGGTTCGGTGGGTAGCGGGAGTGTGGTCGTGGTTGTCGTGGTTGTTGTCGTGGTGGCAGGAGGAGCGGTTGTCGTGGTGGCCGGAACCGTGGTGGTAACGGGTGGAGATTCGGTTGACGTGGTTGGTGTCGAGGTGGCCGCTGCGACGGTCGTTGTTGACGGAGGCGTCGCTGATGGGGTTGTCGTCGTGGCTGGCGGCGCAGAGCTGGTTGAAGCCGTGGCGCCGGGAGTGCCCGTCGTAGTGCTTGGCAGGGTCGTGGTTGGGGTTGTCGTGACAGCGAGGGTTGCTTCCGGGGCTGTTTCGGCCGGAGGAAGGCTCTCCTGGTCCGCACCGCAGGCGATAGCGAGGAGCGCGACGATCAGGAGCCAGGCTGGTTTGTGCATCGGCGAACCCTACTGGTGGGAGGGGTCGCTGCATCGGGAGGCGGGGCCTAGCTGTCGAGGCGTACCACCACGGCGCGGTCGGTGGGAGGAACGATGACTCCTCTGCCGACCGCCCTGAGGATCGGAGCGGTCAGGCGGCTGAGGGCGAGCTCCAGGCGGTACTTCCGGTCGATCAGCGACCGCACGTGTTCAAACTCGGTGCCTTCGACGACCCGGGCCGTGCCGGTGTGTCTGGGGGTGTCGACGGCCACCTGGCCCCACATGTTGCTCACCTCGATGGCGACCCTGGGGTTGCCTCCGATTCGTTTGACCTTCCAGCTGTCCGAGAGGGTGGTGAAGGCGACCTCGCCGTCAGCGAGATCGGTTGCCCAGACCAGGACATGCCTCGGTTGTCCAGTGTCGGTGTAGGTGGTGAGCCGTATGTACCTGGCGTCGCCGACGTTCATTGGGTTCCTCGTGGCACCGGACAAGCATGCCACTTCCGGAATACCATCGAAATTCGTGTAGGCATTGAGGAGTGGAGATTCTCTTTGTGGCCGGTTTCAGCCCCATCGTTTCTGACCCAGCTGCTGGTCGGTGTGCGCTACTGCCCCTGGATGCACGAGGAGTAGCCCGTACGACTGCCGGCCGGTTCAGGTCCCGGGAGGGCTGTAGGCAATCGCTCCGCTTACCGTGGCGGCAGCTGCGTCGATCTCCTCCGGGGTCAAGAGGACGGTCATGCTTCCTGCAACCATTCCCGAAGCCGAGACAGCAAGGCTCACTGCGGCCGCATCGGCGTTTGAGGGAAAGTCGGCGATAATCATGGCGTCGCTCTCGCCGAAGGTGAAGTAGAAGGACTCGAGGGTTCCACCTGCCGACTCCAGCGCGGCGTTTGTGGCGGTCACCCGGGCCGATCCTCCGCCGGACAGGAGTCCCTGGACACCCTCGGTGGTGTAGCTGGCCTGGTACATGTACTTGGGCATCTAGGTCTCCTTTGTTGTCTGCTCCAGTCCAGAAAGATGAGGACTCGCTTCACCTGCGGCAAACCATGGCGAAACCACCTTCCCGGCACTGGGCTGGCTGACAGGTGGCCTGAGTCAGGTGATGTCCGTTGTCCCGATTTTCCTGTAACTGCCTGCTTGGACGGTAGCGGTACCGGTTGCTCCCCTCAAGTGCCACGAGATCTCTAGGCCCAGAACTTGACAGGGGCACGAGGGGGGGGTACGTGTGGTGTGCTGCTGAACCCTCAGCGGCACAAACGGAGAGTGGGGACCGAGCGATGAAGATGTTTAACCGATTGTTGACCCTGAAGCCGGGTTCTCTGGTGCAAGGAACCGCGGGAATGGTGGACGCTGTTTCACACATCAGTGCCAGTACCGGCTATGACTTCACCCTCTGGCAGTCGCTGCTCGGTGCCCCGGTTGGCACGCTGGGGGTAAGTGCCATGGTGAGGGACTACGGCGACTACACCGACGAGGTTGCGCGCCTCTATGCGGAGGACGAGGCCTGGGTGGCCAAGGTGGACGCCAGTGGTGCCCACATGGCCGGGAACCCGGAGGACTCCCTGTGGAACATCGTCCACGCCGTCGGCGACATGTCAGAGGTGCCAAACGTAGTGTCCAACATTATGTGGCAGATGAACCCGGCGGAGGTGGCGCCTAGTGTCGCCTGGGCCATCGAACTTGCGGCCTATTCCAACGGCATCGGCGGTGCACCCGTGTCGGTCAGTTTCAGCCAGTGGGGGCTTCCGAACTACATACGGCTGCTCTGGGGCTACGAGTCAGTGGCAGCGTTCGACGTGGCGAGTACTGCTGTGCAGGGGGACCCCGGGCTCGGTGAGCGGCTTGCCGCCACAGCCGAGATCGGCGTACCAAGGGATATGCAGAGCGGGGTCATGAGGCGGATCCTCTGAGTTGATGGCCCGAGTTCCTGAACGCCATCTGGCAGCGGCCATTTGTGGGAGCCCCTCAGTCCAATGAGCCCCTAGGGGTTGCACGTTCGATGGATTGACGGGCGACTACGACGATTCGGTCAGAATCGGCGGAGTTGTGGACTGCGACGAGGTCGCCCATAGACATGCCAACTCCGGCCCCCGCCGAGTCCGGGGCTGCCGGTATAGAAGCGGCTGTCAAAGGACTCCTGGTGGGGGGGGACGGCTTGTTCCGCTCTCCGGATTGTCCGGTTAGTTGGGGGTATGGCAGGCTCGCTGTCCATCTTCAGGAACGGAGCCTGTCAATGAGCAATACCGCTGGTCCCTACACCCCGGTCGTCCACGCCGGCGATCTGCTGTTCGTCAGCGGCCAGATCGGCATCGTGGATGGGAGCCTCGCTGAGGGGGGTCTCCATGCGCAGGCCACCCAGGCGTTGGCCAACCTGAGGGCTCAGGTCGAGGCCAACGGCGCCACCCTTGGCCAGGTGGTCAAGACCACGGTGTTCCTGACCGACATGGGCAACTTTTCGGCTATGAACGAGATCTACTGTGAGGCCTTCGGCGAGAGTCGTCCCGCCCGGTCGTGCGTTGCCGTGGCCGCGCTTCCGCTTGGTGCCGTCTTTGAGGTGGAGGCCGTCGTCCACGTCGGTTGACCCACATGGAAGCTAGGCGCCCACCGCCTGGCGGATGATCGTGCGGAGTCGTGGGGGTCTGTTAGGCGAGGGTCCGAGGGGTAGATCTCGTGGTGGGGTCAGCCTCATCGACGACGACCCCGGGTTCGTCGCCTGCCGAGTACTGGGGCCTGGCTGTCTTCTTCAGGTCGATGTCGGGTGCGACGGCTTCGCGCTTCTACCTACCTGGCCTTTGAAACGGGAACCGTTCTCAATAGCATGAGGGGATGGAAACCCTCTACCTGGCTCTCCTGATAGTTGCGGTGTCCCTCGGCGCCGGGCTGCTGCCGCAGGTGTTCGCCAGGAGGGTCACGTCTCAAGGCCTTTCGGACCTGACCGGCTATGCCTCCGGGTTGCTGCTGGTCTCGGCGTTCGTGCTGGTTGTCCCGGAGGGCTTTCACGCTGCCGCTGCAGGAGGCGGCACACTTGACCCTGATCCCGTGGCACTGGGTCTTGCTGCACTGGCCGGATTCATCGTGCTGCTGGTGCTCGAAGGCCTGGGGATTGGCCATGCCGTTCACGAGGAACACCACGACCACGCAACCGGGCACGGCCATGAACACGTGCATCACCCGTATTCCGGAGGGATCGTCGCAATCGGGCTGTCGGTCCACGCCCTGGCAGATGGCATCGCGATCGGAGCTGCGGCAGCATCCGGTGAGACGTCATTCTCACTGCTCGTTGCGTTTGCGGTTGTCGTCCACCGCGTGCCTGCTGCGCTCAGCCTGGGGATATTCCTGCTCCACCAGCCAGGGGGAAGGAGGACGGCCGTCAGTGGACTCCTGTTGTTCACCCTCGCCACACCCGTGGCCCTGGTCCTTTCCTATCTGGTGCTCGATGGCGCCGACAGTTCGGTCCTGGCACCCGTGCTGCTGTTCTCAGCCGGGACATTCGTCTACGTGGCGACGGTCGACACCCTGCCGGCCATCCACAACCCTGATGTTGGCCGGCGGGCGGTGCGCAACGTGCTGTCAAGCGCCGTTGCATTCTCGATTGTTCTGGTTCTGTTGAACAGCGCCGGAGTTCTGGAACACGGCCACCAGGAGGGCACCGACAACGGCGGCGGCGTACATCTGGAGGAGGAGCATCATGACGATGCTGGAGCCATGACTGGTACGCCACTGACCGGCACAGGTCCCAGTCGCTAATCTGAACGGGTTAGGCCGAAAGGATCAGAAGTGG
Organism: Actinomycetota bacterium; assembly: GCA_018673475.1. Lineage (GTDB taxonomy): Bacteria > Actinomycetota > Acidimicrobiia > Acidimicrobiales > MedAcidi-G1 > UBA3125. The sequence continues at coordinate 8,950 of JABHCN010000032.1, read as the reverse complement.
AAGGATCGGACGCACCTTACGGTTCCGTCCAGTCGTTCGATGCCGGCTCGGCAGGCGCTGACGGCGGAGCACGACAGGCCCTCGGCGACGACGGTGTCGTCTGTCTCCGGGGAGCATTCGAGGCACCGTGGCTCTCTATCGTCGAAGACGGGATCGCCGCCGCGTTGGCCGGAGCGAGCGTCGACCTCGATGTGGTGAAGCGAGAGGGCGACAAGGGTCAGTTCTCGTTCAGTTCAGGAGCGTGGCAGACCGTGGAACCCTTCAGGCGGTTCATATTGGATTCGCCTCTCGCTGATCTCGTGTGGCCGCTACTTGACAGTTCGACTCTGGCGCTGTTCTACGACTTCTTGTTGATCAAGGAAGCCCACAGTGACAGCGCGCTAACGCCATGGCACCAGGACCACTCCTACTATCCGCTCGATGGAACGAAGGTGGTCAACAGCTGGGTTGCGTTGGATCACATTCCCCTCGAATCAGCGCTGCGGTTTCTGTCCGGTTCGCACAGTTCGTCCACCCTCTACCGCGCCGTCGACTTCGACGATCCCAGCGCCCCCTATCGCCACGCCCGACCTGAGCTTCCTCTGCCTCCGATCAACCCGGACGCCTGCATCCTGGCAACGACTCTGGAGCCGGGCGACATGTTGGTCTGGTGGTCCCACACACTCCATTGCGCACCCGGCAACCGCCTCGACCGGCGGCGGGCAGCGTTCTCTGTCAACTGGCTGGGTGACGACGTGACCTACAACGGGCAGCCGGCGCTGAACACCTACATCGACCCGCTGCTCTCGCCCGGAGACCGTGTTGTGGGCGACAAGTTCCCACTCGTGCGGCAGTTGGACGCGGTCAACGGTTGATCGGGAGCTAACGGCAGGCCGAGACGGACCTGTGTCGGTGCCTCATTGGCCGAGAGGCCTTGGAACCTGGTTCTTGGGAATGGTGGTACGCCCCCCCGGACGGGACACCATCCGTACCCTGGGCCCCGACTGAACGAGGGGCAGGCCCCCTCCGACAGCGGTCTAGACCGTCAGCACCGGTAGACCCCTGTGGTACTCGGGCATGATCTCGCTTTCCAGGTCGTGGCCCGTCATGGCGTCTACGCACATGATTGCCGACAGGGAGGCCCCGTCGACACCCCCGCCCCAGAGACGCTTGCCGTACTGGTCGCCAGCAAAGTACAGGCCTTCCACGTGGGACGACACGACATCAGGCCGGTCCTCATCCACCGGCCTCCATAGTCCGTAGGCCTCAGGGCTCGGGGTCCAGATCGAAAACTCCAGGTCCTCATCCCAGTTGGGGAAAGTGCGGCGAGCCCAGTCCTCGCAGAGGTCGATCACCCGGTTCACCCTGTCCGGATCACGCATCTCCGCATCTGTAAGCGCCGTCGAGAAGAGGTATTCGGTTTCCGCCACGGGAGAACGTTTGGCGGTTCGGTCACCCCACGCCGAAAAGTCGCACATCACCATGTCAACGACGCCGACAAAGCCCTCGGCGGGATCGGTGATACCCGGCATGTAGACAAAGCTGCGCTCGTCTATGCCAATCGCCGGGAGTTGAGGGTTCTTCATTCCACACCAACCGGTGAGCAGGCCCGCTCCGTAGAACTGCTTTGTGAGCAGGTCCACCCACTCGGCTGGAAAGCACTCAGGAGGAAGAACTCCGAAGATGTACTTTGGGGGGATCGTGCAGATCACATTGTCGCCCATCAAGAGCTGCTCGGCACCGTACTCATTGTCATCGGATCTAGATCTGGTCCGCACACCGATGACACGCTGGTCCTCAATCAGGACCTCCTTGACAACGGTGTCGCGCAACACCATGCCTCCATGCTCCAGGATCACCTTCTCAAATTGCTGTGGAATGGCTATGCAGCCAGGCTCATCAGCGGTTGCCACCGACCCTGTCACCAGGTTCATGCCGATCCTCCCGGCTATCGCCATGTAGCCAATGAAGTCACCCGCCGAGTACATCGACGGCTCAGCCTGAGCCGTCTGGGACGCTGCCAGGACCTTGATGTAGTCATACGCCTCGGGATGCATGCCACGCTGCTCCAACCAATCTTGGAAGGGCGTATTCATGAGTCTGGCCATGTCCTCAAAGGTCGTCGCAGCCATGTCGCGCAACTGCACCATGGTCGCTTCGAACCCCTCTTTTGACATCCAGCCGTAGGGCTTTCCTTTCACGACCTGGTTGTGGTCAGTCGGCGCGTCCTCACCGTTCCAGACGATGAAACCGAGTCCTTCATTGACCGGCAGGTTCCAACCCACGCCGAGATGGCCCATGAGGTGGTCGACACGACTCTTGTTGCCCCAGAACAGGCCATGTCCCCCGGCTTCGAAAGTTCGGCCATCTAGAAGCTCTTGCTCGAAGATCTCCTCAATGGATGGGGTGCAGCGACCGAGGTAACAATGGGCGAATGGGAGGGACCGTCGAAACGCTGCTGCATCCATCTCCACCCCGTCGGCAACGACCTTGTCGCCTCGGCCAACGTAGGAGAGGGCCCTTCCTCCGATGAACGGTGCCCTTTCGAGAACCAGAACACGTTGGCCGTGGTCCTTGGCCAGTAGAGCTGCAGCAGCCGTTCCTGCTATGCCGGCTCCGATGACGATCGTGTCGAACCTCTGGCTGGTGGGCATCTTGGCACTCCTCAGTTGATCTGGTCGAGCCATGCCCCCGACAGCCCCGGAAAGGGCCCCTGATGGATCGTGGTGGTCTTGGGAAAACTAGAAGATACATCTAGAAATAGCAAATACTTCTAGATGGTAATTATGCTTGTAGTATCCAATCTGGATGACTGATGACACTCTGGTCTTGCGCTCGCCCGGACGGGCAGAGCGAACTCGTCGTGCCTTAGCCGCTGCCGCCCTGAACCGTCTGCGAGCTGACGGATCCTTCACAACAGAGGAAGTTGCAGCTGACGCAGGGGTGAGCCTGGCCACTGTCTACAACCGTTTCCCTGAGGGTAGAGACGGCCTAATGGCTGCTGCCTTTGATGCAGTCCTGGACAGGGTGGTCGAGGTGACTGGCCTACTTGGGGTCGAGCGACTCCTTGAGGACGGGCTTGAACAGGTGGCAACCGACCTGCTTGAAGGCCTGGCCACCGTGTTCGAAGAAGAGAGTCGGGTAATGCGAGCCGCCCTGGCTCAACTTTCTGAGAGCCAGACCCTGCGTCACGCCTACCGGGACCATGAGGCACAAACCCTTGTCATTATCACCCGGTTCATCAGGTTGGGCCAGGCCGCAGGTCGCATCGCGACTGGTGACCCGGAAGAAATGGCGGTCGCTGTACTCGTCCTCGGCCAGGGCCTCAACAACCCAGCCCTGTTGGGTGGCACCAAGCGCCCTCAAGTGATGGCTCGACTCTCAGATCTCTTGACTTTGATGCTTTCACCCGAACAGTGACGGTGCGGAGAGCGGCCCGATAGAGCGACAACGCCTATTGCCTCAGGTCTAGCGCTCCGGGGGGGTACTACCAGACATCGATCTTCTCACTCACTACGAGTGCTCAAACAAGGTGGGATAGAAACAGCATCTATTTGAGGCTCCCGGTTCAGAGCGACAATATCCGGGACAGCACAGACGGCTTAGGGTGCGGACGGTGGCACGCCCCCCAGCGGGGAGACCAAAGTCGCAACTCCTCTCGGCGGTTGCGCTCTTTGTGGTACGCCCCCCAGAGCGTGCCCCTATACCCCGAACGGGCCTTTGGCCGCACGTCCGGGCTCGCCCCGAATTCTAAGCGCCCCGGCCCTGGCCGTTCAAGTCAATGGTCCCCAGAGTCAGGCGGTCGCCTCGACCCATGAGGTCGTCGCCTCATACCAGACGTAGAGGTTGCCGTTGGTGGGCATCGGGGTGGGTCGCTGCCAGAGATAGTTCTCATCCAACGACCATGACGGGTAGGGCTGTGGAGGGTAGAAGGCATCCAACTTCCTGGAGGCGCCCTTCAGGGACTTCCTCAGGTTGGAGTCGTCCCCGATAATGCTGATCTTGATGGGGCGCGTGGCCACAGGGTCCTCCCCTACGGTGGGGGCGTGAAGGCGTGGTTGGTGCTGGTGGTGTTCGAGGAGGGCCGATGACCGGCGTGCCGGCTGTGATTCCCGACGTCATGACCGCCGTCCAGCTGGTCGGCAACGGCGGGCCGGAGATGCTGGTGGTACGCCACGACGTGCCGGTGCCCGTGCCGGCCGCCGACGAGGTGCTCATACGGGTCCGGGCCTGTGGCATGAACAACACCGACATCAACACCAGGGTCGGGTGGTACTCGAAGTCGGTCACCGGGGCGACAACCGGCGACGGGCTGCTAGAGGCGGGTGAGGACGGCACGTGGGGCGGTACGGGCATGGCCTTTCCCAGCATCCAGGGTGCCGATCCCTGTGGTGAGGTTGTAGACGTGGGGCAGGCCGGCGGCCGGTCGTTGCTCGGCCGCAGGGTGCTGGTCGACGGCTGGATCAGGGACGCCTCGGACCCCGCCGACCGCGGGAAGGCTGGCTATCTGGGGTCGGAGCGGGACGGCGGGTTCGCCCAGTACTGCGCGGTGCCGGCCCGCAACGTCCATCCGATTGAGTCGCCCCTGAACGACGTCGAGTTGGCGTCGTTCCCCTGCTCGTGGTCGACCGCCGAGCACATGCTCACCCGCCCGGGCCTGACGGCTGGTGAGACCATCGTCGTGACCGGGGCATCCGGAGGCGTTGGCACGGCGCTCGTCCAGTTGGCCAAGCTGCGGGGTGCCCGGGTCGTGGCCGTTGCGACCGCGTCCAAGTTCGACGACGTCGCCGCCTGCGGTGCCGACGTTCTCGTGGACAGGTCGTCTGGCGACCTGTCCGGCGCCGTGGCCGAGGCGGCAGGCGGACCCGTCGACGTGTGGGCCGACGTGGTCGGAGGCCCCGACTTCGCCCCCCTGCTGGAACTGCTGCGGCGTGGCGGGCGCTACACCACAGCCGGGGCCATTGCGGGGCCGATGGTCGAACTGGACCTGCGCACCCTCTACCTGAACGACCTCGAACTCTACGGCTGCACCGTGTACGGGCCGGAGGTGTTCACCGCGCTGGTCGGGTACATCGAGCGGGGAGAGGTGCGTCCGGTGGTCGCTGGAACCTTTCCGCTCACCGACATCCACGCCGCACAGGAGGCGTTCGTGGCCAAGCGCCACACGGGCAACCTGGTGATAACCGTCGACTGAAGGTTCTTCCGGTCAGGTGGCCGGTGGTTCGTCGGCGTGGAGCGGGGCGTAGAAGTCCAGGTTCGACTCCAACAGGTCGAAGACCGTGGCGTCGGTCGGCGGCAACTCTCCATCGTGGGTTCCGACGAGTAGGAGTTAGGTCGCCCCGCTAGCCGGAGAGGGGGCAGACCCCTAGATGGGACAAATCTGGCCCTGCGGTGGTGGTGGCTTCCATGAACCCCCCCTATGAGAGGCCATGGCCCCCCGTTCGGGGTGTTTCGTTTGAGTCGCTTGCCCTAGGGGGCGTGCCGCCACAACCTCGACTACACGCCGTCTATCAGCCGTCCCAACTCAACGGTGGACCCCCGCACCCTGTCCATACGCGCCGCCTCCGAGCCTCAGCGTTGGCGTTTCTTTCGCCAGGACTTGAGACTTTTGGGCTATTCCATTCGGGGTTTAGTGGTACGCCCCCCGGGACTCGAACCCGGAACCTGCGGATTAAGAGTCCGATGCTCTGCCAATTGAGCTAGAGGCGCCTGCGACGGCAGATCCTACCGGTGGGTGGATCCACACATGGGGTGACCGAGGGGATTTGAACCCCCGACCCCCTGGACCACAACCAGGTGCTCTAACCGAACTGAGCTACGGCCACCAAGTAGCAGGCCATGATAGGGGTGAAGAGGCGGAGCGGTGCAGGTGTTTTCGTATCGGCCGACTCTGTGTGAACATGTCGTGTGGCAGGCGTGAAGATTGCAGTGATCGGCGGGGGCATAGCTGGCGTGAGCGCCGCCTATCACCTCGTCGAGGCGCACCCCGGTGCCGACGTCGTGCTCCTCGAGGCCGAGCCGGTGCTCGCCCACCACACCACCGGTCGTTCAGCAGCGATCCTCGTCGAGAACCTGAGCACCATCCCGAACCGCATCCTGACCAGGGTGAGCGTCGACTTCCTCCACGACACCCCCGAGGACCTCGTGGACGCACCGCTCCTGTCGCCGCGCACCGTGATGACCATCAGTTCTGAGGACGAGTCCGACCAGATGGACGATCTGCTTGCCGAGGGCAGCCTGCTGCCATCGCCGACGGTCGAGCTCACCGTCGACGAGGCAATGGCGTACTTCCCGCCGTTGCACCGGGAACTCATCCATCGTGCGGCTCTCGAACCTGACTGTGCCGACGTGGATGTGGGTGCCCTCCATCAGGCCTATGTGCGCGGCTTTCGACGTGGCGGTGGTCAGATCGCCACTTCGGCCCGGGTAGATGCCGCCCGCCGTGACGGCGACGGCTGGTGCCTGGAGACCACCGATGGCAACGTCGGTGCTGATGTCGTCGTGAACGCCGCCGGCGCCTGGGGAGACGTCGTGGCGGGGCGGGCCGGTGTGGAGCCGATCGGCCTGCAGCCCTGTCGCCGAACAGCGTTCATGGTGAACGGGCCCGGTTGTGACACCACGGGTTGGGCCTTTACCGCCGAGATCGGGCACAACTGGTACGTGAAGCATGATGGAGAGCAGTTGCTCTGCTCTCTGGGCGATGAGACGCCTTGCGAACCCTGTGACGCCAAGCCCGAGGAACTCGACGTGGCACTTGCCATCGAGCGAATCAACGAAGCCACCACCCTCGGGATCCGATCCGTGAACTCGGCGTGGGCGGGTCTGCGCACCTTCACCCCGGACCGCTCCCTCGCTATTGGACCTGATCCTGAGACACCATCGTTCGTGTGGTGCGTCGGCCAGGGTGGCTGTGGCATCCAGACGTCGCGTGGTGCCGGCCTGTTGCTGGCTGACCTGGCGCTCGGCGGAGAGCCGTCTGTCGCCTTCGGCGGCGCGAATGTCTCGGACCTTCTGCCCGGACGATTCAGAAGCCACGGGTAGCCTCACTCCCTGGCCCCCGTAGCTCAGTCCGGATCAGAGCAGCGGACTTCTATTCCGAAGGTCGGAGGTTCGAATCCTCCCGGGGGCGCCAACAACAGAGCAGGTCAGGGCCGCTCTTTCAGGGCTGGCCCTCTGCGTGTCGGGGTGACATTGCACATCTGTTGCACACTCAGACCGTTTCGGTGATGTTGTCCAATACGTCCTCATCGGTACGGTCGACACCGTGAGTGGACACATCCGCAGGCTTGGACCAGACCGGTACCTCGTAAGGATCAGTTGCGCCTGGGATCCAGTTACCGGCAAGCGCAGCCAACCCTCCAAGGTCGTGCATGGAAGCCGGCAGGATGCAGAGTTGGCTCTTGCCCAGTTGAGGATCGACCACAGCCATCGCACTGGTGTTCCTTCCACGATGACAGTTGGTGCATTGATCGAGCAATACCTCAACTCCCCAACCAAGAGCGGCAGGCCACGGGAGCCAGGGAGCCGATATCGGGAGCGCCGCCGCTACGAGATCCATGTTCAGCCAGGGTTTGGTGAACGCATTGCGGACAGCATCGAGCCCTATGAACTAACCCTCCTCTATGACTCTCTGATCGCCAAGGGGCTTGCAGCCAGTTCAGTGAAACTCATTCACGCTCTCATCCAAGGGGCTTTCGCTTGGGGAGAGAAGAGGGGGTTCGTTTTATCCAACCCGGCCAGGCTTGCAGAGTGCCCGTCGGTGCGAATGGAGCCACCAAGCGCACCGTCTATGGAAACCGTTAAGCGACATCTCCACATCCTCCATGAAGACGATCCAGAGACCGCCCTGGTTGTCAGGCTCGCTGCCACCATTGGACTACGGCGTAACGAGGTTGCCGGTCTTCGTTGGGATCACGTAGACCTCGACAAGGGGCTCGTTTCCATCACAGAGGGCATTACGGTCACTCCCGGTGAAGGTACTTCTGTTACTTCCACCAAGACCGGCCAGCACGGCCACGGCGTGCTCTCCATCGATGAGGGACTCATAGACCTCCTCAGAGACGCCTATGAGCGTCTAGAGAAGGTGGCAGCACACCTTGGGGAACAGGTGCCCTCCGGGGCTTACGTGTTCTCATCTGATCCTCTTCATGGGAAACCCGTCAATCCCGACACTCTCACCAAGCGCTTGAAGGCTCACATGGAGAAGCATCCAGAGGTCCCTTCGTTCACCCTCAAAGACTTACGGGCGTTCACTGCGACAATGCTTGAGGCCTCTGGGGCTGACATCACGACTGCCCAGGCAGTGCTTCGTCATCAGTCAGGCCAGACAACAATGGGCTATTACCGGGCAGCTCGAATGGAACGGGTGAGAGGCGCCACCGTCGGGCTTGGAAAGCAGATTGCACAGCGACGCTGACTACGGCGTGTAGTTCCTCACGACGAAACTGCTCGAGAACTTGTCCATCAGATTCTGGTTGTAAGGATTCCAGAACGGCATGAAAGCGAGTACGCCGAACGTGAATGCGATTGCAATGCCAGCGAATGAGCCGAGGAACCCACGTGCCCAGAACATCTTGCCAAGCCCAAGAGGATTAAGGGTGACACTGTCAATAGCCGTCAGATTGAGGATCTTCTTTGCGGGCGTCTGGCCATTTCCACCAGTTGTCAACGCCCAGACACACCACCCGATACCCAGAGTCACCGAAATTAGGACACCCTCAAGTAGGTATGAACCCAACCGCAACCACGGTGACGCAAAGTCAAGACGTCCAAGCCGGTCGTTGTCAGATGCATCACTCACAGTGGGAAACCGTACCATATCTAGTCAGTTGCCAGTGAGGCTAGGACGGTCTGTCCCTTCTACTGTGGAGTCTCAGACTGATCCTCAGTGGGTGTACCGGACAGCCGACTGTCTCGCAGCCTGTGCCAGCGCTCAATGCCATATCCCCCAGTGGGGACCGCTCAGATTGAG
>JABHCN010000003.1 GCA_018673475.1 Actinomycetota bacterium | reverse complement strand
TCACCTTGCCAAGGTGAGGGTCGCGGGTTCGAATCTCGTCGTCCGCTCCATATGAACCCCCTGCTCAGCAGGGGGTTCTCTTGTTTTCCTCCTGACTAGAGACCTCTAATTGTGCGGGTTCCTCAGTAGCGATCATTCGCAGGGAAATATCGTCTGAACACGGCCGCCAACAGAGCTATCAGCAGTGGAAGCACGGCAAACCACAGGCTGGCGCTCCGGTAACTGCCAAACACGGTGCTACCGATCGAGAAGGTCAACGCTCCCAGCGCGGAGGCCAACACCCCGATAAGGCCGAGGGTTCCGGAGATGGAGCCAATGTGACCCACGCCGAAGAGCGCCGGTAGCAGCGAACCCTGCACGGCGCCTCCGCTTCCCATGGCAATCCCCAGTGTTGCCGAGTACAAGAGGATGGTGGGGAAGGTCGTGGCCGTACCGCCCAGAAGCATTGTGGCTGCCAACACCAGCGCCACGATTGCCGGGAGGCTCCGACGGACCCTTCTATCGGCCAGCCAACCGAACGTGAGGCCACCAGCCACGGCGCCGGCTGCCTGCGGAAGGAACATTGCAGCAGCCTGGGCATTTGAATAGCCGACCTCGCCAAGCAGGTTGGTCTGGTGGAACAAGAGGCCGGTGCCGAACAGTGCATTGGTGGCGGTAACTGCCGAGAGGATCCAGAATGCCGGCGACCGGAGAGCCTCCGCCCTGGTGATGGAGGGGAGCTGTGGTTCGGGCTGGTCATCGGCGACCGTGGGTCCACCGTCCGGCCGCTGTCCCAGATCGGCGGGGCGGTTGACGTATCCGAACCAGCTGACCGGAACGGCCGTCACGGCGATAACCCCTGCAGCGGCCAGCCATGCGATGCGCCAGCCCCATGCATCGATCGCGAGTGCCAACAGCACCGGTACGACGGAGATGCCTCCCATCGTGAAGGTCATCTTCAGGCCGAGGGCAAATCCTCTGCGCCGTTCGAACCAGTGCATGACCGAAACGGTTGACGTCATGCTGAGGGCGCCCTGTCCGAGCAATCGGATTCCAAAGAATCCGACAGCGAGCCAGACGGCACCACGAACCAGCGACATGTGTGCGAGGGTCAGGGCGAAGGCGGCCCCGAACACAGTTGATGCCCGTCGCACACCGACCTCGTCGACCCAGCGGCCGATCCTCGGCTGAAACGTGGAGGACAACAGGGTGCCCACCAGGTATGCGGTGGCGATGGCCGAGTCAGAGAGGTGGAGACCGTCAGAGAGGTGTTGGCGAAAGACAGAGACCCCGATCGACTGACCCGGTCCCGTGAGCACACCTACAAGGCTGGCCAGTCCGACCATCCGCCAGCCATAGAAACCGGCGGCTGAACGTCTTGCCGGCCGGTCGTCACGAACAGTTCTCACCGCAGCAGGCTAATCAACCGGTCGGACCGACGGCCCACCACGTGTGGGAAGATCTGCCGTAAGTAGGCATGTCGGGCCTGTCGGAGATGCCTCTGCCTACGCCCAACGGCCATAACTTGAAGAGTGCATGTCGGGTTGGAACTCTGGGGGAGGGTTACAGGCCGTCTCCATGGAAGCCGGCCCTGTTCTGATGAGGCGGTCAGTATCAGTCTGTGGCACGGTGGGTGCTGCGGTCAGTAGAACACCCGGTGTCTCGTTGGCACCGGTGGGTGGCGACAGATGGAGGGTCCCTTGGAGGTCAGCGAGTTCACAGACGTCAGATACGAGGTCGAAGACGGCTTGGCATGGATCGTCATCGACCGGCCTGACAGGTTCAACTCCTTCCGGGCCCGTACCATCGACGAGCTCATCGCCGCCTTCAAGGCCGCGTGGGTGGATTCCGAGGTGGGTGTCGTGGCGCTCACCGGGGCCGGGGACAGGGCATTTTGTGCAGGCGGCGACCAGAAGCAGCGGGCCGAGACAGGCGACTACGGACCGTCGGAGACCGGCCTGTTCGAGGTTGAGCAACTTCACCGTCTCATCCGCGACATTCCCAAGCCGGTCATAGCGGCCGTAAACGGGTACGCCATCGGCGGCGGCCACGTCCTCCACGTGCTCTGTGACATCACCATCGCATCGAGCAATGCCGTGTTCGGCCAGAGCGGACCGCGGGTCGGTTCGTTCGACGCCGGCTTCGGCACCGCCTACCTGGCACGCCTCATCGGAGAGAAGCGGGCAAGGGAGGTCTGGATGTTCTGCCGGCAGTACGACGCGAAAAAGGCTATGGACTGGGGGCTCGTCAACGAGGTGGTCGAACCTGGTGAGCTCCGGTCGACTGTCCGATCCTGGGCTGATGACGCGTTGGCTCTCAGCCCTACCTCACTCCGCGTGCTCAAGCAGAGTTTCAACGCCGACAGCGCCTCCATCATCGGGTTGAGCTCCATGGCCTGGGCCCACCTCGACCAGTTCGTCACATCCCCGGAGGCGGCCGAGGGCGTGGCCGCCTTCAACGAGAAGCGTGACCCCGACTTCTCGCCGTGGCGATGACCCCCGATGGTGGGGTCGCCCTGGTAACCGGCGGAGCCGGCGCAATAGGTGCCGCCGTCTGCCTTCGGCTCGCCAGTCGGGGCCTCAAGGTGGCTGTCGCCGACCTGGAGGCGGAATCGGCCGTAGAGGTGGCCGGCTCCCTTCCCGGATCGGGGCACATGGGCTTCGCCATGGACGTTGCAGACCTTGATGCGGTCCGAGGTGGCGTCGACCGGATCACCTCAGAACAGGGCCCGGTAGACGTTCTCGTCAACGTTGCAGGGTGGGATCGGTTCATTCCCTTCGTGGACACGACACCCGACTTCTGGGACAGGGTCATCGACGTCAACTATCGGGGCGTCCTGAATACGTCCAGTTGCGTCGTACCCGGGATGCTTGATCGCCGGTGGGGTCGGATCGTGAACGTGGCATCCGACGCCGCCCGGGTCGGGTCGTCGCTCGAGACTGTCTACGCAGGTGCCAAGGGAGCTGTTGTGGCGTTCTCAAAGAGCCTCGCCAGGGAGGTGGCGAAGAACGAGGTCACGGTCAACGTCGTCTGCCCCGGTCCGACCGATACTCCCCTCATCCACGGCATGGCCGGCGAACTCGATGACGGGGAGGGGTTTGTGAGTGCTCTGACCAGGGCCATCCCCATGAGGCGGTTGGCCACTCCCGACGACATTGCCCCGGCAGTGGTGTTCCTGGCGTCCGGCGACGCCGGCTTCATCACGGGCCAGACCCTCTCGGTCAGCGGTGGGCTCACGATGGCCTGAACCGGGCTGGTGGGAGACCCGCCCATTCGCCCCACAACGCTGGTCTGGGCAGGGACATCCTGGGCAAGCACGTCTGAACTGTGGGTGAGATCGTGTGGGAACGTCTGTCGTAAGTAGGCTCATTGTGTCGGGCGGGGAGATCCCCGCATCCGGCTCCCGGAGTGGTGGAGGGGCAGAACCCATGGCCAGAGACAAGTACCAGCCCACCGATCGGGAGCTTCGCGTGCTGGACCACGTGGAGAACCCTAAGTACGACCGCCAGATTCTGAACGGCCTTGCCCCGTTCATCAACGGGACGGCCCCCGAGGACACCCGCGGCTTCTACTCGTCCACCGAACTTGAGGCACTGGTCCAGGTGCGGGGTACCGAACGCGACGTTGAGGCGCGCATGCCGGTCAAGATGACCCGCCACTACTTCGAGATGGCCCGCAACAGCCCCGCACTCCAGAAGCTTGTGAAGGCCTCAACAGATGAGACCCTCAACCTGGAGGGCGCCGAGGACCCGGGGTTCCAGATGGACTACAGCCCAGTCGAGGGCCTGCTCCACAAGTACGAGATGGGCCTCATGTATGTCATCTCAACATGTTCTGCGCATTGCCGGTTCTGCTACCGCGAGGAGCTGATAGGCCGTAAGGAGGTCAAGCGCCAGGACGGCACGGTCGACAAGAAGGGCCTCGCCCAGATCGGTGAGGTCACCGACTACGTGAGGTCACACAACGATGCCGTGGCCGCAAACGGTGGCGCTCATCCAGACAGCGGTCGCGAGAAGCTCCGCGAGATCCTGCTTTCCGGCGGCGACCCGATGGTCCTGCCCAACAGCAAGATTGCCGGCTGGATGACCGCCCTGGCCGAGGCGGGGGTGGAGTCCATCCGCCTCGGCACCAAGGAACTGGCATTTCACCCGGACCGCTTCGACGACGCCTTCATCTCGATGCTGGACCTGTTCCACGAGGCCTACCCCGATGTGGGCTTTCGACTGATGACCCACTTCAACCACCCCGATGAGTTCCTGAACAGAGATGAGAGCGGCTCCTACGTCGAGGATGCCAGCGGCTTCTACGAGTGGAATCCGGGCACGCAGCGTGCCGTCGAGGCCGTCGTGTCACGTGGCTGGATCAGCGTCGAGAACCAGTCGCCGATCATCAAGGGGGTCAACGACGACCCCGATGCCCTGCGCATCATGCAGCGGACCCTCAAGAGGGTGGGGATCGAGAACCACTACTTCTTCTGTGGACGCGACATCATTGCCCACAAGGCATTCAACGTGCCGATCGAGACCGCATGGCAGACCCTCAACGACTCCCAGAGGGGTCTGTCGGGGGTCGAGGCCCACGCCCGGCTGTCCATCACCCACTACAAGGGAAAGACCGAGGTCGCGGCCGTCACCGATGAACCCATCCCCGGCCTCGCCGGCTCAGAGAACGGTGTCGTGATCTTCAAGATCCTCCGCAATGCCGCAGCCGCACCCGACAGGGGCAAGGTCTGCATAGTCGCCCGCAACCCCGATGCGATCTGGTTCGATGACTACGAGGACAGGGTTCTCTTCGACGAGGCCGGTCTCTTCGACTACACCCGGGTGAAGGCACTCAGACTCGAAGAGACAACGGCAGTACCCGCGTAGGCGACTGGTGTGATCGACAAGAGGGTCGCCGATCCCGAAGCGGCGGTGGATGGTGTGGCCGACGGTGCCACGGTGATGATCGGAGGCTTTGGCGAGGCCGGCAGTCCCATCGAGTTGATCCATGCCCTCATCGACCACGGAGCCAGCGGCCTCACGGTCGTGAACAACAACACCGGCAGCGGCGAGGTCGGGCTTGCCGCCTTGATCCGGGCCGGCCGCGTCGCCAGGATGATCTGCTCGTACCCCCGCAGCGCCAACTCCACCGTCTTCCCCGAGCTGTATAGGTCGGGGCGAACAGAACTCGAACTGGTTCCCCAGGGAACCCTGGCCGAGCGGATCCGTGCCGGTGGTGCTGGGATACCGGGCTTCTACACCCCCACTGCGGTAGGCACCGAACTGGCTGAAGGACGCGAGCATCGAGAGTTTGATGGCCGCAACCACGTACTCGAGCATGCCCTGACCGCAGACCTCGCCCTCATCAAGGCCCGCCGGGCAGATCGGCACGGCAACCTCGTCTACAACATGACCGCCCGAAACTTCTCGCCCCTGATGGCAATGGCAGCAGCCACGACGGTCGTGCAGGCCGCCGAGGTCGTGTCGCCGGGAGAGATCGACCCCGAGGCCGTAGTCACCCCGGGAATCTTTGTCGACCGTGTCGTCCACGTCGCCTCACCCGCACACGAATCCGACCTTGTCGAACGTGGGGTCACCTACCCGTGACGTCGGCCCCGATCGGTCTCAGCCGCGAGCAGATGGCGGCACGCGCAGCGCAGGACATCACCGACGGCTCCTATGTGAACCTCGGTATCGGAATGCCGGAGATGATCGCCCAGTTCATCCCCGAGGAGATCGAGGTCATCCTCCACACCGAGAACGGCCTGTTGGGAATGGGCCCTTCTCCCGTCGCCGGCGACGGCGACCCTGAGCTCATCAACGCCGGTAAGCGTCAGGTCACAGCCCTGCCCGGAGCGTCGTACTTCCACCACGCCGACAGCTTCGCCATGATCCGAGGCGGCCATCTGGACCTGTGCGTGCTGGGAGCACTCGAGGTCGCAGCCAACGGCGACCTCGCCAACTGGTCAACCGGCGGCGACTCGGTACCAGCCGTCGGGGGAGCCATGGACCTGGTGTCGGGTGTGAAGGCCGTGTACGTGATGACCAGCCACTGCACACGCGACGGGACGCCCAAGCTTGTGGAGTCCTGCACCTATCCCCTCACCGGGGTCGGGGTGGTGGACCGGATCTACACCGACCTTGCAGTAGTTGAGGTCGGCCCCGACGGCTTCGAGGTCATTGACCTGACCGAGGGGATTACCTTCGACGAGGTAGCCGCCCGAACTGACGGCCCGATACGAGACGCCAGATCGACTGAGGTGCAGCGATGACAGACAATGGAGGGACAACCAGGTCCGAGGCCCTCTACGAGCGGGCCCAGGAGGTCATGCCCGGTGGTGTCAGCCGCAATACGGTGCTTCGCTCACCCCACCCGCTGTACGCCGCTCATGCCACTGGTTGCCGCATTACAGACGTTGATGGCGTGGAGCGGATCGACTTTGCCAACAACATGGCCTCTCTCATCCACGGCCACGCCCACCCGGCAATCGTCGCAGCGGTGACAGATCAGATGACACGCGGCACCGCATTCACGATGGCCACAGAGGCCGAGATCCGCTACGCCGAACACCTCTGTTCCAGAAATGCAGGCTTTGACCAGCTCAGGTTCGTCAACTCCGGAACCGAGGCGGTCATGGCCACCCTCAAGGTGTCCCGAGCGTTCACGGGGCGGCCCAAGATCGCCAAGGTGGAGGGCGCCTATCACGGCTCCTACGACTTCGCCGAGGTCAGCCAGACCGCAGCCCCCGCCAACTGGGGTGGCGTCGACGCACCCGAGAGCGTGCCGGTCGCACACGGCACCCCCCGTGGCGTGCTCGATGATGTCGTGGTCCTGCCATTCAACGACGTGGAGAGGGCGCTGCAGATCCTGGACCGTCACAGCGACGACATCGCGTGCGTGCTCATCGACCTGATGCCACACAGGGTTGGCCTCTGCCCGGCGACGCAGGACTTCGTCGACGCACTCCGGTCATGGACGACGACCAACGGAGCGCTGCTGGTAGCCGACGAGGTGATCACCTTCAGGGGTTGCTACGGGGGCGCCCAGCAGGGCTACAACCTCCGGCCCGACCTCACGGCAATGGCCAAGATGATCGGTGGTGGCTTCCCGGTGGGTGCGATAGCCGGGCGTCGTGAGGTTATGCAGGTCATGAACCCCCGATCCGACGACTACCGCGTTCCGCATTCGGGCACCTTTTCAGCCAACCCGATCACCATGACCGCAGGCCGCACTGCGATGGAGCTCTTCGACGAGGAGGCGGTAACGAGGCTCAACAACCTCAACCGCCTGGCAATTGACGAGATGACCGAGGCAATCAGGCGACGTGGCGTTGAGGCAAGCGTCAGCGGGGCCGGGTCCCTGTTCCAGATCCACATGACCAGTCCAGCTCCGACCAACTACCGCGACGCCTACCCAACTCCAGAGGTGGCGGCACGTCTCGGAAACTTCATTGACCTGCTCCTGGGCAACGGCATCCTGCTGGCGTCAAGTGGAACCGGCATCCTCTCCACGCCGATGGGTGAGGACGAGATCGGCCAACTGGTCTCAGCCGTGGACCGGGCTCTAGCTGAGGTGTAGGGCTGGTCAGAACCGGCTGAAACCCAGACGGTTGCGCAGTGTTATCAGTTCACCCAGGTGGTTGAAGCCGTGCCCGAGCGCCTCCCATGCCAGAAAGAAGTGGGCCGGCTTTTCGTTCCACATCGAGTACAGCCAGTCGAAGCGGTCCTCCGGCGTCCCGATCCGTTCCAGGGCGGCGGTGCTGTCCGGGACAGTGTCCAGAACTGCCAGATCGCCTGTTGACATCCACTCCAGGGTGGAGTCCAGAACTGCCAGCAGATACTGGCCCACAGCGGCGGGGTCCATTTGTTGAACCAGGTCCAGGTCCTCGCCCTCGGCGAGCCCCCGCCAGGTGTCGCCGTCTACGCCGACCCTGTGACCCCAGGTATCAAGCACCTCGTCCACGCCACGAAGGACACCGTTCACCGCCAGGTCCTGGTGTCTGGCGGTGTGCCAGGCCACGTAGACGGGGGCCACGCCGCCGCCGTCGACCTGCTCGGCCATCCGGCCCGCTGGAATCAGGGAGAACACCCCGTTGTCGAGGCGGTTGCGCAGTGAGGTCAGATCGTTGGTGATCCAGGTTCGAAGGTCCATAGGAACACCATAGGGAGATGTTGGTTCGGGTCTTCCGTTGGGGGCACCTGTCGCAGTGGCCGTGGCCGTAACCTCTCGGTGATGTCCTCGACAGCCCGTCTCAGCCGTATCGCCCTGGGTGCCACGCTGTTCCTCGTAGGTGTCGGTGGATTCACCCGTGGCAGCGGCAGCGGCTATGGCTGTGCCGACCGGTGGCCGCTCTGCGAAGACGGCCTGCTCGGCGGCCTGCTGCCTCGTGCCGAGTACCACATGGTCGTCGAGTGGACCCACCG
The DNA here is from genome assembly GCA_018673475.1 of Actinomycetota bacterium. Lineage (GTDB taxonomy): Bacteria > Actinomycetota > Acidimicrobiia > Acidimicrobiales > MedAcidi-G1 > UBA3125. Next base: position 13,576 of record JABHCN010000003.1, on the reverse strand, counting down.
GTGGGTCGCAGCGATCGTCGGTCTCCTGGTGCTCGCCACGGCGATCAGTGTCTGGCGCAACCACCGCCGGCGTGCGGCGCTGGTTCGTACCGCGGTTGCCGCAGTGGTGGTTGTCGGCGTGCAGGCCTGGATCGGCCGCATGGTCGTAAAGGCCGACCTCGACGCCGACCTGGTCGTGCTTCACCTGGCCATCTCCATGGTCGTGGTGGGCCTGCTCACCCTGGTGGCAGTCGCAACCTCGCCTGACAGGGAACCCGCTGAGGCCAACGCCTCGTGGAGCACACACCTGGCCGTCGCCGCAGGTGGCTCCTATGTGCTCCTCCTGCTGGGCGCATACGTACACAACATGTTCTTCTCCGGCTGGCCCCTTGTCGGCAACGAACTGGTCCCAGACCTCTCCAACAGCTACACGGCAGTCCACTTCACGCACCGTCTGGTCGCAGGCCTTGGCCTCGTGTACCTCGTCTACCTGACGAGGGCTGCTGGTCGAAATGGTCGCCCGCCAATCGAGCGGCGCCTGCTGCATGCAGCCACGGGCCTCTACGCCGTGAACGTGGCACTCGGAGCCGTGCACGTGTTCACCGAGGTGAGCTGGAGTGGCGTGGTCGCCACCCACCTGCTGGTCGCCGGCATGGTCTGGACCTGCCTTCTCGCCGCCACCGCCCTTTCGCGCCAGACACCGGTTCCGGCCAGCTGACCCATGTCGATCGCTCCCATCGTCACCGCTGGCCAGCTCGAGGGGCTGATCGGCAACGCGGTTGTCTGCGACGTGCGCTGGTATCTCGACGGCAGTTCCGGCCACGAGGCCTACCTGCGCGGCCACATCCCCGGAGCCGTATTCGTCGACCTCGATAATGACCTTGCGACCATCCCGGGGCCCGGTGATGGCAGGCATCCTCTCCCGTCGCCTGAGGTGTTCGCAGACTCCCTGGGTCGGCTCGGGATCGGCTCCGACGACACCGTCATCGCCTACGACGACTCGGGTGGTCTCAGCGCCGGCCGAATGGTCTGGATGCTCCGCGTGCTCGGTCAGTCAGCAACCCTCCTGGACGGTGGGCTGAACGCCTGGACCGGGGCCCTAGAGACCGAGACCGCTGCACCGGATGCCGTCGAATGCCCCGTGCGGCCCTGGCCTGGAGCATCTCTTGCCGAAGCCGACGACCTGGGTGGGGCAGAGGTGCTGCTCGATGCCCGTTCCGCCGAGCGCTACAGGGGCGACTCCGAACCCATGGACAGCAGGCCCGGGCACGTGCCCGGTGCTCTGAATGCGCCGTTTCCCCAGAACATGTCAGGCGGTCATTTCCGGTCCACCGACGAGCTGGCATCCCACTACGGCGCCCTCGGGGTCGCCGACGCCGCCGACGTTGTCGTCTACTGCGGCTCAGGAGTCAGCGCCTGCCACGACCTGTTGGCGATGGAACACGCGGGGCTCGGCCGCGGCCGCCTCTACGTGGGGTCCTGGTCGCAGTGGAGTGCCACCGACCGTCCGGCAGTATCCGGCCCGGAGCCCGGCTGAGCCAGGCGGCCACTGAGCGGCTCAGACGTAGGTGCTTCCCTTGGGGATGCCCTCGTCCTTACGGATCTTCACGTTTACAAGCGCCGGCTTTCCCGAGGCAAAGGCCCTCTCCAGCGCCGGTCGAATCTCGTCGGGCCTCTCGCAGTACTCGCCATGGCCGCCAAGGGCCTCGACCACCCTGTCGTAGCGGGTCTCGGCCAGGTCCACGGCCACCTTGCGGTCGGCACCGTAGAGGCCCACCTGGGGTCGCAGCATCTGGCCCCATGCGGCGTCATTGCCCATGATGCCCACGATCGGCAGGTCGAACCGGACCGCCGTGTCGTACTCGAAGCCGTTCAGCCCGAAGGCACCGTCGCCGTAGATGATCAACACCCTGCGGTCCGGGAAGCTGTGTTGGGCGGCCAGGGCAAAGGGCATGCCGACTCCGAGGGTTCCGAGCGGGCCCGGGTCCATCCATGCGTTCTCGCGCAGCACCGGGATCACCTTTGAGGACTGGGCCACGATGTCGCCACCGTCGCCAATGAGGATGGTGTCCTCGTCGATGAAGTCACGTATCTCCGCTGCAAATCGCAGCGGGTCTACCGGGCTCTCGTCTGAGGTGACCTGCTCCTCGAGCGCTGCTGCCAGCTCGTCCTCGCGCTCACGCAGTTCACCACTCCAGGCGCTGAAGTCCAGCCCGGCGCCGGTGGTGCCGGCAAGGGCCGTCATCTGGTCGAGGGACGCACCCAGGTTTCCGACCACGGCCACGTCGGCCGACCTGTTCTGGCCGATGAGGCCTGCCTCCATGTCCAACTGGATGATCGTGGCATCAGCGGGCACGGAGGCGCCGAATCGCAGGCGGAAGTCGAGCGGGGCCCCGGCCAGCACGAACACGTCACAGCCCTGCATGGCCTCCCGCCGAGTCCGGTTGAAGAACTGGGGATTGTCGGCACGCAACATCCCCCGACCCATGCCGTTCAGATAAACGGGCATGCGGGTGGCCTCGGCGAACCGGGTGAGCGCAGGACCACCCCTCGACCACTTGACCCCGGTGCCGCCCAGCAGAATCGGTCGCTCGGCTCCGGCCAGGACCTCGACCGCGGCCGCCACGTCGGCGGGGTCGGGAAACACCATCGGTGGGGTGGTGCGCACGGTGGGGAACCGTGCCTCGTCGAGTGAGGCGGGACCCATCAGCACGTCCATGGGTATCTCCAGAAACGCCGGCCCCGGCATGCCAGACACGGCTGCACGCACCGCCATCTCCACGTACTCGGGAATGCGGTCGGTCTGATAGCAGGCATCGGCCCACTTGCTGATGGGCCTGATCATGGACACGTGGTCCATCTCCTGAAGCGACCCACGGCGCAGGTTGGAGAACGGCCCCTGGCCGCCGATTACAAGCAGGGGGCTGTTGGCCCGCCACGCATTGGCTATTCCGGTAACACCGTCGGTGACCCCGGGCCCGGCGGTGAGGACAGCGCATCCGATACGGCCCGGGTTGAGGCGGCTGTAGGCATCGGCGGCATGCACTGCCGCCTGCTCGTGGCGCACGTCGATGACGGGGATTCCCTCGTCGAGGGCACCGTCGTAGATGGGCATCACGTGTCCACCCGAGAGGGTGAAGATCGCCCCTACCCCGGCCTCCCTGAGGGCCCGGGCAGCGAGTTTGCCGCCGTGGCTCACGGTGTCGCCGCCAACCCGAGCAGGTACTCCCAGTCATCGACGCTCAGTTCGCCGGACACCCGCAGGCGTACCCGTCCCTGCGGACCGATGACGACGAAGTAGGGGAATCCGGTCAGGCCGAAGTCGGCGCCGATGGCATTCGTGGGGGAGTCCCGAAGCAGCAGTTCGGGCCAGCCGACGTTCTCGAACCAGGCAGAGGGCGGGTAGTTGGGGGCACCTGAATCCACCGAAGTCGAGACCGCCACGATCTCGACGCCCTCGGGTGGGTCGTTCTGGCTCAGCCACTCGGTCAGGCGGGGTAGTTCAGCCTGGCAGTGCGAACACCAGTGGGTGAAGAATCCGACCACGAGGCCGCGACCGCCGCCGGGTACAACATCGATCTGGGTGTCGTCGAAGGTCATGGCCCTGATAGTCGGGGCAGTAATGCCCACTGCCGGATCGGCGCCAGAGCGTGGCATCGGTGGCAGGACCCCACCGGTTGTCTCGGCAAACCCGACCTCTGCGACCTGGCGGGCCACGGGTTCGTCGCCCGAAGCCATCGACGCCACGAGTGCGGCGGCTACAGCCGCAGCCAGGGCCAGCCCGACAAGAAGACCTCTTCGCGATCCCTTGCCTGATTCTGTTGTAGAGGCATTCATTGTGTTGTCTCCTGGAGATTGGTTGTCGTCTGTCTGGCATGGGCAACCACAAGTGCCGTCACGGCGGTGAACCCGGCCAGGGCCATAAGCGGAATCGAGATGAATCCGAACCTGTGAACCCACCTGAACGCACATGATGCACCGGGTTCGCACGACGACCCCTGATCGGGGAACAGTTGCAGCTGGTAGTGGTAGATGGACACGGCGGCTCCACCGATGGACAGCGGCAGTGCGAAGCGGGCGACGTCGCTGCCGGGCCGGGCCACTGCAACCAGGAGGATCAGGGCCAGCGGGTACATGGCTATGCGCTGGTACCAGCACAGCTCACAGGGTCTGAAGCCGGCCACCTCTGAGAAGTAGAGGCTCCCGGCAACCGATGTGGTTGCCACGGCCGCAGCCAGGCGTAGAGGTGCACCGCCCAGGGTTGCGAGCCTTGACCTTCCTGTGGCCGTTGCGAGCGAGATGCCGGTGGCGAGGGAAATGGCCACTGCCACCAGTGCCAGCAGGGAGAGGAAGGTGGCCATCTGGTTGACGCTCATGGTGGGGTCAGCCTATTGGGGTAGCCGTATGGGTCAGCAGCGCCGAGGAGGCCCCTGGGTCACGGCAGCCACGGTGGCGAACGCTTCTCCAGGAAGGCTGCCATGCCCTCGGCGGCCTCGTCGCCGGCGAAGAGGTCAGCCGAGAGGCGGGCGGTCCACTCGAACGCCTCGTCGGCGGTCATATGGGGCACCCGGCTTGTCAACTGCTTGGTTGCGGCCAGGGCCTGCGGCCCACCCATCAACAGGTCCGAGACCACCTCGTCGACGGCTGAATCGAGGTCGGCGGCGGGGACGGCACGGTTGATCAGGCCCAGCTCGGCGGCTCTGGCAGCGGGAAAGCGGCTGCCCCGCAGGAAGGCCTCGTTGGCGTCGGCCGGACGCATCTTGGGCAGGCAGATCACCGAGATCATGGCGGGAGCCACGCCGATCCGGACCTCGGTGAAGCCGAACTTGGCCTCGTCGGTGGCGACCGATATGTCCATGGCTGCAGCCAGCCCCATGCCACCTGCCACACAGTGGCCGGCGATGCGGCCCACATAGGGCTTGGGTGAGTTCCTGAAGCGTCCGAACAGTTCAAGGGGGCTGACCACCCGTGATGGAGCGTCGCCTGATGAGCGTTCGGAGAGGTCGGCGCCGGCGCAGAACACCCGCCCCTTGTTGGTGAGGACCACCACCCGCACCCTGGGGTCGGCATCGGCTGCATCGAGGGCGTCTACAAGTTCGACCGTGAGCCGGGCACTCAGGGCGTTGCGGTTGTCCACGTCGGCAAGGGTCACGGTCATGACCCCTTCCTCGAGGGAGGTCTCTACGAGGGCCATCAGGCGGATCCCTCCCCGGGTCCATCGGTCGGAGGTCCGGCAAAGGCCTGGGCCATGGTCAGCCAATCGCGTGTGGCTTCGCCTACGACGGCCAGGTCGGTGTCATCAACATGGCGGCGCTGGGTCACGACCAGACAGAAGTCGAGGGCACTTCCGGTCACCGTGTCGGTGGAGTTGCCGGGGCCCCAGGTCCACTCCGCTCCCGATGGTGCGCTGAGGATCACGTCGACATCGGTCGCGGGAGGGTCCAGTTTCCGGTTGATGTAGGTCCATGCACGGGTTATGACACCCAACTGGGCAATGTGACGCAGGCGATCGGTTGGCGGTCGGGTGGTTCCCAGAGCGTCGACGATGTCCTGGCCGTGGGCCCAGACCTCCATGAGGCGGGCCGTCAGGAACGAGCGGGCGCCCATCGACGGCCCGTACCAGGTGACCCTGGTGTCGTCGGACAGGGTGGCTGCGGCCTCGGCCTGGCGGACGCGTCCCTCGCGCCACTCGACCAGCAGACCCTTGGGGCCGAGTGCCCGGTAGGGACCGAGTGTGAACTCGTCGACAGCCAGGATTCCGCCGGCTGCCGCAACCATGAGGTCGTCGACCATGCTGCGGAAGCGGTCAGGGTCGGTGATTGCCGTGGTTGCGGCCATGTCGAAGTAGGCGAGGTGTGCGATCTGGTCGGTGATGTTCCAGCGGGGGCTTGGCGTGTCGGTCGACCATGCGGTCTCGTTGATAGGGGCCACGATGCGGTCAAGGGCGTCTTGTTCATCGGCCAGGTCGGCTGCAATCTCATGGACCTTCACCTGTGCGCTCCGTTTCGGTCGTCGTCGACCTCGTCGCCGATCACCCGGCCATCATCGTCGCTGGTCGTGAGGCCACGCATGATGACCCCGAGGACGGCGTCGGCGGCCTCCTTTGGCGAGGATCGCAGCGTGGCAAACACCTGGGCAAGGGCAAAGTCGCGACCGAGGCTGGCCATGACCCGCGCCACAGCCGCTGTATCCACGTCGGGGATGTCACCACACTCCACGGCCATGTCAAGGAGGCAGCGTGTCACCGCTACCAGGTAGTCGGAGTGGTCGTCGCTCAGCTTCTGGGCGGCTGGAACGGCCTCCATGTCACGCGCGAAAGGAGCGGTTGTACCGGCAACGGCGACGTTGGCGGCCTCGAGATAGGTACGGATGGCGTCCAGAGGTGCCACGTCGTCGATGGCTCCCATTGCGCTGCGGCCGACCCTCCAGAGATTTCGGTCGATGACCGTCAACACCAGCTGTTCCCTGCTCGGGGCCAGCTCGTAGAGGGTGCGCAGTGAGCAGTTCAGGCTCGAGGCCATGTCGGCCATGGTCAGGTCGGCGAAGCCGCTGTCGAACAGGCGGCCCAGCTGGTCGAGCACATGGCGCTGACGATCGGTCAGTGAGCGCTCCAGTTCCCGGTCCAGAACCGGGGTCGGTGTCGGCACATCCCGGATGCGCCCGGCGAGTGTCGATGCCCTGGCGGTGATGGTGTCGGTACTCAAGGGCGGCGGGCCTCGGACCAGGTCATTCCCTGTTCAACGTTGATGTCCCTCGGGAGGCCGAGCACCATCTCGGCAACGATATTGCGCTGAATGGCGAAGGTGCCGCCGCCGAGGGTCAGGGCGGGCGAGAACATGTACCCGAAGTGCCAGATCGGATCGACCTCGGGGAACTGGTCGGCGCCCAGGTTGTTCTCGGTCGGGCCCGATCCGGCAGCGGCCGTCAGCTGGCCTGCTGGACCAGAACCCTCGAGCATCCCTTCGGCACCGGCGAGCGCCTTTGCGGTTTCGAGAACGTGCTGGCCGTGCTCGTCGGCCATGGCCTTCTGGATTGACGCCTCGGCGCCAGGGGTGCGGCCTGCCAACCTGGAGCTGAGGGTCCGCAGGCGGTTGAGGCGCAGCACCTCGGCCTCACACCAGAGGGCGCTGAGGCGCTGTCGCTCAACGGGATCGTCGGTTCCGCCGGTCTGCCTGACCAGGTCGAGCAGCGTCTCAGCTGACGGGCCCAGCCCCCACAGGGATCCGGCCGACGAGAGCGACACCCTCTCGTTGGAGAGGGTCATCTTGGCCAGGCGCCAACCGTCCCCCTCGGCGCCGACGAGCAGGTCCGCTGGAATGCGTACATCGTCGAAGAAGACCTGGTTGAAGGAGTGCGCCGTGGTCATGTCGACGATCGGGGTCATGGAGATTCCCGGCAGGTCCATTGGGCAGATGAAGTAGGAGATGCCCTTGTGCTTGGGTGAGTTGGGGTCGGTTCTGGCTATGAGGATCCCGAGTTCGGAGTAGTGGGCTCCACTTGACCAGATCTTGGAGCCGTTGACCACGTACTCGTCGCCGTCCCTGACAGCCCTGGTTGCCAGGGACGCAAGGTCTGACCCGGCATCTGGTTCGCTGAACAACTGGCACCAGGTCTCTTCGGCGGTGAGCAGTTTGGGCAGGTAGCGGGCGCGCTGCTCGTCGGTTCCGGCGGCCAGGATCGTGGGGCCAGCCCAGCCAATTCCTATGGCATTTGACGGCATCGAAACACCGGCCCTGCGCAACTCGTCGTCGATGACCAGCTGGTGCATCGGTTCGGCGGCGAGGCCCCACGGTTCGGGCCAGTGCGGGACCACGTAGCCGGCATCGACGAGGTCCTGAGCCGACGGTTCGGGGTGGTCGTCGAGCCAGGCCCGCACCTTGAGGCGGCGGGGGTCATCGTCGGGCGGGAAGTCGAAGTCCACGATCAGCCCAGCAACTCGACTGGTATGTCGACGACCCGTGCGCGCAGCCACTCGCCGAGGCCCTTGGCCTGGCCGTCCTGACGGGTCGAGGCTGCCACCCCCTCCTGCAGGATGCCGTGGATCAAGAAGTTGAGCGACATCAGGCTGGGTAGGCGGTAGCGGTCGATCTCCAGATCGGCGGCCTCGGGGAGGAGGGTGCGCAGGCGGTCGATGGTGAGGAACCAGTCCAGCCACGCCCACGCCGCGGGGGTGCGGGCGAAGACGCCGATGTTGGCGTTTCCTCCCTTGTCACCGGACCGCGCACCTACAACATGGCCGATCGGAACTGCGGTGGTATCGCCGTCGGGTCGCTGGGCATCGGGGCCTGTAGCAGGCACGACCTCGACCACGCCGGTCGGCGCCACCGACTCCACGATGGTTCGGTCACCTTCCAGGAACGCGACATGCTGGGGAACCAGGTCAGCAGGTACGAGTGCCGGCCGGAACACGCCGAACGGCCTTGCGCCGCCACCGCCGATGCCGAACATTCCCGGGATGGTCGCCAGGGCCAACTCGTTCACCGAACTGGAGATGACCCGACCCACCTTGTGCTCGTCGGGGTCCTTCACGGTCAGCCGCCAGAGGGCCACCGCCTCCTCGTTGGATGCAGGGTCTTCCTTGTCGGTGCGCACCAGCCTTGTGGTGACCTCGGCGAAGTCGTCACGGTCGGTCGGACAGGCGAGCCAGAAGGCATCCTCGACGAGGCGTGCCTTTGCCTCGATGTCGAGTCCCGTCAGGGCCACCGACACGTCGTTGCGGTAACCCCCCAGTTCGTTCATCGAGACCTTCAGGGTCGACGGAGGGGGCTCACCGGCGATACCGCTGAGGGACACCCTGTCGACACCGGCCTGTTCGATGTTGATCGTGTCGAACCGGGCGGTCACGTCGGGGCCAAGGTAGGCGGGAGGTCCGATCTCGTAGAGCAGTTGGGAGGTGACGGTTCCCACCGAGACCTCGCCACCGGTTCCATCGTGCTTGCCGATCACCGACGACCCGTCGGACGCCACGTCGGCCCATGGGAACCCGGTGCGCTCCATGCCCGCCACCTCGGTGAAGAACGAGTAGTTGCCACCCGTGGCCTGCGTACCGCACTCGATTACGTGCCCGGCTACGACGGCTCCCGCCAATGGGTCCCAGTCGTCTCGGGACCAGCCGTGGTGCCATGCGGCCGGCCCGCACACGATGGCGGCATCGGTGGTACGCCCGGTGATGACGATGTCTGCGCCACCCTCCAGGGCCTCGACGATGCCCCAGCAGCCCAGGTAGGCGTTGGCGCTGATGAACCGGGAGGTGTCGCCGATGGGTTCACCGGTCTCCATGTGGGCCAGGTCCACCCCTGCTGCAGTCAGGTCGTCAAGGCGTGGGAGCAGGTTGTCGCCTGCGACCCATGCAATGGTCGGTGAGAGCCCGAGTTTGTCGGCAACCTCTGCCACCGCCTCGGCGCAACTGTCGGGGTCGAGGCCTCCGGCGTTTGAGACAACCCGTATCCCCTTGTCGAGGCATGACCCCATGACCTGTTCCATCTGGGTCACGAAGGTGCGGGCGTATCCGCCGCCGGGCCGCTTTGCCTGGGTCCTGGCAAGGATCAACATGGTCAACTCGGCAAGCCAGTCGCCGGTGAGGAAGTCGATGTCGCCATCCTCGACCATCTCGGAGGCGGCCGACAGGCGGTCGCCGTAGAAACCTGAGCAGTTGGCGATGCGAACGGGATCGGTCATGGCGTGTCGTCGAGGTCCTCTTCGAGGGGATCCACAACCAGCAACACGACCCCGCTGTCGACCTGTTGTCCCGCCACGACCAGTACCTCTGCCACCTCACCGTCAAAGGGTGCGTTCATGTGGTGCTCCATCTTCATGGCCTCCAACACGACGAGCGTCTGACCAGTTGTGACGGTGTCGCCGGCGGCCACCCTGATGTCGAGCACGACTCCGGGCATGGGTGCTGTCAGGCCACCGGAAGGCTCCTCGCTGCCGGGTAGAACGAACCGGGGGACGATACCGAAGCCGACCGTGCCGCGGGAGACCTGCACGAACACCGTGTCGTGTGTGCCGGTGACGCGGCTGTTGGCACGGCGCCCGTCGACCTCAAGGTCGATACCGTCCCGAGACCAGTCGTGGACCCGGACCTTGATTGTCCCGTTGACCCTGAAACTGCCGTCGCGTCGTGAGTTGTAGGCGACATCGATCCTGGTGTCCCCGTAGTCAAGGGCTATCTGCTGGTCCGGGAGCCTGGCGTTGCGCCAACCGCTGGGGATTCCCTCCAGCACCATGGCATCGGCGCGGTTCCGTCCCTGGAGCCACATGGCTGCCGTGATGGCGGCCCGCGTCAACTCGTCCTCATCGGGTTCCAGGTCGGTGGCCGGGGAGTGCCGCTCGATGAAGTCGGTGGTCGTATCGCCTGAGAGAAAGGCGGGATGGCGCAGCGTCGCTGCCAGGAAGTCCCGGTTTGTCGTGAGCCCGGCCATGTGGAGTCTTTCGAGTGCCAGTGCCAGGCGCCCTACGGCCTCTGTGCGGGTGGGCCCGTGAGCGACGACCTTGGCCAGCATCGGGTCAAATTCGACACCCACGTGTGATCCGACCTCGACGCCAGAATCCCACCTGACCTCCGGTGTGGCTGCGGCCTCGAAGGCGGCGAGGGTTCCGGTGGCGGGGAGGAAGCCCGCCGACGGGTTTTCCGCGTAGAGGCGTGCCTCAACAGCGTGTCCGGTCGTGGTGACATCGTCCTGGCAGTAGCCGAGGGCTTCTCCGGCAGCGATCCTGATCTGTTCCCGGACCAGGTCGATACCCGTGATCTCCTCGGTAACGGGGTGCTCGACTTGAAGTCTTGTGTTTACCTCGAGGAAGAAGAACCCACCGGTGTCGTCGTCGAGGAGGAACTCGACGGTGCCCGCAGAGCTGTACCCGATGCCACCTGCCAGGCTCAGCGCAGCCTTACCCATCGCTGTACGGAGGGTGTCGTCGACTGCCGGAGATGGCGACTCCTCGATGATCTTCTGGTGGCGGCGCTGAATCGAACACTCGCGTTCTCCCAGGTGGACGAGGTTGCCGTGTGAATCGCCGAGGATCTGTATCTCCACGTGTCGCGACCTGGGTAGCCATCGCTCCAGAAAGACCCTGTCGTCGCCAAAGGCGCCAGCGGCCTCGCGTTGTGCCGAGGCGACGGCTTCGGCGAGGTTGCCTGGATCCTCCACCAGGTGCATGCCCTTGCCGCCGCCTCCGGCAGCGGCCTTCACCAGAAGCGGGAACCCGACCTCGGCGGCGAGTGTCGGGTCGTCGCTTGAGGGCAGGATCGGCACCCCTGCGGCAGTGGCGGCCTGCTTGGCGGTCAGCTTGTCGCCCATTGTCTCGATCACGTGCGGTGACGGGCCGACCCAGACGAGGCCGGCCTTCTCGACAGCAGTGGCGAACCCGGCGTTTTCGGCAAGGAACCCGTAGCCCGGGTGGATCGCATCGGCACCTGCTGCGAGTGCCGCTTCGATGATCTCGGTGCCATCGAGGTATCCGCCTGTCAGGTGGACTGATTCGTCTGCGTCGGCCACAAACGGCGCCGCCGCGTCGGAGTCCACGTACACGGCGATGCAGCGGATGCCCATCGATCGGGCGGTGCGGAACACCCTGCGGGCGATCTCGCCACGATTGGCTACGAGCAGCGAGGTGATGGTCACAGCCGGAACACCCCGTATCCGCGGGCGCCCTCTATCGCCTTGCTGCGTACGGTTGAGAGGCACAGGGCCAGCACGGTCCTGGTGTCGCGCGGGTCGATGATGCCGTCGTCGCTGACGGCACCGGTGGCCACGAGCGCCAGGGAGCCGGCCTCCTGAATCTCCTCGACCATTCTCACGATCTCGGCGTCGGCGGCCTCGTCGAAGTCCTCACCCTTGCGGATGGCCCTTGCCCTGCGGACCTGGGACATGACGCCGGCAATCTGCTTGGGACCCATCACGGCGATCTTGGCCGTGGGCCACAGGAAGGTGAAGCGGTTGCGGTAGCCGCGGCCCGACATGCCGTAGGTGCCCGCACCGTAGGAGGAGCCGATGATCACGGTCAGGTGGGGAACCGTCGAGTTGGTTACGGCGTTGATCATCTGGGAGCCCTTCTTGATGATCCCATCGGCCTCGGCCTCGCGGCCGACCATGTAGCCGGTGATGTTCTGCAGGAAGAGCAGGGGGGTGTCCTGGCGGTTGCAGAGTTGGATGAAGTGGGCTGCCTTCTCGGCGGCCTCAGGGTGGATGACACCGTTGTTGCCGAGGACCCCGATGGGGTAGCCGTGGATCGATGACCAGCCGCACACCATTGTCTGGCCGTAGCGGGGTTTGAACTCCTCGAACCTTGAGCCGTCGGCTACCCGGGCGATGACCTCCCTGACGTCGACGGGTTGGCGCAGGTCGCGGCTGACCAGCCCGAGCAGGTCCTCGGCGTTGTGGACGGGTTCATCGGCCACGAGGGTGGGGCCGGGGCCCTCCTTGTTCCAGTCCAGGTGGGAGACGACCTCCCTGCAGATCCGGATGGCGTCCATCTCGTCCTCGGCCAGGTAGTCGGCGAGGCCTGAGCTCTCTGCGTGCATCTGGCCACCGCCGAGGGTCTCGTCGTCTGACTCCTCGCCGGTTGCCATCTTCACGAGTGGCGGCCCTGCCAGGAACACCTTGGAGCGTTCCTTGATGAAGATGTTGTAGTCAGACATTCCGGGCTGGTAGGCGCCGCCTGCGGTGGATGATCCGAACACGATGCAAACGGTGGGTATGCCCAGCTTGGAGAGTTCGATCATCTCGTAGAAGAAGCCGCCGGTCTCGGCGAAGTGCTCTGTCTGGACCCTTCGCCTCGATTCGCTGCCGCCGGTGGGGATCCGTAGGTCGGCACCGGCCGACTCCACGAAGCTGACGTAGGGGATGCGGTTGTCCCTGGCGATCTCGATGGCTCGCATCCACTTCTTGCCCATGTAGGGGGTGATGGCTCCGCCCAGCACGGTCGGGTCGTTGCCCAGGATCATGCATTCGGTTCCGGCGATCACGCCGATGCCCATCACGAATCCGCCGCCGACGGCGTAGTCGGAGTCGTATCCGGCCAGTGGGCTGATCTCGAGGAACGGGCTGTCGGGGTCGAGGACGTGTGCGATGCGCTCGCGGATCGGCATCTTGCCCCGGGACCGCATCCGGTCCATTGCAGCTGGGCCGCCTCCGCCGTCTGCCTCGTCGAGGAGGTCGTCGATCACGGTGAGCTGTTCGAGCATGTCGGAGCGGTTCTGTACGAACGCCTCGCTGTTCGTGTCGAGCAGGCTGGGCAGGGGTGGGGCCAGCAGTTTCCGCTTCATCCGACCGATTCTAGGGGCGGTAAGATCAATAGTGCAATATTACCGCTTCGCTGTTCCGTAGAATCTGGTCGTGAACGACCGCAGATGGGGGTTCCGGACCCGTGCGCTCCATGCCGGAGGAGGACCCGACCCGACCACCGGCGCACGCGCCGTCCCCATCTACCAGTCCACCAGCTTCGTCTTCGAGGACACAGCCGACGCCGCCGACCTCTTCGCCCTCCAGAAGTACGGCACCATCTACTCACGAATCTCCAACCCCACCACTGCCGCATTCGAAGAGCGCATGGCCAGCCTCGAAGGAGGCATCGGGGCAGTGGCAACGGCCAGCGG
>JABHCN010000031.1 GCA_018673475.1 Actinomycetota bacterium | reverse complement strand
CAGGCCCTAGGGACCGGTCGCGATGTCGACTGTGAGGGTTGCCGTGTAGCTGGTTGCTGACGAACCGGCCGGGGGCGGGATTCCTGCCAGAGGCGAAGGTCGACGGCGGTCAGGGCCGAATGTCACGGACGGTTCCCACGGCGTGGAAGGGCGCCGTCCCCGTACTCAGGGCTGGATGACTATGAGGCGCTCCTCGGTCATCTCCTGCACCGCGTAGGCGGGGCCCTCACGGGTGTTGCCCGAGTCGCGGATGCCTCCGTACGGCATGTGGTCGGCCCTCCAGGTTGGGACCTCGTTGACGAGCACGCCGGCAAAGTCGAGCACCTCGGCCGCCCGAAGCGCCTTGGCGATGTCGTTGGTGAACACGGCTGCATGAAGTCCGTAGATTGTGTCGTTGGCACGGGCCAGGGCGTCCTCGTAGTCCGTGTAGGTGGCGATGCCGACGACGGGTCCGAACACCTCGGCACAGCTCACCTTCATGTCCGGGGTGATGCCCGACAGGACTGTTGGCGAGAGGATGCCGTCTCCACCGACTGCTCCACCACATTCCACCACGGCGCCTGCGGCGACGGCTTCGTCCACCCACGCGGCCACCCGCTCCGTCGAGTCAGCGTTGATGAGGGCGGACACCTCGGTCGATGGATCTGCCGGGTCCCCCACGACAAGAGATCCGGTCTCGGCCACCAGGGCCTCGGTGAACTCGGTCGCTATGTCCTCGTGCACGTAGATCCGCTGTGTGGAGATGCACACCTGGCCGGTGAAGCCGAAGGCTGCACCCTTGATCCTGGCAGCGGTGGAGGCCACGTCGGCATCCGGTTCGATGATCACCGGTGAGTTGTTGCCGAGTTCAAGGGACACCCGCTTGCGTGGGGCATTGGCGCGGATCTGCCAACCAACAGCGGCAGAACCGGTGAAGGTGATCATGGCCACGTCCGGGTGTTCGGCCAGGTGGGCAGCAGTAGGTCCGTAGCAGGGAACCACGTTCAGCCAACCCGGAGGCAGCCCGCACTCGTCCAGCAGCAGTTCGCCGAGCCGAATGGCGCTGAGAGGCGTCTTGTCGGCCGGCTTCAGGACGACCGGGCAGCCAGCCGCGATGGCCGGGGCCACCTTGTGGCAGACCAGGTTCAGCGGGAAGTTGAACGGCGTGATGGCACCTACGACGCCGATCGGGACCCGCTTGACCCAGCCGGTCTTTCCGACACCGGCAGAGCTGGCGTCCATGGTGACCAACTCGCCGGTCATGGTCCGCGCCACCGCTGCAGCGAAACGCACTGTGTCAACGGCTCGTGCAGCCTCGACGCGGGCTATCGCAATGGGCTTGGCGGACTCGGCTGAGATCGTCTGGGCCAGCTCCTCGTGGTGGTCGGTGAGGCTGACGGCCAGGCGGTCCAGGATTGCGGCCCTCTCATGCGTGGGGATCACCCCGGCAGCAAGGGCCGCCCCGGCAGCTGCGACGGCTGCATCCAGGTGGTCGGTCGTGGCCTCGGCGACCGTTCCCAGGAGGCGGTTGTCGTATGGCGATCTGACCTCGATTCTGGTGTCGGTCTCTACACGTTCGTCGCCGATGATCATCAGGTGGTGGGAAGACATGGTCGTACCTCGCCTCGTCGGTCTCTGGATCTCAGGATGGTGAGCGGCAATCTACATGCCGACGGTTTCGCTGGTTGCTCAGAACCCGGCCACCTCGGCGAGGAACCAGTCGACCAGGTCGGCTGTTCGGCCACGTGCGGCATCGGCCCTCTCAACGGTCTCGGCCAGCATCGCCTGTGGGCTGACTCCGTTTGCGGCCAGCTCCTCGGTTCCGTGGTCGAGCCAGTCGCTGATCAGCCGTGGGGTGACCTCAGGGTGGAACTGGGTGCCGAGGCTGCGCCCGAGACGGAATGCCTGAGGACCGAAGTCGTTTCGGGCCAACTCGACGGCACCTTCTGGAACTGTGAACACGTCGAAGTGCCACTGGAACCACGGGCCGGCCGGCAGTGGAGAGCCGTTGGTTGGTTCAATTTGGCACCAGCCGAACTCAGGTCGCTCTACCCGGGTGACCGAACCGCCGAGTGCCCGGGAGATGACCTGCCCCCCGAAGCACATGCCCAGCACCGGAGTACCTGCGTCATGGGCGGCCCGCACCATGTCGACCTCGCGGTGGATCCACGATCCGATCGGAGCCGGGTCGGCCAGGGACCAGGGCGACCCCGTGACAACCAGTGCGTCGTAGCCGGCGGCATCCGGAAACGGCTTGTGCGAAACGGGGTTGTCGGGATCCTCGAGGACAAGGAACACCTCGAGTTCGAAGCCACGCTCCTCAAGGTGGGCACCGACGCTCTCGGCCGGTCCATGTTCGTCGTGTTCGATAACGAGGGCGCGCACCCCCGGACTGTACCGCTGCCAAACCGCCGAGAGCCGTGTCAGGAAGGCCCGCTGACTACCGTTCACACATGGCGACCGGCCCTGATGACCTGAGCGTGTACCCCCCACCGGCAGAGGCATCCTTTGCACCGCGCGAGGGCAACCTGGTGAGGCCACTGGTGGACGGCGCTTTCGCCTTCGACCTGATCGCAGAGGCGGTGGAGGCGGCTGTGTCCTCGGTATGGGTCTGTGTCGCCTTCATCGAAACCGGTGCCACGTTCCCCGGAGGGCGCGGGACCTTCCTGGACCTCATGGATCTGGCGGCTGGTCGTGGGATCGACGTGCGGATTCTCCTCTGGCACCCGGAGGGTGAGGCCGCCCGGGCCGACGACACCCTCCCGGGAGATGAGGAGTCCACTGCCCTGTTGGCCGGTAGGGCCACCGGATGGCAGGCCCGCTGGGATGCTGTCGGCATGCGCTGTCAGCACCAGAAGGTCTGGCTGATCGATGCCGGTACCCCTGACGAGGTCGCGTTCGTCGGCGGGATCAACATTGGTGCCGGGTCGATGGCCGGTCGGGACCACGATGAACCGGCCCGGCACGGCAGGTACGCCAACATCCACGACGTGCACTGCATGGTCAGGGGTCCCGCAGTCACCGACGTTCACGACAACTTCGTGATGCGCTGGAACGGCGCCTCTGAACGGGACCGGGAGCATGGGGCGTGGCCGACGGCCGGCACCGAGGACCTTGACCTTCCGACGGGCCGGACCGCACCGGCCGGCGACACGACCGCTCAGATAGTGCGCAGCGTCCTTCCCGGTCTCTACCCGTCGTTGCCTGACGGTGAGAACAGCATCCGTGCGCAGTACCTGGCGGCGATCGGGGGAGCGGAGGAGTACATCTACATCGAGGACCAGATACTGCTCAGTCGGGTGGTTCTTGTGGCGCTCGGAGAGGCATTGGAGAGAGGGGTTGTGGTCGTTGCGTTGGTGCCCGGCGACCCCATGCCCGAACTGGCCAGGTACCGGGCGTTTCCGGGCATAGCTGCCGGCTACGACGCCCTGGCCGCCCTGGGTGGGTTCGCCGGTTTCTGCCTGGCGGCACCGGCGGCCCGCAGGTCGTGGGGTTACGAGGAGATCTACGTCCACTCCAAGACAATGGTCGTTGATGACCGCTGGGCGACCATCGGCTCAGCCAACCTCATCTTCACCTCCTTCCAGGGTGACACCGAGATGAACGTGTCGTTCTGGGACTCCGAGGTGGCCCGGGCCTTCAGGGTGCGCCAGGTTGACGAACAGGGTGGCTTCGAGTCAGCGGCGATGGGGGGGAGAGAGGCCGTTGGGCGCCTCGCCGAGGCTGCCCGCAGCAATGCGGCCCGGCGTGCTGAGGGCGATGACCTTGTCGGGTTCGCCTGTCGGATAGACCCCGCCCGCTGGGCCACCTGATCTCCCACTCATGAGCGGAACTTCGGGTATGCCCTGCACCTGTCACAGAGGGTGCGTACCCTCCGTTCCATGGAACTCGTGACCGTTGCAGCCATTCTCGTAGCCGCAGTGGCCGTTGTCTGGGCGGTTCGGCGTGGCAACCCCCCACAGACCGCTGAGCCGACCCTCGACGCGGCAGCACTCGCCCAACTGATCGGTGCCGAGGTGAAGACCCAGATGGGAGTAGCCGCCACCTCTGCCCTGCAAGCCAACAACGAGCAGTTCCTTACCCTCGCTACCGAGCGCATGAACGCCGTTCAGGCCCAGACCAAGGGCCTGCTTGATCCGTTCTCCAAGCAGATGGAGCAACTTGGAAAGACGGTCGGCGACCTCCGCTCGGCCCACGAGCAGGACAAGGGGGCGGTCCAGAAGATGACCGGCGAGATGGGTCGCCAGATCACCGAGCTGACCTCATCGACCATCACCCTCTCCGAGGCGCTCAGGTCACCCACGGCCCGTGGTGCCTGGGGTGAGAACCAACTCCGCAACGTCATCGAACTATCGGGCATGGCGCGCTACTGCGACTATGACGAACAGTTCACCGGCGAGAACCGCGAGGGCTCACGCGGTCGCCCCGACGTGCGTGTCCGCCTGCCCAACGGAGCACACATTGCGGTCGATTCCAAGGTTCCCCTAGCGGCATACCTGGATGCCCAGGCTGCGACCGACGCCACAGAGGTTGAGGCCCACATGGCCCGCCACGCATCGGCGTTGCGCAGCCATGTGAAGGCGCTGGCCGGCAAGAAGTACTGGGAGCAGGACGACGGCCCGGCCCCCGAGTTCGTGGTGCTGTTCGTACCCGGCGAGTCCTTCCTGGCCGATGCCCTGCGCGCCGACCACTCCCTGCTCCACGAGGCCATGGAACAACGGGTGCTGTTGGCCTCGCCGGTGAACCTGCTGGCCCTTCTCTGGGCTGTTTCGCGGGGTTGGCAGGAGGCCCGCGTGAGCGAGCACGCCAGGGAGATAGCCGACCTGGGCCAGGAGCTCTATGACCGGGTAGGCGTGGTCCTCGGCCACGTCGACAAGACCGGCCGGGGACTTTCCACAGCCGTCGGTGCCTTCAACGACCTGGTGGGTTCGGTCGATGGAAGGCTGCTGGTGACCATGCGCAAGTTCCCCGATCTGGGAGCCGGCTCGACAGAACTGCCTGTCGCCAGCGAAGTGGAGGCCCTTCCCCGTCACGTCCAGGCCGAAGAGTTGCCTTCCACTGCCTCCTCCGACTCCACCAACAGTCCGCAGCCCTGATCGGTGCCGAAGCGCATGCTTGACGGTGTTCCCGTACCCGGACCCGGTTGGGCTGCGCCGAGGCGAACCATGACCGCATCTTGCGCGAGTCATCCCCGCCGGATGTCTCCACACTCCCTACAGGTCGACTCCCAGCCGTTCGTGTGGACCTTTACTCGGAGCCAACTACTGCAGAGCGGACAATAACGCGGTGGGTCGAATGCTGGAAGACAGCCGCGACAACTGGAGTTCCCGCAACCGGGGCAGAATCTGGGAGTTGTCTGTTCCGGCACCCGGGTCAGATCGCGCTTGAGAGTACGCCAATCGGCATCTGAAGGTCCTCGAGCATGCTGAGATCCTCCTCGGGCGTGCGGCCGAGTGTCGTGAGGTAGTTGCCGACTATCAGGGCATTGATCCCAGATGTCATACCCATTGACTGGAGGTCACCCAGGGTGATTTCGCGGCCACCGGCGTAGCGGAGGATCACCGACGGAAGTCCCAACCGGAAGATGGCGATCCAGCGCAACGCCTCAAGCGCACCCAACGGCCTGCGCACCTGAAGTGGGGTGCCCGGCCTCGGGTTCAAGAAGTTGATGGGAACCTCGTGGGGTTCGACCTGGCGGACCTGGTCGAGCAGTTCGAGGCGCTGCTCGCGACTCTCGCCCATGCCGAGAAGTACGCCACAGCAAAGTTCCATACCGTGTTCACGAACCAGCATGCAGGTCTCGCGACGCTCGTCCCAGGTGTGTGTCGTCACGACTTCGGGAAAGAAACTGCGTGCCGTCTCCAGGTTGTGGTTGTAGCGGTGGACTCCACCATCGGCAAAGCGCCTGGCCTGTTCGCTGGTGAGGGTGCCGGCGCTGACGTTGACGTTGATTCCCACCTCGTCACGGATTACCGGTACAAGGTCGAGGATACGGGTCATGGTCGTCTCGTCGGGGCCCTTGACCGCCAGAACGATGCAGAACCCCGATGCCCCGAGTGCCGCCGTCTCCCTGGCGGCGGCGACCACCTCGTCCCGGTCGAGGAACGGAACGGCCTTGACCGGCGTGTCGAACTGGGCCGACTGGCTGCAAAAGTGGCAGTCCTCGGGGCAGCCGCCGGTTTTGACTGACAAGATGCCCTCCACGTCGACTGTCGGCCCCGCCCAACTCAGGCGCACCTCGTGGGCCAGCGCCGCAAGTGATGGGACGTCGTCGTCGCCCACCCTTGACAGTTCGGCAAGCTCGTCCATGGTGAGTTGGCGACGCTCGTCAAGCAGAGCGTCACCCGCACGAATCAGTAGGTCACGTGTCATCGGGCATCGGTCCTTTGGGCAGGGTCAGCGGTAGATGACGTCCAACGTATCCAAGGCGGCCTCGATGGTGGCGTCGTCAGACCAGGTCTCGATCTCTGCGGCGGCCCTGGCGGCGTTGAAGCCGACCAGAATCGGTTGACCGGTCCACGACACGGCGTTGTACCACTCCACGAAATGGCCCTTCGTCGAAGGTACGTATGAGATGAGGTCGGCCTGCTCATCCCAGAATACCTCCGGGAAGCGGAGCACCACCTTGTTCATCAACCCCATGCCCAGCATCTGCACAGCTGAGACGGTGGAATAGGGCAGGTCGGGGGTGAAGCGGATCCTGCCCCCCTGAAGGACCCCGAGGGGGACGGTTACGATGACTGCGTCTGCGTCGAACCTGCCCTGTGTGGAGTCGACGACCACCCCGGGGCCGCCGTGGTCCACGTTCGACACCGCTGTTCCCAGACGGATGTCGAGGCCTGCAGCAAGGCTCTCGATGATCGGGCGGTAGCCAGTGGTCGGCACTGCATCGCCACCACGGAAGGCCTTGCCGAAGAAGGCCGTCGCCATTGCCAGCCTGTCCACGTCGGCCGGCCACCAGTGTTCGATCTCCGAGGTGATGAGGAAGTCGAACCACCTCTGTTCCTCTGCGTTGAGCCGTTCCCTGATGGGCGTCAACTCGGGCCCCATCGCACGCGTCGACGAACTCGACAGGGCGGCATCAACCAGGGCCTCGTACAGATGGTCGAGTCGACTCCAGTCCATCGGGGAGCCGTCGGTGTCGTAGAGGACGGAGTTGTCGTAGTCGGTATGGACCAGGGTGATGTCGAGGGAGTCGGCCAACTCGGCGAGAGGGTTGCCTCTGACCCCGTGGATCCACGAACCACCCAGGTCGACAGGTGCGTCACCCAGGTCGTCGGTCCAGACCCGTCCGCCGATCCGGTCCCTCGCCTCGACCACGACCACATCGGAGCCGGCATCGACCAGGGCCTGCGCTGCCCCGAGGCCAGCGGCTCCCGCACCTACCACCACAACTGAGCGGTGACCGTGACCCTCAAGCACCTGTGATGCTGCGCGCCGCCCGGAGTTGAGGGCTCCGTGGACCGTTCCCGGGTAGTCGGAGTCGGTGGCCTCTCCAGCGAGGAACAGGCGGTCACCGACCGGACCTGCGAGTGCAGCCCGCGACGTTGCCGAGGTGCCGGCCGGCAGGTACGAGTAGGAGCCGAGCGACCATGGGTCAGTACCCCAGCGGGTCACCCGCCAGTGGGTGGGGTCGGGAATCGAGCGCGGACCGGTGGCCCTGACGAGCGGTGTGGTAGTCACCGGGCTGGCCTGGGGAGATGTCGTTGCGCAGCCTGCTGCCAGAGCCAGCCCTCCCACACCCGCCATCTGCAGGAACGATCGTCGTGACCAGGGGGCGCCGTGCTGCTGGGGTGGCATGCGTTCAGGCTCCGACCCTGCGCCCAGGGGGGATCGAGGCGGCCTCGGCGAGGGTTGCTGCCAGTTCGTCGTAGCCCGTGTCGACAGTTGCGACGGTGAGCCGCAGGTGCGGGGGTGTTCCCGGGCCGACCATGAAGGGGCTGCCCGGAGCTGCACCAATTCCCCGGGCGGACAGGGCTACCAGGGCATTCGTCTCGTCTCCGACCTCGAGCCACAGGTTGATCCCAGATGTGCCGGGCACGGTCACCCCGTGGGCTCTGAGGCTGTTGATGAGCGATGTCCTACGCGTTGAGTAGGTGGCTGCTGCTGTGGCAACAGTTTCTGCAGTGGTCCGGGTTGTGAGAAGTTGGAGAAGCACACCCTGGAGCAGCCGGCTGCTCCATGCTGGACCCAGTTGGCGGCGGTGGACCATGGCTTCGATGACCGGTCCCGAGCCCCCTACGGCGGCTAGACGCAGGTCGGGGCCGTAGGCCTTGGAGAAGCTGCGTATGTGGACGACCTGGTCAGGTAACCGGGTTCCGAGGCTGTGAAGGGGTGAACCGGATACCTCGCCCGAATGGTCGTCCTCGATGATCAACAGGTTTGAGCCCTCCAGGAGGTCTGCGAGCAGGTCGACCCTCTCGGCGTCGTGGCTCCATCCTGTCGGGTTGTGGGCGCGGGGCTGTAGGACCAGGAGGCTCGGGTCCATGGCAAGGCCCCGGGAGAGGGAGTCGGGGTCGAGGCCGCCCTCAACCATCTGGACCGGGATCAGCTCGGCGCCAGCCAGTTCGAGCATGTCGATGGTCGGGGGGAATCCTGGATCTTCCACGAGCACCCTGTCGCCGTAGTTGACCGTTGCGGCGATCATCCGGTCGAGGGCGTCGAGGGCGCCGTCGACGACCGTGAGTGCCGCAGGTTCGAACGGCCAGCGCTCCCGGAGCAGCTCTGACAGGGTGGGCAGGGTGGGTTGGTCCAGATAGCTCGAGACCGGTGGTTCGTCCCGGAGTGCAGCCAGGGCCGGTCCCAGCGGTGGTAGGAGGGCCGGGTCCGGAGTTCCCGTGCTGAGGTCCAGCCTGTACGTGTGAGGGTTGACGGGTACCTGCCAGAAGCGCCCCGGGTCCTCAGGTTGGCGGCGGGCCCGGACAAAGCTTCCGCGGCGGCCCTCGGTGGCGAGGAGGCCTGCATGGTGAAGTCGGCGCCACGAGTCGGCGACGACCGAGGGGCTCACGTTGAGGCTTCGGGCCAGCGCTCTGACCGTTGGCAGGCGGTCGCCGCTCGGAATGCTCCCGTCGCTGATCAGCCTGCCGATTGTCGAGGCAATTTCGGCGGGTCCGGTGCTGGTGCCGACAGCGTTGGTGATGGCGGTGAGTGTGGATTCGGTCATGTTCCTGGATTTCGGGACACAGGGGGGGTAGCAGCCCCCCTGTGAAATGTTTGTGTGTAACAAAGAATGGATTGTCTGCACAACGATTTGGCAATACTGTCGCACAACACGGCAGAGGGCAACCGCGGCGGCATCAACCGCTGGCGGAACCAGACCACAGAGGAGAACCCAATGGCTAGCGAGGTACGGGCGGCAATGGTCCAGACGGCCTGGACCGGTGACAAGGAGTCGATGATCGAACTCCACGAGAGGTACATGCGCGAGGCGGCAGCAGCAGGAGCCCGGATCATGTGCTTCCAGGAACTCTTCTACGGCCCCTATTTCTGCCAGGTGCAGGAAACCGAGTACTACGACTACGCCGAGGCCATTCCAGATGGGCCGACCACAAAGCGGTTCCAGGAGTTGGCGGCCGAACTGGGCATGGTCGTGGTCCTGCCCATGTACGAAAAGGAACAGGAGGGCCTGCTCTACAACACGGCGGCCGTCATCGACGCCGACGGCACCTACCTCGGCAAGTACCGCAAGACCCACATCCCCCAGGTCAAGGGCTTCTGGGAGAAGTTCTACTTCCGCCCCGGCAACCTCGGATACCCGGTGTTCGACACAGCCGTCGGCAAGGTCGGTGTCTACATCTGCTACGACCGGCACTTCCCCGAGGGATGGAGGGCCCTGGGCCTCAACGGCGCCCAGATCGTGTTCAACCCGTCGGCGACCAGCCGCGGCCTCTCCTCGTACCTGTGGCAGCTGGAACAGCCAGCCTCGGCCGCAGCCAACATGTACTTCGTCGGCGCCATCAACCGCGTCGGTATCGAGGCGTTGGGCGACAACGACTTCTACGGGACCACCTACTTCGCCAACCCGCGTGGTCAGTTCGTTGGCGATGTCTGCTCCGATCAGGACGCCGAGCTGATCATCCGCGACCTCGACCTTGACCAGGTCGACGAGGTCCGCAACCAGTGGGCCTTCTACCGCGACCGCAGGCCCGACATGTACGGCCCGCTGACCTCAGCCTGACGGCGGCCCAGCCCGACCTACCGGAGATAGCGACCATGACAACCAACTCAGAGCTCCTCGACCGTCATCAGGCGGTTCTTCCTTCCTGGCTGGCTCTCTACTACGACCCGCCCATCTCAATGGACCACGGCGAGGGACGTCATGTGGTCGATGTCGAGGGAAACCGATACCTGGACTTCTTCGGCGGAATCCTCACCACCAGCCTGGGATACAACGTGCCCGAGGTGACAAAGGCGGTCCAGGAGCAGGCCTCCAAGGTTCTCCACTCCTCAACCCTGTACCTCTCAGAGCCGATGATCGAGCTCGCCGAGCTGGTAGCGGACCTGTCGGGGATTCCAGATGCAAGGGTGTTCTTCACCACATCCGGAACCGAAGCCAATGACGCAGCGCTCCTTTTGGCGACGACCTACCGGAAGTCAAATCAGATTCTGGCCCTGCGCAACAGCTACCACGGCCGTTCGTTCAGCACCATCGCCATCACGGCACAGCGGGCGTGGTCACCGACCAGCGTCAGCGGCCTCTCGGTCAACTATGTGCAGGGTGGCTACCGCATGCGCAGCCCCTTCCGGGCGCTGGACGACGATGCCTACACAACCGCATGCGTCGAGGACCTGGTCCAGGTGTTCGACATGATGACCTCGGGCGATGTAGCGGCGATGATCGCCGAACCCATCCAGGGCGTCGGTGGCTTCGCTGTTCCACCAGACGGCTTCTTTGGCGAGATGAAGAAGGAGCTCGACAACCGCGGGGTCCTCTTCATCTCCGACGAGGTGCAGACCGGATGGGGCCGGACCGGAGACAACTTCTGGGGATACCAGGCACACGGCATCACGCCCGACATCCTCACCTTCGCAAAGGGGGTGGGCAACGGCCTGGCCCTTGGAGGAGTTGTGGCCAGCGCCGAGCTCATGAACTCCCTGCCCGGCAACTCGCTCTCCACCTTCGGAGGCAATCCGCTCAGCAGCGCAGGTGCGCTTGCGACCATCCGGTACATGCTCGACAACGACCTCCAGGACAACTCCAAGAAGATGGGCGCCCGACTGGAGGCCATTCTGCGGCCGGCGGCCGACGCATGTCAGTCCGTAGGCGAGTTGAGGGGCCGCGGCCTGATGCTCGCCTTTGAAATGGTGCGTCCTGGAACCAACGAACCTGATGCCGATGCAGCGGCCCGCCTCCTCGAGGCGGCGAGAGCACGTGGTGTGTTGATCGGCAAGGGGGGCCTGTACGGCAACGTGCTTCGTATTGCACCGCCCATGACGGTCACGCCAGACGAGATCGACAAGGCCGGCGAGATCATCGCTGCAGCGCTCGGCTCGCTGACAGATGCCGGCTGAGGCTGGACGGCACGACCTGAGCAGACCAACATGCTGATGAAACGAACAGGAGGCAGGACATGACGATCCTCATCAAGAACGGAACGGTTGTAAGCCCGACAGGGCGACACGATGCCGATGTTCTGGTCGATGGCCAGAAGATTGCAGCGTTGCTGCAGCCAGGCAGCGATGCCGCGGCATCAGCCGAGAGCGGTGCCGAAAAGGTGATTGACGCAGCCGGAAAGTACGTGGTCCCCGGGGGCATCGACGCCCACACCCACATGGAGTTGCCATTTGGAGGCACCTTCGCGTCCGACACCTTCGAGATCGGTACCCGGGCGGCTGCCTGGGGCGGAACCACGACAATCATCGACTTTGCCGTGCAGCGTGACGGCGAGAACGTGAGGGAGTCACTTGACGCATGGTTCGCCAAGGCCGAGGGCGAGTGCGCGATCGACTACGGGTTCCACATGATCCTCGGCGGTGTCGACGAGGCCGCTCTCAAGGAGATGGACAACCTCGTCGGCGAGGGAATCTCCAGCTTCAAGCTGTTCATGGCCTATCCGGGTGTCTTCTACAGCGACGATGGTCAGATCCTTCGGGCGATGCAGAAGGCATCCGACAACGGTGGCCTCATCTGCATGCACGCCGAGAACGGCATAGCCATCGACGTGTTGGCCGAGCAGGCTGCCGCCCGCGGCCAGACCGACCCCGTCTACCACGGCATCACCCGTCCTCCGGCTCTCGAGGGCGAGGCCACCAACCGGGCCATCCAGCTGGCACTTGTAGCTGGTGCACCTGTCTACTTCGTTCACCTCTCGGCCAGCGAGGCCCTGGCAGCGGTTGCTGCGGCCCGCAACGACGGCCACAACGTGTTTGCCGAGACCTGCCCCCAGTACCTCTACCTGAACCTCGAGGACCACCTGGGCCTTCCCGGCTTTGCCGGCGCCGGCTACGTCTGCTCGCCGCCACTGCGCACCAGGGAGCACACGCACCACACCGACCTGTGGCGTGGCCTCCGCACCAATGATCTGGCGGTCGTCTCCACCGACCACTGCCCGTTCTGCATGAAGGACCAAAAGGAACTGGGCCTCGATGACTTCAGGGCAATCCCCAACGGAATCGGCGGGGTGGAACACCGAATGGACCTCATCTACCAGGGCGTGGTCATGGGCGAGTTGTCCCTTGAACGCTGGGTTGAGACCTGCTCAACGACGCCGGCACGCATGTTCGGGCTCTACCCACAAAAGGGCGTGATAGCCCCGGGGTCCGATGCCGACATCGTCCTCTACGACCCGAACGGCTCGACCACGCTGTCAGTGGACACCCATCACATGAGCATGGACTACTCGGCCTACGAGGGTGTCGAGATCGATGGTCGGGTCGACACCGTGCTGTCCAAGGGCAAGGTGCTCATCGCCGACGAGACCTATCACGGTGTGAAGGGTGACGGTGCGTACCTGCGCCGTGGTCTCTCCTCGTACCTCCTCTGACGCCCTGCGGGCACGCCAGAGCGCCAATCACAATCCACGTTCAGATCACCAGGAGTAGTGCATGTTGCAGATTCAGCACCTGATCGACGGCAGAGCTGTCGAATCTGGTTCAGGCCGGACAGGACCGGTATTCAACCCGGCCACCGGCGAACAGACCGGCCAGGTCGATCTGGCATCGGCCGCCGAGGTCGACTCTGTCGTGGCGTCCTCCAGGGCTGCGTTCGCCGAGTGGAAAAACGTCTCGATCGCACGACGCACCAAGTTGCTCTACGCCTTCCGGAACCTGGTCGTCGACAACGCCGACGAGATAGCCCGGCGGCTGACCGCAGAACACGGCAAGGTCGCAGACGACGCGCGTGGCGAGGTGGCCAGGGGCATCGAAAACATCGAGTTCGCATGCGGATTCGCCCAGACCCTCGAGGGCCGCTACAGCGAGCTCGCCTCCACCGGAGTCGACGTCTACACGGTGCGCCAACCCGTAGGTGTCTGCGCCGGAATAACCCCGTTCAACTTTCCCGCCATGGTCCCGCTATGGATGCTCCCGAATGCAGTGGCATGCGGAAACACGTTCATCCTCAAGCCATCCGAACGGAACCCGTCAGCACCCAGGTTCGTCGTTGAACTGGCCCAGGAAGCAGGCTTCCCACCAGGTGTGATCAACCTCGTCAACGGAGACAAGGAGGCGGTCGACAGGCTGCTTGAACACCCTGATGTCGGGGCAGTCAGCTTCGTCGGTTCCACCCCGATTGCCCGCTACGTGTACTCGACCGGGACTGCCAACGGCAAGCGCATCCAGGCCCTCGGTGGAGCAAAGAACCACATGATCGTGCTGCCCGACGCCGACCTGGGCCTGGCAGCCGATGCCGCTGTCTCAGCCGCCTACGGGTCGGCAGGCGAGCGGTGTATGGCCGTGTCGGTCGTCGTCGCTGTAGGTGACATCGCCGATCCGCTGGTTGAGGCAATAAGGGTTCGTATGGAGAAGCTCGTGATCGGGCCCGGTGACGACCCTGCCTCGGAGATGGGTCCGCTCATTACCGCAGAACACCGTGACCGTGTCGCCGGTTACATCGAGTCCGGTTCTACCGACGGAGCCGATGTGGTGGTCGACGGTCGCGCGCAGGCGTTCGACGGAGGCGGCTTCTTCCTCGGGGTGTCACTGCTCGACAGGGTCACCACCGACATGTCGGTCTACCGCGACGAGGTCTTTGGCCCGGTGCTGTCGGTGGTACGCAGCGACAGCTACGCCGAGGCCGTCAAGCTGATCGACGACAACCCATACGGCAACGGAGCTGCCATCTTCACCCGCGATGGTGGTGCTGCAAGGCAGTTCCAGGGCGATGTCGAGGCCGGCATGGTCGGCATCAACGTCCCGATTCCAGTTCCGGTCGGCTACCACTCGTTCGGCGGCTGGAACGACTCCTTTTTCGGAGATACGACCATGTACGGGCCCGAGGGGATGAGGTTCTACACGCGGCCCAAGGTCGTTACCAGCCGCTGGCCGGACCCATCCACCAGCAGTGTCGATCTGGGCTTTCCCAGGAACGACTGATCACAGACCAGGGACCAGACAGGACAGGACAGGATTCGACACGACATCGAGGTCGTGCAAAGGGGGAGATGATGGACTTCGGGGTGGTAATGCAGACCGACCCGCCGGCAGGGCGGGTCATCGAGTTGACGAAGCGGGCCGAGGGCCTCGGCTTCACCCACGCCTACACATTTGACAGCCACGTGCTCTGGCAGGAGCCGTATGTCATCCACAGCCAGATGCTGGCCGCCACCGACAACATGGTCGTAGGCCCGATGGTCACCAACCCGGGCACACGCGACTGGACCGTGACAGCGTCGGTGTTCGCCACCCTCAACGACATGTACGGGGAGCGCACCGTGTGCGGTATCGGGCGCGGCGACTCGGCCATGAGGGTGATCGGACACAAGCCCTGCAACCTGGCCACCCTCGAAGAGTCGATGGGCGTAATCAAGGGCCTCGCCGAGGGCGAGGAGGTCGACTACAACGGCACCCGCCAGAAGTTCCCATGGCGCTCAGGTGGGTCGCTTCCCATCTGGATGGCCGGATACGGGCCCAGGGCGCTCGCTCTGTGCGGAAGGGTCGCCGACGGCTTCGTTCTCCAGCTGGCCGACCCCCAGATTGCCGAGTGGACCATTGGTGCCGTGCGTGCCTCAGCCGAGGAGGCCGGCCGTGACCCTGACGACATCTACATCTGTGTCGTCGCACCGGCGTACGTGGGGGACGACATCGCACACCAGCGAGACCAGGTGAGATGGTTCGGCGGCATGGTCGGGAACCACGTGGCCGACCTGGTAGGCCGCTACGGAAGCGAAGGCACGGCGGTGCCTGCCGCCCTGACCGACTACATCGAGGGGCGCAAGGGGTACGACTACACCGACCACGGCAGAGCCGGAGCCGAGCACACCGACTTCGTACCGGACGAGATCATCGACAGGTTCTGCATCCTGGGTACCGAGTCAGCCCACCTTGAACGTCTCGAGGAGTTGCGCGACCTAGGTGTCGACCAGTTCGCCGTCTACCTCATGCACGACCAACAGGACGAGACCCTTGACGCCTACGGCCAGCGGATCATCCCCGCCATGACCTGATCGGTGACCTCTTGATTCCCGCTCGAACTGCAACCGCCACAAAGGTCATACGGACCGTCGTCACCACAGCGCTGGCGATCCTCGTGATCGTTGTCCTCTGGGAGGGCTACAAGTGGATGGGCCAGCAGACGGGCGGCAACTGGCCCGGTACCGGCATCGAACTGCCGGTCTCAACCGATGACATCATCATGCCGCATGCCGCAGACATCGCGGCCGAACTCGTATCTGACATCCGCGACGGTCGGTCCACGCTGCCGCTCAGCGTGTTCCTCCTCAAGAAGGCGTGGTTCACGCTCCAGGAGGCGGCGATCGGCTTCTTCCTGGGCTCGGCAATCGGGATCGGGCTTGCCGTGCTGATGCTGCGGTGGCGTGTGGCCGAGCGTGGCCTCCTGCCGTGGATCAACGTCTCCCAGACAGTTCCGCTGATCGCGCTTGCTCCCATCATCGTCACGTGGGGTCGCAATCAGGGGATGCCTGACATAGTGAGCATCTCGCTCATCTCGACCTACCTGACCTTCTTCCCGGTTGCCGTCAGCGCCCTCCGTGGTCTCCAGTCACCCGATTCGGCCCACGTTGAGCTGATGCGCTCCTATGCCGCTCCGTGGCGTACGACCTTGTTCAAGCTGCGCCTTCCGGCAGCACGCCCCTACCTGTTTCCCGCGTTCAAGATTGCCGCCACGCTCAGCGTCGTTGGGGCGATCGTCGGAGAGATCTCCATTGGAACCAAGACGGGCCTCGGTCGCGCAATTCTGGAGTTCGCCCTTCGTTACGCCGTCTGGCCCGAGCGCCTCTATGCATCGGTGATCGGAGCAGCGGCACTCGGGCTGTTCGTATTCGGGATGATCAGCATGGCTGAGCGGCTAGTGCTCCGTCGGACCGACGAGGTCGTGGCATGAGCTCGGGCGGCGAGGTGCCGGCAGTCGTCGTTGATGGTGTCGGCATGGTCTTCAACGAAGGGACCGGCGGCGAGGTTGCAGCGCTGGACGGCATCGACCTGACCATCCGTGCCGGGGAGTTCGTAACGCTCATCGGCCCCTCCGGTTGTGGCAAGTCAACCCTGTTGAGGCTCATCGGAGACCTGTTGACACCGACTGCAGGTGGTGTATCGGTGTTCGACAAGTCGGCCCACGAGTCCCGCACAGGCCAGGACTACGGAATGGTCTTCCAGCATGCAGGGCTCTTCGACTGGCGCAAGGTGAAGGCCAACATCGAGTTGCCTCTCGAACTGCGCGACTGGTCAAAGACCGATCGAAATGCCCGCTCGGCCGAGATGTTGGACCTGGTCAAGCTTGACGAGTTCGGCGACCACTATCCGCGCCAACTCTCGGGAGGAATGCAGCAGAGGGTGTCAATCGCCCGTGCACTCTCGTTTGAGCCCCGTCTGCTTCTCATGGATGAGCCATTTGGAGCGCTCGACGAGATGACCCGTGAGCACATGCAGGGTGAACTGCTTCGAATCTGGGGAGAAACCGGAACCACCGTGGTCTTCGTCACCCATTCGATCTCCGAGGCGGCGTTTCTCTCGAACCGTGTGATCGTGTTGTCTCCCCGCCCGGGGCGGGTCCATTCGATAATCGACGTCGACCTGGGCGAGCGGACCCCAGACACCAGGGAGGACCCTGACTTCTTTGCGGCTGCCACGACCATCCGAGAGGCACTGCGTTCGGTCGGGGGTGCAGAGTGAGGCTTCGCCAACTCGTCCTGAGCGGTACCGCACTCGGCCCGGCGGTGGTGGTCGGCCTCGCCGGCTTTGGCCTCTGGGAAGGGGCTGTCAGGGCGTTCGGGATAAGCCAGTTCCTGCTACCGAAGCCCACCTCGATTCTGGCTGAGCTGATGGCCGAGTGGCCGGTCCTCCGCCATGCCGGTTGGGAGACCGGTCGGATTGCTGTGAGCGGCCTGCTCGTCGGCATCCTGGCCGGGGTGCTGCTTGCGATGTTCACGACCAGGTTCAGGATGCTCAACGAGGGTCTCACACCGCTGGCCGTGGCCGTGAACGCCACCCCGATCGTGGCACTGGCCCCGATCTTCAACGCCTGGTTCGGGATCACCGGCACCCTGAGCAACCAGGCCGTGGTCATCGCCGTGGTGTTCTTCCCTGTATTCATCAACACGGCGAAGGGCATGACCGAGGTGCACCCAGACGAGATCGAGTTGATGCGTTCATACGCAGCCGGCGAATGGACGATCATGCGCGAGGTCCGTGTCCCCAACGCACTGCCGTTCTTCGCCAACGCCCTCAGGGTGGTTGCGCCCCTGTCGGTAATTGCCGCCATAGTTGCCGAGTACTTCGGTGGCCCCCAGGATCGCATCGGAAACGTGATCACATCAAACGCCGGTTTCGCCCGGTACGACGTCGCATGGGCCGCAATCGCGGTCGCATCGGCCGTCGGCCTGGCCCTGTTCGCTGCAGCCCTACTAGTTGAGCGTGTAAGCATGCCTTGGCGCCTCGCTGTGGGGGGCAGTGATTCAAACAACAATCCCGGGAGGGAAACATGAAAAGACAGTGGACAACTCGAGTAGTTGGGCTGGTGGTGGCGATGACCCTCGTCGCTGCAGCCTGTGGCTCGGATGACGCAGCAGTAGGGACTGGCGACTGTGATTCTGTCGATCAGGTCAGCCTGCAACTTCAGTGGGTTACCCAGGCTCAGTTCGCGGGTTACTTCGCTGCAGTTGACCAGGGGATCTACGACAAGTACTGCCTGGACGTGACCGTCCGCGAAGGCGGAGTCGACATCGTTCCACAGCAGCAGCTGGCATCAGGAGCAGCCGACTTTGCGGTTTCATGGGTGCCCAAGGCGCTCGTGTCCCGTGAAGAGGGCATGGACATCGTCAACGTTGCCCAGGTGTTCCAGCGTTCCGGAACCCTTCAGGTCTCGTGGGCCGACTCCGGCATCAACGAGCCAGCCGACCTTGCAGGCAAGGTTGTCGGCAACTGGGGCTGGGGCAACGAGTTCGAACTCCTTGCCGGTTCGCGCAAGGTGGGTCTCGACCCGAGCTCCGACTACACGCTGGTCCAGCAGAGCTTTGACATGCTCGCCCTGCTGACAGGTGAGATTGACGCCTCGCAGGCGATGATCTACAACGAGTACGCACAGGTGCTCGAGGCGACGAACCCGGCAACAGGTGCCCTGTACACGGCCGATGACCTTTCGGTCATCAACTGGAACGACGTCGGCACGGCGATGCTCCAGGACGCCATCTGGGCTGACGGTGCAAGGCTGGCCAACGACGAGGGCTATGCCGATGTCACGAAGCGCTTCGTGGCCGGCTCGCTTGAGGGCTGGGCCTACTGTCGCGACAACAGCGCAAGCTGTGTCGACATCGTGCTCGCCAACGGCTCCGCCCTTGGTGCATCCCACCAGGCGTGGCAGATGAACGAGATCAACGGACTCATCTGGCCGTCACCCGACGGCGTCGGCATGATGGACAAGGGCCAATGGGACCAGACCATCGGAGTGTCCACCAGCGAGTCGATCCTGGCATCGGCACCAGACTCGGGTGCGTACACGACCGAGTACGCCGAGGCAGCACTCGACATCATGAGCGGCCGTGGTATGGACACCACAGGCAGGAACTGGCGGCCCAGCACCGTCAAGTTGAACCCGGGCGGCGAGTAGCCGTCCAACCTTCCGGGTAAACCGGGCGGCCCGGCCTGCTCAGCAGGCTCGGGCCGCCCGGCCCCCGGGTGTTACCCGTCTCGGCCACACGCTCCTCACCCACCTAGCGTGGGCGGACCGGCCGAGGCGAGGGGTAGTTGGTGGAACAGCGTGAGCCAGTTGAGGTCGGCCGTCGTGCCTGGATGGCGCTGGCCGTGGCAACCCTGGCGGCTCTGCTGACCGTTATCGACATCTCGATAGTGAACGTGGCGTTTCCGTCGATCCGACGTGATCTGGGTGCCACCGAGGCTGGTCTCTCCTGGGTGCTCTCGGGCTACTCGGTCGCCGTCGGAGCATTCCTGCTCCTGGCCGGCCGCATGGCCGACAAGGAGGGTCGACGTCGCCTCTTCATGATCGGCGTGGTTGTGTTCATAGTCGGTTCACTTGCGTCCGGGCTGGCGCCGTCGACCGGTTGGTTGATTGCCGCAAGGGTCGTTCAGGGAATCGGAGGTTCGATCCTCAGCCCCGCCTCGTTGTCGATGGTCCTTCCAGAGTTCCCACAGGAACGCCACTCGACGGTCATCGGGGTCTGGGGGGCGTCGGCTGCCCTGGGTGCGGCAATCGGGCCGTCCTTCGGGGCGGTGCTGCTCGACACCCTCTCCTGGCGGTGGGTGTTTCTCGTGAATGTCCCGATCGGGTTGTTGATTCTTGTCCTGACACCCCGATTCGTCCACGAGTCGAGGGACCCGGAGGCCAAGGGACGCTTTGACCTTCTCGGCGTGCCAGCCGGGACACTCGGCGTGGCGTTGCTCCTGTTGGCCGTGGTCCAGGGGGGCGATTGGGGGTACCGGTCCGGCCTGACGCTCCTGACAGCAGCAGTCGGCCTGGTCTTTGTAGGGGCCCTCGTCTACCGCTCGATGGTCCATCCGCGCCCGCTTCTGGACCTCGAACTGTTCAGGTTCCGGTCCTTTTGGTCTGCTGCCACCGGTCAGGTCTTCTTTGGGACGGCGTTCATAGCCATAGTTCTGTTCAACACCCTGCTGCTCCAGGAGTTGTGGGGCTGGTCGGCCCTGGCCGCCGGGTTCGGGGTGGTTCCCGGTCCTGCCCTGGCGGCGCTCCTTGGTGGTCCCGTGGGTTCGGTTGCGGATCGGGTCGGCCACAGGAACCTGCTGGTCATCGGAAGCCTCTCGGCAGCCGCCTCGCCGCTGCTCCTCTTGACGAGGGTAGGGATGGATTCCAACTATCTGGGGACCATGTTGCCGGCCTCTCTCCTCCTCGGCGTCGGTGTGGCCTGCTCGTTTGCCACCTTCGCCTCGCTGGGCCTCAAGGAGGTACCTGCCAACCGTTATGCCACCGCCAGCGCCACGCTCCGTACGACATCACAGGTTGGCTTTGCCAGCGGGGTGGCGATTGCCATTGCCGTCTTCCAGGCGGGAACGGACCAGGGTTTCCTGATGGCGTTTGACCGGGCGTGGACGTTCATGGCGGTGACGCTGCTTGCCGGCGCTGTGTTCTGCGCTGTGGCGTGTCCGTCACGGGACCAGGTGCGTGGCCTGGCCGCCCGCTAGCCGGGCAACCGGTCAGGCCGGTGTTCCGAGGTTGACCGGAAATGTTCCGCGTCCCCTCAGGATGATCCGGGCGTTGATAATCGGTTCTTCGGCTATGGACAGTTCGGGGAACCTCCGGACAAGTCGGGAGATGGCGATCTCGCCCTCCATTCGGGCCAGGGCGGCGCCCAGGCAGTGGTGTACCCCGCTCCCGAATGAGAGGTGTCGTGCAGCACCGTCGCGGGTCAGGTCCAGGTCGGCGGCTGTCGAACCCCAGAAGGCCTCATCCCTGTTCGCACTTCCAAGGGCGGTCAGGACCATCTCGTCTGCGGCCACCTTGATTCCGCCAATGACGGTGTCCTTCGTGAGGCGTCGGCCGGAGGTCTGAACGGGGCTGTCGTACCGGAGCAGTTCTTCCACCATGTTCTCGTCGTCGACCTGTGCGGTCCGGACCAACTCCGTCTGCTCCGGGTTGCACAGCAGGGCATGGGTTCCGTTTCCGATCAGGTTCACGGTGGTCTCGTGGCCGGCCACGAACAAGAGACCGACCATGGAGAGCAACTCGTCGCCGTCCAGCCGGTCGCCCTCCTCCTCAACCTGGATGAGTCCGGTAAGCAGGTCGTCGCCCGGTTCCAGGCGCTTCCACTCGATGGCATCGGTGAGGTAGGCGTCCATCTTGTGGCCCGCGTCCACCGCCGCTGTCACCTGTTCAGGGGTGAGGAAGGGTTCGAGGGTCTGGGTGAGGGCCCCGGACCACTCCCTCACCTTCATGGTGTCAGCTTCGGGAAGGCCCAGCATCGAGTGGATGACGGTGAAGGGAACGACGAACGCGTAGTCGGCGATCAGGTCGATGCTCTCCCGGCCTGTGAGGTCATCCAGCAGCGACTCGACTATCACCTCGGTCTGAGCCCTCATGTTGCTGATGGACCTGGGTGTAAACGTGCGCTGAACCAGTTTGCGGAGCCTGGTGTGGTCCGGTGGGTCAAGCCCCAGGATCGACGGTGCCCGTTCCATGCGCCTCTGCTCGAGCGGTCTCATGTGTTCGGGGATGTCACCAGGTGAACTGGAGCGTCTAACCGAGGTCGTCGGATCGCGGAGTACCTGGAAGGCGTCGTCGTAGCGGGAGACGATCAGCGGTCCGAGCGGGGTGCGGTGGACGGGGTCCTCAGCCCGCAGGCGCGCGTAGTGCGGGTAGGGATCTGTCAGGAAGTCGGGATCAAATGGGTTCCACGATGGTGCGCCGGTCATGCGGATCCATTCTCACCCAACTCCGGCCTCGAGACTCAATCCGGGCACCCTGTCAGGTGTCGCCGACCAGTTCCCTCAGCGCTTCAGTCCCGCAAGGGTCTTCTGCCGCCAGTCCTCGGTGGTGTCAACGGCGTTGAACGTGAAGCAGTGGATACCTGTGATGTCCAGATCGGCTGCCCTCTTCGACAGGGGGGCAATCAGCTTGTTGGGGTTGTAGCCGCCGGGTGAGAGCAGCCTGATGACCGATGCGCGGTTCTTTTTCACGTAGCGGGCCGAGTGCCCGATGCCGAGGCGGATCGAGATGGTGAGGAGCCGCGTGCGGTCCACCGCTCCGGGTACCCCCAGGTGGCAGGGCAGGGTTACGCCTCCGGCGCGCTGCTCCGCCAGCCAGTTTCCGATTCTCTGGTGGTCAAAGCACATCTGGGTCGACATGTATCCCTCGAGGCCGGCCTCGGCGATTATTTCCTGCTTCTCCAGAAGGGCGGCGGCCAGGGTGTCGTCTGAAATGGTGCCATGTCCGTCGGGGTAGGAACCCACGCCGACCACGTCGATGTCTGGCTTCCGGTCGAGGAACGATCGCAGGAAACCGGCAGCGTCGGTGAACTGACCGTGTGGCTCTGCGTCACCACCGATGACGAAGACCTTCCTGATTCCGAGCCCCGTGATGCGGGCGACGAGCTGGTCCACGTGGGCCTCGCCTTCGACCATGCGGGCTGCAATGTGGGGAATGGTTGAGAAGCCGTAGCTGCCCAGTCGCTCGCAGAGGTCGAGTGTGTCCTCGATCGTCTTGGCGGGAGAGCAGGTCATTGAGACCGTTGAGCCGGTAGGAATGAACCGGATCTGGTCTTCGAGGTTCTTGAGCGGAATCAACTCGAAGGTCATGCCCTCCAGCAGGCGCCTGTGTGCGTCACGGTCACCCCTTGACAGGATGGATCGGCGACTCCTCGGCTCCTTTGGCGGCGCCGGGGTGGAGTTCTGCACCGTCGTCAACTCAGTCCCACGATTTCGCCGTTGTCGTCGATGTCGATGCTTGCCGCAGCCGGGGTCCTTCCGAGGCCCGGCATGGTCCGCATGTCTCCGCAGATCGGGTAGATGAAGCCGGCGCCGACGCTGGCCCTTACCTCTCTCACCGGGAGGCGCCATCCGGTGGGTGCACCCTTGAGCGCCGGGTCAGAGGAGATCGAGAGGTGCGTCTTGGCGATGCAGATCGGCAGGTCTCCAAAGCCGTTGGCCTCGAAGGTGTCGATCTGCCTGTCGGCCTGGGCTGAGAAGTCGACTCCGTCGGCCCCGTAGATCTTGTCTGCGATGGTCCGGATCTTGTCTCGCAGGGGCATCTCGTCGGGGTAGAGGACGGCGAAGTTGCTTGGCTCCTCACATGCCTCGGCGACTGCTGCCGCCAGGTCTGCGGCGCCGGCACCTCCGTCGGCGAAGTGGGTGGACACTGCGGCCCTTGCGCCGTACTCATCGGCTATTTCATGGATAGCGGCTATATCGCCGTCGTGGTCTCCGGGGAAGGCGTTGATTGCGACAACGGGTGACACCCCGTGGACCGCCATGTTCTCCAACTGCTTGCGCAGGTTTTCGCCACCCTGGTGGACCTCGTCGGGGTTCTCGGCCAGCAGCGCCTCGGGTAGAGGCTTGCCGGCGATGATCCGATGGTTCCCGGAGTGCGCCTTCAGACCGCGGACCGTGGCTACCAGCACGGCCGCATCTGGGGCGATTCCCGAGATGCGGCACTTGATGTTGAAGAAGCGTTCGGCACCCATGTCGGCGCCGAAGCCGGCCTCGGTAAGGAGGTAGTCGCCGGTGCGGATGCCGATCTGGTCGGCGATGATCGACGAGTTGCCCGTCGCGATGTTGCCGAACGGCCCACAGTGGACCAGCGCCGGTGTGCCCTCGAGGGTCTGCATCAGGTTGGGCTTGATGGCCTCCTTCAGAATCACCGTCATGGCGCCCGCCACCTGGAGGTCCTCGGCTGTCACCGGCGTTCCGCTCGTGTCGTAGCCGACGACGATGCGGCCCATCCGGGCCCTCAGGTCTGCGAGCGAGGTGCACAGTGCCAGGGCGGCCATGACCTCGGATGCGGCGGTTATGTCAAATCCGGTCTCACGGGGAACACCATCGAGGCGCCCGCCCAGCCCGACGACCACGTGGCGTAGCGCCCGCTCGTTGATGTCGAGCACCCGTCGCCAGGTGATGCTGTGTGGGTTCAGGTCCAGGTCGTTGCCGTGAAACAGGTGGGCGTCGAGCATGGCTGAGCACATGTTGTGGGCGGCTGTGACGGCGTGCATGTCACCTGTCAGGTGCAGGTTGAACAACTCCATTGGAACGACCTGGCTGTAGCCGCCTCCGGCGGCTCCGCCCTTGATGCCGAACGTCGGACCCATGGACGGCTGCCTGATGGCGATTGTGGCTCTCTTGTCAATGTGTGAGAAGCCCTGGCCGAGGCCAACCGTGGTCGTGGTCTTGCCCTCGCCGAGTGGGGTCGGGGTGATCGCCGATACCACCACATATCGGGCCCTCGGCCGGTCTGCCATTGCGTCGATGGCACCCAACTTGATCTTGGCCGCACCATCGCCATGGGGCTCGAGGAACTCGTCGGGGATTCCCGCATCGGCGGCAACCTTGCCGAGAGGCAGAAGGTCGGCACTGCGGGCTATCTCCAGATCGGAGGGGAACGTCATTGTTCTCTCACTCTTCTGTATCAGGTGTGTTCGCGGTGGCGGGAGCCTACTTCTGGTGACCGGGCTTTGCCCACACTTCGGGACAGGCTTTCACGATGTGGGATCCGGTTGGCTGCACTGGAACCGGTTGGTTCTGCTAACCGGCTGCGTCCTGAAGGCTCTCTCTCCGACGGGCCATGAAGTCCAACAGCGCCTCGTCGTCCGCCTCGTCGAGCGCCGGTGTCTCGTAGTCGGAGAGCATCTGCTTCCAAATTGCGTTCGCCCGCTGTGCAGCATCCAGACTGCCGTCCTCCTCCCACTGTTCGAAGGAGTCGTTGTTGGCGACCTCTGAGCGGGCGAAGGCGGTCTCGAAGTTGGACAGGGTGTGGGCGGTGCCCAGGAAGTGCTGGCCGGGGCCCACCTCTCGGATGGCGTCCATTGCCTGGCCGTTCTCTGACAGGTCCACGCCCTGCACCAACTTGCCAGCCAGCCCGCACTGGTCGGCATCGATGACGAACTTCTCGTAACCCATCGCCAGGCCGCCCTCCAACCAGCCAGCCGAGTGGAGCATGAAGTTGACCCCACCCATGAGAGCTGGGATGAAGGTTGCCATGCTCTCCGCTGCGGCCTGGGCATCAGGCACCTTTGAGGCACACAGGTTTCCACCTGACCGGAACGGCACCCCCAGACGGCGGGCGAGGGCAGCGACCGTGTATAGAACCAGGGCGGGTTCGGGTGTACCGAACGTTGGCGCTCCGGTCTGCATCGACATGGAGCTGGCGAACGAGCCGAACACAACGGGAGCGCCCGGATTGACCAGTTGCACGAAGGCCATTCCTGCCAGTGCCTCGGCCAGGGTCTGGGTTGCAACACCGGCAACGGTCACCGGAGCCATTGCTCCGGCAAGGATGAACGGGCTGATCATCGTGGCCTGCATCGAGCGCGCGTAGGCCTCTGCGGCCCCGAGCATCGTGGCGTCCCATGCCATCGGTGACGAGGCGTTGATGAGGCTCGTCATGACGGTGTTCCCGGCAACGAAGTCGTCGCCGAAGACCAGCTTCGCCAGGTCGATCGAGTCCTGGGCCCGCTCGGCAGCGGTCACCGAACCCATGAATGGCTTGTCGCTGTACCTGAGGTGGGAATAGACCATGTCGAGGTGTCGCTCAGGTACCGGAATGTCGACCGGCTCGACAACTGTCCCACCCGAGAGATGCATGTGTGGGCTGGCCTGCGCCAACTTCACGAAGTTCCTGAAGTCCTCGATGGTCGCGTAGCGGCGGCCCTCGTCGACGTCGAACACGAACGGTGATCCGTAGGCGGGCACGAACACGGTGGTGTCACCACCCACCTGGACGCTACGGGCGGGGTTTCGGGCGTGGTGCGTGTAGATGGAGGGGGCCGAGGCGGTCACGATTTCGCGGCACATACCACGGGGAAACCTGACCCGTTCGCCATCCACGTCGGCACCGGCTTCGCTCAGCAGGGCCAGAGCCGACGGGTAGTCGCGAAAGTCAATCCCAACCTCTTCGAGGATGGTGTCGGCATTGTGCTCGATCAGCTCAAGGCCCTCCACTGAGACGATCTCTACCGGTGCCATGGTGCGTTTCAGGTACGGTTGGACCTCGATCGACGGTGAGGAGCGTTGGGCCTGTCGGGCTGCCCGGCCGCCGCTTCGGTGGCGCTTGGATTCCTGGCTCATTGCTGATCCTCGCTCTGTGTCGGAGTTCTGCGTCGGCGCTCCCGCCGACCGCCTCCAGTTGAGGGACCGGTGCGAGGGGGGAGCTCTATCCGCGTCGAGAGACCGGGGTAGTCGGCCGTGCGGTGTGGGATGGCCATGGCATCCACGAAGTGTTCCTGAAATGAGGGCTCAAGTGCCGTTTCCACCTTTTCGATTCGCCTGACAGAGTCCTGGATCTCGACCCTTGCCGTCCCGGAGAGGAGCGCCATCGCCGCACCGGCCCCTGCGGCATTACCCACAGAGGCGACCCTGTCCGGATCGCAGTCCGGAATCAACCCCAGCACGGTCGCCCTGACCGTGTCGATGTGGCTGCCAAAGGCCCCTGCCAGCCCTATCTGGTCAACCTGGTCGACGCCGAGGTGGTCCATGAGTAGGCGGACACCGGCGTACAGCGCCGCCTTCGCCAACTGGATTGCGCGGATGTCATTCTGGGTCACGAGGATCTGGTGACCATCGTGGGTTCCCGGATCGTGGAGAACGTACGAGTAGGTGCGGCCATCGGCGACAATTCGTGGAGAGGTCCTTGTGCCAGCACCACCGATGACGCCGTCAGAGTCCATCAACCCGGCAAGCCACAGCTCGGCCACGACCTCGATGATGCCGGAGCCACATATTCCGGTGATGCCGGTTTCGGCCACGGCGTCGTCGAAGCCGGGCTCGTCAGACCAGATCTCACTGCCGATAACCCTGAACCGTGGTTCCCCGGTTTCGGTGTCGATTCTGACCCGCTCGATTGCACCCGGTGTGGCTCGTTGACCGGAGCTGACCTGTGCTCCCTCGAATGCCGGGCCGGTCGGGCTGGAGGCTGCAAGGACACGACCATTTCCGGAGAGGACGATCTCGGCGTTGGTGCCAACGTCGACGACCAGCTGCACTCCTGCCCGCTCCTGCGGACGCGTGGCCAGGATCACAGCTGCGGTGTCGGCACCGACGTGACCGGCAATGCACGGCAGCACATGGGCTCGGGCGGCCGGATGGGTTTCTAGGTCCAGGTCTGAGGCCGGCAGGTCTATGGCCTCCCCCGTGGCGAGGGTGAACGGCGCCGTCCCGAGCGGGGTCGGGTCGTATCCCAGGAACAGGTGGTGCATGATCGGGTTTCCGACCAGCACCAGCTCGAGCAGTTCCTCCCTTGAGGCTCCTCCAGACCTGCAAAGGTCTTCAAGCAGCGAGTTCAGGGCGTCGCGGACAGCTGAGGTCAACTCGACCTCGCCTCCCGGGTTCATCATCACGTAGGAGACCCTGCTCATGAGGTCCTCACCGAACCGGATCTGGGGGTTCATGGTGCCGCCGGTGGCCAGAACCTCACCGGTTGCCAGATCGCAGAGGTGCCCGGCAATGGT
This sequence comes from Actinomycetota bacterium, assembly GCA_018673475.1. Lineage (GTDB taxonomy): Bacteria > Actinomycetota > Acidimicrobiia > Acidimicrobiales > MedAcidi-G1 > UBA3125. Next base: position 20,012 of record JABHCN010000031.1, on the reverse strand, counting down.
TGTGGAACCCACGTCGACTGCAACCCCGAGGGCCCGGTCGCGAAGGCCTCCCCAGACAGCCACAACCCGAGTGCCGTCCCGAATGGCCACGGTCACGGTTTCAACTCCAGCGGCAACGACCTGCCCCAGCTCCTCGCCGGCCCGACTCTCAACCTCGACGTCCGTCAGCCCCCACTGCCCGGCCAGCGAGTCTGTAAGCCACTTGGCGGGCCGCCCCCGCTCATCTGGTACCTCGACCAGGCGGAGTACGAGGACCGGGTCGAGTTGGACGTCGCCCAGGTCGACCTCTTTCCTGATGACCTGGCGGTGGACCTGGCTTGTGGCCGGCACGTCGATGACGAGGTCTCCCCTGATCCTGGCGGAACAGCCGAGACGCAGGTCCCCCAGTAGTGGACGACGCCCCCGGTAGTCATTCTCGACTGGACCCCTGGGGGAGATGTGTTCCCCGGAGGCTGCAATGTTGTGCTTGGCGAACTCGCCGAATGTGGGCTCGACCTGGCATCGCCCACAGATCCCTCGGCCTCCACATACCGAGTCGAGGTCGACCCCCAGCCTTCGGGCCGCATCAAGCACAGTGGTGTCGTCGGGCACGTGGCCCCTGTGGCCCGAAGGCGTGAAAACCACGAGATGGTCATCGACAGGGCCACTCATCAGTTCAGGATCAGGCCTGTGGGCGGCGGCGACCACCGCGACGTTCACGCACCGGGGCGCTGGGGTCACGGTTCAGGCGGATCCATGTGGCGCAGTCGGTGTCGTGTCCGGCAAGCACGTCGGCGGCCTTGACGGCGGTCTTCACCTCGGGGTGAAGAGGGTTCATGATCGCCGAGGTCATGCCGTGGGCGATTGCCATGGAGAGAAAGGTGCCGGTCACCGCATGGCGGTTCGGTAGGCCGAAGCTGACGTTGGATGCCCCGCAGGTGGTGTTCACCTTCAGCTCGTCGCGTAGGCGTCGTACCAGTGCGAAGACCTGCTGGCCGGCGGTACCCATGGCGCCGATCGGCATTACCAGTGGGTCGACGATCACGTCAGCGGCTGCGATGCCGTGGTCCGCTGCCCGATGGACGATCTTGGCGGCAACCTCGAACCTCACATCGGGGTCCTCGGAGATACCTGTGTCGTCGTTGGAGATGGCAACGACGGCGGCGCCATGTCTTGCCACCAGGGGCAGCACCCGTTCCAGAACCTCGTCCTCGCCGGTGACCGAGTTGACGAGCGGCTTACCCTCGTAGACAGTGAGCCCGGCCTCCAGGGCTTCGATGATCGAAGAGTCGATCGAGATCGGTACGTCGGTGACCGACTGCACGAGGGTGATTGCACGGGCCAGGAGCGCCGGCTCGTCGGCCAGCGGGATGCCTGCGTTCACGTCCAGCATCTGTGCCCCTGCCTCAACCTGGGCGACGGCATCGGCCTCGACACGGCTGAAGTCACCGTTCTTCATCTCCTCGGCCAGCAGTTTCCTGCCGGTCGGGTTGATGCGTTCCCCGATCATCACGAATGGTCGGCCGAAGCCGATCGCCACCTCACGGGTGGCTGAGCTCAAAACGGTGTCGGTCATCTGGTTTCTCCTACGGGGATCGTGGGCGCTGGCCCGCTAGGTGTCGATTGTCTCGTTCTCGAGCCCGCCGGCCCAGACGAGACCCTCGAGCCTCTCAGGTGGGAAGGCCTCGTCTATCCGGCCTACCTCGGCGGCCACTGCAGCTGCCATGTTGGCGCCACATTCAACCGCTTCGCGTCGCCATTCTGCTACGTAGTCGTCGGTCTCGGTCAGGCCTGCAACGGTTGCGGCACGGTCTATTGAGCGCTGGAACCGTGCATCCAGTAGGGCCTTCTCCCGGTGTCTTCCGGCCTGGGCGGTCACCTGTGCCGGAATGTCGCGCCAGTAGATGGTTACGAGCTTGGCGGCCATCGGGTCAGGCCACCCTGGCCGGGGATGCTGTTGATCCGGCGATTGGGTCGGCAACTGTCGGATCGCCCAGGTGCACGATGCTCGTCTCGAGCTCGCCGTACCCCGTGCGGCGGACCTCGTAGCGGAGCCCGAGACGCTCGGCGGCCAGCCTGCCCTTCTCGATCAGTGCCGGGTCGTCGGTCTGGGCCAGATAGAGCAGCCTCGTGTAGTGGCCGAAGTAGTCGGGGAGGAGTTGTGGGTGGCGGTCGAGGCCCAGGCCGGCTATGACAATCCGATCAAAGTGTTTGATGAGGTAGTCGGTGAGGTAGAAGGTGCCGATTTCGGCCTCCTGAATGTCGCTGAAGGGTCCCGATCCTGCGAAGAACTCGTAGCAGTGGGCGCCCGGGAGGCGATCTACCCCGAGTTCGGTGCAGACGGCGTCGAGGCGGCCGCCGGTCCCGCAGTCGGCGTACCCGACAAACACGTGGCCGTAGCGATCCCGGGCCGACCTGACCCGCTCCTCTACGGCGTCTGGGATCAGGTCAGGTGTGTTGTGGTACGAGGCTGGGAGGCACTCCACGTCGATCTGGTCGAGGCCGTTGGCCCTGACCATCTCGAGAAGTTCCCGTGCCAGCGCCCCGCAGGCGATGATCAGGGTCCGCCCGTCCGTGGCCCCGGTCTGGCGGGGCACTGCCTAGGCCTCTGCCGCGCGGCGCTCGGCTATGAGGCGCTGGGCGGTTTCTGCTGCGACAGCAGCGTCCCGGCAGTAGGCATCGGCTCCGATGGCCTCGCCGAACTCCAGGTTCAGGGGTGCGCCGCCGACGATCACCGAGTACTCGGAGCGGAGGCTCTTTTCTTCGAGGGTGTCAATTACCACCTTCATGTAGGGCATCGTGGTGGTCAACAGGGCTGACATGCCGAGGATGTCGGGCTTGTGTTCGTCGAGAGCTCCGAGGAACTCCTCGACGTCGGTGTTGATCCCGAGGTCGATCACCTCGAAGCCGGCGCCTTCGAGCATCATGCCGACCAGGTTCTTGCCGATGTCGTGAATGTCGCCCTTGACGGTTCCGATGACGACCTTTCCAATCGGCTGTGCTCCGGTCTCGGCCAACAGCGGTCGCAGGATCGACATGCCGGCCTTCATTGCGTTGGCTGACAGCAGCACCTCGGGGACGAAGAGGATCCCGTCTCGGAAGTCGATGCCGACGATTCGCATTCCCTCGACGAGGGCTTCGTCGAGGACCTTTGAAGGGCCCCAGTCGCGGCCGAGGAGGATGTTGGTGCCCTCTGCGATTTCGTCTGCGAGGCCGTCGTAGAGGTCGTCGTGCATCTGGCTGACCAGGTCCTCGTCGGACAGGCTGGCCAGATCGATTTCCTCGTCGATGATTTCGTCTTCTGCCATGGTTCGTTGCTCCGTTGGGGCTCGGGGCCGCCTGGTGGCGACCGGCCATGCTTTCTGTGCTTCTGCAGAATCTGGTCCCGTCAGGTGGGAAGGGTCTGCAATGCGGGAACTCTACTCATCGTGGGAATCTGGGTCCACCACCAACGACCAAGTTCCCACAATGCGGGAAATCTGCTATAGTTGGCCGTCTGACCACCAGATATGAGGCACAAGAGTGCGAACCGTCCAGAGTATCGAACGGGCCTTTGGGCTACTTGAGGAGTTGGCAGGAGAGCCGGCCGGCATCACCGAACTGGCACGACGGATCGACCTGCCGACAAGCACCGTCGCTCGGCTGCTGGGGACCCTCGAGGGCATCGGTGCCATTGAGCGCATCGCTGACGGCACGGGCTACCGCATCGGGCCCACCATCGTGACCCTGTCCTCCAGCGTCGACCCGTCCCAGAGTCTGTTGGCGGTTGCCCAGCCATTCATGGTCGAGCTGGTCGAGTTGGTTGCAGAAGCCGTGGGCATTTCGATACCGGCCGGCTACGACGTCCACTACGTGGAACAGGTCGACTGTGCCCACCCGGTACAGGTCAGGGACTGGACCGGAACCAGCCTGCCCATGCACATCGTCTCAGCAGGGTTGGTGGTGCTGGCCCAGTGGCCCGAGGAAGCCGTTGACCGCTACCTGAGCAGGCGCCTCGAGAGGTACACGCCAGGCACCGTCATTCGCCCCGAGGTTGTCAGGCAACGTCTGGAGCAGGCCCGCGCCGATGGTTACATCTGGACCGAGGAGGAGTTTGCCGAGGGCATCAACTCGGTGGCAGCCCCCCTCTTCGGAAGCGGCGGTGTTGTCGTGGGATCCATCCACGCCCACGGCCCCAGCTACCGGTTCCCCGACGACGCAATGCGCGACATCATCGCTGAACAGGTGGTTGCCTCGGCGACAGCCATCTCATCGTCGCTCGGCCATGGCCACGAGAACTGAGCGGCAGCCAGCGCCCGGAGTCGGGCTGCACAGCGATGCACCCACCAATGGGTAACTGAGCATGTCTGCCGTCTACGGAGCAGTCGCATCCGTGGGCATCGGGGTGGGCGACCACCTGACCCGTGGCGCCGCCGACAGGGTCGGCATCCGACTCACCCTCGGCGCTTTCTTCTTCATGGGTATCCCGGTATCGGCGGCTGGGGCACTGGCCCTCGAAAGTCAGTGGATCGCCGCCGATATCTACATGGGGGCACTCACCGGAATCGTGGCCCTCGTGGCCCTGGGTTTTCTCTACCTTGGCTATGCCTCGGCAACTGCCGGGGTCGTCGCCCCGCCGGCAGCAGTTGTCGGGGTGGCCCTACCCGTGGTGGTTGACCTGATAAGAGGAACGGTGCCGCCGGTCACGGTCATCGCCGGGATGGCCCTTGGAATGGTTTCGGTGCTGCTCATCACCGTCAGCCCTCGTCTTGTCGGCAACGTCCGACGTGGCTTCTCGTTTGGACTGGCTGCGGGCATCGGGTACGGGTGCATGTTCGTCATGCTCGACCAGCTCAGCGCTGCCAGCGGGTTCTGGCCGGTGACGGCCCAGAGGTCGGTTGCGTTCACCATCATGGTTGTCTTGGGCATCGGTTCGCGCAAGCCGGTCTTTCCCAGCCGATTTGTCTTCAAGACGATCATCCACGGGTCGATCTGGGGTGGGGTGGGCGCGATGTTCTTCGTCTACGGCCTCCAGCACGGTGATCTCGCTCCGGTGACGGTCGCGGGTACCCAGTACGCAGCCGTGACCGTTGTGTGCGGAATGCTCTTCCGGGGTGAGCGGATGCGGTGGTGGCAGGTGGTAGGGCTACTAGGTTCGGTCTCGGCCGTTGCCCTGATCGTCGTCGGCTGAGCCCCTACCCGTCTGCTGTTCCCGTCCGCCAGGTGTTGCGAAGCGTTTCTAGCCCGCCGTCAACCGAAATGGTCTGGCCGTTGACGAGGCGCGCTGCAGGTGAGGCCAGGAACACCGCCATGGAGGCAATGTCCTCGGCATCCACGAACGTCCTCATCGAGACCTGGTTCTCGTAGCCGGTTCTGATCTCTGCCTCACGCGTACCGGTGGCTGTTGCCTCCGCGGCGATGACACGGTCCATGCGGTCTCCGCCCACCGAGCCGGGACAGATCGTGTTCACGCGGATGCCCAACTCGCCGAGTTCCATGGCAAGCGTTGCACCCAGCCCGACAACCGCCCACTTCGAGGTCGCGTACGGCGACCTCATCGGGTAGCCGGTGATGCCCGCCGTCGACGAGGTGTTCAGAATCGAGCCACCTCCCGACCGTCGCAACAACGGCACTGCGCGCCTGCACACGAGGAACATGGACCTCACGTTGACCGCCATTGTCTGGTCCCAGTCGCCCACATCGAGGTCCTCGATGGGACCGGTGGGCCCCGCTATCCCGACGTTGTTGCACAACACATCGAGTCCACCCAACTGTTCCTCGACCGCATCGAAGAGTCCGTCCACGGAGTCCTCGTCGGAGACGTCGGTGCGCGTCATGGATGCACCATCAGGTGGTGTGCCTGCCAGGTCGGCCACGTGGACCGTCGCGTCGGCAGCAAGGAATGCCTGGACCATGGCCCTTCCGATTCCCGAGGTTCCACCTGTCACGAGTACCCGCTGGGGGGAGTGATCTGAACTGGCGTTGTCGGGCATATCTGGCCTCCCCCGTCCGGCTGGGTGCTGTGACCACCGTCTGGGACGATCTGGCGGCAATCTAGTCGCAGCCCCTGTGGTCGTGGAATCCTCCAGCCTGAAGAAGATCTCTTCCCACTTCGTGGAAATACCATGCCGAAAACCGATAGCCTCCCGATCCAACACGTCGACATCGCTCCACGTGACGATGCTGACGGTGTCAACCACACGCCCGGGGTCGCCCGCAAGGCCGACCTCCGCTGCGAAGGAGTACACAATGAGCGAATTCCCCAACCGCGCCAACGTCGTCGTGATAGGCGCAGGCATCGTCGGAAGTTGTCTGGTCGGGCACCTCGCCCGTCTGGGGTGGACCGACATCGTCCTCCTGGACAAGGGCCCCCTGCCCAACCCGGGTGGATCCACCGGCCACGCATCCAACTTCATCTTCCCTGTTGACCACAACAAGGAGATGGCCCTGCTCGGCGAGCAGAGCGCCGACCAGTTCCGAGACATGGAACTCTCGGTTGACTGCGGCGGCATCGAGGTCGCCCGTACCGAGGAGCGCATGGAGGAACTCAGGCGACGAATGACCTCGGCCAAGGCATGGGGGATCGAGGCGCACCTGCTGTCCCCCGCAGAGGTGAGGGAGCTGGTGCCGTTCGTCAACGACGATGTCATCCTGGGTGGCTTCTACTGCCCGACAGTCTCCGTCGTCGACTCGCTCGAGACCGGAACCACCATGCGCAGAGAGGCAATCGAGACCGCCGGATGTCAGGTCTTTGCCAACACCGAGGTGCTCGACATCGAGACCGCCGAGGGCGCCGGTGGGGTAACGACGGTAAGCACAGTCGTAACCGACAAGGGCACCATCTCAACTGAGTACGTCGTCATCGCCTGCGGTGTCTGGTCCAACCGCCTCGCCAACATGGCCGGTGCCACGATTCCGCTGGTGCCGACGGTCCACCAGATGGCCGATGTCGGCCCCATCGACATCCTGGCCGAGACCAACAACGAGATCGGCTACCCGATCGTTCGCGACATGGACTCCTTTTGCTACGAGCGCCAGTCGGCCGGTTCCATGGAGGTCGGTTCCTACGGCCACCGTGCAATCCTGCACCACCCCGACGAGATCCCCTCCAACGAGGAGGCAGCACTCTCGCCCACAGAGATGCCCTTCACGCCCGACGACTTCGATGAGCAGATGGAACAGGCCATCGAGTTGATGGACATGCTTGGCGAGGCCGAGATCAGGTACGCCATCAACGGGTTGCTCTCCCTCACCCCTGACAGCATGCCCTGCCTCGGTGAGACCACCGAGGTTCGCAACCTCTGGTCGGCCGCTGCAGTGTGGGTAAAGGAGGGTCCGGGAATGGCACAGGTCGTGGCCGAGTGGATGACCTACGGCTACCCGCGGGTCATTGACGTCCACGGTGCCGACATCGCCCGCTTCTACGAGGGCGAACGCAGCGACGAACACATCTGGTCACGCGCCGACGAGAGCTTCATCAAGACCTACGGGATCGTCCACCCCCAGGAACAGTGGGGCGGTCGCCGCAACATCGACGTTGGTCCGTACTTCTCCCGCCAGCAGGACCTGGATGCAACGTTCTTCCAGGCCCGCACGTGGGAGCGACCACAGTGGTTCGGCTCCAACGCCGACCTGGTCGAGCGCTACGGCCTCGAGGAACGACCGGTCGAATGGGACAACCGGTGGTGGAGCCCGATAACCGTCGGCGAACATCTCAACCTCAGGGAGAACTGCGGCCTCGTCGACCTGAGCGCCTTTCAGATCTATGAACTCGAAGGACCCGGAGCAGTTGCCTTCGCCGACAGGTTGGCGGTCAACAAGATCGACGTGGCTGTTGGGCGCTCCATCTACACCCCGTGGCTCACCCCCGACGGAGGCTTCCACTCCGACCTCACCATGATGCGCATGGGCGAGGACAGGGTCCGCATCGTCACCGGTGTCTTCGACGGTGGTCGCGACGAGTTCTGGGTCAGGAAGTACATGCCAACCGACGGCTCGGTGACCTTCCGGAACATCACAAGGCAGGTCACCACTCTCGGCCTGTGGGGTCCCAACGCCCCCGCAGTGCTGGGCCAACTGACAGACCAGGACCTCAGCCAGGACGGCTCGTCGTATGGAAGCATTATCCCGATCCAACTCGACTGCGGTGGCAACAAGGTCGATGCATCCCTGTTCCGGATCTCCTACGTGGGCGACACCGGCTGGGAGGTCTACACCGACTGGGGCAACGGCCCGGTCCTGTGGGACGCCGTCATGGCTGCCGGTGCAGACCTCGGGGTCAGGCCCACCGGTGGTGGTGTGTACGGATCCTCCGGACGCCTCGAAAAGGGCTACCGCCTGATGGGCGCCGAGCTGGAGAGCGAGTACAACCCGCTCGAGGCTGGGCTGGCCCGACCCAAGGTGAAGGCAGCCGACTTCATCGGGAAGGAGGCCTACCTGGCCGCCCGTGAACAAGGTGACCCTGAGGTCCAGATGAGCGTGTTGACCGTTGAGGACCAGACGGACAGCCACGGCCGACGGCGCTTCATGCAGGGTGGTAACGAACCCATCCTGACTCCCGACGGCAACCGCATCGTCGATTCTCACGGCCGTGCCAGCCGTGTCACCTCGGCAGGGTTCGGCCCGTCGGTCGGAAAGCACCTCCTGATGGCCTACCTGCCACGCGAGCTGGCCGTACCCGGTACAGACCTTCAGGTCATGTACATGAACGACCTGTATCCGGTGAAGGTTGCCTCGACCGGGGCGGTGTTTGACGCCGACGACACCCGGATGAAGTCGTAGCGGCCACCATGCGGATACTCGTCTGCGTAAAGCGGGTTCCAGCTCCGGGCTCCCGCATCAACGTCTCCGACGACGGTCAAGCCGTCGACACGGCCCATCTCGGGTTCACCACCAGCCCCCATGAGGAATGTGCGGTCGAGGAGGCTGTTCAGATCGCCGAGAAACACGATGGCGAGGTGACAGTCCTGACGCTGGGCCCGGCTGAAGCCGAGGAACAACTGCGCTACGCAGCCAGCGTCGGCGCACACAAACTGTTGCTCATACCGATCACAGGGGTCGACTGGGATCCACAGCGGACTGCCTCGGCGCTGACCACTGCCATCTCAGACATCGAGGCAGCCGACGGAACCTTCGATCTCGTCCTGTTCGGCAACGAGTCAGCCGACGCCGGCGGATTCCAGGTTGGAATCCGGGTGGCGCACGCTCTCGAACGGCCTGTCGTCAACGGGATCAAGGGCATCGACCTCGCAGACGGCACCGCCAGTGCCAGGCGTGAGATCGACGGTGGCTTTGAGGTCTACGAGGTGCCGATGCCGGCTGTGCTCGGAATCAAGGAGGGCATCAACCTCCCCCGGTACCCGACCATGAAGGGTCGCCTGGCATCAAAGAAGGCCGAGGTCTCAGCGACAGCGGTCGAGGCGGTCGCAGGTGGCCAGGCCAGGGTCCGGCTGCACCGGCCCTTGGAACAGGTAAGTGAGACCGTGATACTCGGAACCGGACCCGAGGCTGCGCCAGCCGTGGTCGACCTCCTTGAGGAACTCGGGGTGCTGTCATGAGCCTCCTCATCCTCTGCGACCACGACCGCGGAACCCTCGACGAGGCATCCCTCGAGGCGCTCACCTTTGGGAGGGAACTCGCCGCAAGGGCCGGAATAGCCTGCGAGGCCGTGGTCATTGGCGCTGGCGCCGACACGGCGCTGGCTCCGCTGGCAACCCACGGTGCGCAGCGGGTGCACCTCGCCGGGCACGACCTTTTGACCGACTACGGCCCCGAGGCGTGGGGCGAGACCCTCACCCAACTGGCGCGTTCCATCGGGGCCACCGCTGTCATGGCATGTGGTACCGATCGCGGCAACGAGGTACTCGCACACGTTGCCGCCCGGCTGGACGAACCGTTCGTGGCCAACTGCATAGACATCACCCCCGGCGATACCTGGACGATGACACGGGTGCAGTGGGGCGGCTCCCTCCTCGAGGACGCAACGCTTGATGCCGGCATCAGGGTGGTGAGCGTTACCCACCACGCTGTGGAGGCGACTCTGGCCGACACACCTGCCGAAGGCTCGCTTGTCCACTTCACCCCTGAACTGGGTGTCGAGGCGGTCCGAACTGTCGTCAAGGACCGCGTGGTCCTGACGCAGGGCATAACGCTTTCAACATCACCTGTGGTTGTGGGTGGTGGTCGGGGCGTTGGGTCAGAGGACGGATTCGCCAAACTCGAGGACCTGGCTGGAGCCCTCGGCGGCGTTATCGGCTGTTCGCGCGCCGTTACGAACAACGGATGGCGACCACACAGTGACCAGGTTGGACAGACCGGAACCCGCATTGCCCCCGACATCTACATTGCGGCGGGCATCTCAGGGGCCATCCAGCACTGGGTAGGTGCGATGGCCGCCAAGAACATCCTGGCCATCAACACCGACGGAGAGGCCAACATGGTGGCGAAGGCCGGCTTCGCGGTGATCGGTGATCTCCACAAGGTCATCCCCGCCATCACCGAGGAGATCATCCGTCGGAGGGGTTAGGGCGTCCCAGGGGTGGTCGATACCGCCACGGCGTCCTGCACGATCTCGATCTGAACCCAGCCCCGCAGGGAGTTGACCATCCAGGTGCTGGTGGAACGCTCCAGGTCGGCTCGGGCCATTGCCGCCGGTACATCGCGAAGTTCGTTGGCGATGATTGCACCGACAGGCTGGCTGAACTCCAGCCAACAGCGCTTCCCGGCAAGCGGGTACTGAAGGAGGGCGCTGCGGACCTCTGGTCGGCTCACCGACCGGTGTCGCCGTCCGGAAGAAGGTCACTGCGACTGTACCCCTCCCTTGACAGCCGCCTGACAAACACACCGGATCTGGGCTTGGGTTCGAAGTAGGAGGACTTGGGAGGCATCCGCTCGTCGGCGTCGGCCACGGCCATCAACTCATCCACCGAGGTCGGATACATGACGAAACCGATTCCTCGCCGATCGTCACAGCGTTCGACGAGGGCATCGAGGCCGAGCGGGTCCGGTACGTAGGTGATGCTGGGGTCACTCGCCACATCGGCGATGCCGAACAGCGGGGTCAGCACGGAGTCCTGTAGCCGGGATACGTCGAGCAGGTCGACCGGTCGCCGACCCGATGCCTCAGGCAGGGTGAGCGAGTACCAGCTGCCACCCAGATAGAGGCCGATGACTCCCGGTACCGATGGTCGGGCCGAGTCGGCATCGGCTCGGGACTCGACGGAACCCACAGTCGAGAGGGTCTCCAACAGCTCCGAGGTGGTCCTGTCGCTCTGGTCCACGACGATCCGATGGAACGGCAGGACCAGCATCTCAAAGTCTGGGAACAACACCGCCTGGGTCCAGCCCAGTGGGCCATCGGGGTCGGCTGAACGAGACCTGGCGGTGGCGGCGGCGGCCAGACGGTGGTGCCCGTCGGTCACGTAGAGGGTGCGGTCCCCGATGAGGTCGATCAGGTTGTCGGCGTCGCTGCCGGTGATCGACCACACGGTCTGGCGAATGCCGTCGTCGTCGGACTCCAGTTCAGGTGCCGCCGAGCAGAGTTGCTCGATCTCGGCTGCGAGCTCACCGCTTCCCCTGAAGGTCAGTGAGACCGGGCTGGAGGAGGCACCCACCGTGGTGAGGTGCATGGCAAGGAGGTCCGTTCGGCCCGGTCGAACGGCCTCGTGGCGCAGGATCCGGCGGTCGCTCTCCTCTGTCACCGGAACCAGGCCCATGATTCCGGTCTGGACGTGGCTCGCCTCTGGGCCCTCGTCGGGCCGGCTCATCTCGAGGCGGTACAGGAACAGAGCCGGCTCGTCGTGGGTGACGTAGGCGTCCACATCGTAGAGCTGCTGCATCGCAGCACTGCAGCCGTTCAACAGGCCCTCGATGTCGTAGCGCCTCTCGGGCGCAACGTCCTCCTGTGAGCGGGTGACGTGCAGGAAGCTGAACTGGTTGACCGCGGCTAGAGCTGCCCGTTGGGCCGATGAGTAGGCGTCGTAGGGACCGGTAGTCACCCGGTCGGCCCACTCAGGTCGGATCACAAGGCCCGGGAACGGGCGCAGGAGGGTCATCGGTTGTGGTGGGTCACCCTGACCCTGATCACGTGGTCGAGGCAAGCCAGCCGGTCGGTGAGTTTCTCAGGCACCTCTCCTGAGACATCAATGACGGCTACGGCGGCGGTCTCGCCCTCGAACACCTTGTTCTGCATCGTCTGGACGTTTATCTCCGACTTCCGTAGATCTTCGAAGACGGCGGCAAGCACCCCGACCCGGTCGTAGTGTCTGATGGTGATGGTCGAGGTACCAAGCCGGGTGTGTACGACGTTCACGCAGTTCAACAGGTCTCCATCGCGGTAGGCCTCGATCACCTCGATGGTCCCGGCCGAGGTGGCGTCCTGAGCCTGCTGGGTGGAGGCGCCTATGTGGTGCGTTCCGACGACGCTCGGGTTGGATGCCAACTCAGAGGTGAACTTTCCGCTGCCCTGGTCGGGCTCACCGCAAAAGACGTCCAGCCCTGCCCTTATGCCCTTCTCGTCGATGGCGGCCAGCAGGGCTGCTTCATCGACGACCTCTCCACGGCTGGTGTTGAGCAGGATCGCTCCGGGACGCATCTTGGCCAAAAACCCCGTGTCGACGAGCCCGACCGTATGTGGGCCGCCGGGAACATGGATCGACACGACGTCTGACTCATCGAGGAGGTCGTCGAGGTGGTCCACCAGCCTGATCCCGATTGACCTGATGCGTGCCTCTGTGTCGGGGTTGCGCTCGGTCTTCCTGACTGCCACCACAGACATTCCGAAGCATCGGGCCCGTTCGGCGACCGCCAGTCCTATCTCGCCCACGCCGACTATTCCCAGAGTCTTGCCGAGGAGGCCGTCGGCGCGGCTGTAGACCTTCTTGTTCCAGATGCCGTCGTGAAGGTCGCTCGTGGCGTCGGCGATATGGCGGTCGATTGCCAGCAACAGGCCCATCGTGAGCTCGGCGACGGCGACGGCGTTTGTCCCGGGCACGTTGCACACGTACACGCCCGCGTCGGCAGCTGCCTGACAGTCGATGGTGTTCGTGCCCGCACCGGACCTCACCACCAGGCCCAGGTTTTCAGCCCTGCCGATGGTTTCGGCGGTCACTTCGGTGCTGCGCACGATCAACACATCGGCGTCCCCGATTGCATCGGGAAGGTCGTCGCCATCCAACTGGGGGCTGACAACGCAGTCGTCGCCGCGTTCCCGCAGGGTGTCTATGAACGCCTCGGGCAGGGCGTCTGCAAAAAGGATCTTCATGACCTCTCCTTTGGCACGCCGGAGCCGGCACGGTATGCGGGCGACGGGGTAGCCTCGGCGGACCAGGGTGGGAGTCAGCCTAGGCAGCACACCTGGCAAGAACAATGTGAGAGGTGGTCCGGCAGAACAGTTGCCGGATCCGACCAGGGTTGAAACGGGGGGTGGTATGAGCCGTCGGTCCATGAACAGGAGCGTTATCGTCACCTGTGCGGTTACCGGCTCGGGTGACACCACCGGCCGAAGCCCCGAGGTTCCGGTCACACCTGCAGAAATTGCTGCGTCAGCGCTTGGAGCAGCCGACGCCGGAGCTGCGATCGTGCACTGCCACGTCCGTGACCTGGAGACCGGAAAGGGCACACGCACCGTCTCTCTCTACGAGGAGGTGGTGGAGCGCATCCGGGCCGAGAACACCGACGTCATCGTGAACCTGACGGCCGGCATGGGTGGCGACCTGAACGTCGGTCCCGACGACGACCCGATGAGTTGGCAGGAGGGAACGGACCTCGTTGGAGGCCTTGAGCGCCTCGCCCACGTGGAGGCGATTAGACCCGATATCTGTTCGATGGACTGCGGGTCGCTCAACTTCGGCAACGACAACGAGGTCTACGTTTCGACACCGGCGATGCTGCGGATCATGGCTGAGAGGGTCCGTGAACTGGGTGTCCGCCCCGAGCTGGAGATCTTCGACACCGGCAACCTCTGGTTCGCCGAGACGCTCATTGCCGAGGGCCTGGTCGACGCGCCGTACTGGCTGCAGTTGTGTCTGTCCATTCCGTATGGAACGCCGATGGACGTGGGGATCCTGCAGGCCATGGTCCACCGCCTGCCGGCTGAGGCCGAGTTCACCTCGTTTGGCCTAGGCGCCATGCAGATGCCAATGGTCGCCCAGTCGGTGATGCTCGGTGGCCACGCGAGGGTGGGCCTCGAGGACAACCTCTATCTGGAACGTGGCGTGCTGGCCACCAACGCCCAACTGGTCGAGAAGGCCGTCACGATCATCGAGCTGATGGGAGCGGCGGTGCAGTCTCCCGCCGAGGCCCGCCAGACCCTGGGCTTGAGCTGACATGGCGGGTCGTGCCGAGGGGATTCGACCGTGGACCCGGTCGAGCAGTTGCCGAGGTGCTCTGTGACCAACCCGCTTTCCTCAGGTCGGACAATCGGGGTAGTGGGTACAGGGGTTATTGGCGCAGGGTGGACTGTGCGTGCCCTGGGACGAGGCCATTCGGTCGTCGCATGGGACCCTGATCCCGCTGCGGAGAAGCGGCTCAGAGAGTTCATCGGGAGGGCCTGGCCCTCGGCGACACGGCTGGGCCTGTTCCCTGGCGCCGACCCGGAGAACATCACCTTTGCGCCGTCGGCTGCAGAGCTGGCTGGAACGGTCGACTGGATCCAGGAGAATGCACCCGAGCGGGAGGCCCTGAAACGGGACCTGATCAACGAGTTGGCTGGCGCCGCACCACCTGACACGGTCATCGCGTCCAGTTCATCGGGCCTCCTGCCGTCCCGGCTCCAGCAGGGATGCCGCCATCCGGAGCGTGTCGTCATCGGCCATCCGTTCAATCCCGTGTACCTGCTGCCTCTGGTGGAGGTCGTTGCGGGTGAACAGACCTCACAGGAGACCGTTGACGCAGCGGTTGCCCACTACGACGACCTGGTAATGCACCCGCTTGTCGTGGACACTGAAATCGAGGGCTACCTGTCAGACCGTCTACAGGAGGCCGTCTGGCGTGAGATCCTCCACCTTGTGAAGGACGGCGTGGCCACCACGGCCCAGCTGGATGACGCAATCACCTACGGACCGGGTCTGAGATGGGCCGGCATGGGTACGAACCTCACCTTTCATCTGGCGGGTGGTGAGCAGGGGATGCGTCACATGCTCCAACAGTTCGGGCCGGCGCTCGAGTTGCCGTGGACAAAGCTGGTCGCCCCCGAGTTGACCGATGACCTGGTCGATGCAATGGCTGACGGCTGCCTTGAACAGGCTGACGGCCGGTCGATCGCCGACCTCGAGGCATTGCGCGACGACTACGTCATCAACGTGATGCGTGCCCTACGTCCGCTTGATCTCGGTGCGGGTCGCCTCGTCGCTGAACGTGAGGCCCGGATCCACTCGGCATCTGCAGTGGATCCGTGGCGGTCCGGTGAGCCGGTGGCTGCACCGCTGGACCTCTACCGGGCACCCGTGGAACCCGACTGGGTGGACTACAACGGCCACATGTCGGAGTGGGCATTCCTGACGGCGTTCGGATGGGCCTCTGACAAACTGTTCAGGTACCTGGGTATCGATGAGACGTACCGTGGTTCGGGCCATTCCTTCTTCACCGTCGAGACTCACCTGAACAACCTCAGCGAAGCCTCCTTGGGCGATTCCCTGCGAATAACCACCCAGGTGTTGGGATTTGACGAGAAGCGACTGCACATTTTTCACTCCATGAGAAACGATGAGACCGGCGAGTTGCTGGCAACAACCGAGCAGATGCTGTTGCACGTCGACAACGCCGCCGGGCGGACAGCACCGATACTCGCCGGGCCCGCGACGGCTCTCCACTCGGTGGCAGCTGCCCACTCCGACCTGCCGGTTCCATCACAGGTCGGCCGGGTCATGGCGCTCGGCTGAAACAACGCACAGGAGGACCCCGGATGGACTTTGCCCCAACTGATGAGCAGGTGATGATCGTCGACACGGTCCGGGCATTCGTGCAGCGCGAGCTGGTCTCCCACGAGGACGAGGTTGAGCGGTTGGGTGATGTCCAACCCGCACTCGTGGACGAGATTCGCCGGAAGGCTCTGAGCGCTGGAATATATGCAGCAAACATGCCGGAGGAGCTGGGTGGCGGTGGCCTCGACAACCTGACGATGGCGATGGTTGACAGGGCGTTCGGTTGGACCCAGTACGCGCTGCACTACGTGGTTGCACGCCCTTCGAACATCCTCCTGGCCTGCACCGGCGACCAGGTCGAGGAGTACCTGCTGCCGACGATTCGCGGCGAGCGGGTCGACTGCCTGGCCATGAGCGAACCAGATGCCGGATCAGATGTGAGAGGAATGACATGTCGCGCTGTGCGCGATGGCGACGACTACGTGATCAACGGGACCAAGCACTTCATCAGCCACGCCGACCTGGCCGACTACACCATCTTGTTCGCTGCCACCGGCGAGGAGGACTCGCCACGTGGGCCCCGGAAGCTGATCACGGCGTTCCTCGTGGACCATGACACACCGGGTTTCGAGGTAGCACCCGGGTACAGGTGCGTGTCGAACCGTGGCTACCACAACATGATCCTCAACTTCGACGAGGTTCGGGTTCCCGCAACGAAGGTGCTTGGCGATGAGAACAGGGGCTTTGACGTGGCCAATGAGTGGCTGGGTGCCACCCGGCTCCAGGTGGCGGCCATCTGCCTTGGTCGGGCGGACCGGGCACTGGCCGTAGCCCTCGAATGGGCAGCCACCCGTGAGCAGTTCGGCCAGAAAATTGGGAAGTTCCAGGGGGTTTCCTTCAAGTTGGCCGACATGAGGACCAAGCTGTTGGAGGCTGAGCTGATGACCTACCGTGCCGCCTGGCTCATGGACCGTGACGAGATGGCCGATGCCGACGCCGCAATGGCCAAGATCTCAGCAACTGAAATGCTGCAGTTCGTGTCGGACGAGGCGATCCAGATCCTCGGAGGCATGGGGCTGATGGACGAACTCCCGCTTGAACGGATCTGGCGCGATGCACGGGTTGACCGGATCTGGGATGGCACAAGTGAGATCCAGCGGCACATCGTCAGCCGCGGGATGCTCAGGCCGCTGGGAGCCTGACCTGCCGGTCATGTCCAACGCCACCCCACTGAGTCGCCTGCTGGAGCCTCGGACGCTTGCGTTTGTCGGTGGCAATCCAGCTGAGATCGCCATTCGGCAGTGCATGGCCCTCGGTTTCGCGGGAGACCTATGGCCGGTCCACCGGCACAGGTCCGAAATGGCCGGACTTCCCGTCTTCCCGTCCCTCGAGGATCTACCGTCACCGCCCGATGCAGTGCTCGTCGCCGTCAACCGCAATGCCACGATTGAGGTTGTCGGACAGTTGGCAGAGATGGGTGCCGGTGCGGCGATCTGCTACGCGTCAGGTTACGCGGAGGTCGGCGGTGAAGGTGTCGGACTCCAGGAGGCTCTGGTTGCCGCTGCGGGCGACATGCCACTGGTTGGCCCCAACTGCTACGGGACCGTTTCTGCAACAGTCGGGGCGGCGCTGTGGCCCGACCAGCAGGGGCTGTCCCGGGTTGACCGCGGTGTAGCCCTTGTGACCCAGAGTGGGAACATCGGCCTGAACCTGACGATGCAGGACCGTGTCATGGACATCAGCCACGTTCTCACGCTTGGAAACCAGGCTGGGCTCGGGGTCGAGGACTGCATGGAGGCGTTGGTGGGTGATCCCTCTGTGTCCGGGATTGGTCTCCACGTGGAGGCGCTTGGTGATGTCGCCAGGTTCGAGGCCGCCTGCCAGGTGGCCCTGGATACGGGTATTCCCATAGTCGTTCTAAAGACCGGATCGTCGGATCAGGGTGGGCTCATTGCTGCATCCCACACCTCGTCCCTTGTGGGTAACGACGCCGCCTACGGGGCCCTCTTTGACAGGCTGGGAGTCCGCAGGGTCCGCTCGATACCAGAGCTCCTGGACACGCTCCTCGTGATGGAGCGACTCGGTCCGCTGCCAGGTCGTCGAATTGTGAGCCTGAGCTGCTCGGGGGGTGAGGCCTCCGTGGTCGCCGACAGTTCTGAGGCCCTTGACCTGGAGTTCCCGGATTTCGAGTCGGACCACGCCAGTCGGATCGCCGACACGCTCACGGATCTGGTGACGGTGTCAAACCCGTTCGACTACCACACGTTCATCTGGGGCGACCAGGACCGTTTGACAAGGTGCTTCACCGAGGTCATGGACGGACCGGTTGATGCGGCAGTGCTTGTGCTGGACTTCCCGCGGGCAGATCTCGACGGTTCGGGTTGGTGGCCCACCCTGCATGCCTTTGTGGATGCAGCCCGGGAGACCGGTACGCCGGTGGTTGTGGCCTCGTCGATGGCTGAGAACATGCCGGCCGAGGCTGAGGACGCTGTCGCCTCGGCGGGCCAGGTCGCTGTTCGCGGGATCACGCCGGCGCTGTTGGGCCTCGAGGCAGCAGCCTGGTGGGGCAGGAGCCGTCGGTTCCCAGCAGTCGACAGGGCCCACAGGCTGTCCACCGTGCAGGTGACCATTACCGAACATGAGGCCAAGTCCCTTCTGACGGAAGTCGGAATCCGGGTACCGGAGAGCGAACTGGTCGATGCTGGCGAGGCAACCCTGGCAGCAGAGCGGATCGGCTGGCCTGTCGTTGTGAAGCGTTCCGGTGACGCCCACAAGACCGAGTCCGGGGGAGTGGCCCTTGATCTGGCCGATTCGGCGTCCGTTCAGGAGGCAGCCGATCGGATGGGTGGGAAGGTCCTCGTCGAACAACAGGTTGACGGCACCCTCGTCGAGATGTTGGTGGCTGTTCGGAGGGAACCACCCGTCGGGTGGCTGCTGACCCTGGGTGTAGGTGGGATCCTGGTCGAGGTGATGGCCGACACACGGAGCCAGTTGCTGCCCGCATCGGCGACAGAAGTGGTGGCTGCGCTTGAGGGCCTGGCCATCTGGCCCCTGCTGGCGGGGCACAGGGGTAGGCGGACTGCCGACCTGGATGCGATCATCGAGGTTGTGGAATCGCTGCGCAGTCTTGTTTTGGGCAGGTCGGATCTGGTCGAGGTCGAGATCAACCCCCTGCTCGTTCTGGCCGACGGTGCTGTAGCCGCAGATGCCCTGATCACCTTGGAGGTGCATAGATGACCGAGGCCGTCAAGACACGGGTAGATGGGGCCTTAATCGAGGTCACCCTGGATCGCCCACGGGCAAATGCGATCGATGCTGAGACCAGTAGGGAGTTGGGTCGTGTCTTCGCCGGGTTTCGTGACGATCCGGATCTGAGGGTCGCCATCTTCACCGGTGCCGGCGACAGGTTCTTCTCGGCCGGTTGGGACCTCCGTGCAGCAGTCGATGGCGAGGAGTTCGAGGCCGACTACGGGGAAGGTGGATTCGGCGGGTTCACCGAGTTGCCAGAGCGCGACAAGCCCGTGATCTGCGCGGTAAACGGGTTGGCGGTAGGTGGTGGGTTTGAGATCGCGCTTGCAGCGGAGTTTGTGGTGGCAGCCGAGCATGCCGAGTTCTTTCTTCCCGAGACCGGTCTCGGGTTGATTCCCGACGCAGGCGTGGTGCGCCTTCCCAGGATTCTTCCCCCCGTGGTGGCAAACGAGGTGCTCTATGCCGGCAGGCGCATGGAGGCCACCGAGGCGATGCGCTGGGGGCTTGTGAACGCGGTTGCACCGGCCGACCAGTTGATGACCGTTGCACGGGACCTCGCTGGAAGGATTGTCTCAGCAGCACCACTGGCAGTCGGGGCCGTCATGGCCGTGGACCGCTCGACTGGGCACCTGTCGCTCCGGGAGGCGTTTGACCTTCTGAGGTCGGGTGACCTGCAGGCGTACGAGCGGATGCTCGTGTCGGAGGATTCCGACGAAGGCCCCAGGGCGTTCACCGAGAAGCGTGACCCTGCATGGAAGGGCCGCTGAACTACGAACGACCGTCAGCCCGGTGCGGTAGGTTTTCGCCGACTTCAGCGACCGGTAGCCGGTCATTCGCGATTGGAGAGCAGATGGGCAAGCGCCTGACCACGCCGATGGTGCGGGAGAACGGGGTGCTCCGCAAGGCCACCTGGGATGAGGCACTCGACCGGGCTGCCGGGGGTTT
>JABHCN010000002.1 GCA_018673475.1 Actinomycetota bacterium | reverse complement strand
GTTTGTGTTCGCCCAGCGTGTGAAGGGTTTCTGGGTTGCGGGGCCGGTGTCTATCCCAGCAAGATGCTGTTTCTATCCCAGTTGGCCTGACCGCTCGGAGTGAGCAAGAAGAGCGATGTTTGGTGGTACGCCTCCCGGGGAACGTGACTAGATACCGAAAAACTACCTTCCCGGTAGGAGAGCGGGGCGACACCGGAGCCCCAAGGTGTAGATACGTACACCCGTTGCGCGAAGATCTTCCCATGAACAGCGCAGACCTACGCGATCCACGTGGATAACCAGACCAAGGCCGTAAACGACGGCCTAGAACACCCGTGGTAAGAACCTCCGGTCCGGACCTAGTCGTCTTCGACGGCTATCGGGGTATTCACGACGGTGACCGCACTGCGGCCACCGGCCTGGAAGCGCTACTCGGGTGCGAAGATTCCACCTACTGGAACAACTGGTCGGAACATGGCGACTCCCTAAAAAGACGGTTCGACAGGGCATCGGCATGGCTAGAAGTACGGCTGGGCGACATCACCCATGTCAATATCATCGGGTTCTCCATGGGATGCCAACTCGCTGTCCGATTCGTCCACCATGCATCGATTAGGGCGCCATCGATCGAGTACAGCCAATTGCTGCTAATAGCCCCTGACCCGAAGTACCGGCCAGTGGGGAGAGACGCTGAAGAGATCCAGGCAGGAACCTCCTCTGCCTTCGAAGAGGCTGGAGCACTCTGGGGGGGCAGAGGGCTGGCCGGCTCACGATTTGTATCCGGGTTGGCAGATGTGGCCAACCGGATGGAGCGGATCAGAATCGTCTATTGCCGAAGCGACGGCGTAGCCGAATGGAGTGCCAATGTTGAACTGATGGTTGACGAGCTCTTGGCCACAACAGGCATAGAACTCATCGAAGCAATCGACGGAGAGGTCGTATCAACCGATGACATGACCGTCGATCTCGGGGTCGGGAATCCCGAAGTGGACGTCCATGACCGTCTGTGGGAGTCGGTCATCTTCGTCTGAATCGACACCACCCTATGAGGGGCGGTACGACACCGGAGCCTCGAGGTGTAGATACGGTGATCCGCCGCCTGTCCTCGTCCCACTCGTAGATGGGATCGTCGTCGGTTGGGTTGGTGATGGGGTACGCCACGGGTGCTTCCCAGTGGTCCTCTGTCCAGACCCATGAGGGAAACGGGGCCTCTGGTTGGAGCCAAGTAGTAGTTGCTTCGACTGGCGGCCCGAGCCCAATTAGCGCAGTGGGGCCTGGCCCCAGCCGGACCGGCAGGGTCACTCAAGTCCGCCGGCGTATAAGCGTGACGCCGTCGCCGACAGTGAGCAGCACCACCTCGACCCGGTCGTCGTCGGCCACGCGTTCGTTGAACTCGACGAGGGCGGCCGTGTCGACGTCGCCCTCCGCCAGGTCGTCCACGACGCGACCCGACCAGAGGACGTTGTCGACGGCTATCAGGCCGTGGGGCGAGAGGCGGGGCACGAGTTCGCCGTAGTAGTCGAGGTAGCCGGTCTTGTCGGCGTCGATGAACGCGAAGTCCACGACGCGGTCGTCCGGGAGGGCCCGCAGGGTGTCGACTGCCGGGGCAATCACGAGGTCGATGCGGTCGTCGACCCCCGCCATGGACCAGTGGCGGCGGGCCATGGCCGTCCACTCTTCGGAGACGTCGCAGCAGAGCAGGCGTCCGCCCTCGGGAAGGGCCCTGGCGATGGCCAGTGACGAGTAGCCGGTGAAGGTGCCGACCTCCACGGCGAACGACGGTCGGATCGCCGACACCAGCATGGAGAGGAACATCCCCTGGTCGGGGGCGATCTGCATGTTGGCCACCGGCCCGAGCTTGGCCGTGGCATCCATGAGCGAGTGCTGCACGTCGTCGACGGGCGTTGTGTGGGAGATCACGTAGTCGTGGACCGCCTCGTCCAGGAAGAACGAAGGCGAGGATGTGGGATCGGCCATCGTCCGACCGTAGCTATCCGGCCCGTGGATGGCCGCACCCGGTCGCCACTAGCATCCCGGTCCTCTGGCGTTCCATGGTTGAGATGCATGCATCAACCAGTCCGACACGGACGGTCATCTACATGCATGGAGCTCCACTTGCCAGGGAACCCTCAGACACCGTGGTCAAGTCCAAGGCGACCACTCTGGGTGGTTGAAACCTGCCGAGCCGTTTTCAATAACCTGCCGAGACCCCCTGGTGGGGTCTCGGCAGGTTTGTGTTCGCCCAGCGTGTGAAGGGTTTCTGGACTGCGGGGCCGGCGTCTATCCCAGTAAAACGCGAGATCTATCCCACGTGGCTTGAGCACTCGGAGTGAGCGAGAAGAGCGATGTTTGGTGGTACGCCCCCCGGAAGGGGCTAACAAACTCGGAACCGAGGCGAACAGCGCCTCTCGGTGCCCCTCATATCAACTCACCGGGCCAGGACGCTCAGAGTCAATGTGCCTGTTCAAGACGTTATTTCCACCCATGAGGTCGTGGCCTCGTTCCAGTCGTAGAACGGTGCCTGCGGGCCATCTTCGGTTATCACGCCGGGGTATGGGAGGGGCGGCCGCCACACCATCGACTCGAATGCAAGAACTCGAATTCCTAGGACAAGCCATAGAAATGGGGACCTTTGACCCTGCCAGTTAGCAATAGATCAACGCTATTATCTGACAATGATCAGGGGTCTGGCGTTCTCTGTTGTGCTGGCTTCCGCAGTTGCCTGCAGTGGCAATACTGCCCTCGAGAACGGACAGGACCGAGCCCAGCCGGTCGTATCGACATCTACAACAGCTGCCCCCACCACAACAGTTGCCCCCACCACAACAGTTGCCCCCACCACAACAACTGCTGTCCCTACGGATGGCTTGGCACCTGGTGACATGTCCCCCCAGGTCCTCCAGGCAGCCCTGGGTGGCAACCAGGCGGTCATTGACTGTCTGGTAGGGCTCTTCGGGTTGGTCCGGGTCCTTGAGTTCAAGGGAAGCCTCCCTACCTCCGGCGAAATGGACCAGATCGGAGGCTGCTTCCCGTTGTTGACCGATGGCACCGCAGCGGCACCGACGACGGCACCGACAATCACAGCACCGACAATCACGGCACCATCGGTGGCCCTGCTGCCGATCACCTGCCCACCCGACGAACCGTTGCAAGCCGGGTTGAGTGAACGAACTGTCGAAGTTGGCGACCGAGTGCGCGAATACCTTCTCTATGTCCCATTGGGCCACGATCCCTCTGAGCCAGCCCCCGTAGTTTTCATTGCGCACGGAAGAGGCGGGACCGCGGAAGGGTCGGCTACCACCAAGAACTATGGGTGGAATGCTCTTGCCGATCGGGACGGATGGTTTCTGGTCTACCCGCAGGCAGTGATTCCCAACATCACGAATCCAGCCATGGCAGCACTCGCCCAGACCGGGGTCAACAACTGGAATATCTACGGAGGGATACTTGACAGTTCCTACTCCGATCACGACTTCTTTGCAGCGGTCCGAGAAGACCTAGCGACCCTCACCTGCATTAACCCGGCACGCAATTACTTCACCGGGATGTCGGGGGGCGGCTACATGTCTACCGATGTCGCTTGTCGACTCGCCGTCGAATTCGCAGCGGTCGCTCCGGTAGCCGGCATCATTCCTCCAATGGGTTGTCCAACATTGGTACCGGTCCCGATGACCGGGTTCTACGGACTCTTGGATGAGACCAACCCCTATGAAGGTGAAGCTGGCTTCAGACCGTCGGTCGACGAGGCGATGTCACAGTGGGCAGACAGGAACGGTTGCGGGGACTACTCCGAAACGACGATCGGGATGACCACCCGTCTGGAGTGGGATTGTCCCTCTGGCGGTGAGACCGTCCTTTACGTGGCCGCAGACGCCGGTCATACCTGGCCGGGCCGACAACCCACCCCTGAGTCGGCGACCGAAGAGGTGATCAGCCAAGACATCTCAGCTACTGAAGTGATCTGGGAGTTCTTCGCGCGTCACTCCCGGGACTAGACATCGGGCAATGCTCCTGGAGAAGGCATCGGCCTCGGTGTTGTCAGCGTCGAAGGCGGAGCGCCTGACGTAGATGGCGGCGGTGTTCGGTGTAGTTCCCATGTCTCTGTCATGTTCCTGAGTCGGCGGATGTTGCGCCGGGACTTGAGACTTCTGGGCTTTTCCATTCTGGGTTTAGTGGTGCGCCCCCTAGGGCACGAGACTATTTCCAGTATCCCCCGGCTGAACGAGGGGCAGCCCCCTCCGACAGGGGGACACATGGCAACGAATGGAACCACCACCCGGGCAGCGATCTACACCCGTCCGGGACACGTTCATGGGATGTGTGGTTCAATTGCGTGATGAATAATGGGTTGGCTCCGGACCATGTCCGGTCTAACCGGGCCGTCTGGGATGGTTGGGCTGACGAGTGGGTGGCGGCTGGCCGGCGGGCCTGGGGTGACGATCAGCCCCAATGGGGGATTTACGGCGTCCCAGAGGCTGAGGTTGGATTGATCGACCCTTTCGATGGTGGCGATGTGATCGAATTGGGGTGTGGAACGGCTTACGTTTCGGCGTGGTTGGCGCGACGGGGTGGACGACCGGTCGGGATCGACAACTCGGCGGCACAA
This sequence comes from Actinomycetota bacterium, assembly GCA_018673475.1. Classification (GTDB taxonomy): domain Bacteria; phylum Actinomycetota; class Acidimicrobiia; order Acidimicrobiales; family MedAcidi-G1; genus UBA3125. The sequence continues at coordinate 1,025 of JABHCN010000002.1, read as the reverse complement.
CTGGCGACTGCGGTGAGTTTCCAAAAAGAGTTCGACCTACGGTTTCCGCTCATTCATGGCGACGCGGAGAGTTTGCCGTTCGCCGACGAGAGCTTCGACTTTGCGATCTCTGAGTACGGAGCGAGCATCTGGTGTGATCCGTACCGGTGGCTTCCCGAGGCGGCGAGGGTGTTGCGCCCTGGTGGCCGCCTGGCGTTCCTAGGGAACTCCGTGTTGATGGTGCTTTGCGTGCACGACGACGACTCGCCAACCGGTGACCGGTTGCAGCGCCCGCAATTCGGCATGCATCGCCTTGAGTGGCCCGATGATCCGGGGGTCGAGTTCCACATCTCCCATGGTGACCGCATCCGGCTCCTGCACGCCTGCGGGTTCGAAGTCGAGAACCTCATCGAACTTCAACCACCTATTGGCGCCGAAGAAAGCCGCTTTCCGTACGCAAGCCTTGACTGGGCGAGACAATGGCCGATCGAAGAAGCGTGGATTGTCCGCAAGACGGGTTAACCAAGGTGGCCGCAACTCGTTCGCCTGCCTCGGTGCACTGGCTGGTCTGAACCCGAGGGAAGACCACTCCGTCGGGTTCGGGACGTTGTCTAGGCGGTGGCCAGAGCCCGTAACGCTTGCTATGCCCCCGTCCCGGAGCGATCATCTTGGGGACAACACACGCGGCACTTTCTGCGAATGGTGGTGCGCCCCCTGGGACTCGAACCCAGAACCGTCAGTATCCGCCGCGGCCGACATGTAGGAGATCCTGGAGGTAAGGATTCGTGCGCCGACGGTTACGACACGGACGGTCAGGCGTATGACAGGAAGTCTCAGTGAGATGTGAGGGCGGCACCCTCTTCGGTTCGGGGTCGGTCACCCTGTGTGGTCGAAACCTGCCGAGCCGATTTCAATAACCTGCCGAGGCCCCCTGGTCGGGTAGGCGGGATTTGAACCCACGACCTCCTCGTCCCGAACGAGGCGCGCTACCAACCTGCGCCACTACCCGTGTAGGTCGAGAAGGGTACCGCCGTCGGGCTCCATCT
>JABHCN010000030.1 GCA_018673475.1 Actinomycetota bacterium | reverse complement strand
GTTGGCTAGAGCGCTCGCCTCACACGCGAGAGGTCACTGGTTCGAGTCCAGTACGGTCCACCACCTGCTTCCCGGCCGGATCACCACCCGTTGGATTCCCACGGGCGGCCTGTGACACACTCCGGGACCAGCCGGATGCCGCGCCGTGGTGTCCGGCCACTGAGCACGAGCGGGGATGCCGTGCAGAACCGGGGGCAACCGATGGCCGAGCAGTACTTCCTTGGAACCGGGACTTCAGAGCGGTTTCCGCTGTGGACCCGTGCAAACGTGGGTGAGGTATTTCCCGACCCGGTGGCAATGAGCTCGTTCGACTTCGCCTTCGCAAATGCCGACGGGATACGCATGGCGGAACTGGGCTGGCGTGACTCGTACGTGAAGATCGGTGCATTCACCGAAGATGAGTTCGATCCCGACCACCCTGTGATCCTCGGGGTATTCGGCGGCTACGCGTACCTCAACGCCTCGATCATGCGCATCTTCGGAGAGCGGGCGCCGGGCCTGTCAGCTGCCGACATCGATGCCCAGTTCTTCGGGGTGCAGCCCGGCATCCCCGACTACGAGCCTCACCCGGATGACGCCGACCCGGAGGCCGAGGCACGCATCGGTGCAACATTCGGCTGGGCGTTGACGACCGACGGCCTGCCCGAGGTCGCAGCAGACGAGGAGACAGTCGATTCGCTGCGTGCACAGAGGCCCGACTTCGGGGAAATGGGGAACCTTGAACTGCTGGAGTGGGCAGAGGGGATCTTGAACAGCAACTTCCGACACCTGTTCGCACAACACCTGTTCGTCACGCTGCTGGCGACGCTTCCAGCCGGCATCATCACCGAGGTCTGCACAGCGCTGGGTCGACCTCAGGACGCCCTGAAGCTGCTGGCCGGCCTGGGTGATGTCGAGTCGGCTGCACCCTCTATGGCCATGTGGGACCTGGGGCGAATGGTCGCATCCAGTGACGCTCTCGGAGCGGAGTTCGACGCCGGGCTTGTTGACCTCGATGGACGGGTACGGGCACTTGTGGACGAATCGGCGGGGACCTTCGTCGCAGCCTTCGATGATTTCCTCTTTTCCTACGGTTGCCGTGGACCCAACGAATGGGAGACCAGTTGCCCGACGTGGGAAACAGACCCGAATCTGGCTCTTGCGGCGGTCGACCGGATGCGCCTCTCGCCTGAGGGGGCGGCCCCTACTGGTAACCAGGCCAGGATGGCAGCTGACCGGGAACGCCTTGGCGCCGAGATGTACGAGATGCTCGGAGCAGACCCGGAGGCCCAGGGCCAGTTCGGAGCTGCTCTGGGGTCAGCCGGGGTGTTCATGCCCGGACGGGAACGCACCAAGACCAACTGCATCAAGCTTGTACACGAGGCACGGATGGCACTGCGGGAGTTCGGCAGGCGGATGGTCGACCTGGGGGTGTTCCCATCTGTTACGAGCTACGGGATGCTGGCATTTGCCGAGAGCCGTCAGATCGTCGAGGACCCGACCGGATGGCGTGAGGTGATCGAGGAGCGGCAGGCCATCTTCGACGAGGTGAGGGAACTCCAGGAGCCGTTCGTGGTGTTCGGCGAGGCTCCAGCGCTGGCTACCTGGGTACGCCGCGATTCCATCGAGGTTGTACCGGTCGGGGCGGGAGAGTCCATACAGGGCATGCCCGGATGTCCCGGTGTGTCCCGCGGAAGGGCCCGTGTCCTGCTCGACAGCCATGATCCGACCGGACTGGAACCTGGCGACGTCCTGGTGGCGCCGCTGACCGATCCCTCGTGGACACCGCTGTTCGTACCCGCATCGGGAGTGGTGGTGGATGTGGGTGCGCCCCTCAGCCACGCCATCATCGTCAGCCGTGAGCTGGGCATTCCCTGTGTTGTGTCGGCAACCGGTGCAACGAAGCGGATACCCGATGGCGCGCTCGTGGAAGTTAACGGCGAGACCGGTGTGGTGACTGTCCTGGCGGGCTGACCCGGCTCCCCTGGGACGGATTTGTGCCGTGCTGGTCCCCTTGAAGGGGACCAGCACGATGGTGGCTCTACTGCTGTGCGGTGCGTGTAGCGGAGGTGCGGCCATCGATTCGACCGATGCGGCGGCGACGACGGTGACGGCTACAACGCTGGCCCCGGTGACCACCACTTCCGTGCTCTCTGCCACGACGGCTGCATCGACATCGACCACGACCACGACAACCGTGCTCTCTGCAACGACGGTTGCATCGACCACTACCACTACCACTACAACCGTGGCCCCGGCCACGACGGTTGCATCGACCACTGCCACGACCACCGCAGCTGTGCCCCCGACGACAGCCGCACCCACGACAACGGCTACACCCACCACAACGGTGGCCCCCGGACCTGGATCGATCGGGCTCCTGAACCGGACCGGCACCTCCAGTGGGGAAATCCAGACCTGGATCAATGCGGCGGAAGCAGGCCTGGCGGGCCGGGAGGCGAACGTCCTCGTGGTGGTCTGGCCGATAGGGGACAACATCAGCGACGAACCCGACTTCGAACGTTTCGACGGTGCGCCGTTCACGGTCAACCAGGTGGTGATGTCCCAGGTTGAGATCGACGACCTGCTCGATCAGATCGATGTATGGCTGCAGGCGGATCCGTGTGCTGGGCGGGACCGCTATCTCCGACAGGACGTGACGCTCCGAACACGGCTCTGGATGGAGGGCGGTGCTGATGCGGCCACGGCACCGGATCCCTGCTTCGAGACGAGGCTGGTCACGGTGGCTGCGAGTCCCGAGTGGTCAGAGGCAAACCTTCGTCACGTCGTCGTCCACGAGCTCTACCATGCCTTCCAGCAGCGACTACCAAACTGGTGCGGGAACCCGGATCTGCCCCGGTTCGACGAGACAAGGTGGGTGGGCGAGGGTGCAGCCGACTACTTCACCTACTCGGTGACAGCAGAACTTGACCGACGATCAGACGCAGTGAGCGAACTGCTCGGCGAGGCACGAGCTTCATATATGGACGGCAGCCCGGACCTACGCGACGGCGCATTCGCCACCAACAGCGGGGCGGCGCTTCGATTGATGGTGGAGAGGGGAGCGCTGGACGAGTCGGCGATCCTTGACGCAAGCCTCTTTCATGATTGCGACTGGTCTGTGCTCCTCGGCGATGCCAACCCTGAGGTCGGCCACGCCAAGGGTGCCTGGTACGAGATCGAAGAGCAGGGTGGGAGCTACGGATTCGGCGCCGGAGCGCTCGCAGGCTGACCGGATCGGTCAGGGGGCGGTTCAGCCTCCCAGGAAGGCCCTGCGCACCTCGGGGTTGTTCAGGAGCTCATCGCCGGTTCCAGTGAAGGTGCACTTCCCGAGTTCCATAACGTAGCCGCGGTGGCTGACGGAGAGGCCCTGCTTGGCGTTCTGTTCGATCATCAGAACGGTCAGGCCGATCTCCTCGTTGAGGCGACCAATTGCATCAAAGATCGACCTGGTAATCGCGGGAGACAGGCCAGCGGATGGCTCGTCCATCAAGACCAGGTCTGGTTCCCACATGAGGGCACGGCCTATCTCGAGCATCCTCTGCTCACCACCGCTCATGGTGCCGGCGGCCTGTTTGGAGCGCTCGGCCAGACGTGGAAACAGGTCGAGTACGTAGTCGATGCGTTCTTGCACCCTGACCTTGTCGGTCTCCAGGTACATGCCCATCTCCAGATTCTCGTAGACGGTCATGTCAGGAAAGACACTGTGTAGTTGGGGAACAATCGTGATCCCCGCCTTCAGGGCGTCCTGCGGGCGCACGTTGGTGATCTCCCGATCATCAAACAGCACCCGGCCCGACCGCACCGGCAGAAAGCCGTAGACAGCCTTGAACACGGTCGACTTGCCAGCACCGTTGGGGCCGATCACACAGACGATCTCCCCTTTGTGGACTGCGACTGTCACCCCATTCAAGATGTCCTGACCGGTCACGTAGCCGGCGTGGATGTCGTGGACCTCGAGGAGGGGTTGGGAGTCAGTCAACATCTGAGCCGCCGTCGTCGCCGAAGTAGGCCTCCAGGACCCGTTCGTCGGACTTGATCTCGTCAGGGGTCCCGTCAGCCATCTTCTTTCCGTAGTTGAGGACGATGACCCGGTCACACAGGTCGCTTATGAACCGTATGTCGTGCTCCACGAGCATCAAGGTCAGGCCCCTGCCGTTCATCTCACGAATCCTGTCCTTGATGGTCTGGATGAGGGTCGGGTTGATTCCCGAGGTGGCTTCGTCCAGGAGGATCAGGTCCGGGTCTGGCATCAGGGTCATGCCCAGTTCCAGAAGGCGCCGCTGGCCACCAGAGAGGATGCCGGCCTTCTCGTGCAGGTGGTGCCCGAGCAGCAGGAAGTCGGCGATTTCGGCCGCTTTGTCGTGCAGGGAGGGATCCGCCTGAGTGAAGGAACGCAGTGTAGGCACCTCTCCCCACTGGCGGCTGAGGAGGAGGTTCTCCTCTACGGTCAGGTCCCTGTAGACCCTGATCACCTGGAATGTCCTGGCAAGACCACGCCGGGCGATCTGGTAGGGCTTGTCTTCGGTGATGTTCTCGCCCTTGAAGAGGATTTCGCCACCGTCGACCTTCTCGACGCCGGTTATGCAGTTGAAGAGGGTGGTTTTGCCGCTGCCGTTTGGACCGATGAGCCCGACGATCTCCCCCTCGTCCACCCTGAAGTCCACCTGATCAACGGCGCATAGTCCTCCGAAGTTCTTCAGGACCCCACGGCCCTCGAGGATGGTCGAGCCGCTCATGATTCGGTCCCATCCGGGTCGGAACCGCCAGCAGTTTCAATCAGGTCGTCCTCGGACTGCTCCTCCCGGTTGCGGTGCAATAGGCGGCTCAGAGGTGTGGCACCGGATCGGTCGGACAGGCTTCCGACGATTCCCTCCGGAACCCACAGGACAAGCGCGATGAGGAGGCCTCCCGTGACGATGAGGTGGTAGTGGAGGAAGTGGGACCACACCAGGTCCCGCAACCAGTAGAACACGACCGAACCGATGACGGGTCCGGCCACCGTGCCGAGACCGCCCAGAATGGTTGCGATGATGATATCGAGGGTCCGCCGCTCGATGAAGACGATGTCGGGGTCTATGAAGGTGTTCTGGTATGCCCACAGGCCACCGACAAGGCCGGTTATGGCGGCAGAGATGGCGAACACGGTGATCTTGTGGAGCGTTGTGTTGATGCCCCGCATATCCGCACCGATCTCATCTTCGCGAATGGCAATGAGGGTGGCGCCGAACTGTGTGCGACGTAGCCACCAGGTCATCGCCACAACCAGGACAGCGAGGATCAGGGTTACGTAGAAGAAGAGGGGCCGGTTCAGGTAGGGGGGAAGCGTCATTCCCTCGCCACCGTCGGTTAGGGGCTTGGCTATCCGGATGATCTCGCGAGTGGCTACGAACGTGGCCAACATGGCAATGGAGAAGTAGGGGCCACGCAGGCGCAGGGTCGCGGAACCGATGAGGAGTGCTGCCACCACGGAGACAACAACGCCTCCAGCGGTCGCCACCGGAAACGAGAGGCCGACCTTGGTCATGAACACACCGGTTCCGTAGGCACCGATGCCGAACCAGACGGCATGTCCAAAGTCGACGTAGCCGGTGAATCCGCCCGTCAGGTTCCAACTTGCGGCCATGGCGATCATCATGAACATCTGCGTGAAGTTGAACAGGAGGGAGTTGGTGACAAAGCCCTCCTGGCCTCTCTCAACTACGAATACGGGCAGGATGGCGAGGACCACGACGGCCAGAGCGGTTAGGAACAGCCCGGCCCTCCTAACCCCAGGGTTGTCGAGGATCAGGTGCCGGCTCACTGGGGGCTCCGTGGCTTGAGACCGCCGAAGAGGCCCTGGGGACGGAGAACCAGCACAATTACCAGCAGCACGAAGGATGAGACGATTCCCACGTTGGTTCCGACCCTGGGAACGAACGTGGCGAGCATCACCTCGATGACACCCACGGCGAGCCCACCGAACAGGGCTCCGGGAATGCTACCGAGGCCTGACAGAGCTGTGATCGTGAAAGCCCTGAGGGTCAGCGGTGCCCCCATGAACGGGTACACGGCCTGGGTGGGGCTGATCATGGCCCCGGCCAGCGCCGTGATCCCGATGGCGATGGCGAACGTGATGGCGTAGACGCGGCCGATCTCGATGCCGACGATGCGGGCGGCCTCGCGGTTCTGTGAGGCCGCCCTGATGCTCTTGCCGAGACGCGAGTGCTTCAGGAACAGGTGAAGCACGAGCATGACGATGAGGGCGGCAATCAGGATTCCGGTCTTGGTCTTGGGGACCGTCACGCCTCCGAGGTCCCAGTAGCCCCTCAGCGAACTCTCCACGGACCGCGGGGTCCCCGAGTAGCTCAACTTGACGACGTTGGAGATGACGATGCTGAACCCGAAGGTGACCAGCAGCGCGATCATGTGGGGTCTTTCAATGACGCGGTTGATGAGAATCCGCTGAACCAGGTAGCCGAAGACCATCATCACCGGGAAGATGACGACCACCGAGAAGATCGGGTCCATTCCGAGGTTTTCCTGCAGGATCCAGGCTCCGTAGGCGCCCAGCATCACGATCTCGCCGTGGGCCAGGTTGATCACCCCCATCACCCCCCAGATGATGGAGAACCCGAGCACCATGATGGCGTAGAAGCCACCCAGCATCACCCCGTTTATGAGGGCCTGGAGAAGTTGGTTCATTTGGTCAGCACTTCACCTGTGGTCAGCGGTCGCGGAGGTACCCGGAGGCGGTTTGGACGAGCAGTATCGAACAGCAGGGGTGTAATGGAGGGGCTGGGCCCCTCCATTACACCTACCTGGTGAGGTCTACCGGTTGTTCCAGTCGGGTGCCGGGTAGATCAGGTCGGCGACGGCTGCGCCTGCTGGTGCGATCACGAGGATCTCACCGCCCTGTACCTGGATGGCTCCCATCGGCTTGGCGATGTTCTTTCCGGTCTCGTCGAACTTGATC
>JABHCN010000029.1 GCA_018673475.1 Actinomycetota bacterium | reverse complement strand
GCCGACTTCAGCGACCGGTAGCCGGTCATTCGCGATTGGAGAGCAGATGGGCAAGCGCCTGACCACGCCGATGGTGCGGGAGAACGGGGTGCTCCGCAAGGCCACCTGGGATGAGGCACTCGACCGGGCTGCCGGGGGTTTTCGGTCGGTGGTCGACACCCACGGTCCCACCGCGTTCGGCATGTTCAGCTGTTCCAAGACCACCAACGAGGTCAACTACGCCGCCCAGAAGTTCGCCAGAACTGTCATCGGTTCCAACAACATCGACAGCTGCAATCGAACTTGACACGCACCCAGCGTCGTCGGTCTGGCGACGGTTTTTGGAGCAGGAGGTGGAACCTCCGCGTACGCCGAGATAGAGGAGACCGACGCGATCGTCCTGTGGGGTTCCAACGCCCGTGCGGCGCATCCGATCTTCTTCCACCACCTGCTCAAGGGAGTTGATGCCGGAGCCCGGATGTGGGCCGTCGACCCCCGGCGAACCACCTCTGCCAGGTTTGCCGACATGTGGCTGGGCCTGAACGTCGGAACCGACATCGCCCTCGCCAACGGTGTAGCTCGCGAGATTATCTCCGCAGACCTGGTCAACACCGAGTTCGTCGAGAACGCCACTGAGGGCTACGAGGACCTTGCCGCCCACGTCGAGTCCTGGACCCTCGAGAGGACAGCCGAGGTCACAGGTGTTCCGGCCGAGGCGATCCGCGACCTGGCCCACGGATACGCCAGCGCATCCACCGCCCAACTTATGTGGACATTGGGTATCACCGAGCACCACACGGCGGTCGACAACGTCCTCGCCCTGTGCAACCTGGCCCTGTTGACCGGGCATGTCGGACGCTGGGGGTCGGGCCTCGTTCCACTCAGGGGTCAAAACAACGTGCAGGGTGGTGGGGACATGGGTGCCCTTCCCAACAAGTTGCCAGGATTCCAGAACGTGGCCGATGACGAGGTGCGGGCCCGGTTCGAAGGGGTGTGGGGAGCCACGATTCCACCCGACCCGGGGTGGCACCTCACCCAGATGTTCGAGGCGATGGATCGGGGGGATCTCAGGGCCGTGTGGGTAATCGGCGAGAACCCCGCCGACTCTGAGGCCGACGTCAACCACGCCAGGGAGATGCTGGGTCGCCTGGACCATCTCGTTGTGCAGGACGTGTTCATGACGAGGACCGCCGAGATGGCCGACGTCGTGTTTCCAGCCGCCCTGGGTTGGGCAGAGTCCGATGGAACTGTCACCTCCAGCGAACGTCGTGTACAGCGCACCCGGGCAGCCGTTACTCCACCTGGCGAGGCCCGCCAGGAGATCGACGTGATCGCCGATATGGCAGAGAGATTGGGAGCCGACTGGGGACGACCGACCGCAGAGGAGCTCTGGGAGGAGCTCAGGTCGGTTTCACCCATGCACGGCGGGATGTCATGGGAGAGGCTTGAGGATGAGGGCGGCATCCAGTGGCCGTGTCCGGACGAGGGCCATCCGGGAACGCCGTTCCTTCATGGTCGCCTGTGGGAACGACCGATCGCTGGCAGGCGGGCGCCGTTCTCATGTGTCGACGATCGACCGCCGGTGGATGAGCTGACCGCCGAGTATCCGCTGCGGCTCACTACCGGGCGCGTGCTCGATTCCTACAACACAGGTGTCCAGTCCGGGAAGTTCAACTCTCCGATCCGGTCCGGAGACGCTCTGGAGCTTTCCGCTGACGATGCAGGGTCACTTGGGGTGGCCGGGGGCGACAGGGTAATGGTCTCGTCGCGGCGAGGTTCAATCGAGATGACCGTGGCGGTGGATCCTGATCTTCCTGTGGGTCTGGCGTTCACGACCTTCCACTTTCCCGAGATTGCTGACGTGAACCAGTTGACAAGCGATGCGTGGGACACCAGTTCGGGAACATCCGAGTTCAAGGCGGCGGCGATTCGCGTGGAGAAACTGGAGGTGGCAACCGGTGCCTGACCTCCGATTTGGAACGACGGCGCCGACCGCCGCGGAGATGGCTGCGGTTGAAGCCGTCGTCGCCGAGGTTGGTCCGGCCACCGTGACCGTCAGTGAACGCCTCGTGCTGGGTGGCCGGAGCCGTGCTGTGGCACGGCGCAACCTGTTGCTACCTGCGCTGCACGCCCTCCAGCGGGCTGTCGGTTGGATCAGCCCCGGAGGCCTCGACCACGTATGCCGGGTGTTTGAGGTTCCACCGGCTGAGGCCTATGGGGTGGCGACCTTCTACCACCTGTTCAGCCACTCCGAACCTGTGGCCGATTCCACCGTTCATGTCTGCGACGACATCGCCTGTCGCTGTGTTGGGGCGATGGACCTGATCGACGAACTGCGAGGAGCCGGCCAGCACGTGCGGCCTAGCCCGTGCCTTGGACAGTGTGAGCGTGGGCCGGCGGTGCTCGTCCAGCGAACCGGCGCCGAGGAACTCTCGGTAGCCCCGGCATCACTTCAGGACGTGGAGACAGCGATCGGGTTGTCCGGCTCGTCGTCGTCGTCGGTAACCCTGTCTCAGGCCGGATCAGGCAACCTCAGGCTCCTGACCCGTGTAGGTGTCGTGGATCCCGGGAGCCTCGACGACTATCGGTCCCACGGCGGCTACGCGGCCCTTGAGGCGGCGATTGACATGGGTCCAGATGGGGTGATCAGGGAACTGACGGCTTCGGG
>JABHCN010000028.1 GCA_018673475.1 Actinomycetota bacterium | reverse complement strand
CTCGGCCTCTTCGCGGCTGGTCTCGAAGTTGCGGCAGTCGTGGTTGGAGAGGATCTCGGCGTTTGTGAGGTTCTCGACGGCCGTCACCTGTTCGGCGGTCATGGCCTCGAAGTGGCTGAAGTCGAAGCGCAGGTGGTCGGGGCCGACCCATGATCCCTGCTGCTTGACGTGATCGCCCAGAACCTGTCGCAGAGCCCAGTGGAGAATGTGGGTGCCGGTGTGGTTGCGGCGGATTGCTGCGCGGCGTTCGGTGTCGATGACAGCTGTCACGGTCTGTCCAACCTCGGGACCCGAGGCGTCGGCCGTGACCTTGTGGCAGTGCAGGCCGTCGAGGGCGAGGGTGGTGTCGAGCACCTCGACGGAGCCGCCGTCCCATGTGATGGTTCCGGTGTCGCCCACCTGACCGCCGGACTCGGCGTAGAACGGGGTGCGGTCGAGGACGACCATGTCGCCGTCGAAATACACCACCACGGCCTCGGCCTCGTCCCGGTCGCGCCCTACGAACTCGGTGGGGCCGCCTGCCTCGAGCACGGAGCGCAAATCGCCGACAGCGGCGGTGCTGCCGTCCTTTCGGGCTGAGCGGGCCATCTCCTGTTGTCGGGCCATTGCCACGCCGAAGGCCTCGTTGTCGACGGCCACGCCCTTTTCGGCCGTGATCTCCTGGGTCAACTCAAGGGGGAAGCCGTAGGTGTCGTGCAGCTTGAAGGCGATGTCTCCGTCGAGCGTGGAGCCCTCTCCCATGCCGTCGAGCGCATCGTCGAGGATCGCCAGGCCGGTTCGCAGGGTCTCCCTGAAACGGCCCTCCTCGCGCTCGAGGACGTCGCGTACGAAAGCATGGTTGCTGACCAGGTCGGGGTAGTCGTCACCCATGATGGCCACCACCGCATCGACGAGGGTTGGCATGACGAGGTCCTCGACCCCGAGCAGCCAGGCGTGGCGCACTGCCCGTCGGATGATGCGGCGCAGCACGTAGCCGCGGTCCTCGTTGCTGGGGAACACCCCGTCGCTGATGAGGAAGGTCGAGGATCGGGCATGGTCGGCCAGGATGTGCTGGGAGACATCGGTGCGGTCGCTCGACCCGTGTTGCACGCCGGTGATGTCGCTGATGGTGGCGAGGAGGCGCACGAACTCGTCGGTCTCCCAGACCGAGTCGACCCCCTCCAGCACGGAGAGGATGCGCTCGAGGCCGGCGCCGGTGTCGATCGACGGAGCCGGCAGCGGCGTCATGGAACCGTCCTCATGCTGTTCAAACTGCATGAACACCAGGTTCCAGATCTCGATGAAGCGTTCCTCGTCGCCGTGGGCGGGACCGCCGTCGTCACCGAAGTCGGGGCCCTTGTCCCAGAAGATCTCAGAGCAGGGTCCGCATGGCCCGGTGTCGGCCATGCGCCAGTAGTTGTCCTCGTCGAGGCGTTGGATGCGCTCGGCGGGCACGCCGACCTCGTCGCGCCAGATGGCCTCGGCCTCGTCGTCGCTGAGGTGCACGGTTACCCAGAGTCGTTCAGGGTCGAGGCCCAGCGTGGCGGTCACGAACTCCCATGCGTAGGCGCATGCGTCGGACTTGAAGTAGTCGCCGAAGCTGAAGTTGCCCATCATCTCGAAGAAGGTGAGGTGTCGGCTGGTGCGACCCACCTCGTCGAGGTCGTTGTGCTTGCCGCCGGCCCTCACGCACTTCTGGACGGTGACGGCGCGGTCCCACGGGGCTGGCTGCTCACCCACGAAGTAGGGCTTGAAGGGGACCATTCCGGCCACCGTGAACAACAGAGTGGGGTCGTGCGGGATCAGGCTGCCGGAGGGCTCATGGTGGTGGCCCCTGTCGACGAAGAAGTCGACGAATGCGCGTCTTACGCCGTTGGCTGAGTGTGCTGCCATGGTCGGGCCACTCTACCGGGGTGGCTCCGGTGGCTATGAGCAGGTTCAGCTCTCAGCGGAGGGGCCCAGTTGGTCGGTGGCTGCGCCGCGACCGCTGCCCGCCACGGCGGAAGCCGTAGTCGTGGCCGTTGGAGCCTGCCGGTTCGTCGGCTGCGATGTCGTCGCGGATCTGCCTGACCCTGCGCACCAGGTCTGCGCCCTGGTCGACAACGGCCGATGACCGCTCGGCAATCTCCCTGCGCAGGTGTTCGGGTGTGTAGCGCTCGACGGTTCGGCGCAGGCGCCGCTGGAACCACATGGAGGTGGCGTTGCCCACCAACCATCCGATGACAAGCCAGAAGATGCGGCGTCTCATTTGTTGCCTCCCCCGCTGCCGGGACCATCGGGTGGGTCGCCACGGTGGCGGGCCATGCGTTCGGCCACCTCCGCTTCGAACCCGTGTGGTGAGGGATCGTAGTAGTTGTTGTCGGCCACCTCGGGGGGCCTGTACTGCTGTGCCACCCACCCGGCCGGGTCGTCGTGGGGGTACTCGTAGCCGTCGCCATGACCCAGGTCGGCTGCTCCCTTGTAGTGGGCGTCGCGCAGGTGCATGGGCACGAGACCGGTGCCGGCCGCCCTGGCATCGACGCCTGCGCGCCCCAGCCCAACGGTTACCCGGTTGGACTTGGGTGCGGTTGCCAGGTGGACGACGGCGTGGGCCAGGTTCAGGCGTGCCTCGGGCAGACCCACGAATTCCACGGCCCGGGCTGCCGCATCGGCCACCAGGAGGGCCATGGGGTCGGCCATGCCGATGTCCTCGCTGGCAAGGATCACCAGGCGGCGTGCGATGAAGCGGGCGTCCTCGCCGGCGTCGAGCATGCGGGCCAGCCAGTAGAGGCCGGCGTCGGCATCGGAGCCGCGGATGCTCTTAATGAATGCGCTGATCACGTCGTAGTGCTCGTCGCGTCCGTAGAGGATTGCCTTCGTACCCAGCGCCGCCTCGGCGTCGTCGACGCTGATCTGCTCTGATTCGCGCCCGGTGGCCAGGGTGGCTGCCACCTCGAGGCTGGTGAGCGCGTGCCGTCCGTCGCCGGCTGCCCGGTCAACCAGCAACTCGATGGCGTCGTCGTCGGCTGCGATTCCCTCTGCGACCAGGCCCCGGTTCAGCAGGTCGACGAGGGCGTCCTCGTCCAGCGGTTCCAGGCGAAAGAGTGTCGAGCGGGACAGCAGGGGTGCGTTCACCTCGAAATAGGGGTTCTCGGTGGTGGCCCCGATCAGCACCAGCAGACCTGATTCCACGGAGGGCAGCAGGGCGTCCTGCTGCGCCTTGTTGAAGCGGTGCACCTCGTCGAGAAACAAGATGGTGCCGACGTCACGCTCCCCCAGGGCCGCCTCGGCCCGGGCGATCAGCTCACGTACATCTTTCACGCTGGCGCTCACCGCTGACATCTCGGTGAACTCCTTTGCGGTGAGGCGTGCCACCAGGCGGGCCAGGCTGGTCTTGCCGGTGCCGGGTGGTCCCCAGAGGATCACCGACGACAGGCGGTCGGCCTCTATGAGACGCCGCAGCGGGCGTCCCGGCCCGACAAGATGTTCCTGCCCGACTACGTCGTCGAGGCTGGTCGGTCGTAGCCGGTCGGCCAGGGGGGCGCGCCGTGTCAGGCGTTCACGGGCTGCATCTGAGAAGAGGTCACCGGCCATCGGCACCGAACCTAGGGCCTCGGCGGCTGTCCGGGTGGACGGCCCTGGCGGATCTGTGGGCTACTCGCTTCTGGGTAGGACCCGCAGGCCCAGCTCCTCGAGGTGACGGTCGTCGATCGGGGTGGGTGCACTGGTGAGCGGGTCGGCGCCCGACTGGGTCTTCGGGTAGGCGATGACCTCGCGGATGTTCTCCTCGCCGGCCAGGATCGCAATGAGGCGGTCCATGCCGAAGGCGAAGCCGGCATGCGGTGGTGCGCCGTACCTGAAGGCGTCCAGCAGGAAGCCGAACCTCTCCTGGGCCTCGTCGGCTCCGATTCCCAGGATTGAGAAGATCTTCTGCTGGATCTCGCGGCGATGGATACGAACACTGCCCGAGCCCAGCTCCCAGCCATTCAGGACCAGGTCGTAGGCCTGTGAGCGGACCGAGAGGAGGTCACCGGCCTCGAGGGCCTCGAGATCGTCCTCATGGGGCATGGTGAACGGATGATGGGCGGGCATGGGGTTGCCGGCCTCGTCGAGGCCGTCGAAGAGGGGAAAGTCCACGACCCACAGGAAGTGCAGGCCACCCTCGGTAACCGGGGGGCGTCCCAGCTCCAGGCGCAACAGGCCAAGGATGCGGCAGGTGTTGTGGTGCTCGTCGGCAACCAGAAGCAACAGGTCGCCCTCTTCGGCCTCCATCATGGAGCGCAGCGCTGCCTGTTCGTCGTCGGAGAGGAACTTGGCCACGGGCGAGTTGAGGCCGTCTGCCTCGACCTTCATCCAGACAAGGCCCTTGGCTCCCCAGCCCTTGCACGTGTCGGTCAGGTCGTCGAGGCGGTTACGCGACAGCTCGGCACCACCTGGAACCCGGATGCCCTTGACACACGGTGCCTGGAAGGCCCTGAAGTCGGTCTCGGCGAACACCGGGGTCAGCTCGACAAGCTCCATGCCGAAGCGAATGTCGGGCTTGTCGGAGCCGAAACGCTCCCTGGCCTCGTGCCACGACATACGGGGAAAGTCCGCCGGTCGCTCACCGGTTACCGCCTCGGCGGCCGATGCAACCGTGTGGGTGATGAAGCCCAGCACGTCGTCCTGGTCCACGAAGCTGGCCTCGGCATCGAGCTGCATGAACTCGAACTGGCGGTCGGCCCTGAGGTCCTCGTCGCGTAGGCAGCGGGCGATCTGGTAATAGCGGTCGACGCCACCGATCATGCAGAGCTGCTTGAAGATCTGGGGACTCTGGGGCAGCGCATAGAACGAACCCGGTTCCTTGCGTGAAGGGACCACGAAGTCGCGTGCACCCTCGGGCGTGCTGGCCACCAGCATGGGGGT
>JABHCN010000027.1 GCA_018673475.1 Actinomycetota bacterium | reverse complement strand
TGCGCCACACCAGCAGCTGGCTGTTGCCGGTGTCGGCCACGAACAGGTGGCCGTTGTCGACCGTCGTGCCTTCGGGCAGGTTGAACGTGCCCGAGCCACCCACCGCGGACGGCGCACCCGAGGTGGCGATCTGGTCCACCCGGTAGAGCTGTGCCCCGTGGCCCATCGTTGAGTTCACCGCCAGCCACGTGCCGTCACTTGACAGGCGCGTCGGCTGGCTGGCCGGCAGCGTGGCCACCGGCTCGTGGGTTCCATCGGGGATGCCGGCCCAGACATAGACGAGGTTGGCCCGCTTGTCAGCCACGTAGAAGTAGGTGTCGTCCATCGCCACACCGGTCAACTCCTCGAAGATGACGTTGCCGACGCCTCCCTCGAAGTCGTATTCAGGCAGGTTCCCCTCAAGCGGCAGTTCCGTCCAGATCATCAGGCGGTCACGACCGGCCAGGGCGAACGTGTCGCCGTGGAGGGTGTTGTCCCACGGGCTGAACAGGCCCTCGCACCCGGATCGGTTCCCGGCCTCTTCGCTGCTGTACCAGCAGAAGTGGTAGACGACGTCGGGCGGGGCGGCACTGGAATCTGGCAGGTTCTTCCACACGAACAGCCTGTTGTCGAAGTCCGACGAGGCGAACAGGCTCGTGCCGTTGGAGACCGGAACTGGGTTGGACATGACAAAGTTCTCGATGTTGGCGTCGACGTATAGGTCTGTCGCACCTAGTACGAAGTCGGGTGCCTGTGTTGATGAGGTCGGAATCGAATCGAAGACGATGAGCGTGGAACCGTTGCTGGTTACGTAGACACGGTCTCCGACCACCACCACCGTGGAGTAGTCCCCCCACCTGAAGTTGTACCCTCCCGCCTTGTCCTGCCCGTTGTGGGAAAGCACGGGCCGGTCCGACGCCGACTGCGGCATGCCGTTCCAGATGTGGAGCGTGTCTCCCATCATGATGAGCCGACCGTCGTCGGTAAAGTCGCCCCGAAGCCACGGTGCCGACATTTTCTCACCCAGAGGGTCCACCACGAAGTAGTCGTAGGGCTGGTTGTCGGCCGTCGGGAAGCTGGTCCAGAAGAAGGTCCCTGCCTCGTTGTCACCGTTCGCGGTGGCGTTGTGGTCGCCCACGATCAGCGAGTTCCCGTCGCTGGTGATCTGTCTTGGGGTTCCGATGTGACCTAATCCGGTCAGGAGCACGTCGGCCGGCTGGCCGTCGTAGGTCGGGAAGCTGTTCCATATCAGGACACTTGCGCTTTCGGTGCTGGCGACCGCGAGCTTGTTCCCGTCAGTCCACACCCCCCACGGCCACCGGATGTTGGACTTCGACGGATTGGCGTTCGTGCCACCCGAGAGGACGATGTCGGCAGGCTCGGCATTGCTGGTGGGGAACTCGGTCCAGATGAGGATCCGGTCGTTGTTGGTGTCGGTGACAACCAGGCGGGTGCCATCGGTGCTGGCACTCATCGGCCAGTTCATCTGGTGGCGTCCGGTTCCAGGCAGGTTGGTCGTGAAGTTGGGTTGACCCAGCACCAGGTCGGGGGCCTGATTGGCGTGGGTGGGCGGTGTGTTCCAGATGAGCACCCGGTTGTTGAACACGTCGGTCATCACCAGACGGGTCCCGTCGCTCGTCAGGCCCGACGGGCGGTTGAACCTGAGTGGTCCACCGGTGTCATTGAAGCCGACGGCTGACAGCGTGATGTCTGCATTCTGGGCGGTGGTGAAGAATCCCGACGTACCTCCTGGAGCAGATGGATAAGAGGTCGACGGGTAGGTGACCGTGATGGTCTCCTCGGGTACGTACTGACTCGAGCCGGGCTGGGCAGGGCCCACGGGCTGGCCGCCGTCGCCCGGTTCGGGCCCGGTGCTGCCACCGCCAACCTGCAGCGAATCGGGCGGAACCTGCAGGAAGAGCAGGCACTGGGCGGCAAGGTCGTTCTCGGCTCCACCGGCCTGCTGGCCATTCCTGATAGCCCCCAGCAGGGCCCCACCGATCTGGCTGACCATGCACTGGTCAAAGCCGCTGGGAGCCAGGCTCTGGCCACTCAGAAGAGACATGGTGACGTTGGGGGGATAGGTGGCCCGTGCGGTCTCAGCGTCGGGTGCGCCACCACTCGATCCGCCGGACTGGCCGGACCCATCGGGCTCGACAGTAGGAGAGTTGGTCGGCTGGTCAGGAGGAGTCCCGCTGGGAGCCGACCCGTCAGAGGGTGGCCCCATGCACTGGCCCATGGCAGTCTGCTCATCGGGCTGCGGCTGCCTGGCCTTCAGCTCCTCGTACAACTGCTCGCCAAATACCCCGATCAGGCAGCTCCTGAGGGTCGGGTCGCTCGTGGTGAAGGGGTTGTCGAACCCCGCTCCGGATCCTGGATCCGAGGCGAGCGGCGCAAATGTGGTGCTCGCCGGCAGGGTGCCGGGGGTGGGAAGGGTCGG
>JABHCN010000026.1 GCA_018673475.1 Actinomycetota bacterium | reverse complement strand
GCGAACTCGGCGACATGGTCGGTGAACTCGTCGGGGGCCACGACCCGGTGTACGAGTCCGATGTCGAGTGCCTCGTCGGCGCCGACCAGACGGCCGGTGAACATCATCTCGGTCGCCGCCCCAAGGCCGACCAGCCGGGGAAGGAACCAACCGGCCGACATGTCACAGCCCGCTAGGCCGATGGGCGTGAAGGGGGCACCGAGGCGGATGCCCTCGGCGGCTATGCGGAAGTCAGATGCCAGCGCCAGGCCCAGACCGCCGCCGACGGTGTCACCGTGGAGGGCGGCTATGACGGGCTTGTCCATGCCCACGATGGCGCGAACCGGGTCCAGGTAGCGACGCACGATCGGCTCCCACTCCTGTGGCGCACGCTCGACCATCTCGGCCTGGTCAGCTCCGGCGCAAAAGACCCTTCCCGTCCCGGCAAGCACGACAACCCCCACGTCGTCGGAAGCGGCGACCTGGGCCAGTGCGTCGATGAGCAGGTCCAGCGTGTCGTGGTCGAGCGTGTTCAACCGTTCGGGTCGGTTGAGGGTCACCGTGCCGACCCTGTCGGCGATGTCCACAAGTACCTGATCGCTCATGATGGGTGCTCCTCGGGGATGATTACCGTTCTGGCGGGTCCGAACGGTTCTGAAAAGATCTTGGCTGCACCGGCCAGGGGCACCTCGCGCTGTACCGACCTGGAGACGTCGAGCCTGCCGGTGCTGATCAGGCCGAGCACCGTCTGGATTTCGGACGGAGTGGACCCGAACGAGCCGTGGACGCTCAACTCTGCGCCTATGAACATCCCGAGCGGAGGCAACTTCGGTCTGGATGAGCCGACCCCGACAACCACGAGGCGACCACCCGGGGACAGGGCCGCCAATCCCAGTTCGACTGTTTCAGAGCGCCCCACGCACTCCAGGACCAGCGTGGCACCGCGGGCCACACGGCGCAGGGCTCGTGCCGGCTCCTCCTCGGCCTCTGGGTCGAACACCTCGTCGGCACCTGCTGTCATGGCGGCATCACGTGCTTCTCGTGACGGGTCGACGGCAACCACGCGCGCTGCACCGCAGAGGCGGGCCAGCTGCACGGCGTGCACTCCCAGGCCTCCCGCACCGATGATGACGACGGTCTCGCCGACCTGCAGCCTGCCGACGGTTGTGAGGGCGTGGAACGGCGTGGCTATGGCGTCCGAGGCAATGGCTCCCACCCCGTCGGGCACCTCGTCGGGAAGAGCTATGAGGCTTGAGGTGGGCAGGGCGATCCGCTCTGCGAACCCGCCCTGACGGGCCATTCCAAGGATCTCGGGTCGGCGGCAGCGGTTCGACCGGCCGGCCAGACACGCATGGCAGGTGCCGCAGGTGACCTGACCGAATGCGGCCACCCGGTCTCCAGGGTTCCAGCCCTCAACCCCTTGTGTGATCTCCAGGATCGTGCCTGCGATTTCGTGTCCGGGGACGGTTCCGGGTGGAACCCCCAGGTCGCCGGCCACGATGTGGCGATCGGTACCGCAGACACCGGCTGCATCGACTGCGATCAGCACCTCGCCGTCAGCGGGAACGGGTTCGGCGACATCGTTCAGGCTGATCTCGCCGGGTTCCCCCAGAACCAGTGCCTTCACGGTCAGCCCCTTGTCCGCAGGCCCATGTGGTGGGCGATGATGTTGCGCTGGATCTGGCTCGTTCCCCCGCCGAGTTCGCAGCCGCGGACCTCCAGGTTGCGTCGCAGGAAGTGCGATTCGGCTTCCCAGCCGCGTGCTCCAGCGACCTGCATGGCGGCGGTCGTAGCACGACCGGCCACGTTGTTGGCGAGCATCTTGGCCATGGAAGCCTCCATTGGACAGGGTCCCTCGACGTCGCGCTTGTGGGCTGCGGCGTAGACGAGCAGTCGTGCAGCAGCCACCTCGGCCTGCGACTCGGCGAGAGGGTGGGTAACCGCCTGGAACCGGGCGATGGGCCCGCCGTACTGCTCCCGGTTGTTGGCGTACACCACGGCGTCATCGAGCGCCGCCTGGGCGACACCGATGGACTGGGCGGCATTCGCCAGGCGCTCCGGGTCCATCAGCTTTGCCAGGTTCACCCAGCCATCGTCCACCTCGCCGAGCACGGCATCGTCAGGCACGAACACGCTGTCGTAGGTGACGTCGTTGACCATGAGGGCCTTCATGGCCAGGTGCTGACGGCACTCGAAGCTGAGGCCCGGCGTCGGGTTGTCGGCCTGGTTGTCGACAAGGAACAGGGTGATCCCCTTCTGGCGGGGCTGGTCCGGAAAGGTGTTGGTTCGGGCAGCGGTGATGATGATCTCGGCTCGCTCGGCACCTGAGATCGGTCCCTTCACGCCGCTAATCCTCCAGCCACCGTCCACCTTCTCGGCTGTGGTCTCCATCCCGGCAAAGTCCGATCCGGCACCGGGTTCAGACATCGACAGGGCGAACCGTTTGTCTCCGGTCACGATGGCCGGCAGGTACCGGGCTGCCTGTTCGGATGAGCCGCAGATGTGGAGGGCGTGCGATCCGAAGATGGTTCCGGTGATGTAGAGGGTGGCGAGAGAAATTGAGGTCTTGCCGACCTCTTCGACGAACACGCACAGGTCCACAACCGAGCCGTCAGATCCGCCGTGCTCGGTGGGTACCGGTATGCCTGTCCAGCCGCGCTCTGCACACGATCGGTAGAACTCGTCGGGATATTCCTCGTCGCGCTCCATCTGGGTGATGCGTTCCAGCGGGTACTCCTCATCGAGGAATGCGCGCACCTCGGCCCGCATGGCCAACTGGTCTGGTGACAGGTATACGTCCATCAGTTCCCCCTGAACGACGGTGTTCGCTTGGATCTTGTGGCCTCAAGGCCCTCCCGGAAGTCCTCTGAGCAGATGGCATCGGCCTGGACCTCGGCCTCAAGGTTGAGATGCTCGGCCAGGGAGCGCTGTTCTATGCCCTTGAACGCCACCTTGTTGCCCCGAGCTGCAAGGGGCGCAAGCGAGGCCAGGCGTTCGGCGAAGGCCTTGACGGCCGTGTCGAAGGACGCGGCCGGGGCCACCTCGGTAACGAGTCCGGCGGCCAGCGCCTCGTCTGCGGAGTAGACGGCGCCGAGGGTGACGATCTCCATGGCCCTAACGGGCCCGACCAGGCGGTTCAGCCACCAGCTGGCGCCCGTGTCGGCGCCAGACAGGCCGAGGCGCGAGAACACGAAACCCAGTCGGGCCCCGTCGCTCATCACGCGAAAGTCGGTGGTGAGGGCGACTGCTGCACCGCCTCCGAAGGCATCACCGTTGACTGCGGCGACAGTGGGCACGGGCAGCCCGGCTATCGCCTTGATGCCCTCGTTGGCGTGTCGCAACTCTGTCACGGCATTGTCGCGGTCGCCGTCCAGAAGGTCCTGTAGTGCCTCGAAGTCGCCACCTGCTGAGAAGGCGACACCTTCGCCGGTGAGCACCATTGCCCGGGCGTCGGGGTCGGCAGCTACGCCGGCGCAGGCCTCGATCAGGTCGGTGAAGGCCTGTGGGTTCAGTGCGTTGCGAACCTCGGGGCGTCGGAACGTGACGGTGTGGATGCCACGGTCGTCCCGTTCATGGGAGAGCAGGTCAGGCATCGATCTTGAAGACCTTCGCGGCGTTGTCACGCAGGATCTTGCGGTTGGCCTCTTCGGAGAAGCCACAGTCGTACACGTCGTCGACCGTGCGCTTGAAGGGGAGCAGTGGGTAGTCGGTTGCCCAGATCATCTTGTCCTGGCCGTAGCCGCCTGAGAACTTCTTGACGCTCTCGGTCCAGTGCCTGGCCGGCCGGGCCGAGGCCTCTACGTACACGTTCGGGTGTTTCCAGGCCAGGATGAGCATCTCG
>JABHCN010000025.1 GCA_018673475.1 Actinomycetota bacterium | reverse complement strand
CAGCTGGTCTACAGCGTCTGCACCCTGACAGCGGCCGAGACAACCGGTGTGGACGAACGCTTCCGTGAGGCCACGGGCGCAGTCCCGGCAGATCCGCTGCCAGCCCCGTGGAGGGTCCACGGCACAGGCGGAATGCTGTTGCCACAGGATCTAGACGCCGAGGGCATGGCGGTGTTTCGGTACGCGGTGGCCTGAGAGGTCCGCCAGACCGGCCTCAGGTGAGCAGGCGGCTGCCGAGGTGGTCGAGAACCGTTTCGAGGGCCTCCCGGGTGGGGTGGCCCGGCTCATCGACCAGCTCCTCGGTGAGAACCGAGTGGGCCCTCGGCCCGATGCCGTGGGGGTTGCCCGGCGAGGAGTCGATCTCGACGCCGATGAAGCCCTCACCCAACTCCTCGGCCAGGCGCTCGAAGCGCTCGGCGGGGACCATTGCGTCGTTGGTGAAGCGCAGGCCCAGTGCGCAGGTGCCCGCATCAACCCGGTCACGCACGACTTCAAGGTCGCGGTCGGAAATACCGAGGGAGCGCTTTCGTTTCTTCCCGAAGGGAAGCGGCAGGCTGGGCTGGCTGAGCACCGGCGCAAGGACCCGCTCGTCGACCATCATGCCCAGGGCGAACCCGCCGGTGAAGCACATGCCGACGGCTCCAACCCCGGGGCCTCCGCAGCGTCCGTGTTCGAATGCCGCCAGCGCACGCAGCCAGTCGGTGACCGGCGAGGTGTGGCGGCGCATCAGGGCCGTGAACTCGCGTGACACGCAGCCGCCCACAAGGCTCTTCAGCGTGTAGCCGGCGGTTGGTTCACGCCCCGGGGTGCCGAACAGCGACGGCATGACTGCGCTGCACCCGATGTCGACCACCCGCCGACCGAAGTCGGCGACGCGTGGGGTGATGCCGGGCATCTCGGCCATGATGATCACGGCAGGGCCGGTGCCGGCCCGCAACACGGTACGTGTGGTGCCACCGTGTGAGAACTGGCCTATCTCGAAACCGTTGAGAGCCTCAACGCCCATTGCCAGCCACCTTCCGTGATGGGTGTCCGTCACCCGTGACGGCGACACTAGCGGGCCTCCATTTCAGCCTGCGGGGGGACACGCCGGTACCCTCGTCGCCATGTCCGATGAGGCCCGATCCGCCGGGAGCATGAATGTCAAGGTCCTGACCGTGTCCGATGGGGTCATCCACGGCACGCGCGAGGACCGCTCGGGGGCGGCGCTGGCCGAGAGGGTCGAGGCCGAGGGCTGGGTTCTGTCTGCACGATCGGTCTGCGCCGACGGCGTAGACGAGGTGGCCGATGCGCTCAGGGGCATGGCTGAAGGCTTCCACGGCATGGTCATCACGACAGGTGGCACGGGCTTTGGCCCACGCGATCTGACACCTGAGGGCACGAGGGCCGTCATCGACCGCGAAGCCCCGGGTCTGGCCGAGGCCATGCGCCTCGTCAACCCGCTCGGGCGCCTCTCCCGGGGCATCGTCGGCACCATCGGTACAACGCTCATCGTGAACACCCCCGGCTCCTCGGCCGGCTGCATCGAGTGTCTGGAGGCTGTGATCGACGTAGTTCCCCATGCGGTGCGCCTGCTGGTCGACAACGCCGACCCGCACCCCTCCGCCGGCTGAGCCGACCGTGGACACCGACGCCACCCTCATGGCAAGGGCCATCGAGGTGGCCGGAGCCGCCCGGTACCGGAGTTCGCCCAACCCCTGGGTGGGTGCCGTGGTCGTGGCCGACGGGCGGGTCGTCGGCACCGGGGCGACCAGCCCACCGGGTGGCGCCCATGCCGAGGTGGTCGCGTTGGTCGAGGCAGGTGAGCAGGCGAGGGGGGCGACGCTCTACACGACGCTCGAGCCCTGCTGCCACGATGGTCGCACCGGACCGTGCACCAGTGCAGTGGTCGATGCCGGTATCAGGCGCGTCGTCGTGGGCATCGCCGATCCGGACCCCGACGTGGCCGGCCGTGGTCTCGCCGTCCTGGCTGAAGACGGTGTCGATGTGGAGGTTGGTGTCGGTGCCGCAGAGGTCGAGGAGCAGTTGCAGCCGTACCTGCACCACCGCCGCACAGGCCGTCCGTACGTGGTCCTGAAGCTTGCTGCCACCCTCGACGGCCGCATCGCCGCCACTGACGGATCCAGCACCTGGATCACGGGTGCAGAGGCAAGGCAGGACGTGCACAGGCTGCGCGCACAGAGCGACGCCATCTGCGTGGGAGCCGGGACCATCCGGGCCGATGATCCACGCCTTACGGTCCGTGACTGGCCCGGAGCCGAAGCTGCCGGGGCACGTGACCCCAGGCGGGTGGTGCTCGGAAGGATCCCCGAAGAGGCAAGGGTTGCACCTGCCCACTCCCACGAGGGCCCCCTCGATGGGCTGCTCACCGGCCTGGGCGACGATGGGGTACTGCAGCTTCTCGTGGAGGGTGGCGCCGACGTTGCGGGCCGCTTCCACAGGGCCGGCCTGGTGGACCGTTACGTCGTCTACCTGGCGCCGGCGATCCTGGGCGGGGACGACAGCGTGCCGATGATGGCCGGTCCCGGAGGGTCCACGATGGCCGATGTGGCGAGGGGAAGGTTCACCTCGGTCACGCCGCTCGGCGACGACCTGCGCATCGACATGGTGCTCGACACCCGATGTTGACGCTAAATGGACCACGGGACTGCGTCGGCCGCCCGGTAGGTTCTTCGCCGTGCTGAAGATCGTCCTACCCAAGGGGTCCCTCGAAAAGGCCACCCTGGAACTGTTCGAGTCCGCCGACCTGGCGGTCCGACGCAGTTCCTCGGTCGACTACCGGGCCAGCATCAGCGACCCCCGCATCGACGAGGTGCGCATCCTGCGACCCCAGGAGATCCCCACGTACGTCGCCGACGGCCTCTTCGACATGGGCATCACCGGCCGTGACTGGATCGAGGAGACCGGCAGCAGCGTCGAGAGCCTCGGCGAGCTGCACTACTCAAAGGCCACGGCACGTCCGGTGAACATCGTCGTGGCCGTGCCCGAGGATTCCGAGTACCAGTCGGTGGCAGACCTGCCGGCGGGGGTGAGGGTCTCAACCGAGTACCCGGAGCTGACAAGGCGGTTCTTCGCCGAACATTCGGTCGATGCCGATATCCGTCTGTCCTACGGCGCCACCGAGGCCAAGGTTCCCGACATCGTCGACGTGGTCGTCGACCTGACCGAGACCGGCCGGGCAATAAGGGCCGCCGGCCTGAAGATCATCGACACCATCCTCACCAGCTACACCGAGCTGGTGGCCAACCCGGTGTCATGGGCCGACCCCGACAGGCGCCACGCCATGGAACAGATCCACACGCTCCTGCAGGGAACGCTTGAGGCGCGGGGCAAGGTGCTTGTCAAGATGAACGTTCCGGCTGACGCCCTCGATGAGGTCATCGGCCTGATGCCGGCCATGAAGGCGCCGACCGTGAACGAGCTGTTCGGAGGCGGCGGCTACGCGGTTGAGACCGTGGTGGCCAAGTCCGAGATCAACGTGCTCATCCCCGAACTGCGCGACAAGGGTGCCACCGACATCCTGGAACTACCCCTCGCCAAGATCGTCCACTGACCGACGGGCAGATCAGCCTTCGTCGGGCCCCGAGCCGTTCTCGGTGTCTTGTTCACCGGACCCGTGCGAGTCAGCGACCTCGGCAACCCTGGCAGCCTGTTCGAACTTGACGTATGCCATCCGAATCTGGTGCAGGGCCGCCTTGAGGGTGTCCTCGGCCTCGCCCAGGCGCCCCGGCAACTTCTCGACCACTCCGGCCATGGCGTCGATGGCCACTGCCGTTTCGGACAGGTTGGCGGGCTTCTTGGAGAGGTGGATGGCGGCCAGCTCGTAGAGGCCCATGGCGTGGTTGGCTATGACCACCGCCGCCGGCATTGATGCCAACTGTTCCTGTACAGCCGCCATGTCCCTGGCCATGTCCTCGGCGTTCTGGCGGTCCTCGGGGGACATGTCGTCTGGGGACATGCCACCGAGGTTCGGCTCAGCCGGCTCAGTGGCCGGGTCGTCAGGGTCAACGGGGTGGTCCCCGCCAGGTGTCCAGAGGGTGCTCATGTCGTGGTGTCTCCAGTGTCAGGTGTTTGGTCGTGGGACGGTCCCGTTCCGGTCGGGAGGCCCTGCTGGTACTCTAGGGGCCTACAACTGAACGGAAAGCGGGGGTCGCCCCCCACCCGGCCATCCTCCGGTCCTACCGGTGGCGGTGAGCCCGGGTCTTCATCTCGTCGGACACACCGGCGTGTTCCCACGGCCAGGCCGTCGGGAACACATTGGCAGGGTCCCTGGCGGGTGTCGGCTCTCCGGCACCCGTCGTTTCACGTTTTGGGGCGATGGGCGACACAACCGACCACACAGGAGGAGAGCCTGCGTGCTTCACAGGAGCCAGGACCAATAGCAGCACCGACAAACCAGGAACCCCGGATCAACGATCGCATCCGTGCCCGCGAGGTACGGCTGGTCTCGCCCGAAGGCGAACAGATCGGGATTCGGCCACTGCCGGAAGCCATCGAAATGGCCCAGGACCTCGGTCTTGACCTCGTAGAGGTGGCTGACACGGCGAGCCCGCCGGTCTGCCGGATCATGGACTACGGGAAGTTCAAGTACGAACAGTCCCAGAAGGCCAAGGAATCCCGCAAGAAGGCCACCCACATTCTGGTCAAGGAGATGAAGTACAGGCCCAAGATCGGGCCCGGCGACTTCGACACCAAGACCCGGAAGGTGGAGGCATTTCTGGAAGACGGAAGCAAGGTCAAGGTGACCATCATGTTCCGCGGTCGCGAGATGCAGCACCCCCAGCTGGGGCGTCGCATCCTCGACAGGGTGGCCGAGACCGTGTCCCACGTGGGGCGCGTCGAGGTCTTCCCCAAGCAGGACGGTCGAAACATGACCATGGTCCTCGTTCCCGGGCAGGCGACACGTCGCCAGCGTGAGGCAGCCGAGGACCGTCGTGCCGATGAGGTGGCGGAGGCCGAAGAGCTGGCGGCAGCTGCAGCAGAGGCGACAGCCGAGGCAGAGGCCGTACAGGCCGAGGCAACAGAGCCAGAGGCCACGCAGGCCGAGGAGACCACAGACGCAACCGGGTCCAGTACCCCCGACGAGACACCCCAGACCTCATAGACAGGGCCCAACAGGGCCACGAGATACCCCAGACCGGAGAAGACGAGACATGCCGAAGATGAAGACCCACCGCGGCCTCGCCAAGCGCATCAAGGTGACCGGTAGCGGCCGCCTCAAGCGCCGCAACGCCAACCTCAGCCACATCCTCGAGAAGAAGTCGCCCAAGCGCAAGCGCCGCCTGGCCCGCATGAGCGATGTCGACAAGACCAACGAGAAGTCGGTTCGCCGCAAGCTCGGCATCTGAACCAACAGCGATCTCCGACAGCCGTCCGGCCGTCGGGAAACCCTCATTCCCCCACGTAGAAAAAGGAGCATGTGATGGCAAGAATCAAGCGAGCCGTCCAGACCAAGAAGCGACACAAGGCCGTACTGAAGTCCGCCAGGGGCTACTACGGCAACAAGAGCAGGACCTTCCGCGCGGCCAACGAGCAGTTGATGCACTCGGGCAACTACGCCTTCCGCGACCGTCGGGCCCGCAAGGGCCAGTTCCGTCGCCTCTGGATTCAGCGGATCAACGCCGCATGTCGGCTGAACGGCACCAACTACTCCAACTTCATCGCCGGTCTCAAGGTTGCCGGGGTCGAGGTGGACCGCAAGGTGCTGGCCGACCTGGCCGTGACCGATCCTGCCGCCTTCACGGCGCTGGTCGAGGTGGCCGGGTCCGCCGAGGCTGCCTGAGGTCGTAGGCCCGAGGTACGGCCCGCTGAACGAGCGCGGAGCCGACGATGACCGTTGAGCTTGCCGGAGGCAACCAGCGCGTCCAGAGGATGCGTCGTCTGGCGCGCGACCGCGACCTGCGTCAGGCCGAGGGCCGGTACGTGGTCGAGGGTCCGATGCTCGTCGAGCAGGCGCTTCATGCCGGCCTGGACCTGGAACAACTCCTGGTGCCTGTCTCCGCTGCCCATGACGGCATCGTCGTTGCTGCCGAGGCTGCGGGCGTTCCCTGTGGGATTGTCGAGGACGGCGTCTTTGACGGCATTACCAGCACCCGTTCGGCACAGCCGGCGATTGCCGAGGTATGTGAGCACCACGTTGACGGTGGTGACCTCACCTCCGGTGGTGGGACCCTGTTGATCCTGGCCGAGGTGTCAGACCCCGGAAACGCCGGAACCCTCGTGAGGACTGCCGAGGCGTTCGGGGTCGACGGTGTGGTCTTCGCCGGTGGTGTCGACCCCTACAACCCCAAGGTGGTCAGGTCTGCTGCCGGATCCACGTTCAGGGTCCCGTTCGCTGTTGCATCCGGCGACGAGGTGGTTCCTGTGGTGATTGCGGCCCTTGCCGAGGCCGGGTACTCGTGCTGGGCGACCGTCCCCGACGGTGGTGTCACCCCCGAGGAGGTGCCGGTGGACCGACCAGTGGCGGTACTGCTCGGTAACGAACCCCGTGGTCTGGCGCCTGAGGTGATTGCAGCCTGCGATGGGACGCTCAGCGTGCCCACCGTCGGACAGGTCGAATCTCTGAACGTGGCCGCCGCCGGGGCTGTACTCCTGTACGGGCTGCAGCAGGTCGCCGGTCGATGAGAGCGTCACCTGATAATGGGCGACCGGATGGACGGAGGTGCCCTAGTCTGCGGGGGTCCGCCACCCGGCTGTCACCGACGGCTCTGATTGTTCACTGATGGAACTGGACCTCGAAAAGCACCTCGCCGAAGCCGCCGCCTCAATCGAGGACGCCGCCGACCTCGACGCCCTCTCAGAGGTCGATACGGCCCTCCTCGGAAAGAAGTCGGCTGTCACCGCTGCCAAGCGGGGCCTGGGTGACCTGGAACCCGACCAGCGTCGCGAGATGGGTGGGCGCCTGAACGAGGCCAGGGCGACGATTGAGGGCCTCGTGGCCTCGCGCCGCACCGAGCTCGAGGCAGCTGCCAGGGTCGTACGCCTCGAAGCCGAGCGCATGGATCTGACCGAGGCCGACCGGGGTCGGCGCCTTGGCCACCGTCATGTCGTCACCCAGACATGGGACCGCCTCGAGGACCTGTTCGTGGGCATGGGCTACACGGTCGCCGAGGGGCCCGAGATAGAAGACGAGTGGCACAACTTCGGCGCCCTCAACTTTCCCCTCGGGCACCCTGCCAGGGACATGTACGACACCCTCTACGTCGACTACGGCGAGCCCCAGAGCACCCTGTTGCGCACCCACACCTCGCCGGTGCAGATCCGGGTCATGGAGGCCGGCGAGCCGCCCTTCTACTCGATCATGCCGGGCAGGGTGTTCCGCTCCGACACCGCCGATGCCACCCACATGCCCGTCTTCCACCAGCTCGAGGCCCTTGTCGTCGACCGCGACATCACCTTCGGCGATCTGGCCGGAACGCTCGAGGCGTTCACAACCGCCTACTTCGGCGAGGGCTTCACCACGCGGCTACGGCCCTCGTACTTCCCCTTCACCGAGCCCTCTGCAGAGTTCGACGTGCAGCGTCCCGACGGCAGCTGGCTGGAGTTGGGTGGCTGCGGCATGGTCCACCCCGAGGTGCTTCGGGCCGGCGGCCTCGATCCCGAGGAATGGTCCGGCTTCGCCTTCGGCTTCGGCCTGGACCGCCTGGCCCTGATGCGCCACGGCATCGACGACCTGCGCGAGCTGTTCCGTAACGACCACCGCTTCCTCTCCCAGTTCTAGGAACCCGACCATGACCCGCCAGCTCCTATGAAGGTCCTGCTCTCCTGGCTGCAGGAGTTCGCGCCGGTAGACGGCGACCCCGCCGACATCGGCGACCAGCTCAGCGCCCTGGGTCTGGCCATTGAGTCCATGTCGGTCGTGGGCGAGGGTCTCGACGGCATCGTGGTCGCCCGTGTGCTCGAGGTTGGCCCGCACCCCGATGCCGACCGCATCCAGCTGGTCCAGGTCGACGCCGGCGACGGCGAGGCCCTGCAGATCTGCTGTGGTGCGTTCAACATGTCCGTTGGCGACCTGGTTCCCCTTGCCACGCTGGGAACCGTCATGCCCGACGGCATGGAGATCGCCAGGCGCAAGATGCGCGGCGAGTGGTCCAACGGCATGTTGTGCTCTCCAACCGAGATCGCCATGGGAGACGACCACGACGGCATCCTCCTGCTCGACGGCAGCCTCGAGGTCGGCCGTCCGCTGGCCGAGGCCATGGGGCTGGCCTCCGATGTGCTCTTCGACCTCGAGGTCAACCCCAACCGACCCGACGCCATGTCTGTCGCAGGTGTGGCCCGCGACCTGGCGGCGTGCCAGGGGGTGCCGTTCACCCTGCCCTCCCCGAACGTGGCGGAGTCGGGTAGCGATGCCGCCGAACGCCTCTCGGTCGAGATCCTCGACCCGGTCCTTTGCGGTCGCTTCGTGGCGCGGGTGCTCGACGGCATCACAATCGGGTCATCGCCGGCCTGGATGGCAAACCGCCTCACCTCGCTCGGAATGAGGCCAATCAACAGCGTGGTGGACGTCTCCAACTACGTGATGCTGGAACTGGGCCAACCCAGCCACACCTACGACCTGGACATGGTGGCCGGATCGGCGTTCCGGGTTCGCAGGGCGTTGCCCGGCGAGACGCTCGTGACCCTCGATGGTGTCGAGCGCACCCTCACCGAGGCCGACGGCGTGGTGGCCGACGCCGCCGACACCGCCATTGGCATAGCCGGCGTGATGGGCGGGGCCTCCACCGAGATTCACGACGGCACAAGCTCGGTTGCCCTGGAAATGGCCTGGTGGGACCCCATGTCGATCGCCACGTCGGCTCGCAGGCTGGGCCTGCGCAGCGAGGCGTCCGCCCGCTTCGAGAAGGGTGCCGACCCCGAGGTCGCCGACCTGGCGATGCGCCGCTTCGCCCAACTCCTGGGTGAGACCGGTGCGTCCCTCGCTCCCGGGACTGTCGACGTGCGGGGCGATACACCGGTCCGAGAGTCGATCAGGGTGCGCACCGACAGGGTCAACAGGATCCTCGGCACCGACCTGAGCCGTGACCGCATTGCGGAACTGCTGGACTCCATCGAGTTTGCAACCCGGCCGGCCGATGACGACCTCGACGTGGTGGTTCCCAGCTTTCGCCCTGACAGCGCCACCGAGATCGACGTCATCGAGGAGGTGGCGCGTATCCACGGATACGGGGCCATCGAGCGCACCACACCGAGATCCACCATCACGGGTTCCCTCACGCAGCGGCAACTCGACAGGCGAACCGTTCGCACCGCAATGATCGGCATGGGCCTCGACGAGGTCATGCCCATCCCGTTCCTGGCGCCCGGCGACCTTGCCAGGGCCGGCCTGAAGGTCGACGGCATCACGGTCACGAACCCGCTGGTGGCCGAGGAGTCCGTGATGCGGGCCTCCCTTCGACCCGGCCTGCTGGCGACGCTTGCCTACAACGCCTCGCACCGGATGTCCGGCCTCGGCATCTTCGAGGTCGGGCACGTCTACCGGCAACCAGATCAGCCACAGCCGCTGCCCGACGAGCGCGAGTACCTGGCGGTGGCACTCGCCGGGCGCGACGCCACCGACGCTGTAGGCGTCTGGTCGGCGCTGGCCGACGCCCTGGCTGCCCGCGACTACACGCTCGTGGCCGATGATCCAGCCGGCCTGCACCCCACCCGGACCGCCCGCATAGACGTGGCCGGTGTCGTGGTCGGGCACGTGGGCGAGGTTGACCCGGGGGTGCTCGCCGCCTTCGACGTTCCCGAGCGGGTGGCGTGGCTCGAGGTCGACCTCGAGACCCTCCTGGGCCTACCGCACGGTGAGAAGCCCTACGGATCGGTGAGCCGCTACCCGTCCTCTGACATCGATCTGGCATTCGAGGTCGACGACGACGTACCTGCAGCCGAGGTGGAACAGCGCCT
Organism: Actinomycetota bacterium; assembly: GCA_018673475.1. Lineage (GTDB taxonomy): Bacteria > Actinomycetota > Acidimicrobiia > Acidimicrobiales > MedAcidi-G1 > UBA3125. The sequence continues at coordinate 16,747 of JABHCN010000025.1, read as the reverse complement.
GCGAGGCGCCGCCGGCGACCTGCTGGTCGACCTCTCCCTCTTCGACGTGTTCAGGGGGGCTCCGGTGGGGGAGGGGCGCCGCAGCCTGGCGTTCACGCTCAGGTTCCAGGCAGACGACCGCACCCTCACCGACTCCGAGGTCTCCCAGGTCCGTCAGGCCTGCATAGATGCTGTCGAGGGGAACCTTCCGGCGAACCTTCGGGCCTGAGCCCCGCATGCGCTGACAGCGGCGGCTACGGGTAGGTTCTGCGGCCATGCGTACATGGCGAATACACGAACTGGGCGAACCCATCGACAATCTGCTGCTCGAGGATGTGCAGCGGCCCGAACCCGGGGCGGGTGAGGTGCTCCTTGACGTGAGCGCGGTGGGTCTTGCGTTTCCCGATGTGCTCCAGTGCCGCGGGCAGTACCAGTTCAAGCCGCCGCTGCCGTTCACCCCCGGTGGGGAGACTGCCGGGACCGTGGTGGCAGTGGGCGAGGGCGTCGACGGCTTTGAGCCGGGTCAGGCGGTCGTGGGAATGGGCGGCGGCCTGGCCGAGCAGGTAGCCGTGTCGGCCGACCGGTTGTTCGCCGTTCCGGGTTCCCTGTCGGCTGCCAAGGCTGCTGCGATTCCACTCAACTACTGCACCACCTGGTACGCGCTCCACGAACGGGCGCAGCTGGCAGAGGGCGAGACCCTGTTGGTCACCGGCGCTGCCGGTGGGACCGGTTCTGCTGCAATCCAGTTGGGCCTGGCTGCCGGGGCGACCGTGATAGCCGTGGCCGGAGGGCCCGAGAAGGCCGCTGCGTGTGCCGAGTTGGGGGCACACTTCGTGATCGACCACCGTGAGGTCGGCGACCTGGTCGAGAGGGTCCGCGAGTTGACGGATGGCAAGGGTGTCGACGTCGCCTACGACCCGGTGGGTGGAGAGACCTTCCAGCAGGTCCGGAGGTGCATGGGTTGGAACGGCCGGCTGCTGGTGATCGGCTTCGTGGCCGGCATCCCCGACCTCACCATGAACCATGTGCTCTTGAAGAACTACTCGGTGGTGGGTGTTCACTGGGGTGCGTCTGTCGGACGTGACCCGTCGTCGATCGGCCGCCAGATGGCCTCGCTCATGGCGCTGGCCGAGGATGGCCTCGTCGATCCGCTGCTGCACCCCGTCTACGGTTTCGAGGATGGCTCAAGGGCGTTGCAGGACATCGCCGACCGCAAGGTGACCGGCAAGGTTGTGGTGTCAACCGCCTGAAACATGGCCTAACCAGTAGGTTGCATGACCATACATAGAACTGTATGATCTCCTGATGGCCAATATCGGGATACTGGGCGCCTCGGGTTTCACCGGGGCCGAACTGCTGCGGATCAGCGCCTCACACCCCACCTTCGACGTGGTCGTGGCCACCGGCGACACCCAGGTCGGCACCGCCGTGGCCGACCTGTACCCCAGCCTGGCCGCCGAGTACCCCGATCTCACCTACGCACATGCCGACCCGGCCTCCTTCGATGGCTGCGATGTGGTGTTCCTGTGCCTGCCCCACGGTGCATCCCAGGCACTGGTACCTGAACTCCTCGGTCGGGTGGGCCACGTGGTCGACCTCGGTGCCGACTTCCGGCTGACCGACGCCGACCTCTACCCGACCTGGTACGGCGAGCCCCACGCTGCTCCCGACCTGTTGGCCGAGGCCGCCTACGGCCTCCCCGAACTGTTCCGCGACGGGCTCCCCGGCGCCGGGCTGGTCGCCGTTCCGGGGTGCTATCCGACCGCTGCAGCCCTGGCCCTCGCACCGTTCCTGCGGGCCGGCGTCATCGAACCCGGTGGCATCGTGGTCGACGCAGCCAGCGGGGTGTCCGGTGCCGGCAGGGGACCAAAGCCGGGCACGACCTTCTGCACCGTCGACGAGGACTTCAGCGCCTACGGCCTCACCGGAGGCACTGCCGACGCCCCGACCGGCCACCGGCACACACCCGAGATCGAACAGGCCATCTCCACCGCCGCCGACGGATCCGCGATCGGAACGGCGTCCGGAGTCACGGTGCTGTTCACACCGCACCTGGCCCCCATGAACAGGGGCATCCTGGCCACCTGTTACGCAACGCCCAGCGTCGACATGGACTCCACCACCGCCCTGTCCGTGCTGGCCGACGCATACGCGGGCGAACCGTTCATCGTCGTGTCCGAGAGGTCCCCGTCGACAAAGGCAACGGCGGGTTCCAACACGGCCCACCTGACCGCCCGGGTCGACCCCAGAACCGGCCTGCTCGTCGTGGTCAGCGCCATAGACAACCTGGTCAAGGGTGCATCCGGCCAGGCGGTCCAGTGCGCCAACATCGCATCCGGCATCGAGGAGACGACCGGCCTTCCGACGGTGGGGATGTACCCGTGACCGTCACATCGGTCCCCGGTTTCGTGGCCGCCGGCACGGCATGTGGCGTGAAGCCCTCGGGTGCGCCCGACCTGGCCCTTGTGGCTACCGCCGACGGCAGGGCCGTAACGGCAGCCGGCGTGTTCACCTCGAACAAGATGACAGCGGCACCCGTGCTCGTCTGCAGACAGCATCTCGCTGAAACCGGCGGTCGGGCTGCGGCAGTTGTGCTCAACAGCGGCAACGCCAACGCAGCCACCGGAGCACAGGGAATGGCCGACGCCTCTGAGATGTGTGGCCTGACAGCCGCCCAGCTCGGCTGCGCGGACGAAGAGGTGCTCGTCTGCTCCACCGGCTGGATCGGCTACCCCCTGCCCATGGACGTGATCACGCTCGGCATTCCGGTCGTGGCCGCCACGCTCGACCCCGACGGCGGCCAGGATGCAGCGACCGCAATCATGACCACCGACACCGTCCCCCGGATCACCCTCATCGAGGCCGATGGGTTCACCGTCGGAGGCATCGCCAAGGGTGCCGCCATGCTCGAGCCCAACATGGCGACCATGCTGGCCGTGCTCACCACCGACGCAGAGGTCGACGCTGCCACAGCCACGACCCTCCTACAGGCTGCCGTCGCAACCTCGTTCAACTGCCTGACCGTCGACGGTGCCGAGTCGACCAACGACACCGTTCTGCTGCTGGCAAACGGCTCAGCCGGGCCGACCGACACGGCCGCCCTGGGTGCCGCCCTCGCTGAGGCATGCCTGGACCTGGCCATCCAGATGGCCGACGACGCAGAGGGCGCCACCAAGACCGTGTTCCTGACCGTCAAGGGTGCTGCAACCGACGCCGAGGCAGCCAGGGCAGCCCGGGACACCGCCAACTGCCAGCTTGTCAAGTGCTCCTGGTACGGCGAGGACCCCTACTGGGGGCGGATCGCCTCGGAGATGGGAGCCGCCGGAATCTCCTTCGACCCTGCCACGCTGACCATCTCCTACGGCGGCACCATGGTCTACGAGCTGGGAGAACCCGTGGAACCCACTGCTGACCAGGCAGAAGCGCTCGGCCAGCACATGGCCGGCCGGCGGCTGGACCTGGTGGTCGACCTCGGCCAGGGCGACGGAAGCGCCCGGGTGGTCACCACCGACCTCAGCCACGCCTACATCGACGAGAACATGCGGACCTCCTGATCCGCCCCACGAAGGAACCCCAATGAGCGACCAGACCCAACCCGAGGCATTCTCACCGGACCGTCGTGCAGCGGTCCTCGTCGAGACACTGCCCTACATCCAACGGTTCCGGGGGTCGGTGGTCGTTGTCAAGTTTGGCGGAAACGCCATGGTCGATGCCGACCTGGCGGCAAGGTTCGCCGAGGACATCGTGCTCATGCACTCCGTCGGCATTCGGCCCGTGGTGGTCCACGGCGGTGGGCCCCAGATCGGCGCAATGCTCGAAAAGCTCGGCCTCGAGTCCGAGTTCAGGGACGGCCTGCGGGTAACCGACGCCGACACCCTCGATGTGGCCCGGATGGTGCTCGTCGGCAAGGTGAACCGGGAGATCGTGTCGGCAATCAACGTCCACGGAGTCCTCGCAGTGGGGCTCTCGGGCGAGGATGCATCGCTCATCGAGGCATCCGAGAGGAACCCCGACCTGGGGTTCGTCGGCGACGTTGCCGCCGTGAACCCGGCGATCCTGGAGCGGGTCATGGCCGAGGACCTGATCCCCGTCGTGGCGACCATCGGCGTCGACACCGCAGGTCAGGCCTACAACATCAACTCCGACACGGTGGCTGCAGCCCTCGCAGGCGCCCTCGGTGCAGAGCGGGTCATGTACCTCACAGACGTCGATGGCCTGCGGTCAGATTTCGACGATCCCGACAGCCGGGTGTCCCGGCTCGACGTCGACGCCCTCGATGCCCTCATCTCCGACGGAACGGTCAGTGGCGGAATGATCCCCAAGGCCCAGGCCTGCATGGATGCGGTCAGGGCCGGTGTGGGTTCGGCACACATGGTCGACGGCCGGGTACCACACGTGCTGCTGCTGGAACTGTTCACCGACATGGGAATAGGAACCATGGTGCTGCCGGCCGGGGAGACCTCGCCGTGAACGCCCACGCCGAGGCCATGGGAGCCGACCCATCTGGGCACTGCCCGATCATGCCCAACTACGGGCGGCCGGTTGTCACCTTCGCCAGGGGTTCAGGCACCGAACTGTTCGATTCCGAGGGCGGCCGGTACCTGGACTTCCTCTGCGGTCTGGCTGTCACCAGCCTCGGCCACAGCCACCCCGGGGTTGCGGCTGCCCTGGCCGAGCAGGCGTCGACGCTCCTGCACGTCTCCAACCTGTTCGCCACCGTGCCCCAGATCGAGGTTGCCACGCGGCTTGACGCCCTCATCCGGTCGGGAACCGGCGAGGACGAGCCCGGACAGGTGCTCTTCCAGAACTCTGGCGCCGAGGCCAACGAGGCCGCCATCAAACTGGCCCGCAAGTACCAGGGGCGGGGTCGCCACGGCGTGCTGTCTGCGTTCCGGTCCTTCCACGGCAGGACCCTGGCGACCCTGGCGGCAACCGGCCAGCCCGAGAAGCATGAGCCCTTCCAGCCGCTCCCAGAGGGGTTCAGGCATGCCGCCTGGAACGATCTGGCTGCCTTCGAGGCGGCCATAGACCCCTCGGTGGGAACCATCCTGCTCGAACCACTGCAGGGCGAGAGCGGCGTCAACCCGGCCGATGCGGAGTTCTTCGTCGGCATAAGGAGGCTCTGTGACGAGCGGGGGATCCTGCTCATCATCGACGAGGTCCAGACTGGTCTGGCCCGGACCGGACGGTGGTTCGGCTTCCACCACCACGGCATCCGGGCCGACATCGTGACCGTGGCCAAGGCCCTCGGCAACGGCGTACCGATCGGAGCAGTCTGGGCACCGACCGGGATCGCCTCGGCATTCAAGCCCGGCGACCACGGTTCCACCTTCGGCGGCCAGCCGCTTGCTGCAGCGGCCGCCCGCGAGGTGCTGAGGGTCATGGAGGAGATCGACGCACCCTCCCTGGCCGTTGACCGGGGTGCCGAGTTGACAGAACTGCTTGGCGCCCTACCGGGCGTGACCGAGGTGCGGGGCCTCGGGCTGCTGCTGGCAGCCGAACTGGACGGGGCGGCCCTGGCCGGCCGGACCGCCGGCGAGGTGGCACTTGCCTGCCTGCACGCCGGCCTGGTCGTAAACGGCGTCACCCCCACCTCTCTGCGGTTCGCTCCGCCACTAACGGTGACGAGCGCAGAGTTGGCCGAGGGCGTGGAAATCCTGGCAGGAGTGCTCGACAACCCACCGACGACAGACGAAGCGGAGGCAGGCCAGTGAGGCACCTTCTGGAGATTGACGACCTGAGCGTGGCCGAACTGGGCAGGGTTCTGGACCTTGCCGTGGACCCGTCGCCCCCACAGGTGCTGGACGGCCAGGGCATGGCCCTGCTCTTTGAGAAGCCCTCGGCACGGACCCGCAACTCGATGGAGATGGCCGTCGTGCAACTCGGTGGCCACCCCATGTACATACAGGCCGCCGAGGTGGGCCTCGGGGTGAGGGAGTCCGTCGAGGACGTGACCCGCACCCTCGCCTGCTTCCACGCCTGCCTGGGTGCCCGGGTGTTCGACCATGCGACGGTCGAGGCAATGGCCGCCGTCGGCGCTGTACCCGTTGTGAACATGTTGTCCGACGGGGCCCACCCCCTCCAGGCCCTTGCCGACGTGCTTACGATGAAACAGGAGATGGGCGACCTGGCCGGTCGGGTCGTCACCTACGTGGGCGACGGAAACAACGTGTTCCGGTCGTTGGCGCTGGCCGCCGGCATGCTCGGAATGGAGGTCCGGTTCACCGGTCCTCCCGGCTACAGGCTGGGCGACATCGACCGGGACCGGCTGGCCACGGCCGGTGTCGGCTTTGAGGAGTTCGACCGGCCCGAGGAGGCCGTGGCGGGAGCCGACGCCGTCTACTCGGACGTCTGGGTCTCTATGGGCCAGGAGGACGAGAAGGTGAAGCGGTTGGCCGACTTCGAGGGTTTCCAGGTCGACGGTTCCCTGATGGACGCCGCCGGCGAACAGGCCCTGTTCCTGCACTGCCTGCCTGCCCACAGGGGCGAGGAGGTAACCGACGGCGTGGTCGACGGTCCCTCCAGCCGGGTCTGGCCCCAGGCCGCCAACCGGATGCACGCAGCCAGAGGCCTGCTGGCGTGGCTCCTCGGCGAGGCACAGGAGACAGGTCAATGAGCAAGGTCCAGAGGCAGCACAGGCTGTCGGTGCTGCTCGAGGAGCACCCTGTGACCAGCCAACCCCAGCTGGTGGACCTGCTGGCAGACGCAGGCTTCACAGCCACCCAGGCGACCGTGTCACGTGACCTGGAGGAGCTCGGGGCTGTGAAGGTACGGGTGCCCGGAGGCGAGAGCGTCTACGCCATACCCGAACTGCCCGCTGACCATTTCGCCCCCCAGAGCCAGCTCGAGAGGGTCATGGGGGAGTGGGTGGTCGACATCGTGTCGTCGGCGAACCTGGTCGTGCTGCGGACCCCACCCGGATCGGCACACGTGGTCGCATCGGCGCTCGACAGGACCGGCCTGCCCGACGTCGCCGGAACCGTCGGTGGCGACGACACGATCCTCGTCGTGGCTGTCGAGGGCACCTCCGGAGCCGACCTCGCAGGTAATCTGCGGACGCTGGCCGGACTCTGATGGAACCGGAACCAAACGACATCGAAACTGAACGGAGCACGTGGTGATTGGCACCGGAATCGACAAGGTGGTCCTCGCCTACTCAGGCGGTCTGGACACCTCGATCATCCTGAAGTGGCTGGAGGAGACCTACGGCTGCGAGGTCGTCACCTTCACGGCCGACCTCGGGCAGGGCGAGGAGATCGAACCGGCGCGGGCCAAGGCCGAGGCCATGGGCGTAAAGGAGATCTACATCGAGGACCTCCGCGAGGAGTTCGTCGCCGACTTCGTCTATCCCATGTTTCGGGCCAACGCCCTCTACGAGGGGGAGTACCTGCTCGGAACGTCGATAGCGCGACCGCTCATCGCCAAGCGGCTCATAGAGATCGCCGCCGAGACCGGCGCCGACGCAATCAGCCATGGCGCCACCGGCAAGGGCAACGACCAGGTCAGGTTCGAGTTGGGTGCCTACGCCCTGAACCCCGACATCAAGGTGATAGCCCCGTGGCGCGAGTGGGACCTGGGTTCACGGCAGAGCCTGCTGGACTACGCCGAGAGGCACTCCATCCCGATCGAGATGAAGCGGGGCACCAAGTCGCCGTATTCGATGGACGCCAACCTGCTCCACATCTCCTTTGAGGGCGGTCCGCTGGAAGACCCCTGGAACGAGCCGACCACCGAGATGTGGCGGTGGAGCGTCAGCCCCGAGATGGCCCCCAACGACGCCACCTACATGGACCTCACCTATGAGCGGGGAGACGTGGTAGCCATAGACGGAAAGGCCATGACGCCCGCAACGGTGCTGGCCGAGCTGAACAGGGTCGGCGGCGCCAACGGCGTGGGCCGGACCGACATCGTCGAGAACAGGTACGTGGGCATGAAGTCGCGCGGTGCCTACGAGACCCCCGGTGGCACCATCCTGCTCAAGGCCCACAGGGCCATCGAGTCGATCACGCTCGACCGGGGCGTAGCCCACCTCAAGGACGACCTGATGCCGCGGTACGCCGAGATGATCTACAACGGCTTCTGGTTCAGCCCCGAGCGGGAGATGCTCCAGGTCGCCATCGACCAGTCCCAGCAGTGGGTGAACGGCCGGGTCAGGCTGCGGCTCTACAAGGGCAACGTCGAGGTCGTGGGCCGGGAGTCCGAGGACACCCTCTTTGACGAGGCCATAGCCACATTCGAAGAGGACGACGGTGCCTACGACCAGGCCGACGCCGAGGGCTTCATCAAGCTGAACGCCCTGCGGCTGCGGACCCTGGCGCGCAGGCAGGCCCGGGCTGACTCGAGGGGGCAGGGCTGATGGCCACGCTGTGGCATGGGCGGTTCGAGGACAGCCCCGACGCGGCCCTCCAGGCCCTCAACGACAGCCTCCCCTTTGACCGTCGGATGTTCCGTGAGGACATCGCGGGTTCACGCGCCCATGTGGCGATGCTGGCCCGGGTGGGCCTCATCAGCGATGCCGATGCTGTGGCCATCGCCGCTGCACTGGATACGACCGAGGCCGAACTGGCCGATGACTCCTTCGACTTCGCCCCCTCCGACGAGGACATCCACACCGCCGTGGAGCGGAGGGTCACCGAGCTGGCCGGCGATGCCGGTGCAAGGCTCCACACGGGTCGGAGCCGCAACGACCAGGTTGCCACCGACGTGAGGCTCTGGACCAAGCGGGAGCTCCTGGAGATCGCCGCCCTGATCGGCCGGTTCCAGGCCACCCTGGCTGCACGCGCAGACGATGCAGGCGACGCCTACCTGCCCGGCTACACGCACCTTCAGCAGGCCCAGCCGGTGCTGTTGGCACACCACCTGATGGCCCACGGCTGGGCGCTGGCACGTGACGTCGACCGGCTGATCGACACCGTCGGCCGGACCGATGTGTCCCCGCTCGGCGCCGGAGCGCTGGCCGGATCGTCGCTGCCGCTCGACCCCGACGGTGTGGCTGCCGACCTTGGTTTCTCGGCCCGGTTCCAGAACTCGCTGGATGCCGTGTCCGACCGTGACTTCGTTGCCGAGGCGCTCTTTGCGCTGGCCCTGCTGGGCGTACACCTGTCGCGGCTGGGTGAGGAGATCGTGCTCTGGTCCACAGACGAGTTCGGCTTCGTGGGCCTCGACGACGCCTTCTCCACGGGTTCGTCGATGCTGCCCCAGAAGAAGAACCCCGACATCGCCGAGATAGCGCGGGGCAAGGCTGGTCGGCTCATCGGAAACCTGACAGGCCTGCTGGCCACGCTGAAGGGCCTGCCCCTTGCCTACGACAAGGACCTCCAGGAGGACAAGGAACCCCTGTTCGACGCCTGCGACACGGTGCGGCTGACCCTGCTGGCAATGGACGGCCTGGTCTCGACGCTGGAGTTCAGGACCGACCGGATGGCCGAGGCAGCCGACAATCCGTTCGGCGCCGCGATCGACCTGGCGGAGTTCCTGGTTCTGGCAGGCGTGCCCTTCAGGGAGGCCCACGCTGTCGTGGGCGGGCACGTCCGGGCGGCCCTGGCCGGCGAGGCCCCCCTGGCCGACCTGGTTGCAGCCGACGAGCGCCTGGGCCCGGATGCAGCAGCGCTGCTGGAGCCCGGAGCGGCCGTGAGGCGCAGGACCACGCCGGGTGGCGCAGGACCGGAGCCGGTGGCCGTTCAGCGTGAGCAGTTCGCCCAGATGCTGGCCAGCCAGTTGGAACGGCTGGCCTCGCTGTCGTGACCACCGGGCTACCGGTATTGGCCGACCTGCATGGTCGCACCGGAGTCGATCCCACTGACGTCGTCGCCACCGGGCCGCCGGGCCCCGAACAGGACCGCATCCTCGACCTCCTGGCTGCCCACGACGATGCCCTGGTTCGTACCTGTCGTCCGGGCCATCTGACCGGCTCGGCGCTCGTGGTCGACCCGACCGACGGGCGGATACTGGTCATGTTCCACACCAAGTTGCAGCGCTGGCTCCAGCCTGGAGGCCACGCCGACGGCGACGGGGACCTGGCGCGTGTGGCCCTGCGGGAGGCCACCGAGGAGACCGGCATAGCCGGCCTCAGGGTGTGTGAGCCGCCCGTGGACCTTGACGTCCACATTGTGAACCCACCGGCCGAGGACGCCCACGAGCATCACGACGTGCGCTTCCTGGTGCTGGCGCCTGCCGGTTCAGTGCCGGTCGGCAACCACGAGTCCCAGGAGCTTGCGTGGGTGGAGCGCAGCGACCTGGAGTCGCTGGGGGTGGATACGGGCCTCTTGAGGCTGGCCGACAGGGCCCTGGCCCGCCTGGTCGAGTTGGAGGTAGCGGGCCTTCTTTAACCGGGGTGGCTACAGGTCACCCGGGTCGAGGCAGCTGTCCATGTCGTTCACCCGGGCAAAGCCGTTCATGCGTTCCTGGACGCTTCCGGTTCCGCTCGGCAGTGCCGACATGAGGGGCCGAACGTCACCCTCGGTGCGGAGCCTCTCGGCATGGGCACGGCGGTCGGCAAGGTAGGTGTTCCAGTCGCCCAGCCAGGCGCCGATAAGCACCCCGTCGTCGTGGGTTCCCGGCTTGATGAGCCTCAGGTCTGTGACCATTGCGGCCATCAGGACCGTGGCCTCATCCAGGTCGGCTGCACGCTCGGTGGGCGTGGCGACCTCGGAGGCCAGCCTGAGTCCGTCCATGTCGTCGAGCATCTCGATGCAGCGGATCTCGGCGGTCTCTGCCCACGACATGTCGTCTAGCCGGTCAGGGTTGCCCGATCGTGCGAGGAAGAAGGCGTAGAACCACATGCACCCCATGGCGAGCACAAGGAGGCTCAGGAAGACCCTTCCGGGCGTGATGCGGGAACCAGCCGGTTCGGTCACTGCGAGACCCTGACCGCAACGAGGGTTCCGGGCGCCACCTCGGTACCGGGCACAGGGTCCTGCCACCAGATCACCCCGACCGGTGCGTTCGGATCGTCGGGGTCGTCGACCTCGGTGGTCTCATAGCCGAGCCCCTCGGCGGTGAGCAGCGCAGTTGCATCCTCGACCAGGCGGCCGACAAGGTCCGGGACCGACACCGTCTCGATGATGGCCGGTTCCACGACCACCTCGACGAGCATCGAACCGTCGGGCCTGATCGACGTGCCGACACCCGGGGACTGCCCGATGATGATCCCCGGCTCGGATCCCTGGATCTCGACGCGGATCACGTTGACGATCCTGATGTCGGTTGCAGCCTCTTTGAGCATCAGGGCGGCGTTGTCGAGGGTCAGGCCGACCAGCTCGGGGGTCGGCACGGCATCGACGGGTGGCCTGGTGGTCGTGGTGGTCGAGGACGGTGGGGGAGCCGGGAACGAGGCAACCGGCAGGTCGACGTGGGCCGCCTCCATGACGTCCTTCCAGATGAGGGCAGGGTAGGTGCCGCCGTAGACCTTGCGATCGGTTGTCGGCGGAACCATGGGGATCTGGGCCTCGGGGAAGCCGACCCACACAGCCGTGGTGCGCTGCGGCGTGTAACCCACGAAGATGGCATCGGCGTAGTTCTGGGTGGTTCCCGTCTTGCCGGCGGCCGGTCGGCCGAAGTCGGCGCGGTGGCCGGTTCCCTGTGTGATTGTGCCCTCGAGTATCCAGGACAGCTGGTCGGTCAGGCTGGCATCGAGGATTCGTTCCTGTTCTCGTGTCCACTGCCAGAGAACCGTGCCATCGGAGCGGCTCACCCGCGTCACATACGACGGTTCGATGTGTACTCCACGGTTCGCAAAGGTGGAATAGGCCGTGGCCATGTCGAGCATGGTGGTGTTGGAGGTGCCGAGCACGTTTGAGTTGACCTCCTGGATGGGGGACTCCATGCCCAGGCGCCTCGCCAGGCTCACCACCCGCTGTGGACCCATCTCGATGTTGAGCTGTGCGTAGACGGTGTTGTAGGAACTGCGGACCCCACGGATGAGCGTGACCGACTCGGCTGTCGGTGGCGGCATGAGGGCCTCGCCCTCGGGTGGTTCCCAGGTCCAGCCGGGTACGGCCTCGAGGGCCTCGACCCGGAAGGTGAACAGCTCGCCCCGGCTGTACTCGTAGCGGCGGTTGTTGATCCATGCGGCCAGGTGGACGGACTCCTCGCGGCTCTTGCGCTCGGACCCGCGCGCCCAGACCCTCACCGTCTCGACGTGGTCGGGGGGCACGTCGAGGTGCTCCTCCCTGCGCTGGTACTTCTCGAGGGCTGCAAGGCCCTCCTCGAAGCGGGCCTCCAGGCCCTTGTGGCCGTTCACACCACCGGTGACCCGCCAGACCCGGTTCTCCTCGATGGTGCCGGCTATCTCGAACTCGATCACGTTGGGAGCCGGGTAGGAGGCGGTGGCACTCCAGCCGGCCTCGAGGGCAGCTGCCAGGCCGATGGGCTTCATTGAGGATCCGACCTGCCTGCCGAGCCCGATGGCCAGGTTGTACTTGGCATCGGCACTGTCGGCGAAGAAGTCGCGGCCACCGACCATTGCCAGGACGTGGCCGTTCTGGGGGTCGATGGTCACGATGGCGGCGTCGGGGTAGCCCTGGCCGTCCGGCAGGTGCTTCTCGACGGCAGCCTCGGCGGCGGCCTGCAGTTCAAGGTCGAGGGTGGTCTCGATGCGCACGCCGCCCTCGAAGAGGAGTTGCTCACGGACCCCTCGGGTGGCTCCAAATGCCGGGTTCTCGAGGAACCACTGCCTCACCTCTTCAACGAAGTGGCCGGCCGGGTAGCGGGTCTCGAGGCGGGCCGTGTACTCCTCGGTCACCGGCGGCAGGGCGATGGCACCGTTGTACTGGTCTTCGCTGATGTACTCATTTGCCAGCATCCGCTCGAGCACCATGTGGCTGCGCTTGAGGCTCTTCTCGTAGTTGAGGAGCGGGTCGTAGCGGCCGGGCAGCTGGATGATGCCCGCCAACATGGCGGCCTCCGGCAGGTTGACCTCGTGGAGGTCCTTGTTGAAGTAGGTCTGGGCGGCCGCCCTGATGCCGTAGGCACCGTGGCCGAAGTAGACGGTGTTTAGGTACTGCAGGAGGATGAAGTCCTTGCCGTACTCGTCCTCGAGGCGGGTGGCGTACCAGATCTCCTCGAGCTTGCGGCTGGCGGTCTTCTCGGTGTTTTGGATGATGGCCAGCTTCACGTACTGCTGGGTGATGGTTGACCCGCCCTGGCTGATGCCGCCAGCCTCGAAGTTGGTTCGCGCTGCCCTGATGATGGCCTTCAGGTCGATTCCGTCGTGGATGTAGAACCGCTCGTCCTCGATGGAGATGACGGCCTGGCGGAGCAACTCGGGGATCTCGTCGATGCGGCGCACGCTGGTGCGGTTCTCGGGGGCCACCATCGTGGTTATGTGGGTTCCGTCGGCAGCCACGATTGTTGATGACTCGGCGGTCTCGGGGATGGTGATCTCGAACCTGGGTGTCTCGTAGCTGTAGCAGGCCGTAGCTACCGCGGACATCACCAGCACCACGCCCAAGGCGCGGACTAACGGGCTGGTGTCTATCGGCATTCCTACATTCTGACCGCGGGATGGGCCGTTGAGGCGTCAGCGGGGCTGCATACTGGTGGTCGTGGACGGAGCCCTGATACTCGACGACCTGGCGGCCCGCGGTCTGGTGCATGACAGCACCGACCTGGACGTGTTGAGGGCAAGGCTGGTCGAAGGTCCCGTCACCCTCTACTGCGGCTTCGACCCGACCTCTGACAGCCTCCACATCGGCCATCTGGTGCCACTTCTGCTGCTTCGCCGCTTCCAGGACGGCGGCCACCGCCCCATCGCCCTGGCGGGTGGTGCCACCGGCATGGTCGGAGACCCGAGCGGACGCTCAGAGGAGCGCAACCTGCTCGAGGCTGGCGAGCTGAGTGCAAACGTCGAGGCCATGGCGGCACAGCTGCAGGCCTTCCTACGCTTTGACGGCGACGATGCGACCGCTGCCATCCTGGCCGACAACCGTGAATGGACCGTCGGCATCGACGTTCTGGACTTTCTGCGAGACGTCGGAAAGCACGTCACCATCGGAACCATGCTCGGCAAGGACTCCATCAGGACCCGCCTGGCCGGAGACCAGGGCATCTCCTTCACGGAGTTCAGCTACATGCTGCTCCAGGCCAACGACTTCTACGAGCTGCATGCCCGCCACGGCTGTGAGCTGCAGGTAGGTGGTTCCGACCAGTGGGGCAACATCACCGCCGGCATCGACCTGGTCAGGCGGCGTTCGGCGGCACCGGTCCACGGCCTCACCGTGCCGTTGGTTACCCGGGCCGACGGGGCCAAGTTCGGAAAGACCGCCGAGGGGGCTGTCTGGCTTGACCCGGAGCGCACCCTTCCCTACGAGTTCCACCAGTACTTCTTGAACGTCGACGACCGCGACGTCGAACGTTTCCTCCTGCAGCTGACGCTCGTGGCGGTGGCTGATGTGGCCGAGGTCATGGCCGCCCACGAAGCCGCCCCCGAGGAACGGATCGCCCAGAACCGCCTCGCCGACGAGGTCACCACCCTCGTCCACGGGGCCGAGCAGACTGCCCGGGCCCGGCTTGCCGCCGTGGGGCTCTTCGGTAACGAGCAGCCGACCGTCGAGGTGCTCGAGGCCATCAGGGGGATTGTTCCCGAGTCGACCGTGTCTGCCGCCGACCTGGACGGCGACGAGTCCCTCGTTGATGCGCTGGTTGTGAGCGGCCTCTGCAGTTCCAGGGGCGACGCCAGGCGCACGATCAAGGGTGGGGGCGTGTCGGTGAACGGCCTCAGGCAGGACGCCGAGGCCGCTGTGCTTCCGCCTGATTCGGCCCTTGGAGGCCGTTTCGTGCTGCTCCAGAAGGGCCGGCGCAGCCGACATCTGCTGGTGGTTGACTGAGCCGTCACCGCTTCCAGCCGGGAAACCTTCCGACAACCGCAAGATTGGGTCAGTTGGGGGTTGGTGAGTAGTCGGGCTACCGCTATTGTTGCTCTGCCCACCGGCACTTGACCATCTGGTCGGGTAGCCATAGCGTGGGTGGTCGCCTCATCGGCAGGTCCGGTTCCGGATCGAATCGATGATGCGGTCTGAGGGCACCACTGCCTCCACTGTTGTGGATTCACGTGTCGGGCGACCATTGGTTGCCAGGTGTTCCTTGAAATCGGAATAGAGGACGAAAAAGCCAGTGCGGGCTGTCCACAGACGATCGCGAGTCGTCACTGGACAGACCCTTAACAATTTCAATAGCACTGACGGACAACGGTGGCCGACTTCGGTCGACCATCATTGCCCTGTGTCAGGTCGTTTCGGATTGGTGTCCGAAATGACCTCAGACTCGCGTCGGCACCGCCTTTTGGTGGTGTCGCACCAATGATTCGACGGTACGCACCGCTTCGGCGACGTGTACCCGAGATTTCGACGGAGAGTTTGATCCTGGCTCAGGACGAACGCTGGCGGCGGGCCTAATACATGCAAGTCGAACGCACTCGACCTTCGGGTCACATGAGTGAGTGGCGAACGGGTGAGTAACACGTGAGAAACCTGCCCTGAAGACCGGAATAACCCGAGGAAACTCGAGCTAATACCGGATATCCCCATCTGGTCGCATGGCCTAATGAGGAAATGTTCAGGCGCTTCAGGAGGGTCTCACGGCCTATCAGCTAGTTGGTGAGGTAACGGCTCACCAAGGCATCGACGGGTAGCTGGTCTGAGAGGACGATCAGCCACACTGGGACTGAGACACGGCCCAGACTCCTACGGGAGGCAGCAGTAGGGAATCTTGCGCAATGGGCGAAAGCCTGACGCAGCCACGCCGCGTGAGGGATGAAGGCTCTCGGGTTGTAAACCTCTTTCAGCAGGGACGAAAATGACGGTACCTGCAGAAGAAGCTCCGGCCAACTACGTGCCAGCAGCCGCGGTAACACGTAGGGAGCAAGCGTTGTCCGGAATTATTGGGCGTAAAGAGCTCGTAGGCGGTTCAGTAAGTCAGGTGTGAAAACTCGAGGCTCAACCTCGAGAGGCCACCTGATACTGCTGTGACTGGAGTCCGGTAGAGGAGTGTGGAATTCCTGGTGTAGCGGTGAAATGCGCAGATATCAGGAGGAACACCGACAGCGAAGGCAGCACTCTGGGCCGGTACTGACGCTGAGGAGCGAAAGCGTGGGGAGCGAACAGGATTAGATACCCTGGTAGTCCACGCCGTAAACGTTGGGCACTAGGTGTGGGGTCTAGCTAACAGATTCCGCGCCGTAGTTAACGCATTAAGTGCCCCGCCTGGGGAGTACGGCCGCAAGGCTAAAACTCAAAGGAATTGACGGGGGCCCGCACAAGCGGCGGAGCATGTTGCTTAATTCGAGGCAACGCGAAGAACCTTACCTGGGTTTGACATGTAGGGAAAAGCCATAGAGATATGGTGTCCTTAGGGGCCCTACACAGGTGGTGCATGGCTGTCGTCAGCTCGTGTCGTGAGATGTTGGGTTAAGTCCCGCAACGAGCGCAACCCTTATTCTATGTTGCCAGCGGATAATGCCGGGGACTCGTAGAAGACTGCCGGGGTCAACTCGGAGGAAGGTGGGGACGACGTCAAGTCATCATGCCCCTTATATCCAGGGCTGCAAACATGCTACAATGGCCAGTACAGAGGGCTGCAAAACCGCGAGGTTGAGCGAATCCCACAAAGCTGGTCTCAGTTCGGATTGGAGTCTGCAACTCGACTCCATGAAGGCGGAGTCGCTAGTAATCCCGGATCAGCAACGCCGGGGTGAATACGTTCCCGGGCCTTGTACACACCGCCCGTCACACCACGAAAGTCGGCAACACCCGAAGTCAGTGGCCTAACTCTT
>JABHCN010000024.1 GCA_018673475.1 Actinomycetota bacterium | reverse complement strand
GGTCAGCCATGTCAGAGTCTGGCCCATGTCGATCTCATTCCCAGACGAACCCGCACGGATCCACCCCCCGCTGGGCCAGAACCCGTCCTACGGCCTCGTCCAGACGACCCGGCGACAGGCGGCCGTCATCCAGAGCCGTCACCAACTCCCAGGCGACAGCCGCCACTCCATCGGCCGAACCAACGATCAGGAGGTCGATGCCCGCCCTCAGGGAGAGAACCGCTGCCTGTGGAATTTCCATACCGCCGACGATGGCACCCATGGCCAGGTCATCTGAAACCACGAGACCGTCAAAGCCGAGGTCGCGCCGCAACAACCCCGTGACCGCCTCGTAGGAAAGAGAGCTCGACACGCCGGCTGTCAGGCCGGGCACGGACAGATGCCCGACCATCACAGCGGTACCGGGCGGCAGGTACCCCCACGGCACCAGGTCAACTGCGTTCAGATCCCCAATCGGGGGCGTCACCGGCAACTCATCGTGGCTGTCAGCCGACGCCCTGCCGTGACCCGGAAAGTGCTTTGCGACAGGCGTCAGGCCCGCATCCAACACGCCGTGGGCAACCGCCGAACCGAATGTGGCCACCAGCAGTGGATCGTCGGAGAACGAGCGCGACCCGATGCCGGGCCCACCGCCCACGTCGATAACCGGAGCCAGGTTCATCGTGAAGCCGAGGCCCGCCATCGCCTCGGCCCGCTCCCGGGCCATGGCACGCACCTCGTCCAGCGGGCGCCCGGCCATGTGCCTGGCCGACGGCATGTCACCCAACAACCCGTCGAGACGCTGCACGGTGCCGCCCTCCTCGTCCACGGCCATCACAAGTGGCCCAGTGGCAGAGACCGCCTGTACCGACGCAATCGCGTCGCCGAGACCCTCGTCAACCGGCTCGACCACGACGGCGCCGGCGACGAGACCCCGCCCAGCCAGGTCGGCAACGGTCATCAGGCCGCCCTGGTCGACCACGGGCATCAGCACCTGACCCACACGCGTCGCCACCGGCACCGCGGCGATGCACTCAGCCGTGGTCGGCAGCGGAGAGGCCGTCGTGGTCGGCGGCGGCAGGGTGGTGGTGGTCGTCGTGGTGGTGGTCGTCGTGGTGGTCGGAGCAGGGAGGGCCGTTGGCGCTGGAGCAGGAAGGGTCGTGGCAGGCACAACCGCCAGAGTCGTGGAGGTGATGATCGTCGTAGAGGGTGCAGTTGTCGTCGCAGGCACCACACCGGCTTCGCCGCCACACGCGGCAGCCGCCAACAAGACCGCTGTCAATGCTCTTCTCACCGCGCCAGTGCACCACACCGGGGTGGCCATAGTGGGCCGCCCGGACCTGACGCCCTCGCTGTCGTAACCTGAACACCATGCGCGCCTGGATGGTGGCCCTCATCGGGATCCTCTTCGTAGCCGTCGTGCTGCTCCTGGGGACCTGCAACCCGACAGGCACGGTCATCGACACCGGCCCAGCCACGACCGCTGTCGTGACAAACACCACCACACCGGCGGCCACGACGGCGCCGACAACAACGGTTGCAGCACCAGCAGCTACGACGACCTTGGACCCGACCCTGATCGGAACCCTTCCACCGGTCGACAACCTGGGTGCGGCCACGCTCGACTACCAGTCGACGGTCAGCACGGTCGGCCTGGATGCCGTCATCTTCGGCATGACGGCCAACGCCGCGCAGCGAGCCGCCGGGACCAGGTTCACACCGGTCACACCGGTGGGCGAGTGCTACCTGGCAACTCCCGACAACGCACCCGCCGGCATCACGTTCTGGGTGGTAGCCGGAACCGTTGAACGCGTCGACATCGACACCAACGAGATCACCACCCGTTCAGGCGCAGGCGTCGGCAACACCGAGGGTCGCATCATCGACATGTTCGGCGAACGCATCCAGACCTCGCCCCTGCCCGACGGCTCAGGGAACCTCCTCGCCTACGTCCCCAAGGACCAGAGCGACAAGATCTTCAGGGTCATGTTCCAGAGCGACGGCGAGAAGATCGTGAGGTTCTGGTCGGGTCGGCTGCCCTGGGCCGAGGAACTGTCCGGCTGCCCCGCTCAGTAGCCCTCAGGCAGGCGGTTCTCGTAGCTGGAGCACTCCACGAACACAGCTCCGAATCCGACGACCTCACCCCCACCTGACTCAAGGTCCAGATCACGCTCCCACCGGACAGCCCCCGCGCTGATGGTGTCGTCGTAGACGTAGACCTCCAGGGGATCCTCCAGCGAAGCCTCGTACCTTGTCGAACTGCCGACGGTGACGCCCAGGTACGGCTGACCCAGGAAGCCCTGTACCAACGCCTCTACCCGCTGTCCTGACCCGGAATCGGTACCAACGCCGATAGCAACGACGTCACCCGCTCCGGCTGCATAACAGGTGAAGACCAGGTCAAAGGTCTCGACTCCCACCTGAACCCAACCGTTCGTAGGGGCCGTCACATCCAGGGGCACGGTCTTGGTCGTGGATTCCACGGCCTCCACGGCCGGTTCAACCCCACCACCACACGCAACGGCAGCCAGCACCGTGGCGATCACGACGATGCCCCGAACGGCCTGCATCAGCCCTCCACGAGGACGAACAACTCGAGCACCCGACCATGATTGCACCGGACCTCCACACCAACCGGCAGCGGGCCCTCAACGGCCAGCCCACCGGCACTCTCCACCACCACGACAACCTCCGACGATCGGCTGTATGCAGCCGTGCTGGCCGCGTGC
>JABHCN010000078.1 GCA_018673475.1 Actinomycetota bacterium | reverse complement strand
GGCGCAGTTCCATCGGGTTCAATGGCTTGACGATCCAGGCGTCGGCCTCCGCCTGACCAGCCAGCCAGGTGTCGGCATCCCGGTCCAGAAGCATCAGCACACGCTGGGTCGGAATGCGGTCTGCCCGCTGTTCCAGCCTCAGGTCCAGGCAGGCCGCCATTCCGCCCATGTTTCCGATCTGGAGGTCCAGGACGACCAGGTCAGGCTGGTGCTCGCGGACGGCATCGAGGACCTCGCTGCCACCCGTCACACGGACGATGCGGCTCTGGCCTCCCAACGAGGCCTCCAGTTCGTCGTGTACGTGATCGGCTGTTGTAGCCACCAGGACTGTCGACACGGCGGCGATCGTATCGGCCTGCGTGGTCCCCCGGTGACTGATGGCACGTTGGTGTTTCGCGCCGGCGGTAGTCCAAGGGTGCTCTGTCGGTCTACGATCCGACTACGGGTACACCCGAGGCGACAAGGAGTCGATGGTGCTGGATATCACGGTCGAACATCATGACGGATATGTGCTCTGTCGCCCCGCCGGAGAACTCGATGCGTACACCGTCGCCCAGTTCCGCGAGGCGCTTACCGAGTTGGGCGAGGAGAAGTACGTTCTCGTCGACCTGTCAGACGTTCCCTTCATGGATTCGGCAGGGCTCGGTGCGTTGATCGGCGGCATCAGGCGGGCGCGTGAGAATGACGGTGACGTGGCCGTTGCTTGCAACAGGCCTGCACTCACGAGGCTCCTCCACACGACCGGCTTTGACCGGATCGTGCCCGTAATGGAGTCCGTCGAAGAGGCCGTGCTGGCCCTCGGTGAACCCGAAGCCACCTGAGACCCGGGTTTCCACAATGCGCAGGGTCTCGACTGCAGTTCTTGTCGCGCTGGCCGGCCTGTTCCTGCTGGTCGGATCAGCGGCCGCCCACGGCGACGAGCACGAATCCGATGGCCACGATCCGGGTACGGTCGACGTCGTAGAGGTAAACGGTCTCTTGGATCCCGTTCTGACGGAGATGATGGCCGAGACCCTGCGAGGTGTCGATCCGGCAACGATGGTTGCCGTGGTCTTCCAGATCGACAGCAACGGGGCCGTAGTCGACGACGACGCCCTCTCCGCTCTAGCCGATCTGGTGGTGAGTTCGCCGGTCCCCGTGTCGTTTTGGATCGGCCCCGCCGGAGCCGAGGTAACCGGTCGTGCAGCCCAACTGGTTGCACTTGGTGACGACATCGGTATCTCACCGGGGTCAGCCATCGGCAATCTGGGCGAGTTGTCCCTTTCTACGAGCAGGTTCGGCACACCGTTCGGCCTGCCGTCCGATTCCGACCTGGTTGGCTCGATGGTCGGCTACGACGATGCTGTCGGCCGGGGTCTTGCCCGATCGGCACCGGTGCTGCTCGAGCACCTGGTCGGGCTCGACGGCTTCGAGGTGCTCGTGGACGACTCCGGCGACAAGCCGATGGTCGAGCCGGTCACCCGGACCCGATTCCGGCAACTCAGCATCACCGATCAGGTGTTCCACACGGTTGCCAGCCCGCCTGTCGCCTACCTCCTGTTGCTGGTCGGAATGGGCCTCCTTGTCTTCGAGTTCTTCACTGCCGGCGTTGGCATCGCCGGGGTCATCGGTGCAGCGTCACTGCTGTTGGCCTCGTACGGGCTGGCGGTTCTTCCCGGAAGGGCCTGGGCCGTCGGGGTCCTGGTATTTGCCATGATCGGCTACGCGATCGACATCCAGGCCGGAGTGCCCCGCGCCTGGACCGTTATCGGCACGGTCAGCCTGGTGGTCGGCTCCGTGTTCCTGTTCGATGGCACACAGGTCGGCTGGATCGCGCTGGCAACCGGGGTCGTCGGCACTGCTCTGGGCCTCGCCGGCGGAATGCCGACCATGGTGCGGACCCGGTTCTCGACGCCGACCATCGGCCGTGAATGGATCATCGGCGAGGCCGGTACGGCGGTTGACGACCTGTCACCCAATGGAACCGTCGAGGTCCGTGGGGCTGTCTGGAAGGCCCGGACGAATCGGGCCACGCCGATTCAACCGGGAGAGCCGATCAGGGTCGTGGCTGTAGAAGGACTCTGGCTGGAGGTCGAGCCTGAGGTCGGAGCGGCTCGCGACCACAGAGAGCGCGCAGTCAGAAGCTGAACCACCACCAGGAGCGCGATCGCTGGTCCCCCTGGCGGTCCGCTGCGGGATGCCCTCTTGTGGCAACAGGCAGAGCGTTCTAGGTTCGGTTGCACCTATCAGGGGGTGACGAATGGCTGCCGAGTTGACCTGTCGTCAGTGGGAGGCGATGGCTGCCTGCCGCGGCCCGCATTCCGGCGAGTTCTTTCCACCCATACGCGGTGAACGACGTGACGAGAAGCAGAGCCGCGAGGTTCGGGCCAAGGCCGTCTGCTCCAGGTGCCAGGTCATGAACGACTGCCTCGACTACGCCGTCGGAATCCGCGAGGTCCATGGTGTCTGGGGCGGAACCAACGAACGTGAGCGGCGTGCCCTGCTGGGCATGTCCGCCTGACAGTCGTCTACGCAGGGTCGTCGTCCACCTGACGCAACCGGGGTCCGGCAATCCTCACATCGTCACGTCGTCTCGTCATCCCGGTTCCATCCAGTCTGGCCAACAGTGGCATGGCATGTTTCCGGGTATTGCCTGCGGCCTCCCTGAAGGCCGACACGGTGAAGCCATCTGGTGAATCCACGAGGAGGCGTGCAGCCAATGCTGCGGCAGCCTCGATCGCCGAGGCGGCAAAGAACAGGCCGTCCTGTTCCACCACGATGCCTCGACGAACCATCTCTCGAAGCTCTGCCCGGTCGACCCCGTCGGGTGGCGGCGGAGCGAACGGTGTGGCAGCGAGAAGGAGGGGGAAGGGATGGTCCGCAAGAGGGTCGCTGGCTCCAGTGGCTACAAGGCGGCCCCCCTCGACCGTCACATCCGCCAGCAGGTCGATGGCTGCCCGTTGATGGTCGTCAAGGGTCGCCAGGTCGAGACCCAGCGGGCCAGCTCCCTCGACCGCACCACGTAGCCACTCCAGCGTGTCGTTGAGGGCGACGGGGTCGACCACCCAGGTGGCCACGTTCGGCTCCCGTCTTGTACCCGTGAGGCGTAAAAGTTCATCGGCTGGCACCCAGCCACGCTCGGCGACCACCCGGTCGACCGACCTGTCAGGCCTTGCACTCGAGGCCCGCTCGCGAGGGTCGACGTCCAGGACCTCGCCGCCACCCACTGTCTCTGCCCGGCCGCTCTCCCGAAGCACGAACCTGTCCCCTGGAAGCAGGGGCAGGGCCTCCGGCAGGAACAGGCGGACGGACCCCTGGGCTCCGGGTTCGAGGACGTCGGGGCCGAGCACCCTCAGGCGACAGGGATGCTCTCCCGCCCCCAGGTAGACGACGTGAGCACCCCGACGTGACACAGGATGGTCAAGGCGGTCCAGAACCTGCAGCGAGGCATCCACCACGGTTGTCAGGTGCCACTGGTCCGGTCGGGTCAGAACGTCGCCGCGCTCCACCTGATCGTGGGATACCCCCACGAGGTTGATCGCACACCTGGTTCCGGGTGGTAGTTCCCCGTGTTCGGCGTGGTGGTTCTGGAGCGTCCGGACCCTGACCGTTCGCCGTCCCGGGTTCAACTCCAGCTCGTCCCCCACCCGCAACCGCCCACCGGTGAGGGTTCCGGTCACGACCGTTCCAGCACCCTTGGCTGCAAACGCCCTGTCCACCCAGAGGCGTGGCCGGTCAAGATCGGCCGAAGTCGGCGTGGCGGCGAGCATCTCGTCAACCGCTGCCCTGATCTCATCGATGCCTATCCCGGTCGGAGAATCGACTCCGATCACCGGCGCCCCCTCCAGGAAGGTGCCCTTAACCTGTTCCTCGATCTCCAGGCGTGCCAGATCAACCAGATCGGGTTCCGCTGCACCGACCTTTGTCAGGGCGACGATGCCGTGGCGTATGCCCAGCAGTTCAAGGATGCGCAGGTGCTCCTCGGACTGGGGTTTCCAGCCCTCGGTGGCGGCAACAACGAAAAGGCAGGCGTCGACCGCCCCCACCCCGGCCAGCATGTTCTTGATGAACCTGACATGCCCCGGCACGTCCACCAGCGAGAGGGTCGCGCCCGAGGGAAGCGTGGTCATCGCGAAACCCAGGTCGATTGTGAGGCCGCGGGCCTTCTCCTCGGCGAACCGGTCCGGGTCGGTTCCCGTCAGCGCCTGAACCAGGGTCGACTTGCCGTGGTCCACGTGTCCGGCAGTGGCGACAACGTGCATCGTCTGCTCAGGTAAGGCGGTTGACCGCTGCCCGAACCACGTCGTCGTCGTGGGGGTGCACGGTGCGTAGGTCGATCACGGTAGATCCGTCGTGCACCCGGGCGATTACGGGAGGCGTGCCGGTCCGCAGCTCGGCGACACGGTCGCCCGGGATCATCAGGCCGACTGAGGGAATCTCAACCCCGGGAAGCGTGCCACCACCGGGCACGGCCATGGTGTCGGCGGCGAGATCCACCGAGATCGCCGATGCCCTGCGCCGCAGTTCCTCTACCGGAATCGTTGCCATCCGCCAGAACGGAATGGACCGTCCGTCACGGGCCAGATAGGCGAGGGCCAGCTCCTGGAGGGAGCTCAGCACGAGGCTTCCCGGACGCAGTGCCCGGGCCAGCGGATGAGCCGCACACCGGGCTACCAGATCGGCTCGGCCGGCGATGATGCCGGCCTGGGGGCCACCCAGGAGCTTGTCGCCCGAGAAGGTCACCAGGTCGACACCGGCCTCCAGCGTCTGTCGCACGGCCGGCTCGCCCTCCAGCCACGAAGGTGGGCCATCATCGAGCCACTGGCAGGCCGAATCGACCAGCCCCGACCCGAGGTCGGCGAGAACCGGAACGCCCAGACCCGTCAGGTCACAGGCGGCCACGCTCTCGGTGAACCCGGTGATCCGGTAGTTGGAGCGGTGCACGCTCAGTGCAAGGGCCACGTCGTTACCGTCGATGGCCTGTTCGAAGTCGGCCAGCCGGGTGCGGTTGGTGGTTCCAACTTCGAGCAGATCGGCTCCGGACTGTGACATCACCTCGGGGATGCGGAACCCGCCCCCGATCTCGACCAACTCGCCGCGTGAAACGACCACCCCCCGGCCGTCAGCCAGAGCGGCAAGGGCCAGGAGAACGGCGGCGGCGCAGTTGTTCACGACCATTGCCGATTCCGCACCACACATCCGGGCCAGCAGACGCGGTGCCCGGTCCTGGCGGGAGCCGCGCTCACCCGAGTCCAGGTCCAACTCCAGGCTGGAGTAGCGGTCGGACCCATGACCGGGAAGGTTCATCCAGGGTGAGCGGCCCATGTTCGTGTGGAGGAGCACGCCGGTTGCGTTCACCACGCTGGTGAGGAGGCTTCGAGCCTGCTCACCAGCGATATCCCGTGCCCTCTGCTCGGCAGTCGCAGGGTCGCCAGAGGCGACGGCGGAGCGTGCCGCATCGACGAGGAGAGGGTGGGGCAGATCCACGTCGGCGATGGCCCGCGCCAGCCTGTCGACCGAGGGGGGTCGTGATTCCGGCGTAGGCGGGGCGTCGGAGCGGGTCTCATCAGGGGAGGCCATGATGTGGCGAGGATACGACCGTGAGAGCCTCTGCGCCCCTACGAGAGCCGCGTGCCTGCGAGGTGGTGGGCCTCGTAGCATTGTGTCCGTGTTCCTGATCCTGTTACTCGTGTTCATAGTCACGCCGATTGCCGAGATCTACCTGATCGTTCAGGTAGCCGATGTTGTAGGTGGTCTCAACACGGTTGCCCTGCTGATTCTCGTGAGCGTCATCGGCGCTGCGATGGTGAAACGCGAGGGTATGGGCATCCTCGCCCGGGCCCAGTCGGAACTGGCCCTCGGTCGGGTGCCTGGGCGGGAACTGGTCGACGGCCTGCTGGTGCTGTTCGCCGGGGTCCTGATGCTCACGCCCGGATTCGCCACCGACGCACTCGGCCTTTCCCTGCTGTTTCCCCCCACCAGGGCACTGATCCGCGGTGTGGTTTCCAGAGGCCTCAGCAGTCGGGCCGCTTCTCAGCAACCCGTCTCGTGGCACTTTGGCTACAGGGGCGGAGGCAACATCGTCGAGGCACAGTCAACCGAGGTCGATCCCGGTATCGGAGAACTCGGGTCAACAGACGACGGGTAGGTCCGTAGTTGGGTTGGTGGACCCTGCGGGTCAGAGGTCTGCCTCGTCAAGTGCCTGCTCCGCAACAGCCAACAGGCGTGCACTGCAGCCCGCCATCTCCATCGGTGGTGCCGCCTCGGCGATGATCAGGTCAACCACTGCCGTGTAGGCATCGGCAGCGGGGCCATCGCCCAGAGCCACGGGCTGCCCGGTGTCGCCGCCGTGGGCGACAGCCACGTCCAATGGGATGCTGCCGAGCAGCGGGGCACCGAGGTCGTCGGCCAGCGCCCGGCCACCACCCTTGCCGAAGAGCAGGTGCTCTTGCCCATCGGGAGCGACGAAGGCACCCATGTTCTCGATCACGCCGACGATCCGCAGGTAGTTGTTCCTTCCCATTCCGGCCACCCGTACGGCAACCTTCTGTGCGGCCAGGGCAGGCGTGGTGACGATGATCATCTCGGACCGGGGCAGCATCCGGGCCAGACCCATCTGCACATCGCCGGTACCCGGCGGCATGTCGATGAGCAGGTAGTCCATGGAACCCCAGGCCACGTCCTCGCAGAAGTGCTGTACCGCCCGGTTCAGCATCAGACCGCGCCACATCAGGGCCGTCTCCTCGCGCTCAACCAGGAAGCCCATGGATACGACCTTCAGGAGTCCCTCGCCAACGGGAATCTGGATCGGGTCGATCTTGCCGGCCTCAGGTGAACCACCCAGACGGCCCTCGATGCCAAGCATCCGTGGAATGGAGAAGCCCCAGATGTCGGCATCCATGACACCGACCGTGAAGCCCCGCTGTGCCATGGAGGCCGCCAGATTCACGGTGACCGACGACTTGCCCACACCGCCCTTGCCCGAGGCGATCATCAGCACCCTCGTGGTCGCCGGAATTTCGGTCTCGGGTGCGTCCTGACTGACGTTCCAGCGGGCCTTCGCCATGGTCGCCATCTTCTCCTCAGCGGTGAGTTCGGTCCAGGTGATGTGGACCTTTGTCACGCCGGGCAACCCTTCGATGCGGGCCCTGACGTCGCGTTGGATCTGGGCTCGCAACGGGCAACCCGATGTTGTGAGGGCGATGGTCACGTCGACCAGGCCACCGGGTTCGACAACGACGTCCTTAGCCATGCCGAGTTCGACGATGTTGGAACCCAACTCCGGATCGATCACGCCACGTAGCAACTCGAGAACCTGCTCGGGGGATGGCTCGTCCGCGCTCGGACGTCCATCTGGTGGGTGCTCACCGGTGCGGGCGTCACGCATGCCCCGATCCTATGTCGACGCTGTCAACTTTCTTCCCGGGCCCTATATTTGGACTGGGGCCGTTGGTAGGATGAGCCGCCTGACTTCAACTGATCGCGAACGGGGACACGATGATCACCCTCACCAAAACGGCAACCACAAAGGTCGGCGAGTTGATTGCCGCCGAGGAAGAAGCCGACGTTGCCCTGCGGGTCACGGTTCGGCCCGGCGGCTGTTCGGGTAACAGCTACGAGATGTACTTCGACTCCGATACGGCCCCAGACGATGTCGAGGCGGTCTTCGGCAGCGTAAGGGTCGTGGTCGACCCGTCCAGCGCCGAACTGCTTGTGGGCGCAACCCTCGACTACACCGACAACCTTGCCGAAGCCGGGTTCTCCATCGACAACCCAAATACGCAGAGTGGCTGCGGCTGCGGAAAGAACTCCTCCTAGACCGAATCTGCCCACCGCGGTGGGCGCCGTCAGGTTGCAGAGTCGAGAGCTGAGCGCACCTCGGTTGTGTCCATTGTGAAGTGCAGAATCGCCGTCACGATCCCATCGGCATCTGCCACCACGAGGCTCGGTTCAAACGAGAGGTCGTAGGCGGCAACGGTGGGGGTGAGGCCGAAGTCGTTGTCCTCTGGTGCCACGTAGACCTCGGCGTGCACCACAGACCATGAGGGGTCAAGGTTGCCGGTCGCCGCAATCAGGACCTCCAGCGCCGGACCGCACACGTCGGTCTGGCAGAACCGTGGCGTCGAAATCAGCATTGCCGTCGGTCCGGGACGAACAATGGCCTCGGCGACGGTCACCTGGTGCAGTGGGCACGGGCCGTTGGGTCTCGTGCAGATCGGACTGACACCGTGCGGGTCGGCGAGGGTCGGTGAATCGACGGGTCGCATCGGGTCACCGACCTGAATGAGGCCCAACCTGTCGGCATCGGTCACGCGCAACCGGTGGCGCCCCGGCAGGCCGGTTCCCCGGACCGAGTAGTCGCCGGCCGCAGGAGGTGTGAACACCAGGGGAAAGTAGGGAATGGCATTCGGTTCGCCGTGGCGACCGACGATGCCAGCAAAGACCACCTCGTCGCCGCTGGTAACGGTCAACTCGATCAGGTCCGGGACCTCGGTGGCGGGCCAGCCGTCGGCACCGATCAGCACGTAGGGGGCCCTCTGTGGCGTTCCGGCGGTAATCACGGTTGGTGCCTGAAATCCATCGGCGAACCGGGCTCCCAGCGACATGCCGCCGCTCGGTGCGGTCGGGGAAGGAGCCACCGACTCCTCGCTGCCGCACCCGAAGAGAACGAGACCCCCGGACGCACCGACAATGCCTGCAAGTGCCTGGCGTCGGCTCAGCAACCGTCGTTGAGGGGTCATTGGTCGTAGGGTACCGATTCGTCTGCGGCCGGACTCTGAGGCACACTCACCACATGGGGAAACAGGACAGGCGGCAGACCGGAAGCGGATCTGACGGGTTTGTGGTCACGGTCGACGGGTCTGAGGTGGCTGTTCCAGATGACGGACGGTCCCTTCTCGACGTCCTCCGCGACCAACTGGGGGTGACCTCACCCAAGGACGGCTGCAGCCCACAGGGCCAGTGCGGCTGCTGCACCGTGCTGGTCGACGGGCAGCCCAGGGTCTCGTGCGTGACACCCGCCCGGCGCGTGGCAGGCCGGACGGTGACAACCCTCGACGGCCTCGAGGCCGACGAGAGGACCAGATGGGCCAACGCATTCACCCGGACCGGTGGTAGCCAGTGCGGGTTCTGCACACCGGGGATCATCGTGAGGTTCTCCGGACTTCTCTCAGCGGAGACCACCGACACAGATCGGGTTACCAGGTCACTTGCCGCGCACCTCTGTCGATGCACCGGATGGCAGACCGTGATCGAGGCATGGGACGCATTCGGTGATGACGAGGCTCCGCGCCTCACGGACCGGGCCGCCGAAAGGGCGACTATCGAGGGTCGGTCCGTTCAGGCTGTCGGCAATGAGGTTGCACTCGGGCAGGGTGGTTTCGCCGCCGACACGGCACCCGCCGGTGCCCTGGTTGCAGTTCCCGACCGATCAGGCCGGTGGGTGGTCGCTGAGACGCTCCACGAGGCCCGTCAGGTAGTCGGCAAGGTCCAGGGTCGACGAACCACGGTTGACTCGGTGCCACCTGTTGATGCCCCCCCGGGCCCATGGGACGCGGTACTTCGCACGACCTGGGTCGAACCCGCCTACCTCGAGACCGACTCGGCATGGTGTGAACCCGGAGGCGAGCCGTCCAGTCCACTGGCCAACGGTGGCGCCTTCGGAGGCAAGGCCACCTCGTTCGTTGGAGGGGTGGCGAGGGAGTTGGCCGATGAGCACGGACGGGCGGTTCTGGCCCTGATGTCACGCGAGGACACTGTGCATCTGGGGCCCAAGAGACCACCTGTAGCCGGCGGCGCCATGGCCGACGGCACGGGGGTTATGAGGGTCGTGAGAACCCCTGGAATCGCAGAGGCGATCAGAGCAGTGGCGTCGGATCTGACAGTCGAGGAGGTCGACGTGGCCGGACCACCCACATCGGCCGTGATTCGTGCCGCCGGATGGGCTGAGGCCATCGTGTTGTTGGCTGGAGCACGCGGGTCTGTGGGGCCGGTTGTCTCACCAGACGGCTCCGTTGCAGAAGCTGAGGTCACCGACGACCTGATCAGCGTCACGGTCCGCTGCGGGGATCCGTTGGACACCACCGTGCTGCGCTCCTACTGCATCGGTGCAGCCCACATGGCGTGGAGTTGGGTCACCTCGGAGTCGTTGGCCGTCGATGATGCCGGCATCGTGTCTGACCTGACCGTGAGGTCGTTCGGGATTGTGAGGGCGGGGGACACCCCCCGCATCGAGGTAACTATCGAACAGGATGATGATGAGCGGCCCCGCAACGGTTCCGATGCAGTCTTCGCGGCCGTTGCCGCCGCCACCTGGATACACCGGGGAACCCCAGCCGACTGGCCGACGGGCAGTTGACCGACCTCCCCGGATCACGACCCGGCGTGGCAGACTGGGTAGATGGCAGGAGTAGTGGTAATGATCATCGTGCTGGTCATCGTCATCCCGGTAGGGGTGCTTGTGAGCGGTGCTGCCGGAGCGGCCTTTCTCGGCAGGCTGTTGAAGCGCG
>JABHCN010000023.1 GCA_018673475.1 Actinomycetota bacterium | reverse complement strand
CCTCGCAGCCGCCACAATCGTGGTCACCCTCGCAGCCGGCGACTCCGCAGTGGTCAACGGCGGCCTCATCGTCGGAGCCATCGGGCTGGCCCTCGTCGGCGCCTACCACCTCCAGGGCGGATGGCGCCTCGAGGTCGACGAAGCCGACGCCCTCGTGGCCGCAGTCAGGGCCACCGGGTTCCCAGTCGGCCACGCCTCGGCCCAGATGGCCTGGCGGGGCCTGCGCAGCCGACCCACCTGGCGCATCCTCGTCTACTCCAACGAATCACCACCAGAGAGCCGTGGCCTCGTGTTCATCGACGGCATCGACGCCACCGTCGTGGCCTGCCACACCGAGGCCCGCCCCGACGACGACCCCGGCGACTGGGAGTCCGATCCCACTTCCGGTTCAGCGGGCTAGATTCCAGAGCCATGAACCAGGGTAGGGGAATCTTCATCTTCGCCGGAGCGGCACTGCTCCTGTGCCTCGGGCTGCTCCTCACCCCCGTCTCGTCGCAGTACGCCGACCCGTGTGGCAGCGTGCTGTGGCCGGCCAAGGTCTGGTTCTCGGATGGTGGTGAGCTGGTTCACGCCACCACGCCACCCTGCAATGACGCCCGCATGGACCGCGTTCCCATGGCCGCAATCGTCGGCGTGATCGGTGCAGGCCTCGGAATCGCGGGCCTTGCAATGCGGCGTAGCGCCAGCGGCACCGACCAGGCCCCACCGCCGGCCCGCAGATCCACCAAGCCCAACGGGTAGGCCCACACACCCTCAACGCCGTCCGCTGCTAGCGTTCAGTCGACCGCGCACACGGGTGTCGCCCACGGGTGGCCCTGGCTGAGCGCCACACTCTTCCCAGAGGGAGACAGACAATGCTTGACGGCAACTGGCGGGCCGTCGTCGACCGGGGGCTCACCCCGATCGGCCGCAGCCTCAGACGAACCGGCATCAGCGCCGACGTAATCACCGTGATCGGAATTGTCATGGCCACCGGGGCCGCCGTGTCAATCGGCCTCGGCTACCTGCGCCTCGGTTTCCTGATGCTCGTCCTGACCGGCATCCCCGATGCGCTCGACGGAGCCGTGGCCAAGGCCTCGGGCACAGCCTCCAGCCGCGGCGCCTTCTTCGACTCGGTAGCCGACCGTCTGACCGACGCCCTCCTTTTCGGTGGGGTGGCCTGGCACCTGGCCAGCACCTCCGAGAGCCACATCATGATGCTGCCCGTGGCAATCATGGGCACGGCGATGCTCATCTCCTACCAGAGGGCCAAGGCAGAGCTGCTGGGCTACGTCGCCAAGGGCGGCCTCATGGAGAGGGCCGAACGGTTCATCGTGTTGGCCTTCGGCCTCCTGTTCGGCGAGATCCTCGTGCCGGTCCTGTGGCTGATGCTGGCCCTCAGCCTGTTCACAGCGGGCCAGCGCTTTGTCAAGGTGTGGCGTCAGGCCAGCGTCGAACGTGACACCCCCTACCAGAGGCGTGCAGCACGCCGCCGCCAGCTCCGCCTGGAGCGCCGCACAGAGCGGCAGCAGCGCATGGCCACCCGTCGCCGGGCAGCCGCCCGTCGCCGCTAGAACTTGGGCTCCGGCGCCGTAGCCGGCTACCGGCTGGGCTCCACGCTGGCCCGCCTCCTGCCCGATCGGGTGGGTGGCCCTGCCGCCCGGCTCCTCGGCAGGCTGGCTGGTCGCCTCAACCCCGACCGTCGCAACCTCGTTGCCCGGAACCTCTCCCGGGTCAGGGGAGGCGACGCCCCCGAGCCGACCAGCCGTGAGGTCTCACGTTCTGTCGACGCGGTGTTCTCCTCGTACGCCGACTACTGGTACCGGAGCTTCCGCCTACCCGAAATGTCGGTCGAGGCCATCGACGCCGGATTCAGCCAGGACGGCTACGAACACATAGTCGAGGCGCGCCGCAGCGGCACCGGACCGATCATGGCCATGCCACACCTCGGTAGTTGGGAGTGGGCGGCCTTCTGGCTGGCACGCGTGCACGACCTCCCCGTCTCGGCAGTGGTGGAGGCCATCGAACCACCGGAACTGTTCGAGTGGTTCAGGTCATTTCGGGCCTCACTCGGCATGGAAGTCATCACGCTCGGACCATCGGCAGGCTCCGCCGTGGTCAGGGCCATAGGCGCCAACCACGTGGTCTGCCTGCCGTGTGACCGACACGTGGGCGGTGCCGGGGTAGAGGTGGAGTTCTTCGGCGAGACCACGACGCTGCCCGCCGGCCCGGCCACACTCGCCCTGCGCACCGGGGCCGCACTGCTGCCCGTCGCCATCTACGACAATGCCCGGGGCTGTCACGCAATCGTCCGCCCGCCCATACCGACCGAACGCACCGGCAGGCTGCGCCATGACGTCGAGCGGGTCACACGGCTCCTCGCCGTGGAAGTCGAGAACCTGATCCGGCGCGCTCCCGAGCAGTGGCACCTCCTTCAACCCAACTGGCCCTCAGACCGGGTCGCCCCGACCGCTGGCTAGCGTCGCGACCATGCCAGCCCTCATCCATCGGAACCACGCCGCATGAAGATCGGCGTCATCTGCCCCTACAGCCTCACCCTGCCCGGCGGGGTGCAGGGCCAGGTGCTCGGCCTCGCACGCAAGCTGCGCCTGGCCGGCCACCCCACCCGCGTGCTCGGGCCCTGTGACGGTCCACCACCCGACTCGGGTGTCACCCCGCTCGGCAACAGCCTTCCCACCGCAGCCAACGGATCGATGGCACCCATTGCCCCAGACGTTCCCTGCGCCCTGCGCACCATCCGTGCCCTCAACGACGAGGACTTCGACATCCTCCACCTGCACGAACCCCTCGCCCCCGGCCCAACGGTCACAGCCCTCTTCATGTCCGGCTCGGTGGTAAGGACACCCATGGTCGGCACCTTCCACGCCGCCGGAGGCAGCCTCGCCTACAAGGTCCTCAACAGGCCCGTCACCAGGTTGCGACAGCGCATGGACCTGACCGTCGCCGTGTCCGAGGACGCAGCCGCCATGGCCGGAGACGCCCTCGGCGGAGAGTACGAGGTGCTATTCAACGGCGTCGAGGTCGACCGCTGCCAGGCCGCCGTGCCATGGCCCACGACCGGACCGACCGTCTTCTTCGTAGGTCGCCACGAACCACGCAAGGGCCTCGACGTGCTCCTCGAGGCCATGAACCACCTGCCCTCGGACGTACGGCTCTGGGTGGCCAGCGACGGCCCCGAAACCGAACGGCTCAAGGCACTCGTGGCGGGCGACCACCGGATCGAGTGGCTGGGACGCATCAGCGAAGAGGAAAAGCTCTCCCGCATCCGGGGCGCCGACGTGTTCTGCGCACCATCGCTGCGCGGCGAGTCCTTCGGCATCGTCCTGCTCGAAGGCATGGCATGCGGTACACCGGTGGTCGCCAGCGACATTCCCGGCTACCACAGGGTCACCCAGGGTGGAATCGACGCCATGCTCGTCCCGCCGGGCGACAGCGTCGAACTCGCCGGAGCCATCGCCAAGGTGATGGCCAATCCCGACCTGGTTTCGAGCCTCGTCGAGAACGGCTCATCACGGGCCGACGAGTTCTCGATGCGCCGCCTGGCCGACTGCTACCTCGATATCTACCGCAGGGTGCTCGACGCCGCCTGAGGGCCAGAACCACGTCGAGGGTGGGGTGTCGGCTGGAGTGGCACCCGGCGGGCTTATCATGCGGGCGACATGATGAGACCCCATCTAAAGACCCCGGCCTTCGTGGCAGTTCTGCTGCTGAAGTTCGCCGTCACCCTGATCCTGCTCGCCGCAGGTACAGGCCCGCTCGTCGCGGTGCCGGCAGGGATCGTCTTTGGGACCCTGGTCATCTGGATCGCCGGCCGCCGGGCGGCGGCAATGGTGCTGGGCTCCATTCGTGGCAGGCCCGCCCTGATCGGCGAGTTCCCGAGGTTGCACAACGTCGTCGAGGGCCTCTGCCACACCCACGGCATCGACAAGCCCGACCTGTGGGTGCTCGATTCCCCGTCGGGCAATGCAGCAGTCGTGGGCGACCGCCGGTCAGCCACGATCGTGGTCACCACCGGAGCCACCGACACGCTCTCACTCATCGAACTCGAGGCCCTCATGGCCCAGGCCCTGGTGCGGTGCCGCGACCCCCGTCTGGCCGACGAGACCCTGGGGGCCGTGATCGCCAGGGTTCCCGGCGCCTCCTTCATCACAAGCCGCTTCAACGACATCGACCGCACGGTCCGAACCGACATGGCCGGCGCCGAGTTGACCAGGTACCCGAACGGAATGCAGTGGGCACTAAAGGCCCTCGCCGAGATGGGAACCGTCGTCGAGGGCTTCAGGCCCGCCAATACCCACCTCTGGTTGATCCAACCCGACGGAGCCGTCGACACCGCCACGGCAATACACCCAACCGTCGAGCTTCGCGTTGACGCCCTCGGAGAACTCTGATCACATGAGACACCGCAGCCGGTCCATCCGAATCCCGGTGTTGTTCGCCGCTGCGCTGCTGGCCGCCTCCTGCAGCAGCACGGAAACATCCTTCCCGCCGACCACCCCGCCACCGCCGACCACGGCAGCTCCCTCAACAGTTGCGCCAGACACGGCGGCACCTGCGGCGACAGACGCACCGGCCGCCGATGCGCCGGCGCCAACCGCTGCTCCCGACACGGCCGCCGCCGACACAGCCGCTCCCGCCACGGCCGCTCCCGACACGGCCGCTCCCGACACTCCAGCCACGACCGACCCACCACCCCCCACCACCGAGACCCTCGTGCCGTGGACCGGCGCCCACCACCCGCTCACCGGCCTGCCAGCCGTCAACGGCCTCAGCCGCCTCCCGGCCCTGGCCGTAAAGATCGGCAACAACGACATCCGTTCGCTGCCACAGGTGGGCCTCGAAGCTGCCGACATCGTCTACGAGGCCCACATCGAGAACAACGTCACCCGCTTCCTCGGCATCTACCAGAGCCAGCTCCCCGACAGGATCGGCCTCGTGCGCTCGGCTCGATCCACCGACATCGACCTGATCGGAAACCTCAAGAACCCCTACTTCGCCTACTGGGGGTCCAACGAGGGTGTCGGAGCCGAGGTCAGCGCCGCCGAGAGCGTCGGCACCTTCGTGGCACGCTCAACCAGCGGCGTGGGCCAGGAGAACTTCGTGCGGGACGATGCCCGAGGCGCCTCGCCGTTCAACGGCTTCCTCAACGCCCAGGGCCTCATGGCTGCCGCCACCGGCACCGCACCCGACCCTGTCTTCCAGTACGGCGACCTGCCCGCATCGGCGGTACCGGCAGCCGGCGCACGCTGGAGCACCCCAAACAGGCAGATCGACTACGTCTGGGACGCCACCTCGCGGCGCTGGCAGCGGTACCAGGGAGGCGTACCCCAGCTCGACCAGAACGGTGTGCAGCTGGCAGCCGACAACGTGCTGTTCCTCTACGTCGACTACAGGGTCTCGGCCGCCGACTTCGCCTCACCCCAGGCCGTCAGCACCGGAAGCGGCGACGGTTGGCTGCTGCGCGACGGCACCGTCACCGGGGTCGTCTGGGGACGCCCGTTCGTATCCAACGCCTGGCACCTCGCCGACGACGACACAGACGAGATCGTCAAGCTGGCACCGGGAACCACGTGGGTGGCACTCGCCAGGCTGGGCGAGGGCAAGGTCCTCGACCTAGCCGATGCCGCCGCAATTACCGGTTGAGCCGGGGCCGGCCAGGCGTCTCACAACATCGGGGTCGCCCGGCGGGGGAGAGCGGCCAAAGCCCCTCCTAGACTGCGGCCCATGAGCGACATCACCCGATCAACGGGAACACAACTGGTCAAGCGGGGTCTGGCAGAGATGCTCAAGGGCGGCGTCGTAATGGACGTCGTGAACCCCGAACAGGCACGTATCGCCGAAGACGCCGGAGCGGTGGCGGTAATGGCCCTCGAGCGCGTGCCGTCCGACATCCGACGCGACGGCGGCGTGGCCCGAATGTCTGACCCCGAGATGATCGAGGGCATCAAGGCGGCGGTGACCATCCCGGTCATGGCAAAGGTCCGCATCGGCCACTTCGCCGAGGCCCAGATCATCCAGGCCCTCGGCGTCGACTACGTCGACGAGAGCGAGGTCCTCACGCCGGCCGACGAGGCCCACCACATCGACAAGTGGGCCTTCGACGTGCCGTTCGTGTGTGGTGCCACCAACCTCGGCGAGGCCCTGCGGCGCATCTCAGAGGGAGCCTGCCTCATCCGTTCAAAGGGGGAGGCCGGTACCGGCAACATCGTCGAGGCCGTACGCCACCTGCGTTCGATCATGGGCGACATCGGGCGCATCACCAAGGCCGACTCGGCCGAGCTCTTCGAATGGGCCAAGAGGCTCCAGGCGCCGCTCTCGCTGGTCCAGGAGATCGCCGAGACGGGCGAACTACCCGTACCGATGTTCTGTGCCGGAGGCATCGCCACGCCGGCCGACGCATCCCTCGTCATGCAATTGGGTGCCCAGTCGGTCTTCGTGGGTTCCGGCATCTTCAAGAGCGACGACCCGGCACCGCGTGCACGGGCCATCGTCGAGGCCACCACCAACTTCACCGACCCTGTCATCCTGGGCAAGGTCAGCCGCGGCCTCGGTGCCGCCATGCCGGGCCTCGAGATCGACACTCTGGAGACCCGCCTGGCCGACCGCGGCTGGTAGCAGACACTCCATGAAGGTCGGAGTCCTGGCCCTCCAGGGGGCGTTCGCCCGACATGCCGCCGTGCTCACCGATGTGGGTGTGGCCCCCATCGAGGTGAGAACCCCCGAGCACCTCTCCGGTGTCGACGCGCTCGTAATGCCGGGCGGTGAGTCAACCACCATGTCGATGCTCCTCGACATCGCCGAACTGCGTCAACCGTTGGCAGAACGCATCACCCGGGGCCTCCCTGTATTCGGCACCTGTGCCGGCATGATCCTGCTGGCATCGTCGGTCGCCGACGGCCGTAGCGACCAGGAGTCCCTTGCGGCAATCGACATAGACGTGAGGCGCAACGGCTACGGCCGCCAGATCGACTCCTTCGAGGCCGATGTGAACGTCGGCGGCGAGGGGCTCCCCAGCTGGGACACACCGTTCCACGGGGTGTTCATCAGGGCGCCGGTGGTGGAACGCGTAGGCGACGGAATCGAGGTTCTCGCCAGCGTCGACGACAACCCGGTGCTCTGCCGCCAGGGCCACGTGATGGTGGCATCATTCCACCCCGAACTGACCGCTGACCGGCGCATCCACGAGCTCTTCGTGGAAGCCGCCTGAGAGACCCCAGGAACAGGAGAACGCATGTCGGGCCATTCCAAGTGGGCGACCATCAAGCACAAGAAGGGCGCCGCCGACCAGAAGCGCGCCAAGCTGTTCGCCAAGCTCATCAAGCAGGTCGAGGTGGCCGCACGCCAGGGCGGCGGCGACCTCGACTCCAACGCCACCCTGCGGACCATGTACCAAAAGGCCCGTGACTCCTCGGTGCCACTCGACACCATTGAAAGGGCCGTCAAGAGGGGCACCGGC
The DNA here is from genome assembly GCA_018673475.1 of Actinomycetota bacterium. Classification (GTDB taxonomy): domain Bacteria; phylum Actinomycetota; class Acidimicrobiia; order Acidimicrobiales; family MedAcidi-G1; genus UBA3125. The sequence continues at coordinate 11,287 of JABHCN010000023.1, read as the reverse complement.
GAGTTGGAGGGCGTCAACTACGAGAGCATCACCTACGAGGGCTATGCGCCCCACGGCGTGGCCCTCTACGTCGAGACCCTCACCGACAACCGCAACCGCACCGGCTCCGAGGTGAGGTCGCTGCTCACCAAGAACGGCGGCTCACTGGCCGAGCCCGGCTCGGTGGCCTGGCAGTTCGAACGCAAGGGCGTGGTGCTGCTGGCCGGCAGCGTCGACGAGGACGAGATCATGATGGCTGCCCTCGATGCCGGCGCCGAGGACCTTGCCGACGATGGAGGAACGTGGCGTCTCACCTGCGAGCCGACCGACCTGCCCACGGTGCGCGCCGCTCTCGAGGAGGGGGGAGTCCCGTTCGAGTCGGCCGACGTGACCATGGTCCCGACCTCCACGGTCGCCGTAGACACCGCCGAGGCCGCCAGGGCGGTGCTTCGCCTGCTCGACCTGCTCGACGACAACGACGACGTGCAGGACGTGTTCGCCAACTTCGACATCCCGCCAGAGGTCTTCGACTCCCTCGACCTGGACTGAGTTCCGGCGGCCGCAGGGGGTGACGCGGGCCGGGCGGGAGCAACCGCTAGAGTCGTACATATGTTCGTTCTGGGGATAGATCCCGGCCTCTCACGCTGCGGCTACGGCCTCGTGCGCCGCCACGGCAGGCGTCAGCGCGCCGAGGCCGCAGGGGTCATTCGAACCGATCCGGCCACGCCGCTGCCCCTGCGCCTGGCCGAACTCCAGGCCGAGGTCCGCGACCTCATTACCGAATACCGGCCGGACCACGTCGCCATCGAGCGCGTCCTCTTCCAGGTCAACGTGAGCACCGCCATGCAGACAGGTCAGGCATCGGGAGTTGTCATGGCCGAGGCGGCCGCAGCCGGCTGCCAGGTAACCCTCTACTCGCCCAACGAGGTCAAGTCGGCCGTGGCCGGATGGGGAGGCGCCGACAAGGGCCAGATGGCCCAGATGGTCGAGACCCTCCTCGGCATCGACGTGCCGCTCCGGCCGGTCGACGCCGCCGACGCCGTAGCAGTCGCCCTCTGCCACCTGGCGATGGTGCCGGGCTCCACCGTGTCCAGGGCCAACCGGTCAGGGGTCAGCCTGCCCAGGGAAGGGGCGGTGTCACAGTGATCGGGTCGCTTCGCGGGCAACTGCTCGAGCGCTTCGAGGTCGGAGGCCGCGGCGAGGTGCTGGTCGAGGTCGCAGGTGTCGGCTACCGGGTCATCGTCACCCCCACGACGGCTGTCCGGATGGGCGATCCCGACACCGAGGTCTTCCTGCACGTCCACCACCACATCCGCGAGGCCGACCAGACCCTCTACGGCTTCCTCGAGCGCTCCGAGCGCACCTGCTTCGAGGCCCTCCTCTCGGCACACGGCGTGGGGCCATCACTGGCCCTGGCCGTACTCGGCGTGCACGGGCCAACAGAACTGGCCCGGGTCCTCGCCGACGACGACGTGGCCGCCCTGTGCCTCGTGCCCGGCGTTGGCAAGAAGACCGCCACCCGGCTCCTCGTCGAGCTGAAGGCATCCCTTGACCTCCCCATCGACACGGTGCCCGCCGACCCGGCCGACGCATCCGCACCCCGCTCGGCGCTCGCCGAGGTGCAGGAGGCCCTCGGTGGCCTCGGCTACACCCCCGACGAGGTGCGGTCCGTGCTGAGCGACCTCGGCGGCGACAACCCGGGTGTCATCTTGCGCGAGGCCCTGCAGCGGCTGGCCCGGGCGTAGGCAGGTACCCGTGCGCGAAGAACTCCTGTCGCCCGATCTGGACCCCGTCGACATCGAGGTCGAGGTCGGGCTGCGGCCCCGTCGGCTCGACGACTTCGTCGGTCAACCAGAGCTGAAGGGCCACCTGCGGGTAATGCTCGAGGCAGCCCGCGCACGCGGCGAGGCAGCCGACCACTTCCTCTTCGCCGGCCCACCGGGCCTCGGCAAGACCACCCTCGCCCACATTGTCGCCGCCGAGATGGGCGCCGAGCTGCACATCACGTCGGGGCCGGCCCTGGAGCGGGCCGGCGACCTCGCCGCCATCCTCACCAAGCTTGAACCCGGCGACGTCCTGTTCATCGACGAAATCCACCGCCTGGCCCGTGCAGTCGAGGAGATCCTCTACCCGGCAATGGAGGACTACGAACTCGACATCGTGCTCGGCAAGGGTCCGGCAGCCCGCTCGATCCGCCTGGAGCTTCCCCGCTTCACCCTGGTCGGCGCAACCACCCGCACCGGGCTCATCACCGGGCCGCTGCGTGACCGCTTTGGCCTCACCGCCCGCCTCGACTACTACGAGACCAGCGACCTGCAGTCGATCGTCACCAGGGCCGCCGGAATCCTCGATGTCGACCTCGACTCCGAGGGCGCCGGCGAGATTGCACGCCGCTCCCGGGGAACCCCACGCATCGGCAACCGGCTGCTGCGACAGGTACGCGACTTTGCCCAGGTGGAGCGCGGCGGCGCAACCGTCGACGGCACCGTCGCCCGAGACGGCCTCTCGTTCTTCGCCGTCGACGACCTGGGCCTCGACCGTCCCTCCCGGGCGATCCTGTCGGCCCTGTGCGAGAGGTTCGATGGAGGGCCCGTGGGGCTCAAGACGCTCGCCATCTGCGTGAGCGAGCCGGATGACACCGTCGAAGACGTCTACGAGCCGTTCCTCATCCAACAGGGCCTCCTCCTTCGCACACCCAAGGGGCGCGTGGCCACCCCGGCCGCATACACCCACCTGGGCCTCACCACCCCTGCCCGCCCCGGCTCCCTCTTCGAGGGCTAGGGCCCCTCCCGGGCCCTCAGGCCCCACCTAGGCTGGCCCGCCCATGGGCCCCGACGACTTCGCCTACGACCTCCCAGACGACCAGATTGCCCAGGTGCCCCTGGATGACCGGTCGTCGGCCCGCCTGCTGGTCGACCTCGCCGACGGGACCGACCCGGACCACCGCCACATCAGCGACCTGCCCGACATGGTCGGCCCAGGTGACCTGTTGGTCCTCAACGACACCAGGGTGCTGCCGGCCCGGCTGCGCCTGACCAAGGAGACCGGTGGGGCCGTCGAGGTCCTGTTGCTGGAACAGACCGGTGATGCCTGTGAATGGGAGGCCCTCGTCAGGCCCAGCAGGAGGGTGCCGCCGGGAACGAGGCTGCGGGCCGGCAATGACCTGACCGTCGTTGTCGGCGACGACCTGGGTGAGGGCAGGCGCACGGTTACGCTCGAGACAGATTCCCTGTCAGGACCGGCAGGTGTCCTGAATGCCGTGCAGGCCCACGGCGAGATGCCCCTGCCCCCGTACCTGCACACCCGCCTCGACGACCCGGAGCGCTACCAGACCGTCTACAGCCACCGCCCCGCCTCGGCAGCAGCACCCACGGCGGGCCTCCACCTGACCGGTGAGGTGCTCGATGCCTGCCGGGCGGCGGGCGCCGCAGTCGAACACCTTGAGCTGGTGGTGGGCCTCGACACCTTCAGGCCGGTAACCGCCGAGGACCTCGACGACCACGTGATGCACTCCGAGTCCTACACGGTCGCCGAGTCGACCCTTGATGCCTGCCGGACTGCCGACCGGGTCATAGCGGTCGGGACCACGACCGTCCGGGCACTCGAATCGGCCAACCTGGCCCGCAGCGGGGGAGCAGGCACGTCCGGCCGAACGGACCTGTTCATCCGACCCGGGTTCGACTTCGGCGTCGTCGACGTGCTGCTCACCAACTACCACCTGCCCAGATCCACGCTGCTCGTGATGCTGGAGGCATTTGCAGGTCCCCGCTGGCGCGACCTGTACGCACTGGCCCTCGCCCAGGGGTACCGCTTTCTCTCATTCGGCGACGCCATGTTGGTGGGCAGGCGCAGGCCCGACAGGATCACGGCATGAAGGCCACCTTCCACGAGGCAGCGAACTGCGACGGTGCCCGCACCGGGCGGGTCGATACCCCCCGGGGATCGTTCAACACACCGTGCTTCATGCCGGTCGGAACCCGCGGAGCGGTCCGACACCTCTCCTCGGTGGACCTGGTTGAACTGGGAGCAGAGGTGGTGCTGGCCAACACCTACCACCTGATGCTGCGACCCGGTGCCGAGGTGGTGCGCGACCTCGGAGGCCTGCGTGGCTTCACCGGCTGGCAGGGGCTGAGCCTCACCGACTCCGGTGGCTACCAGATCTTCTCCCTGCAGCCACGCGTCGACGACGAGGGTGCCGAGTTCCGCTCCACCTACGACGGCTCCACCCACAGGCTCACACCCGAGGGCGCTGCAGCCGTGCAGGCCGACCTGGGGGCCGACATCCAGATGGTCCTCGACGTCTGCCCGGCCCTCCCCTCCACCGAGGTCATCCTGCGAAAGGTGGTCGAACGCACCGCTGAATGGGCCGCAAGGGGCAGACAGGCGTTCCTCGATCACCCTGATGCCCACCAGCGCCAGTGCCAGTTCGGGATCGTGCAGGGCGGGACAGACGTTGTGCTGCGCACCGAGAGCGCCCAGCGGACCGTCGAGGTCGGCTTTGACGGCTACGCCATCGGCGGCCTCAGCGTGGGGGAGACCCGCGACGAGATGTTGGACCCGGTCAGCGCCGTGACAGCGGTGCTCCCAGGCGATCAGCCCCGCTACTTCATGGGCCTGGGCGACCCGGCAGGCCTTGTAGAGGTTGTCGGCCGCGGCGTCGACATGTTCGACTGCGTGCTGCCGACCCGTCACGCAAGACACGGCACCATCCTCACCTCGGCTGGCAGGCTCAACCTGCGCAACGCCCGTTTCGCAGCCGACGACGACCCGCTCGACCCGGGCTTTCCTGCCAGCCCGGCAGCCGCATGGTCACGTGGCTACCTGAGGCACCTGTTGATGACCGACGAGCCCACCGGACGCCGTCTCCTGTCACTCCACAACCTGGCGTGGCTGTTCGACTTTGTGGACCGACTGCGTGCCTCCATCACCGAAGGGCGTTTCGAGCAGTTCCGTGCCGAGACGCTGGAGGTCTGGGGCTGACCACCGATTGGACCAGAATCGGCATGCGACGGCCGTAGGCTCTACCGGTCCCGCTACGGGCGCCGACGGCCGCAAACGGCTGCTGAGCGCCGACAACCCACCCAGACACGAGGCACCAAATGGACCAAATGGCCAGTTTCCTCCCCCTCATCCTGATCTTCGGGCTCATGTACTTCCTGATGATCCGACCCCAGCAGAAGAAGGCACGCGCTCAACAGAACCTCATAGCCTCGGTCCAGGCCGGCGACGAGGTGCGCCTCCACTCGGGCCTCTTCGGAGTGATCAACGAGGTCGAGGGTGACATCGTCTGGCTGGAGGTGGCCGAGAACATCGAGTTGAAGGTCCTCCGCAGTGCCGTGGAACACCGCTTCAACGAACCGGTTGTGGAAGAAGCTGAGGAAGAAGCCGTCGAAGAGGCCGATGAAGGCCCCATCTCCGACTGACCACAGCCCCTCACAACGACCACAGCCACACCTGAGTCCATGCCCCGCCGACAGAGCATCTACCTCGTCGCAATCGTCCTCGTTGCCGTGACGGCGTCGGCTCTGACGGCCTTCTGGCAAAACAAGCCCCTCCTGGGCCTCGACCTGCAGGGTGGCGTGTCGGTGCGCCTCACGGCCACCGAACCGGCCACCGAGGAGATGCTCGACCAGGCTGTCGAGATCATCCGTAAGCGGGTCGACGCCCTCGGTGTCGCCGAACCCGAGGTCTCCCGAACCGCCGAGGGCGTGATGGTCTCCCTGCCGGGGGTCGACAACCAGCAGCGTGCCCTGGAGTTGGTCGGCACCACCGCCGAACTGCGCTTCAGGCCCGTCTGTGACGTGCTTCCCCTCATGCCGGCCGACCTTGCGAGAGAAGGCGTGGCACGACCCGCACCGGCCTCGTGTGAACCACTGCTCGCCGGTGACCTCACCCCCTCGACCGGCCCGCTCGGGGTGACCCTCCCCGAGGACGACCTGGCCGACCAGTTCGTCGTGCTGGGCGGACGCGACAACAACCAGCGTTACCTGCTCGCCCCGAGCGTTCTCACCGGTGATGCCCTCGAGGACGCCAACGCCGACATGATTGACTTCGAATGGCAGGTGGCTGTGGCCCTCAAGGCCGGACCAGCGGGCATCGACACCTTCAACGAGATGGCGGCCCTCTGCTTTGTAGGCGCCCCAACGTGCCCGATCCTGCCCGGCTTCACCAACGGCCGCCTGGCCCTGGTGCTCGACGGCGAGGTCCTGACAGCACCCCAGATCAGGGCACCCGAGTTCCAGCGTGACCGCATCCTCATCTCGGGGGCCTTCGACAAGGAGGAGGCCGACGTTGTGGCCCTGGGCCTCCGCTACGGTGCCCTCCCCATCGAACTCGAGGCGGAAAACACCCAGGTGGTCTCGGCCACCATCGGCGAGGACTCCCTCCATGCAGGCATCGTGGCCGGGCTCATCGGCCTGGCGATCGTGGGCCTGTTCATAGTCGGCTACTACCGGCTGTTGGGCCTTGTTGCACTGGCCAGCCTGGCAATCTCCGGCAGCCTGCTCTGGGCGATCATCGCCCACATGGGCACCCAGTCGGGCCTGGCGCTCACCCTTGCGGGCGTCACCGGAATCATTGTGGCCATCGGTGTCTCGGTCGACTCCAACGTCGTCTACTTCGAGCACCTCAAGGAGGACATCCGTGACGGCCGAACCGCCAGGTCCTCTGTTGACAAGGCGTTCCCCGTGGCCTTCTCCACGATTGTCAAGGCTGACATGGCGTCGCTCATCGGAGCGGGCCTGCTGTGGTGGCTCACGGTCGGCGCCGTAAGGGGCTTTGCCCTGTACCTGGGCCTCGCGACCCTGCTGGACCTCGTTGCCACCTACTTCTTCATGGGCCCGATGGTGCGCCTCATGGCCCAGTCCCGATGGTTTGCAGAGCACCCGGAGCGCTTCGGCCTGCCGGCCAGCGGAGCGGTCAGCGCAGTCGGGAGGACCACCTGATGGGTCTGCTCAGAGACGTCTTCAACGGCGAGACGGCACTCGACTACCCGCGCTGGTGGCGCAGGGCGGTGACGGTGTCCCTGGTGGCGATAGTGCTCAGCGTCGGCTCGTTCGGCGTCCGGGGCCTGAACCTGGGCATCGACTTCGAGGGTGGAACCACCTTTGAGGTCTTGGCGCCCGGTGTGTCGGTAGCCGAGGCACGCGAGGTGATGGCAGGCATCGGCTCCGAGGATTCACGCATCCAGACCGTCGACGGCGATGTCATCCGGATCCGCTCCGAGGTGTCGGATCCGGCACATGCCGCCGAGATCCGCAACCTCCTCGATACCCAGCTGGGAACAGTTCAGACGTTCGAACAGGTCGGGCCCACATGGGGCGCCGAGGTGACATCAAAGGCCGCCAACGCCCTGGTCGTGTTCTTCGCCGTGGTGGCCCTGTACATAACCGTTCGCCTCGAGTGGAAGATGGCCCTCGGTGCCCTCGCCGCGGTGGCCCACGACATCGTGGTCAGCGTCGGCCTCTACTCGATCCTTCAACTGGAGATCACCCCTTCGACCGTCATCGCGTTCCTCACGATCATGGGCTATTCGCTCTACGACACGATCGTGGTCTACGACAAGGTCCGCGAGGTGACCGGACGCCTCGGTGCCACCGAGCGCTACACCTACACCGAGTTGATGAACCTGGCGCTCAACCGGGTCACCATGCGCTCGATCAACACCAGCATCACCTCGGCAATCCCCGTTGTGTCGCTGCTGCTGATCGGATCGGTGATCATGGGAGCCACGACCCTCCAGGAGTTCGGTATAGCCCTGCTGATCGGCATCATCGTCGGTTCCTACTCGTCGCTGTTCATCGCATCCACACTCGTCACGGTGCTGAAGGAACGCGAGGAGCGTTGGATCCAGGTGGCCGACAAGGTCGCGCAGCGCACAGGTGTTTCCGACGACGGTGCTACACGCCTCATCGGTCGTGAAGAGGCAGCCCTTCCCGACACCCGTTCCACCGAGCGTCCCGGTGCCGCCAAGGGCCCGGCACGGCGCCGACCCGTGGCAACGACCCACCTGGCCGGTGGCGTGCCACCCCGCCCCCGCAAGAAGCGTCGCTGAGCCAGCCCGCTACCGTGGTGTGATGACCGACAGGGTCCGCCACGGAAACCTGAACAGGCAGTGCGTCAGGCTGTCCACCCGGGGAGTCGCGTCGACCGGGCACAGGGCCTGACATGGTCGCCGTAACGCGGGTACTGCCGTGGCGCCGCCGACCCGATCCGAGCGTCGAGGAAACCTCGGACCTGCTCACCACCTTCCGCGACCACCACCCCAGGGCCGACACCTCTCTCATCGAACGTGCCTACGAGGTGGCGCTGGGCGCCCACGCGGGACAGACCCGTAAGTCGGGCGAGCCCTACATCCATCACCCGATGGCCGTTGCCACGATCGTTGCCCGACAGGGCCTCGACGACATCACGGTCGCAGCAGCACTGCTCCATGACGCCGTTGAGGACACATCCATCGACCTGGCTGACCTGGAACGCGACTTCGGAGCAGACGTCTCGCTCATTGTCGACGGTGTCACCAAGCTGGACCGCCTTCACTTTGACTCCCGCGAGGAACAACAGGCCGCCAGCATGCGCAAGATGCTCGTGGCCCTCGCCAAGGACCTGCGGGTGCTCATCATCAAGTTGGCCGACCGACTCCACAACATGCGCACCCTGGCCGCCCTTCCCGAGGACAAGCAGGAGCGCATCGCACGCGAGACCCTCGACATCTACGCACCGCTCGCCAACCGCCTCGGAATGCAGGAGGTCAAGGACCAGCTCGAGGACCTCTCGCTCGCCACGCTCCACCCCAAGCGCTACAGCCAGATCGACCAGATGGTCCAGGACCGGTCGCCAGAGCGGGACAACTACCTGACCCAGCTCATCGGCGACATCGAGAGTCGCATGTCCGACCTGAAGATCACGGCAGAGGTCCACGGCCGGCCAAAGCACCTCTGGAGCATCTACGAGAAGATGATCGTGAAGGGTCGGCCCTTCGACGACATCTACGACCTCATCGGCGTTCGCGTAATCGTCGAGAACGTGCGCGACTGCTACGCGGTTCTGGGTTCCATCCACGCCACCTGGAAACCCGTCCAGGGACGCTTCAAGGACTACGTGGCAATGCCAAAGTTCAACCTCTACCAGTCGCTGCACACCACGGTGGTGGGGCCCCTCGGCAAGCAGGTTGAGTTCCAGATCCGCACCAGGGAGATGCATCAGCGCGCCGAGTTCGGCGTCGCCGCCCACTTTGACTACAAGGCCAGCTCGCCCTCAGACGAGATGGCGTGGTTGGGACGGATCGTGGAGTGGCAGGAGGAGAGCTCCGACCCGGGGACCTTCATGGCCAACCTCAAGACCGACCTTGAACAAGACGAGGTGTACATCTTCACCCCGCAGGGAGGGGTCATCACCCTGCCGATCGGCGCTACCCCGGTGGATTTTGCCTACATGGTCCACACCGAGGTCGGCCACAAGTGTGTGGGGGCGAGGGTCGAGGGTCGTCTGGTGCCACTTGAGACCCGCCTCAACTCGGGTGAGACGGTAGAGATAGTCACCTCCAAGCAGCAGACAGCGGGACCCAGCCGTGACTGGCTCAAGTTCGTAGCCACCCATAAGGCGGCCAACAAGATCAAGCAGTGGTACTCGCGGGAGCGGCGCCACGACGCCATCGACAGCGGCTACGACGATCTGGTCAACGAACTCCGTCGAGCCGGCCTGCCCATCAAGGAGTTTCTGGTCGGCCAGCCCCTTGCTGAGGTGGCAGCCGCAATGAACTACGTCGACGCCGACACCCTCTACGCCGCCATAGGCGAACACCATGTCTCGGCAAAGGCAGTGGTTGACAGGGTTCAGCGGGCCATCAGCGACGAGATGGACGACGAAGAACAGTTTCCGGCCACCGTGCTCAAGCCCTTCACAGGCGAGCGGCGTACCGGTTCAGCGGGTGTCCACGTCGAGGGTTTCGACGAAATGATGGTGAGGCTGTCGCGCTGTTGCACACCGGTGCCACCAGACGAGATCATCGGCTTTGTCACCCGGGGTCGTGGCGTGTCCGTCCACCGCAGCGACTGCGCCAACGCAGCATCGCTTTCCGAGGGGCAACCCGACAGGCTCATCGACGTGGATTGGGACGGCTCCGCGACCGGGAACTTCCTAGCCACAATCGAGGTCAAGGCCCTCGACCGGCCGGGGCTGCTCCGTGACATCGTGAACGTGCTCGCTGACCACCACATCAACGTTGTCGGAACCGACACGGTCACCAGCGGAGCGGATCGGACCGCCAAGATGAAGTTCGACTTCGAGATGGGTCACGCGGCGCATCTCGAGCCACTGTTGAACATCATCGCCGAGATCGACTCGGTGTACGACGTCTACCGGGTGGTGCCCGGCCAGGGATCCTGAGGGTCTGTTCGGTTATCGCCCGCCGGTGACCCCGGGGGCCGGTAGCCTTTCCCCCCGTGGCAGACCCCATCTACAGGGCGCCGAAGGGCACACACGACGTCCTCTGGCCTGAATCGGCGCGCCGTCGCGCCCTCGTTGGCGTGTTCGCCGACATTGTCGAGGCCGCCGGGTACAGCGAGGTCGTGCCGCCGATGTTCGAACACGTCGAGGTGTTTCGCCGCCTGGGCGACGCCACCGACGTGGTCCGCAAGGAGATGTACGAGTTCGAGGACCGCGGCGGCCGCCACATCGCCCTTCGACCCGAGCAGACGGCCTCGATCGTGCGCTCCTTTGGCGAGCACCGCCCGAACCTGCCGTGGAAGGCCTGGTACGCAGGCCCCAACTTCCGCTACGAGCGGGCCCAGAAGGGCCGCTTCCGCCAGTTCGACCAGGTCGGCATCGAGGCGCTCGGCCCCGAGGACCCGCACCTGGATGCCGAGGTGATCGCCACGGCCTGGCGCTTCTACGAGTGCCTGGGGCTCCAGCAGGTCACGTTGCTGGTCAACTCGCTGGGTGGCCCCGACGACCGGGCCCGCTACGTCACTGCACTCCACGACCACTTCTCGACCGACATCGACTCGCTCAGCGAGGACTCAAGGGCCACCCTCTCAACGAACCCGCTGCGGGTACTCGATTCCAGCCGCCCAGAGGATGCCGATCTGATCGCCTCAGCCCCCAGCATGCTGGACCACCTGTCAGCCGAGGCCGGCGACCACTTCGACCAGGTCAAGGCTGCGTTGACCGGCCTGGAGATCCCCTTCACCATCGAGCCGCGCCTCGTGCGTGGCCTCGACTACTACGTGCGAACCACCTTCGAGTTCACCTCCGAGGCGTTCGACGCCGCCCAGAATGCCATCGGTGGGGGAGGCCGCTACGACGGTCT
>JABHCN010000077.1 GCA_018673475.1 Actinomycetota bacterium | reverse complement strand
GGCATCCTCTGGGCTGGGAATCATCTTCCTGGTCCTTCTCCACAGCGGTAAGGGCGGTGGCCTCTCCGACATGTTCGGTGGAGGTATCGGTGCCCAGACAGCTGGCTCCACAGTTGTCGAACAGAACCTGGACCGCATCACCATCGTGACCGCCCTTGTGTTCGCCTTCACCACGATCGCCCTGGGGTTGATGTTCTAGGCGGCGCCCTGGATCAGGGTGCCACCAGGCAATTTCATCAGGCCACCGAACCCTTCGGAACGACCCACTCGGTTTCTTGACCCGTCACGGCAGCGATGCGGTCAAAGTCGGCGTCATAGTGCAGGAGGACGAGATTGTTCACCTCAGCTGCAGCGGCGATCAGGAGGTCCGGGATGGGGAGCCTGTGGCGCCCCTTCCTGGCGAGTTGCCCCTGCACGGCTAGGGATCGTGCCGTGACCCTGGAGTTGATCTCGACTGACGGGAGCCTGCAGCGCTCGGCGGCCATTTCGAGATATTCGGACCTGTTGCGTGCGCTGTAGAGGACTTCAAGGTCAATGACGGCACAGGTTGACACGAGACCGAGGCTTGTTAGTGGAAGCACCCGTTCGGCCACTGGCTGAAGGTGCTGTCTTGCAAGCGCACTCTTGTCAACCAGGTATCTCGGATTCATCGCCAGGCGTCACGCATGATGTCTGGATTCTGGAGATCTAGACCCTCGGTGGAGAGTCGGATGGCATGGCGTCTCCAGACCTCCATGTCAGATATCCGCTCGAGCGCCGCATTGACCGTGTCCTTCATGGTGTTGGTCTCGAGAATTGCCCGAGCCTCGGCAAGGAGTTCGTCGTCAATGTCGATCAGCCGCTTGGTCACCTTGTGAGTATATACCGGCATGACGATAGAGATATATTGCTATCGCCATCGTGAGGACGAACCCGGGGCCTTCCGGCGGGTGGTCACCTCTCAGCGGCAGGTAGCCTGACCGGCGTTCCGGGTCTCCCGGAGGTCACGTCGGAGTGGCGGAATTGGCAGACGCGCCAGCTTGAGGGGCTGGTGCCCGCAAGGGCGTGGGGGTTCAAGTCCCCCCTCCGACACCACCAGCAACGCTCGGGGCGACCGAAAAGTGCGCCTGGTTGCTCTCGTGGTAGTGCGGGATCTCCGGCCTGGTCGCCTCGTGGACACGTCGGCGGCCTGAGAGACAGAGCTGTCGCTGAGCTGCTGCCCTTCACACGAAGATGATCTGGGCGCCCTCAGACAACACCATGAACTCGCCGACGTTGATTACGTCGACGACCTCGTCGAATAGGTCATCGGCGTCCAGGTCCATCATGTCGACAGACATCTTGCATGCCCACAGGTTGGCCCCCATGTCGGACAGCATCTGCAAGAACTCGGGCACCTCCGGGACGTCGAGGTCAGCAATTTGCTGCTTCAGCATCCTGGTTGCCATGCCGGTCATGCCGGGCAGGCCGGCAAGGCCCTGTGGCATGTGCTTGTCTGACAGCCTGCCTAGCCCGGGGGGCATGTGCATTGCGGCGTTGCCGAGTGCCGTGAATCGCAGGTCACCCATCGTCTTCTTGTTGATCATGTCCATGCCCCAGAAGGTGAAGAAGATATGGGTCTCGATCCCCTCACTGAGAGCACCGTTGGCCATGATCAGCGCGGGGTAGGCCATGTCCAGGTTGCCCTTGGAGCAGACGAAGCAGAGCTTGCGATCACTGTCGTCGTCGAAGTCCGGAACGACCGGGGTCTCGGTACTGGTGGTGGTGTGTGTAGTTGTCATCTGCATTCTCCTTTGGTTCGGCCGTGCTCAGACGCAGCCCTTGGGCTTGGGTAGCCCGGCGACGTAGGCCATCTTCTTGGCGGGCTTTTTCGGGAACAGGACGAAGAGTTGCTTGGTCGGGATTCCACCGACTTTGGTTACGCGGCGAAGTGTGGGGGTCTCGCTCCGTTCGGCGAAGTCGCTCCGCAGGAAGTTGATTGCTGCCCAGTGGTCGTCTGTGAGCTCCTCTATTCCGATCATCGAGGCCAACTCGCGACCGAGGTCCTCGTTCCACTCGTCGTAGCTGGTCATGAAGCCCTCGTCGTTGACGCTGACAGACTGACCGGCGATGGTTTGTGTATTCACTTCGTGGCTCCTTTGATTGCATGGGGGTGGTCTAGTTGTTGATCCGGTTCGGAATCAGTGGCCGACTGCATCCAGTCGATCGACCGGGAGGTCTGTAATGGTCGTGGCGACTTCGCCTCGGGCATCCGCTTGCCCATCATGGACATGTCGGGGCCGAACGGGAAGTAGCGGCCAGGTAGCAGCACGTTCCAGTAGGTCCACTTGAAACCCAACTTGCCCCAATGGTTGGCCGCGGTCTCCTTGAGCAGGCTGAACGGGCCAATACCAGGTAGCGGGTATTTACCGGGCAGTGGTTCGACGTCGTAGTTGAAGTCGATCAACATGCCCTTGCCGTTCCCCGCCTCGATGAAGCAGTTGGCATGGCCGTCGAACATACCGGTCATCGGCTGGCCCTTGATGTGTTGCAGGAAGTTGTCAACGAACACGTCGACCGCAAAGTGCGCCACCGACCCGGCCTTCGAGGTCGGCAGGTTGGCGGCGTCGCCAAGGGCGAAGATGTTGTCGTGGTCGTCGGACAGGAAGGTGTGCCTGTCGACCTCGACGTGATTCAACTCGTCGCCCAGGCCGGAACGATCAACGAAGTCGGCGCCCATGTTGACGGGCACGGTGACCAGAAGGTCGTAGGGGATCTCGCGCTCGTCGTAGCTGACGAGCATCTTCTGGTCGCCGTCCACCTCCATCGTCATGAAGTCGGTCTCCAACGTAATCTGGCGACGCTCGAGCATGTCACCGAGACATTCCGCCGCTACCGGCTTGGTGAACGCACCGTCGAGCGGGGTCACGTAGGTCAACTCAACCCTGTCCCGGATGCCACGTTCAGCGAAGAAGGCGTCGGCCAGGAACATGAACTCGAGTGCAGCGACCGGGCACTTGATCGGCATCTCGACGATGTTGATCACGAGTCGCCCACCTTTCCACCCGTCGAGCACCTGAGCGAGCCGTGTGGCACCTTCGAGGGTGTAGAAGTCGTGGATCGTCTCGCCGTAGTGCCTGGAGTCCAGCCCCTCGGTCTGGTCACGTCGAGGGTGTGTGCCCGTGGCGATGATCAGTTGGTCGTAGGACAGTTCGGTGCCGTCGGCGAGCACGACGATGGACTGTTCGGGCTTGACGATGTCGGCCTCGCCGAATATCAGGTCGACCCCGTCGGTGATCAACTGGGCCTTCGGTTTCGTGACCTCGTCGGCGCCGTAGGTGCCAAAGGGGATGAAGAGGTAGCCGGGCTGGTAGTGGTGCTGTGGCTTGGAGTCGACGATGGTGATCGTCCACTCGTCGGCCGGGAGACGCCGCCGCAACTTGTTGACGGCAACTGTCCCAGCTGTGCCGGCTCCGAGTACGAGGAGTTGTTTCATGATTGATCCTCTCCATGAGGGGTGGTGCTTGGGACTGGACTTGCGGGTGTTTCGGTGGCATCCATTGGGGTGACGAGTCGGTTGCGAGCGGACAACAGGTGTGAGACCAGGTCGCCCATTTGCGGGAGGAGACGAAGGATCCTTCGCTGCTCATGGGAGTCGATGCTCCAGGTCTGGTTGACAGCGCCGGCCAACAGTTCGGGTGAGAGGCCCACCTCGTCGGCGATGGCCTCGAGCAGTTCACGAGGAGGTGGCCACGCCGGTGGGGTCACGCCGCCGACCACGATCATGCCGACTGGCTTGAGGTCAACCCAGACGAAGGTGCGGGCACACAGGAAGCCGAGGTGCGTGCGGACCCAGCGCGGGGCCACGTGTGGCTCCTCCGCGAACAGTCGCCACTGCGACAGGCATGCGTCGGCCGCATCGGGCTGCCCGGCGATCGCCGCGTAGTAGCCACACGGGTTTGCGACGCCGGTGATCGGCTGGCCGTCCATGTTGGTGATTACGGCCATCAAGCCGAAGAGATCGCCCATCAGATCGGCGACGGACTGGGCCACCTCCGGCTGGAGCAGGTGGTCGATTTCAGCGCTCGGGGCGGGGCCCGGAGCCTGTAGCGGCTGAGCGGAAGCCGGCGTCGAGAGGCCGAGTTGCTCGGCGACACGGTCGGCCGGGAACCGCCACTGACGCCCAATCTTCAGGCCCGGCAATCGGCCGTCCTCGGCCATCCGATAGACGGTCGACCGGTCGACGTTGAGTAGATCCTGGATCTCCCGACTGGTGAGAAAGGTGTTCATTCCATCTCGCTTCGTAGGTAGCGGGTCCCTTGCCAGCGCCTGCCTTCTCCTGCAGTTTGCGGCTGTCGTGGGTGGCACGATTAGGGACCAAAGACCCTAATTTCGCGGATGTGACACATGTCAATGGCGCCTCCTGCATGTTCGAATCAGAGTCCACTCGGCACGGGAGGGTGGGAGTGCAACGTCAAGGCATGGAGGCCTAAACGACGGGGCTTCAGGGCCCTCCTCGTGGATTCCGCCAACCTGATCCGGTCGCGATCGGTCGTCGGTGTTGGAGCTCAAGCCCATCGGCACGTCTCTGAGCCCGGACGCGCTACACCTGAATGAAGGCCCCGATGGTCTCTACGTGGGAGGTGCCCGGAAACATGTCGACCACCGTCACCCTCTCAAGGCCGAACCCCGACCCTGCAAGAAGCCCTGCGTCGCGGGCGAAGGAAGCGGGATCACAGCTGACGAGAACGAAGAGGTCTGGTTGTGATGCCACGAGTGCGGAAACACCCGGTTTGCGGAGGCCCTCTCTGGCAGGATCAGCGATGACTATTGCCGACCGGGTCGCCTTCCATGACTCGACGGC
>JABHCN010000022.1 GCA_018673475.1 Actinomycetota bacterium | reverse complement strand
AGGGTGGCAGCCTGTTTTGCCAGAAAGGCCGGGTGGCGGAAGTCGTTTGACAACACGAGGGTCGTGAGGCGCAGGTTGCGGGTTGCCTCGGCGGTGACGGCCAGGGCGATCAGTGGAGCCATCTCGGTATCAAGGTGGTCGGATACCGACAGGGCCGAGTAGCCGAGGTCCTCGGCGCGTCGGCCCAGCTCGCGCCATTCTGCAGCCGGCCTTGGAACCGACGCCTGGATGCTGAAGCGGAAGGGTCTGGTCATGGCCGGCAACACTACCCAAGGAGTGGTTGGAGCAAGGGAGCCGGCCACACCCCAGCGGTAGGGTGGAACTGATGGCCCCGTCCGATCCAGATGCCCCCGAGACGGGCCTCAACCCGGCACAACTAGATGCCGTGACCCATCCCATGGGACCTCTGCTCGTGGTGGCTGGTGCAGGGTCGGGCAAGACCCGTGTGCTCACCAGACGGGTGGCCTACCTGATCGCCGAGCGGGATGTCTCGCCGTTCGGGATCCTGGCCATCACGTTCACCAACAAGGCCGCCGCTGAGATGAAGGAGAGGGTGGCGGCCCTGGTGGGCCCCGTTGCCCACCGGATGTGGGTGTCGACGTTCCACTCGGCGTGCGTACGCATCCTGCGCTCCGACGCCGAACACATCGGCTTCCCCTCCCGGTTCAGCATCTACGACCAGGGCGACGCTGTCCGCCTGACCGGCTACGTGATCCGCGACCTGAACCTCGACAGCAAGCGGTTCCCCGCCAGGGCGATCCATGCGTCCATCTCGGCCTCAAAGAACGAGGGTGTCGGTTCGTCGGCCTACACCGAGAGGGCCACCGGCCCGTTCGAGAAGAGGATCGCCGAGGTGTTCGTCGAGTACCAGAAGCGATTGCAGCGAGCCGGTGCCATGGACTTCGATGACCTGTTGGCCAACACCGTTCACCTGCTGCGCTCCAACCCCGATGTCCTGGAAAAGCACCGTAGGCGGTTCCAGCACATCCTTGTCGACGAGTACCAGGACACCAACCAGGTCCAGAACGAACTGGTGATGCTGTTGGCCGAGGAGCACCGGAACCTCTGTGTGGTGGGTGACAGCGACCAGTCCATCTACAGGTTCCGCGGAGCCGACATCCGCAACATCCTGGACTTCGAGACCGCCTTCCCCGATGCCACAGTGGTCGTGCTGGACCAGAACTACCGGTCCACCCAGACGATCCTGGATGCCGCCAACGCCGTGATCACGCGGAACGCCGGTCGCACGCCCAAGGAACTGTGGACCGACACCGGGCCCGGTGAGTCCATCGTGGCCTACAGGGCCGGCGACGAGGAGGATGAGGCGCGCTGGGTGGTTGAACGCATCAGGTCACTGTGTTCCGGCGGTGGTTTCCGCTGGTCGGACATGGCGGTCTTCTACCGGACCAACGCCCAGAGCAGGGCGATCGAGGAACGGCTGGTTCGCAGTGGGGTTCCCTACAAGGTCGTCGGTGGTACACGCTTCTATGAGAGGCGTGAGATTCGTGACGCCATGGCCTACCTCAAGTTGGCCGCCAACCCCTCCGACGAGGTGGCGGCCAAGAGGGTCCTGAACGTGCCCAAGAGGGGCGTGGGTGACACCTCGGTACGACGCATCGACGCTCTGGCCGAGGCGACGGGTTGCGGGTTCCTCGAGGCGCTCTACCGCTGTTCCGAGGCCGGCGTGTCCGGTCGGGCGGTCGGGGGTGTCCGGTCGTTTCTGGATCTGCATGAGACGCTGGTCGGCCATGTCGACGACGGGCCGGCAGCGGTTCTCGAGGCTGCACTTGCGGGTTCCGGGTACCTCGATGAGCTGACGGCCGAGCACTCGGTTGAGGCTGACGGAAGGCTCGAGAACCTGGCTGAACTGGTTGGGGTGGCGAGAGACTTCGACGACGTGGCCGACTTCCTTGAACAGGTCGGGCTGGTCGCCGATACCGACGACATTCCGGACCCGGCCGACGACCCGAACGGTGGCGAGTCCGGTTCGGGGACGCCTGACAACGGCGAGGTCGTCCTCATGACGCTGCACGCAGCGAAGGGACTCGAGTATCCGGTGGTGTTCATCATCGGCATGGAGGACGGGGTGTTCCCACACATGCGGTCCCTGGGTGACCCCGACCAGCTTGAGGAGGAGAGGCGCCTCGCCTACGTGGGCATCACCCGGGCCCGCCAGCGACTTCACCTCAGCCATGCCCGGTGCCGGATGCTGCACGGCCAGACCCAGTACAACCCGCCGAGCCGGTTCCTCGAGGAGATACCGGATGGCCTTGTCAAGGAGGTCGACGCCGGAAGAGCCGCAGGCTCACACAGCACCTCAACGGGTTGGGGAACAGGCTCGCGCCGCACCGGTGGCTCCGAGGATCGCAGCTGGTTCGGCCCCACCCGGACGCCTGATGACGACGGAGACAATGACGGCGCCGAGCCCGGCGGCGTGATCTTTGGCCGGGGGACAGGGACCAGGTCAACAGGATCGTCGTCGACGGGTGCCCATGAACTCGGCCTCCAGGCAGGCGACGACGTGGTCCATTCGGCGTGGGGTGACGGCGTCGTCGTATCGGTGGGCGGCACCGGCGACCGGGCCGAGGCCGTGGTCCGGTTCACGAAGGTGGGCGAGAAGCGCCTCCTGCTGGCCTGGGCGCCTCTCGTTCGGCCCTGATGCCCGACCGCAGTGCGGTGGGTTCAAGCACCAGATGGCTCCAGTACGCTTGCCGATCGCATCCCACCTCACGGTGGGAACTGCCCGTGTAGCTCAGTCGGAAGAGCGGCTCACTCGTAATGAGCAGGTCCGGGGTTCGAATCCCCGCGCGGGCTCGTGGTGGTCTGCCGGGCCGGCCCAGTCAGCAGCCGATTTGTCGGCACGTGTCCGCGCCGACTGTTCCAACTCATAGGATGCGAACCATGAACGTTCTAGCTGGCGTTATCTGGCACTACTGGCTGGCAGTGCCCCTCGTGGGTGGTGGCATTCTGCTCTGCATCGCCACCCTGGCCGGCTACCTGCAGAAGGTGTCAGCCACCCGCTATCCGAAGCGCTGAAGGCCTGACCGTGGCGGCCGGTGTGCCGTCCGCGGACGTCTCAGACCGGCCACCGTCGGCCATCGACTGGGATGTGGCCGAACAGGTCGCGACCCGTATCGCCGCCAGGGCGCCATTCGCTGGAGCCCACCACCTCGACGGTCTCGTCGAGGAGTTCGACGTCCACACGGCGAGGGCCGAGGGGCTGGTTGCCGAGACCACCGGCCTGCGAGCCCTTCACGGCGAGGCCCGGGCGCGGGTCGTCGACAGGGATGACTGGATCCGGGCCAACCTGGCGTCGTTGCAGCGACTGCTGCGGCCCCTGTTGGACAAGATGGCCGAACGCTCCTCCACCTCGTTTGCTCCGCTGACACATCGAGTGGCCGGTGTCGAGTTGGGGGCTGTCCTGGGCTGGATGTCAACACGTGTTCTGGGGCAGTACGACCTGCTGGTGCTCGAGGATGAGGCCGCCGAGGATCAGGACCTCGTCTACTACGTGGGTCCCAACCTGGTTGCACTTGAACGTCGCTACGCCTTTGACCCGCACCAGTTCAGGTTGTGGCTGGCTCTCCACGAGGTGACCCACAGGGCGCAGTTCACCGGGGTGCCGTGGATGAGGGAGCACTATCTGGGCCTGGTGCGGTCGCTCCTCGAGGACTCCGACGTAGAGCCCACCCATCTGGTCGAGTCCCTCAGGTCACTGGTGGAGGGACGCCGTAACGGGTCTGATGCCGGCGGCGGCATTCTCACTGCTGTGGCCTCACCTGAACAACAGGTGGCCCTTGATGGCATTGCCGGTCTGATGAGTCTGCTGGAGGGGCACGGCGACGTGACCATGGACCGGGCAGGCGAGGGAATCGTCGTGGGGGCCGACCGGTTCGGAAGGGTCCTCCGGGAGCGGCGACGGTCGGCTTCGGGCTTCACCAGGATCTTCCAGAAACTTGTGGGACTGGAGGCCAAGTTGGCTCAGTACGCCAAGGGCGAGGCTTTCATCGGGAAGGTCGAGGAGGCCGGTGGGAGCAACCTGTTGAACCGTGTCTGGGACGCTCCGGCGAACCTTCCTGATCTGGCCGAGATCAACTCACCCGAGGTCTGGATCGCCCGTATGGGTGAGGTCGACCAGCTGGAACAGTGAGCGGCATCGACCTGTCGGACCTGTTGGCCCGGTGCACCTTCGCCCCACCCGGTACGGCGGTCGACTGCGCGGTTTCCGGAGGGCCCGACTCGATGGCCCTGATGGTCCTTGCAGTCGAGGCCGGCCTGGACGTCACCGCCTGGCATGTTGATCACGGGTTGCGGCCTGTGTCGGCCTCCGAGGGCGAACTCGTCGCCCGCACAGCTGTCTCGGTCGGTGCTGCGGTCATGAGGTTGGAGGCCCCCGTGGAGCACGGTCCGAACCTGGAGGCCCGTGCCCGTGAGGCACGCATCTCCGTTCTGCCGGCAGGGGTTCTCACAGGCCACACCGCCGACGACCAGGCCGAGACCGTGATCATGAACATCCTCCGCGGTGCGGGAATCCAGGGTGCGGCTGGCATCGGGGATCCCGGCCGACGACCCCTGTTGGCTATCCGTCGGGCCGAGACCACCGCGGTGTGTGCCTCTGCGGGCATCACCCCGGCTCACGACACGATGAACGACGACCCACGCTTCTTCCGCAACAGGGTGAGGCATGAGATTGTGCCCCTGATGGCCGAGGTCTCGGGGCGTGACCCTGTTCCCCTGCTGGCCCGTCACGCCGACCGGGCCCGTGAGGCTGTCGGCCTCCTCGTCACCCTCGTCGCCGGAATCGACGCAACTGATGTCTCAGTTCTGTCCGGGCTCTCAGATGACCTCGCCCGCCTGGCCCTCAGGAAGTGGTTGACCGACTGCTCGGGTGGTCGACCACCCGACCTGGCGTCGGTCGACAGGGTTCTCGAGGTTGCCCGTGGATCACGTCGGGCAGCAGAGGTCGTCGGCGGGCATCGTGTCGAGCGATCAGCTGGCCGACTCACCTACCTGCCCGGCTAGGGTCGGTCGCCATGGGTCACGACCAGCTCGAAGGTGATGCCGGACCGGAGTTGGTCCCGGGGAAGATTCTCGTCAGTGCCGAGCAGTTGGCTGAACGCGTCGCTCAACTCGGGGCTGAGATCACCGTCGACTACGCGGGCCGCTCACCCCTGCTGGTGGGGGTGCTCAAGGGCGCTTTCATGTTCATGAGCGACCTGTCCAGGGTTATCGACCTGCCGGTCGAGTTCGACTTCATGGCGGTCTCCTCGTACGGGCACTCGACGCGTTCTTCGGGTGTCGTGCGCATAGTCAAGGACCTGGACCTGGATCTGGCTGGTCGCGATGTCATCCTCGTCGAGGACATCGTCGACAGCGGGCTCACGCTCAACTACCTGCGGCGCAACCTGTTGGCCAGAAACCCGGCAAGCCTCGAGGTCTGCGCACTTCTGGTTCGTGAGGACCACAGCGTCGATGAGGCGATCCTTCGCTACGAGGGCTTCAGGATCCCCGGAGAGTTCGTGGTCGGATACGGGCTCGACGTGGACCAGCGCTACCGGAACCTTCCCGACATACGGGTCGTCGAGTCGACTTCAGGGGTCGAGGTGGCCGAGGCCTCGTAACCCCCTTCGGGTGGGAATCATCAGAAATAATCGGGAATGGTCCATAATCATCGTTGGTCGGCCCCTTGCGCTGCCTGTCACACCGTTAGATTCAAGGATGTGGGTGCCGTGATGGGAGTACTGAACGTGACCCCCGATTCCTTCTCGGACGGGGGCCTCTATCTGGACCACTCGGCTGCCCTGAAACACGGCAGAAGGCTCATCGACGAGGGCGCCACCGTTGTCGACGTGGGTGGCGAGTCAACACGTCCCGGGGCTGACCCCGTTGGCGCTGATGAGGAGTTGAAGCGCGTTCTTCCGGTTGTGGAGGGCCTGGCCAACGAGGTGAGGGTCTCGATTGACACCCGACACGAGGAGGTCGCCAGGGCGGCTGTGGCAGCCGGAGCCACGATCGTGAACGATGTGAGCGCCGGCCTCGGTTCCGTTGCTGCAGATCTGGGTGTCGCGTGGGTGGCGATGCACATGGTGGGTGACCCGCGGACAATGCAGGAACATCCCCACTACGACGACGTGGTTACAGAGGTTCGTGACTATCTGGTCGACAGGGCCGAGAAGGCACGGGCCGATGGGGTCCAGGAGGTATGGATCGACCCGGGAATCGGCTTCGGCAAGACGACCGGACACAACCTTGAGATTCTGGCCAACCTGCGTTACCTGGTTGAGACAGGATGGCCGGTAGTCGTCGGGGTGAGCCGGAAGAGGTTCCTCGGAGAGTTGACCGCTGCCAGCGACGGTGTGGTTGGGCTCACAGCGACCGATGACCGCCGCGAGGGATCGGTGGCACTGGCCACGTGGGCGTACGCACAGGGCGTCGACATGGTCAGGGCCCACGATGTGCGAGCGACCCTGGATGCTGCGAGGGTGGTCGCATGAGCGCAGCCACCAGTTTCGGGGATGACCGATGAGGGGCAAGTGGGCAAAGGGCATTGTTCCCACGGCGTTCGCCTGGATCATCCAGGACCAGATTGCGGTCTGTGAGCGACCAGGTGGCTTCGGCACCAGCCACCGACGTGTTCGGCGCCAGGAGGAGATCATCTGGATCCGCGAGAACGACTTCGACACGGTTGTGTCCCTCCTGGCGAGCGACCACAACCTCCACAATTACGACGAGTTGGATGTCGCCTGGGTTCAGTTGCCGTTCAGCGGCGCCGACGACGGTCTCGAGCGGCTCGTGGACGTGTTTGAGCGGTTTGAGGAGATGACAAGGGACGGTCGTCGCATCATCGTGCACCGCGACGAGTTGAACGATGTGGTCTGTGGCCTGATGGGAGCCTTCCTGCTCTGGCGGGGGCTCGTCCCGACGGGTCCCCGGGCGATCTCGATCACAGAGCAGTTGCTGAGCCGACCCCTCGGCAATCCGGGTCGTCGCATAGTGGCCCTGGTGGTTGAGGCGGCTACCGACCCCCTTTCATGAGTGGCGGTGGAGGCCCTTCCCGTAGGGCGCTGCTCGGCCTGGGTTCCAACGTCGGTGACCGCTGGGAGCATCTTCGTGGGGCGGTTGCCGGCATGCCCGATGTAGTCGAGGTGTCAACCGTCTACGAGACGGCACCCGTCGGTGGTCCCGA
This sequence comes from Actinomycetota bacterium, assembly GCA_018673475.1. Classification (GTDB taxonomy): domain Bacteria; phylum Actinomycetota; class Acidimicrobiia; order Acidimicrobiales; family MedAcidi-G1; genus UBA3125. The sequence continues at coordinate 52,638 of JABHCN010000022.1, read as the reverse complement.
GCAGGGGCCCTACCTGAACTGTGTCGTCCGCCTCGAGACCGACCTTTCCCCGAGAGTCCTGCTGGGTCTCTGTCGTGAGCGGGAGATGGCCGCCGGACGGGTACGTCGGGTGAGGTGGGGCCCCCGCACCCTCGACGTGGACATCCTCTGGGTCGACGGTGAGAGCGTCGACGATGAGGACCTGACCGTGCCACATCCACGCATGTACGAGCGGGCCTTCGTGCTGATTCCCCTGCGCGATGTGGCCCCGGACCTGGTCGACGAGATCCCCGGTGGGTCGATCGTTGACGACATCGTGCCCGTAGGCCCGTTGGTGGGCACCACAGGGGCCTGAGCCGTGGCAGGTCGGGTACGTGTCATCGGCCCCGGTCGGGCGGGGACGGCAATGGCCAGGGCAATGGAGAAGTCAGGATGGACGGTTGTCGACGTGTTGGGACGCCACGATGCACAGGACCGTGCTGCCGACGGAGTCGACCTGCTCCTGATTGCCACTCCGGACCGGGCGGTCGCCGACACCGCCTCGGTTGTAGCCCCGGTAGAGGAGACCGTGGTGGCCCACCTGTCTGGCGTGCTGGGCCTCGAGGCTCTGGCTCCACACGGTCGACGGGCAAGCCTGCATCCGCTCGTTTCCCTTCCAGGCGACAGCGCCGGAGCCGGCCCCCTGTTCGCCGGCTCATGGTTCGCCGTATCCGGAGATCCGCTGGCACGACGGCTGGTCGAGGACCTCGGAGGGAGGCCGGTGGTCGTCTCCCCTGAGGACCGGGCTGCCTACCATGCGGCGGCGGTCATCGCGTCCAACCACCTCGTGGCACTGCTGGGTCAGGCCGAGCGGATCGCCGAATCGGTCGGAGTTCCACTCGAGGCATTCCTGGAGTTGGCGGCGGGATCGGTCGACAACGTGCGGAGGCTGGGTGCAGCCGGTGCGCTCACCGGACCGGCTGCTCGAGGTGACGAGGACACGATCCGTGCCCATCTGGAAGCGTTGGAACCCGCCGAACGCGATTCCTATGCGGCTGTGGCGGAGCTGGCTCGCCGGTTGGCTGGACGGAACTACCGATGACCGACGTCGAGGTGGTGGCGACGGTGGAAGGCCTGCGCTCCAGGCTGGAAGCGGAGCGGGCCGCCGGAAGGCAGGTGGGCCTTGTGCCCACGATGGGCTTTCTGCACGCCGGCCATGCCTCGCTGATCGACGCCGCCGTGGCCGGCAACAACGTGACGGTTGTGTCGGTGTTCGTGAACCCTCTCCAGTTCGCTCCCGACGAGGATCTGGCCGACTATCCGAGGGACCCGGAAGCCGATATGGATGTGTGTGGTCGCCATGGTGCAGACCTGGTGTTCGCTCCGTCGGTCGCGCAGATGTATCCCGAACCCGGTGTCCCCGAGATTGAGGTCGGCGACCTGGCATCTCGCTTCGAGGGAGCCAGCAGACCGACGCACTTCGGTGGTGTCGCCATGGCAGTTTCCAGGCTGTTCGACATAGTTGGCACCAGCCGTGCCTACTTTGGAGAGAAGGACTTCCAGCAACTGGCCGTGGTCCGACAGATGGTGGCCGACCACGGCGTTCCCGTCGAGGTTGTCGGCTGCCCGACGGTCCGCGAGCACGACGGGCTGGCATTGTCCAGCCGCAACGCCTACCTGACCGCCGCTGAGCGTAGGGAGGCTCCGGTGCTACGCCGGGCCCTCTTGGCCGGGACAGCGGCGGTTGCCGGCGGCGAAGCGGACCCTGGCGCTGTTGCCTCCCTGATGGCCGAGGTGATTGGCGGTGCAACGACCGGTGAGTTGGACTACGCGGCGGTCATCGACCCGGACACCTTCGAGGCGCCGCCCCGGATTACCCGTGCCGGAGTGCGCCTGCTGGTCGCCTGCCGGTTCGGGCGGGCGAGGCTCATCGACAACATGGCCGCGGTGCCGACATGACGTTGTCGACGGTCGGGTTGGCTGGCCGAAGGCCCGGGGGCAGGCTTGGTGACCATGGGTGCTGATGCAGGAGACAGGGTCGGCTTGATCGATGCCCGTCTGGGTCGGCGTGCCGAGACATCTGCCACCCCGCCACCTGATGTCGTGGCGGAGTGTGTGGCGAGGGCACTCGACGAGGACCTCAGCCCCGACGGTGACCTGACAGCGGCGCTTCTACCGGAGGGCGTCGTGGTGACCGCCAGCATGGGTGCGCGAAGTGCAGGTGTCCTGGCCGGCTCCGACTGTGCCACCGAGGCGTTCAGACAGGTTGATCCAGACATACGTGTCGACTGGCGGCGGGCCGACGGCGACGTGCTGGCTGAGGGTGAGGTGATGGCAACTGTGTCGGGTCCCCTGACATCGGTGCTCACGGCGGAGCGGACCGCCCTCAACTTCGTCGGCCACCTCTCGGGCATAGCGACCCTGGTTGCCCGCTGGGTTGACGTGGCAGGTGATGGTGCCGTCGTCTGGGACACCCGCAAGACCACGCCGGGTCTGCGGGTTCTCGAGAAGGCTGCGGTCCGGGCCGGCGGAGGTGCCAACCACAGGGCCAACCTCAGCGAGTGGGTGATGATCAAGGACAACCACCTGTTCGGCACCGACATGGTCTCTGCCGTGCAGGCGGCCAGGTCACGGTGGCCCGGTCGCATCGTCCACGTGGAGTGCGACGAGATCGGCCAGGTGGCCCAGGCGCTCGATGCGGGCGCTGATGCCATTCTGCTCGACAACATGGCTCCGGCCAGGGTGCGGGAATGTGTCGACCTTGTAGCTGGGCATGAGGGGGAGAAGCCTCTGCTGGAGGCGTCCGGTGGCATTACCCTCGACGTTCTGGCCGACTACGCGGCGACGGGGGTCGACTGTGTTTCCAGTGGTGTGTTGACCAACTCGGCCCCTACCCTCGATGTGGGTCTCGACATGGTCCCTGATCTGGAAGGCTTGGCCGAATGACCTCTACAACCGGGCCGGGAGGCCCCCGATGCTGCTGACCATCGATGTGGGCAACACCCAGACCGTCATCGGCCTCTACGACGACGCCGGCGACAGGTCCACGGCCGAGGCCGGCCTCATGGAGCACTGGCGCATCGCCACCGACGACGCCCGCACGGCCGACGAGCACGCCGTGGTGATCGGCAACCTCCTGCGGTCGGCCGGCTACGACCTCGACGTACCCGGCGTGAGCGTCTGCTCAGGCGTGCCCCGGGTGCTGGCCAGCCTCAGGGAGATGATCGACCGCTACACCGACGCTGTTCCCGTGGTGATCGAGCCCGGTGTGCGGACCGGTATGCCCATCCTCTACGACAACCCGAAGGAGGTCGGAGCCGACCGGATTGCCAACGCCGTGGGTGCGTACGCCCTCTACGGGGGCCCCAGCGTTGTCGTCGACTTCGGTACGGGCAACAACTTCGACGTCATCTCAGCCGACGGTGAGTTCGTCGGCGGCGCCATCGCCCCCGGAATCGAGATCAGCCTCGATGCCCTGTTCGGTCGGGCCGCCGCGCTGCGGGCGATCGAGCTGGTCGAGCCTCGGAGCGTCATCGGAAAGAGCACCGTCGAGTCGCTGCAGTCGGGGGCCGTCTACGGCTTCGCAGCCCAGATCGACGGCATGATCGAGAGGTTCCGTGGCGAGCTGGGCGACTGCACGGTCATCGCCACCGGTGGCCTGGCGTCGCTGATCTCGCCGGTAGCCATGTCAGTCCAGCACGTCGAGCCGTTCCTGACCCTCCACGGGCTGCGCCTGGTCTACGACCTGAACCGGGAGGACCTGCCGACATGAGTACCCCGGCACAAGACAGCACGCCCTACCGATTCGGGCCGACCACAGCGGTAGCGGAGCTCCTCGAGGGCTACGGCCAGCTCGAGGACGGCGAGGAGACCGGTGTCGAGGTGACCGTCGCAGGTCGCCTGATGCTGCGGCGCGACCAGGGCAAGCTGGCATTCGGGGTGCTCGCAGACCAGACCGGCCGCATCCAGCTGTTTGCCACCCAGGCCTCGACACCTGATTTCGACGGGTTCACCAGCCTTCACATTGGCGACTGGCTGGGGGTCACCGGCGAGGTCATCAAGACACGGCGGGGTGAGCTCTCGGTCCGCGTCGGTTCGTGGGTGCGTCTGGCCGAGGCCCGCCTGCCGTTCCCCGACAAGTGGCACGGCATCTCTGATCCCGACACACGCTTCCGTCAGCGCTACGTGGACCTGTGGGTTACCGACGAGGCCCGTCGGGTGTTCACGCTGCGCAGCCGGGCCGTATCGCTGATGCGCCGCTGGCTCGAGGATCGGGACTTCATCGAGGTCGAGACCCCCGTGTTCCACCCGATACCGGGTGGTGCCGCCGCAAGCCCGTTCACCACCCACCACAACGCCCTCGACCTTGACCTGTACCTGCGTATCGCCCCCGAGCTGTACCTCAAGAGGCTCACCGTCGGTGGCTTTGAGCGGGTGTTCGAGATCGCCCGGGTGTTTCGCAACGAGGGGCTGTCGACCCGGCACAACCCCGAGTTCACGATGCTCGAGCTCTACCAGGCGTATGCCGACTACGGCGACATCATGGTGCTCGTCGAGGAACTCGTGGCCCACCTGGCTCAGGAGCTCCTGGGCACCACCTCTGTCGTCTACGACGGACGCGAGTTGGACCTCTCAGCACCGTGGAGGCGTGCCACCATGTTCGACCTCCTCGAGGAGCACAGCGGGCTGCGGGTCGACATGGACACGCCGCGCTCCGAGCTGGTCGGCTACTGCGAGGAGCGTGGCATCCCCGTCGAGGACCACCACGGCGTGGGCAAGCTCATGCTGGAGCTCTACGAGAAGACCACCGAGGCCGAGCTCTGGGGTCCGGTATTCGTGACCGACTACCCAAAGGAGGTCTCGCCGCTGGCACGCGACCACCGCACGAGCCCCGGGCTGGTTGAGAGGTTCGAGGGGATCGTGGCCGGACGCGAAATCTGCAACGCCTTCAGCGAACTGGTGGACCCCGATGAGCAGCGGGCCCGCTTCGGGGCCCAGGAGGCCGACAGGGCCGCCGGCGACGACGAGGCCATGGTCGTCGACGAGGACTACCTCCGTGCCCTCGAGTACGGCCTCCCCCCGACGGGCGGCCTGGGGATAGGCGTGGACCGGCTGGTAATGCTGCTTGGCGGGGTCTCGGCGATCCGCGACGTGATCCTGTTTCCGACGCTGCGGCCAGAACAGGGTTCGTCAGAGCAGGTCTGACCCGGGCCAGCCGGCCTCTAGGCGGACAGGTCCGCCACCCGTGCCAGGAGAAGGTCGCAGGTTGAGCGCAGCGTCGACACGGCTGGTGTGTCGGGTAGGTCATCGAGCGAGGCACGGGCACGGTCGGTGAAGTCCATGGCTGTCTTGGTGGCAGCGTCGATGGCGGCATCGGAGCGCACGATCATGCGGGCGCGGTCCCGGGTGGCGTCGTCGATTGGGCCGCCCAGCAGCCCGCGCAGGTCGTCGCCCGAGGGGCCGCCCAGCGCCAGGATCACCGGAAGGGTGTAGACGCCCTCGACGAGGTCGTTGCCAGCCGGCTTTCCCAACTGCTCATCGGTCGCTACGACGTCGAGGATGTCGTCGATCACCTGGAAGGCCATTCCGTAGTGGTAGCCGAAGTCGGTGACCGCCTCGACCAGTTGACGCGGGTGGCCTGCCACGATTGCGCCTACGCGTGCCGAGGTGGCGAGCAGGGCGGCGGTCTTTCCGGAGATAGAGGTGAGGTAGGCGTCGCGGGAGCGGTCCACGTCGAATGCATGCTGCATCTCGCGGATCTGTCCCTCGCAGAGGGAAGCGATCGTGGAAGCCAGCAGGCCTGCCACCTCGGTTCCCAGACGTGCGGCTATCTCAGAGGCACGTGCCAGCAGGTAGTCGCCGGCGAGGATGGCCTCGAGGTTGCCCCAGCGGGCATTGACGCTCTCGACGGTGCGCCTGGTGTCGGCACCGTCCATGACGTCGTCGTGGTAGAGCGAGCCCTGGTGCACCAACTCGACGGCGACTCCGCCGGAGATGACGTCGTCGGTGGCGCTGATCGGTTCCATGCTCGTGACGAGCGAGGCGGTGATGGCCAGCGCCGGTCGGATCCGCTTTCCGCCGGCGTCGATGAGGTGCCTGGCCATCTTGGTCAGGAAGGGGTCGTCGGCCTCGACGACGTGCCGGAGCCCGGCCTCAATCCGATCCAGATCGGCTGCCATGCCCGGTGGGTCCAGGAGGGGTGTCGGGTTCGCCACCTGAGGAGGATAGGGCGCGGGGCGGCGTGGCCGAAACTGCCTGTCTCCAGAGTCGGGGGGTCGACCGGTCGCTGACACACCTGTACAGGTACACTTTGTGGACGAGTCTGGTGTCAGCGGGTCGTTCAGGCGGTCCGGTGGGCATCGGCCCGCACATTCCACAAGGGTTAAGACAGGACAGGAGAAGCCGGTTGTTCGAGCGGTTTACGGACAGGGCACGCAGGGTCGTAGTACTGGCCCAGGAAGAGGCGCGCCTTCTCAACCACAACTACATCGGCACCGAGCACATCCTCTTGGGGCTCATCCACGAGGGCGAGGGCGTCGCAGCAAAGGCGCTGGAATCCCTCGGCATCTCGCTTGAGGCCGTACGCAGTCAGGTCGAGGACCTGATCGGCCAGGGCGGCAGCTCACCCAGCGGTCACATCCCGTTCACCCCACGTGCCAAGAAGGTGCTTGAGCTGTCGCTGCGCGAGGCACTGCAGCTGGGGCACAACTACATCGGCACCGAGCACATCCTGCTGGGGCTCATTCGCGAGGGCGAGGGCGTTGCCGCCCAGGTTCTCGTCAAGTTGGGAGCCGACTTGTCAAGGGTGCGCCAGCAGGTCATACAGCTGCTGTCTGGCTATTCGGGTGCCGGGCCGGGTCAGGGCTCCGGCGAGAAGGCCGGTGCGAGTACCGGTGGCAGCAGCGGAGACTCGGCCTCGGGCTCGCTGGTGCTTGACCAGTTCGGGCGCAATCTCACCCAGGCTGCCCGCGACAAACAGCTCGATCCCGTGATCGGCAGGGCGAGCGAGACCGAACGCGTCATGCAGGTCCTGTCGCGTCGCACCAAGAACAACCCGGTGCTGATCGGTGAGCCGGGCGTCGGCAAGACGGCCATCGTCGAGGGCCTGGCCCAGATGATCGCCAACGACGACGTGCCGGAGACCATCGCCAACAAGCAGGTCTACACCCTCGACCTGGGCGCACTGGTTGCCGGTAGCCGCTACCGGGGCGACTTCGAGGAACGTCTCAAAAAGGTCCTCAAGGAGATCACGACACGCGGCGACATAATTCTGTTCATCGACGAGATCCATACCCTCGTCGGTGCCGGTGCGGCCGAGGGCGCAATTGATGCAGCCTCGATCCTGAAGCCCATGTTGGCCCGCGGCGAGTTGCAGACCATCGGTGCCACCACGCTCGACGAGTACCGCAAGCACTTCGAGAAGGACGCCGCCCTCGAGAGGCGCTTCCAGCCGGTCAAGGTCGAGGAACCGGCGGTCACGCACACGATCGAGATCCTCAAGGGCCTGCGCGAGCGTTATGAGACCCACCATCGGGTGACCATCACCGACCAGGCCCTCGTGGCTGCAGCCAACCTGGCCGACCGTTACATCTCAGACCGCTTCCTCCCTGACAAGGCCATTGACCTCATCGACGAGGCCGGTTCAAGGCTGCGCATCCGGCGCATGCACACCCCCGAGGACCTGCGTGACCTCGAGGTGGCGCTGGCCGAGGTGGTTATGCAGAAGAATGCTGCTGTCGAGGCCCAGAACTTCGAGGAGGCCGGGGGTCTGCGAGACCGCGAAAAGGAGATTCTGGCTGCCAAGGAGGCCAAGGAGGCCGAGATTCGTTCGTCCGGCGTCGACCTGTGTGACGAGGTCGACGAGGAGGCCATCGCAGAGGTCCTCTCGCTCTGGACTGGAATCCCGGTCTACAAGCTCACCGAGGAGGAGACCCAGAAGCTGCTCCGCATGGAGGACGAGCTTCACAAGAGGGTCATCGGCCAGGAGGACGCCATCAAGGCGGTCAGCCAGGCGATTCGCCGCACGCGTGCCGGCCTCAAGGATCCCAAGCGGCCATCGGGTTCGTTTGTGTTCCTTGGTCCGTCGGGTGTCGGCAAGACCGAGCTGGCCAAGACCCTCGCCGAGTTCCTCTTCGGCGATGAGGACGCCCTCGTTGCGCTCGACATGTCCGAGTACATGGAGAAGCACACCGTGAGCAGGCTGGTGGGTTCACCCCCCGGCTATGTCGGCTACGACGAGGGTGGACAGCTGACCGAGGCTGTCCGTCGGCGTCCGTTCTCTGTGGTTCTGTTCGACGAGGTCGAAAAGGCCCATCCCGATGTGTTCAACACGCTGCTTCAGATCCTCGAGGAGGGACGCCTCACCGACGCGCAGGGCCGATCCGTCGACTTTCGCAACACGGTCCTGATCATGACCTCCAACCTGGGTACGGCCGACCTGCGAAAGGCCAGCCTGGGCTTCACCAAGTCAGACGAGGCCGTGTCCTACGAGCGCATGAAGGTCAAGGTGAACGATGCCCTCAAGGACCACTTCAGGCCCGAGTTCCTGAACCGCATCGACGACACCATCGTGTTCCACGAGTTGACCATTCCCGAGGTGACCCGCATCGTCGACCTCATGATCCGTCGTGTGTCGATGCAGCTGGCAGGCCAGGGGCTGGGCCTTGAGCTGACCGATGCCGCCAAGGCCCACCTGGCACGTGAGGGCTACGACCCCACGATGGGTGCGAGGCCGCTGCGGCGTGCCATCCAGCACCTGGTCGAGGATCCCCTCAGCGAGCGTCTGTTGAACAAGGACTTCACGGCAGGCCAGATCGTCATTGTCGATGTGGCCACCGACGAGGAGAAGGCCGAGGCCGACGACGATGCCCCAGTGCTGGTGTTCCGCTCCATCGAGGGCTTCGAGCCGCCGACGGTCGAGATGGCCGTAGAGGGCGCCGAGTAGACCAGCGGCCGACAGCGCCGCTGTCGTACCGTTCCCGCCCCCACGTCCTGCTGGCTAGCGTCGTGACCATGTCGTTGCCGCTGCTCCGCCCGCCGTCGCGGCTCAGGTTCGCCCCGGTGGAGCCCCACCTCCTTCGACTGCTGCTCTTGATGGTGCTCACTGTCGTTTCGGCGTCGGCCTGTCGGGCTGATGCAACGGTGTCGGTTCGTCTCGGTGAGGACGGATCGGGCGTGGTCGAGGTTGCCCTGGTGCTTGATGACGAGGCGGTGGAGGCCGTGGGTGGAATCGACCATCAGATACGCCTCGAGGACCTTGAGAACGCGGGGTGGGAGGTCGACGGGCCGCAGCGTTCCCTCGATGACGGTCTCACGTCGGTGGTTGCAACCAAGGGCTTTGAGGTGCCCGACAGGCTTCCACCGATCCTGGATGAGATCGCCGGGCCGGGAGTGTTCACCGATATGGGTCTCGTGCGGAATCGGTCGTTTGCGCGTACGACATGGAGCCTGTCGGGAAGGGTCGACCTGTCGGGTGGCCTTGAGGCTTTCAGCGACCCGGCCCTCAGCGAGACTCTGTCGGGATTGCCGCTGGGGCGCACCCGAGAGGAGTTGGCGGAGTTGGCCGGTTGTGTCGGCTGCGATCCGGCCGACATGTTCAGCCTGGAGCTGGTCGTTGCACTGCCCGGTGAGGTTGTTGCCAATGCCGACAGGGTCGATGAAGGTTCAGCCGTGTGGGCCGTGGCGTTGGGGGATTCGACGCCGACGCTTGTCGACGTGTCGGGGTCTGTCGCCGACCGGGCCCCGCGGCTCTGGTTGGGAGCGTCGCTGACGTTGGCATCGCTGCTGGTTGTGCTGGGTCTGTTCCGGCTGGTTCGACATCGCCTGGGCCACAATCCCCTTGGTCGCCGGGTGCGGCACCTGCCCAGGCCGACCCGAAGGCGTGGACGCGCCGCCGAGATTATCGAACAGAGGCCGCCCCGGACCGAGGAGTCCGGCGAGCAGCGCCTGCAGCTCGTCGTGCTCGGGGGGATCGGGGTGGTCTGGGACGGGGGAACCGATCCGGAGGGCCTGCTCGTTTCGTTCGTAAGGGAACACGGGGGTATAGCCGACCCGCGCGAGGTGGCCGACAGGTACCGTGCCGCCAGCCTGGGTCAGGTCTCGGCGGCGGAGTTCTGGTCCGCTGTCGGGGTGGTTGGCGATGCAGCGGACCTGGACGCGCGGTACCTGTCCGGCGTCAGGCTGAGGCCCGATGTTCTCGTGTTCCTCGACCAGATGCACAAGCGGGAGATGACGGTCGGATGCCTTACAAACGCTGTGCTCCCGTGGACAGTGCTGCTGCGCAGCAGGTTCGACCTGGATGGCCTGATCAGCCACTGGGTGGTCAGCGGTGAGGTTGGGGCCCGCAAGCCCGGTCAGGCCATGTTCGAGGCACTACGCCGTATGTCAGGGGTGCCTTTTTCCAACATGCTGCTGATCGATTCTGAGATTGCGACGCTCGAGGCAGCCCGAACCATGGGTATGTCGACGGTGCTGATGACCGGCACGGCGCTTATCCCCGAGGGCTTCGCACACCCGACCGTCGACTCGTTCTCGGGTCTCTTCCGCAAAGAGGGTGGTGAGCCCCCGGACCAGTAGGGGGTACCGGCCGGTACTCCTCCTGCCCTGTCACAGGCCCTCTCTAGGGTCGCCGGCATGTCGATTGATGTAACCCGCTCAGGCAGCATTCAGACCGCCGGCAGGCCTCCCAGAGGGGCTGCCGGCCGGTCCGGTCGTACCTCGTTCGTGTGTTCCGGCTGTGGGGCCTCCCAGCCAAAGTGGGTCGGTTGTTGCCCGGGGTGCGGCGAGTGGAACACCCTCCAGGAGGTCCTTGTGGTCGCCTCACCGGCAGCCCACAGCGGCGAGGCCGTGCCGATGACACAGGTGCCCTCCACATCCTTCCAGGCAGTTCCCACGGGTGTCAGCGAGCTCGACAGGGCCCTAGGTGGAGGTCTCGTGCCTGGGTCGGTAACCCTCGTTGGTGGTGAGCCCGGTATCGGAAAGTCGACGCTGACCCTGCAATTGGCAGCTGAGCAGGTGTGTTGTGGCCGGAGTGTCCTGATGGTCTGTGCCGAGGAGTCACCCACCCAGGTGAGAGGCCGTGCCGAGAGGCTGGGCGGCCTCCACGATGACCTGCTCATCACCTCGGTTTCCTCGGTCGAGGGAATCGTCGGCCTGCTTGACCGGCACCGGCCCGACCTGTTGATCGTGGATTCCATCCAGACCGTCCACCTTGAATCGGCAACCGGTGGAGGCCCGGGAAGTACCAGCCAGGTCAGGGTGTGTGCCCAGCGCCTCGTGGTCGAGGCCAAGGAGCGTGGCCTGACGACCGTGCTTGTCGGGCACCTGACCAAGGACGGTTCGCTGGCCGGACCCAAGGTGCTCGAACACGTGGTCGACACCGTCACCGAGCTGGCCGGCGACCGTCATCACGCCCTGCGCCTGCTCCGGGTCTCAAAGCACCGGTTCGGCCCCACCGACGAGTTGGGCCTGTTCGAGATGGCCTCTGCGGGCCTGCTGCCGGTCGATGACCCCAGTGGGCTGTTTCTTGCCGACCGGTCCATCGGTACGTCCGGTTCGGTGGTGCTTCCGGCCATGGAAGGTCACAGGACCCTTCTGGTTGAGTTGCAGGCACTCGTGGCAAGGTCAACCACGCCCCACCCCAGGCGCTCGTCACAGGGTGTCGACCAGCGTCGCCTGGCCCTGCTGCTGGCGGTCCTCGAGCGACGTGTCGGCCTGGACCTGGCCCAGGTCGATGTCTATGCCACCGCGGTCGGGGGTGTGCAGGTGACCGAACCCGGCTCCGACCTGCCTCTGGCCCTGGCGGTCGTTTCGGCGGCGACAAACCGGTGCATGGCCGCTCAGGTGGTTGCCTGCGGAGAGGTGGGTCTCGGGGGCGAGGTCCGTCAGGTGGCGGGGCTCGAGCGGCGTCTGCACGAGGCCCACCGTCTGGGGTTCGATCGGGCGATTCTTCCCGCGTCGTCTCCGGAGCCGCCGGTGGGTATGACCGCCGTGCGGGTAGCCACCCTGGCCGACGCCGTGGTGGCTGCCGGCCTGTCAACCGGTCCTGTCGGTGGCAGGTGGGACGGCATGCCAGACCCGAATCTGGATTGATTAATGGAAGCGACTAACCCTTTGCAGGGACGGTCAGGGTTTCCGCACCAAGTATGAGGTAGAGAAAGTTGCGGACACTTGACACTCTCTCTTCCCATCCCCTATTTTGACGACTTCCATCAATTGACATCTGTAGGTTGCCTAGTGTTTATGAAACACGGAGTACGGAAGGCCGTTTCGTTGCTGGGGGTGTTGTTGTTCGTTTCTACTGTGGCAGCAGCCTGTGGTGACAGTGGCGGAGGATCTGATCCTGTGACCGCGTTCAAGGTAAAGGCAACCGATTTCGAGTTTGACAATACTGAATGGACTGTCCCGGCTGGTAAGCCGATTTCGATTACCTTGACGAACGAGGGAAAGGTTCAACACGAGTGGGCGGTAATCAATCTTGGAATGGACCTCGAAAAGGGGTCCGATTTCACTGAGGATCACGTTCTCTGGGAAATCGAGAAGCAGGACGCAGGTGTCACCGTGACGGAATCATTCACCTTTGACACACCGGGCACCTACCAGATCGTCTGCGCCCTTGAGGGCCACGTGGATGCTGGTATGGTCGGCAAGCTCGTAGTCAGCTGACCTTCTGGTTGATCTGACCAAGCAGATCCTCGCCGACCTGCCCCCCGGGTAGGTCGGCGGGGATCTCTGCGTATTCAGAGAACTGAGAGCCTGCTCGGCGCCTGGAAGGCAACCGCGGCGCACCGGTTGTGTTGGGCTATAACACGGTAATGAGAATCCAACTTCCCTCCAGAACCCCCGCAGAACTGGTCTACCCGGCTACGGGGCCTGGCACCCATGGTCTGGTGGTTGTACCCGACATCATGGGGCTGCGACCGCTGTGCGACGGCATCGTGGCGGATCTGTCCGAGGCCAACGGCTGGTCGGTGTGCGCCTTCGAGCTCTACCCGGGTCAGGAGCACCTCGACCTCGAGGGGCGTCACGAGGCTGCCGCTGATCTGAGCGACGAGCGGATCCTCGCCGATGCCGTTGCCGCAGCCGATGCCACCGGGGCCGACACCGTCGGGGTCCTGGGCTTCTGCATGGGTGGCATGTACGTGCTCAAGGCCGTGACCACGGGGCGGTTCGACCGGCACTGCCCCTTCTACGGCATGATCAGGGTGCCCGAACGCTGGCACGGCGCGGGCCAGGGTGAGCCCCTCGACGCCCTGTCAGAGGGCGACGCCTCGTCGGTGCTGGCGATCATCGGGTGCGACGACCCCTACACCCCTCCGGACGATGTCGACGACCTCGAGGCAACCGGTGCGACCGTGGTGCGCTACGAGGATGCCGGCCACGGGTTCGTCCACGATCCCTCCCGGCCTTCGCACCGGGAGGCCGATGCAGCCGATGCCTGGCAACGGGTCCTCGAGTGGCTGGGTCCCTGAGCGAACCGGTCAGCTCAGGTCAGCGGGCCCTGATGGTCAGTTGTTCTCGGTTGGTGACGCGGTAGGTGCGGTCGATCTGTTCGATCCATCCGAGCCTGATGAACGAGGCGATGGCCTTGTTGACACGTTCACGTGATGCCCCGACCATGCCGGCCAGCTCCTCCTGGGTTATCGGGAGGAAGAACTCGTCGGATTCTCCAGCCAGTTCCAGGAGCCTCTTGGCGGTGCGGCCCGTGACGTCGAGGAACACGGAGTCGGCCAGGGCCTCGTCCATGTTGCGTAGCCGTCCGGCGAGCATCTCGACCACGGGCCAGAGCAGCGAGGGGTCTCCCTGGTAGAGGTTGTTGAGTGGTTCGTACGGGACTGCGGTGACCACCGACGCCTCGAGGGCACGGGCCTCGGCGGATCGGCCCCGCCCGCTGAACAGGCCCATCTCGCCGAAGAGGTCACCGGGCTCCATCAGGGCCACCATGGACTCGCGGCCGTCAATGGACCTGTTGGCGATTGCAATGCGGCCCGAGACGACCACGTAGAGCTCGTCGGGGGTGCCGCCTTCTTCAAAGATGACGTCTCCGCGTTGCAGGTCACGGTCAGTTGAGAGCGTTGCGATGGTGTCGAGGTCGGCCGGGCCGAGGCCGGCAAAGAGCGTTGTTTCGCTGAGGAGGGTGGTGTCTGGCATGTCGGTTGGCCATGCTAGTGACGTGCACCACTTCCTTTCAGCATCGCCGGCTGGCTCTTCCACATTTCCGACTCCCTCCGGGTGGTTGTTGTGAGCCTCTGGACGGTTGTTGTGGCCGCCGGTGACGGCCTTCGCTTCGGCTCCGACAAGCAGTCGGCCGATCTGGGGGGAGTGTCCGTGCTGGAACGCTCGGTGGCCACTGCATCAGATGTCTCTGACGGTGTGGTTGTCGTTGTCGGAGAGAGTCGGGTCGAAGGGGCCCGGACGCTCCTCGCCGGCGTTGTCGGCGTTGTCGAGGTGGTCAGCGGTGGAGCCACCCGTTCTGCATCGGTGAGGGCGGGTCTGGCGGCGGTTCCCGGTGCTGTTGAGGTCGTGCTTGTGCACGACGGTGCCCGTCCCCTTGCTACCGCGGCCGTCTACGGGCGTGTGATCGCCGCCGTGAGAGCCGGAGCCGATGCTGTGGTTCCGGTAATAGCCGTTTCCGATTCGCTGCGGTCCACATCGGGTGGCGTGGTTGACCGCGAGGCGGTTGTGGCGGTCCAGACCCCCCAGGGTTTTCGGGCCGTTGCAATCAGGGCTGCGCACGCCGGAGGAGCCAATGCCACCGACGACACCACGCTGGTGGAGGCCAACGGTGGCACAGTGGTGGTCGTGGACGGTGAGACTGACAACGTGAAGATCACCCGACCGGTCGACCTTGAGGTCGCCAGGTGCCTGCTGGCGGAAGGACTCGAGGATGCCTGAGGTGCGCGTGGGGCAGGGATTCGACGTCCACCCGTTCTCCGACGATCCTGTTCGGCAACTTGTGCTGGGCGGAGTGGTGCTGGAGGGCCCGGGCCTCGTTGGGCACAGCGACTCCGACCCGGTGTCACACGCCTGCATCGACGCCCTGCTGGGTGCAGCGGGCATGGGTGACATCGGGGAGCGTTACCCAGACACGGATCCGGCCCATGCGGGTGCCGACAGCGTCAGCCTGCTCGCCGAGACCGTCGCCGTACTGGGTGCCGAGGGCTGGCGGGTGGTCAACCTGGACTGCACGGTCGTGCTGGAGGCACCGAGGCTGGCACCGCACCGGGCCGCGATTCAGGATCGTCTGAGTTCGGTGGTTGGTGCACCGGTCTCGGTGAAGGCCAAGCGGGCCGAGGGCCTCGGTGCCCTGGGCCGCCGTGAGGGGATCGCTGCAATGGCAGTGGTCCTGTTGGAGCGAGGGTGAGCGCGCCCAAGGGCCGACGTGGGTCCGCTCGGGGTGGCGGCCAGGGCGGTCGCGGCGGTCAGGGCGGAGGACGCGGTCGCGGGCCCGGGGGTGAGTCCAAGCCTCGGAGCGGTGGCGGACAGCGTGGTTCAACCCCGGTCAGGAAGCGGGGGCCAGAGCCTCCCAAGGGACTCGGCGGCGATCAGGTCGAGGGCAGGCACGCCGTACGCGAGTTGCTGCTGGCGGGCACCCGTCGCACGAGGGAGGTGGTGCTGGCTGCCGAGATGGATTCGGCGCCGATTCTCGACGACATCATCGACCTGGCCGATGAGGCGAGGGTCACGATCCGTGAACTGCCACGCTCCAAGTTCGAGTCGATGGCCAGGACCGATGCCCCCCAGGGAGTCCTGGCGATGGCTGCACCTCTGCGGGACTACGGCCTCGAGGAGTTGCTGCACCGTGACTCCTCGGGTGTCGATCCGTTCCTGCTGATGCTCGACGGCATCACCGACCCCGGGAACCTGGGTGCGATCCTGCGTTCCGCCGAGTGCGCCGGGGTGACCGGGGTGATCATGCCGAGGCATCGTGCCGCCAGGGTCTCACCCACGGCTGCAAAGGCTGCAGCCGGGGCGGTCGAGCACCTTCGCATGGCGAGCGTGTCCGGTCTTCCCAAGGCCATGGGCCGTCTGGCCGACGCCGGTATCTGGTCTGTGGGCCTCGACGTGGGTGGCGACCAGTTGATCCACGACCTGAGGGTCGCTGACCAGCCGTTGGCGCTGGTGATGGGTGCTGAGGGTGCGGGCCTGTCGCGTCTCGTGAGGGAGCGTTGTGACGCTCTGGCGCACATTCCGCTTCGGGGGGTGCTGGGGTCGATGAACGTCTCGGCTGCGGCAGCGGTGGCCCTGTTTGAGGTTGCACGCCACAGGACCCCGGCCGGCGGGGAGAGCTGAGCCCGAGGTCGGATTCGAACCGACGACCTGACGCTTACAAGGCGCCTGCTCTGACCAACTGAGCTACTCGGGCGGGATGGAGCGGAACGTGGCGCGAAATGTCCACGGGAAGCGATCCCTTGGCCCGTAAGGCTACTGACGCCCCTCGGCGGTGAGGCCTACCATTTGGACGGCAGCAGAAGTAGGTCACCATGAATTCCGGGTGTTGACAGCTACCACGGTCGGGATCTTGAACTACCCTGCGCTCACCGTGGCATCCGGGGAGGTCCAGCCCGATGACAGTTGCTGAAGACGCCAGAGTCGAGTTTGACGAGGATCAGATCCGCGTGGATCTGGCCGCCGCCTTTCGGCTCGCCGCCAGGATGGATCTCCACGAGTCGGTTGCCAATCACTTCAGCGCAACAGTCTCACCGGACGGCAGGCGGTTCCTCTGCAACCCGAAGTGGCGGCACTTCAGCCTCGTGAAGGCCAGCGAGCTGTTGTTGTTGGATGCCGACGACCCGGCGACCATGGACCGGCCGGATGCGCCGGATCCGTCCGCCTGGTGTATCCACGGCGCAATACACGCAAGGATTCCGACCGCTCGGGCCGTGCTGCACTGCCACCCTCCGTACGCCACGGCGATGTGTGGTCTGGCCGATCCGACCATCCCGCCGATCGATCAGGCCACGGCCCGCTTCTGGGGACGCACCGTCTACGACATGGAGATCAGTGGTCCACCCGACGAGCCGGCAGAGGGTGTCCGGGTGGCTGAGGCAATGGTCGGCAACACGGTGATGATGATGGGTAACCACGGCGTGACCGTGGTCGGCGAGACGGTTGCCCATGCCTTCGAGGAGCTCTACTACCTGGAGCGTGCTTGTCGAAACGTGATTCTGGCGCTCAGCTCGGGCAGGCCGCTGCGGGTCATGGACGACGCCCTTGCGGCCAGCGTGGTCAGGATGTGGGACCGCTTCACCGACCAGAGCGTGGCCCACTTCAACGAGCAGAAGACACTCCTGGACCTCGAGGACCCCAGCTACCGGGACTGACGGGGGACCGGCTGCCCCGTATGCGTTTGGAGATCGGGCGCCACAGTTCCATCCCCCCGGGGGGGTGCTTGTAAAGCCCTTCTGGCTGGATGATGATCACCACATGGCCCTGACCCAACGAGACCGGGAGATCCTGGACTTCGAGCGCACCTGGTGGGATTCCCCTGCGCCTAAGGACGTACAGATACTTGAGCGCTTTGAGCTGTCGGCCACCCGCTACCAGCAGCTGCTGACCACGCTGCTCGAGGACGAAGAGGCAATGGTCTACGACCCGCTTGTCGTGAGGCGACTCCAGCGGCAGCGTGAGCGTCGCCGCCGCGCACGCTTTGAGAGCCCGGTGGTCGAGGACACCAAGTGAACGTCGGGGGTCGCGGTCGTAGCGTCGGGCTGGGCCCCAGCAACCCGGCAGCTACACCGAGGGCGCTTCTCCTTATTGCCGTGGCGCTCGTGATCGGCCTGGTCCTCCTGTGGAAGGCGGTCGACAGCGATGTCGGCACCGTGGCCGTAACCGAGCCGGCCGGTGGCGATGATCAGATTCAGGTCGACGAGGCCCCTGATGTGGTCGAGACAGATACCCCGGACGACTCCGCTGATGTGGTGCCCACCACAGAGGCCCCCGTTCTGGCGACCACGACCGCGCCGGTCCTGTTCCCGAGCAGGTCGCCCAGTGAGGTCAAGGTCCTCGTGGCCAATGGCTCGGGCTTTGGCGGTGCAGCAGGTGCTGTGACCGACATCTTGAACCCCAGGGGCTACGCCCTTGAATCGCCGGCCAACGCCAGCCGCACCGACGTGTCGGGCATCTTCTACCGGTCCGGCTTTGCCGACGATGCCCGGATGGTCATGGAGGTGGTGGCACCTGGAAACCCTGACCTGTTGTCCCAGATGCCCACCGGGGGCCTGTCGGTTCCCGATGGCACCCTTGAGCGCCTGGCTAACGCCGACGTGGTTGTAATCCTCGGCGCCGATGGAATCATCTACTCGGGCTGAGGTTCCACCGGTGCGGGTGGTGGCCGCACCTGACAAGTTCAGGGGTACCGGATCCGCGCAGCAGGTCGCCCTGGCCATCGCAGGTGCGGTCTCGGGGCTGGGCGGCAGCACCGACATGGTCCCGATGGCTGACGGTGGCGAGGGCACCCTCGACGTCCTTGGAGGGCCCAACCGGTCGACCACCGTGACCGGGCCGCTGGGCGAACCGGTGGAGGCGCAGTGGCGGCTCGACGGCCACACCGCTGTCATCGAGATGGCAAGGGCCTCAGGCCTCGATCTGGTTGGAGGGCAGGCCGGGAACAGTCCCCTTGATGCCACGACAGCGGGAACGGGCGAGCTGATCCTGGCAGCCGTCGAAAAGGGAGCGCGGCGGGTAATCATCGGGCTGGGCGGGTCGGCTACCACCGACGGTGGGCTGGGCGCTCTCAGGGCGATGGGCTCGCCGGCGCGGTTCCGGGGAATCGAGTTGCTTGTCGCCTGCGATGTGAGGACACGCTTCGTGGATGCGGCCGAGGTCTTTGGTCCCCAGAAGGGTGCCAGCCCGGCGCAGGTGGCGATGTTGCGCGGTCGCCTTGAGAGGCTCGCCCAGGTCTATGCAGGGGAACACGGTGTCGATGTGGCTGGCCTGGACAGGTCCGGGGCTGCGGGTGGTCTGGCTGGCGGTCTGGCGGCGTTGGGTGCAGGCCTTGTCGATGGTTTCGACCTGGTCGCCGAAGAGGTGGCACTTGACGAGGTCGTGGCAGGTGCCGACCTGGTGGTCACCGGAGAGGGGCGCCTCGACGAGGCGTCGTTTGAGGGCAAGGTGGTGGGAGGTGTCGCTGCCTATGCGGCGGCGGCAGGCGTGCCCCTGCTGGTGGTGGCCGGGCAGGTGGATCCGGGAGTGGCCGGTCGGGTCGAGGCCATCTCACTGGTCGAGGAGTTCGGTGAGGAACGGGCGATTGCCGACACCCTCGCCTGTGTGGAAGAGGCCGTTGCATCCAACCTGGGGTCCCGCTGGCCGGCTTGAGCCGGATTTCCCCTGATGGTGCGGAATCCTGACTGCTTTGGTAGGGTTTACTCCTGATGAGGCGGTTGCCGTTCAGCCCGCCCCCCGGAACGACGAACAGGTGGAACCAATGGCTGTAACCGTACGAATCCCGACAACGCTTCGACCGCTCACGGGCGGGGCACCCGAGGTGGCTGTCGATGCCGCAACCGTGGGCGAGGCACTGACTGCTCTCGAGCAGTCCCATCCCGGCTTCGGTGAGCGGATCCTCGACGAGGCCGGAGCCCTGCGACGCTTCGTGAACGTGTTCGTGAGCGACGACGACGTGCGCTTTCTCGACGGTCTCGCAACCCAGGTACCCGATGGCGACACGGTTGCCATCGTCCCGGCTGTAGCCGGAGGCTGAACCCCGGTCGGCTACGTCCGGCCTCCAGAGAGTCCAACGCCCCAACCGGGCGGCATGGCAGGTTGTGATTCAGTGCTGCTGCTGGTTGGATTAGCACTCTCACCATGAGAGTGCCAACGGCGTGGCGTATCCCGTCCCCGGGCCATCTCACACACCACGGGTCACCATGACCCACCGATGAAAGGCATCCGCTGATGGCGAAGATCATCTCGTTCGACGAGCAGGCCCGCCGGTCTCTCGAAAGAGGCATGGACCAGCTGGCCGACGCAGTCCGCGTCACCCTGGGCCCCAAGGGCCGCAACGTCGTGCTCGACAAGAAGTGGGGCGCCCCCACGATCACCAACGACGGCGTGTCCATTGCCAAGGAGATCGATCTAGAGGACCCCTACGAGCGCATCGGCGCCGAGTTGGTCAAGGAGGTCGCCAAGAAGACCGACGACGTGGCAGGCGATGGCACCACCACGGCAACCGTCCTGGCCTGGGCGATGGTCCACGAGGGCCTCCGCAACGTCGCCGCCGGCGCCAACCCGATGTCTGTCAAGAAGGGCATCGAGGCAGCCGTCGCCGCCGCCGTCGAGGCCATTGGCGACGCCTCCGTAGACGTCTCCAGCGACAAGGAGCAGATCGCCAACGTGGCCGCCATCTCGTCGGCAGACGTAGAGATCGGAGCCATGATCTCCGAGGCGATCGACAAGGTCGGCAAGGACGGCGTCATCACCGTCGAAGAAGGCCAGACCTTCGGCATGGAGATGGACCTGGTCGAGGGCATGCGCTTCGACAAGGGCTACATCTCGCCCTACTTCGTGACCGACCCCGACCGTATGGAGGCCGTGCTGGAGGACCCCTACATCCTGCTGGTGGGCTCCAAGATCTCGGCGGTACGCGACCTGGTCCCGGCCCTCGAAAAGGTCATGCAGGCCGGTAGCAACCTCGTGATCATCGCCGAGGACGTCGAGGGCGAGGCCCTGGCCACGCTCGTCGTCAACAAGATCCGCGGCACGTTCACCTCGGTTGCCATCAAGGCCCCGGGCTTCGGCGACCGCCGCAAGGCAATGCTCCAGGACATGGCCATCCTCACCGGAGGCCAGGTCATCTCCGAGGAGGTCGGCCTCAAGGTCGACGGTGTCACCCTCGAGATGCTGGGTCGTGCCCGCAAGATGGTGGTCACCAAGGATGAGACCACCCTCGTCGAGGGTGCCGGCGACGAGGCCGACATCGCCGGCCGCATCGCCCAGATCAAGGGCGAGATCGACAACACGGACTCCGACTACGACCGCGAGAAGCTTCAGGAGCGCCTCGCCAAGCTGTCCGGTGGCGTGGCCGTCCTCAAGGTCGGAGCAGCCACCGAGGTCGAACTCAAGGAGAAGAAGCACCGCATCGAAGATGCCGTCTCCACGACCAAGGCAGCCATCGAAGAGGGTGTCGTCGCCGGTGGCGGCGTGACCCTGCTGCGTGCCCAGGAGGCAGCTGCAGCTGCTGGCGAGGGTCTTGAGCGCGATGAGGCGACCGGTGCACGGATCGTCGCAAAGGCTCTCGAGGCGCCCCTGTACCAGATTGCCGTGAACGCCGGAATGGAGGGCGGCGTCATAGTCGAGAGGGTGCGGGCCCTCGATGGCCCCAACGGCCTCAACGCCGAGACGGGCGAATACGAGGACCTGGTCGCCGCCGGCATCATCGATGCCGCAAAGGTCACCCGTTCGGCTCTGCAGAACGCAGCCTCCATAGCGGCACTGTTCCTCACAACCGAGGTGGTCATCGCCGACGCACCCGAAGAGGGTGGCGGTGGAATGCCGGACATGGACTTCTGATCCGGCTGGTCCACCGGACCGATCTGTTGCGGAGCGCCCCTCGGGGCGCTCCGTGGCGTTTTGGGACTACAGGCGTGTTCACTGGTGGCTGTGACGCATGCATTCAACACCGGGGGCCGTTGAGGTGGCTGCCAGGGGACGAACCGCCAGAGTCCTGACCCGCCGTATCGACGGCACCGAGAGCAGGCGCGTACCCGACGACCTGATCGTCGAAGAACCGATGTCGATTCGCCTTGATGGCAATCTGGTCGCCACGACAATGCGCACGCCCGGTGACGACTTCGACCTGGCTGTGGGCTTCTGCGTGACCGAGGGGGTGCTGGGTGGCTCAGCGGTCAGAGGCGTCCGCTACTGCGCCGAGGGACCTGCCACGGAATCAGCCTTCAACGACGTGAGCGTGGACACCGGAGGCCTGGCACCGACCCCCACCCCGCGCCTTGGCCCGGCCTCCTCGTCATGTGGTCTGTGCGGGTCAATGGCCATCGACGAACTATGCGACCGGTTGGATCCGCTCGAGGCGGAGCCGTTCGACCTTGAGGTCCTGACCGGGCTGACCGACCTGATAGACGGTGGCCAGCCCCTGTTCGGGGCGACAGGTGCAGTGCACGCCGCTGTGGCATTTGACCGCTCGGGGATGCCGGTCGTCTCGCGCGAGGACATCGGACGCCACAACGCCGTCGACAAGGTGGTCGGCCACCTCCACCTCAACGGACTGCTGCCCGCCACTGACCTTGGCCTCTGGGTTAGCGGACGTGCCTCCTTTGAACTCGCGCAGAAGGCATGGGTAGCAGGGTTTGCCGCCCTCGTCGCCGTAAGTGCCCCGTCAGCGTTGGCTGTGGAGACAGCCCGGACAGCCGGATTCCAGTTGGCCGGATTCGCAAGGGGCCGACGCCTGAACCTGTACACCGGCGACTGACGGGGTCCCTGTGGCCTCCGAGGCGCCGGGTGGGCTCAGCGCTACCTAGAATCCGCTGCGATGACCGAACCAGTCTCACCCTCTGAGGGTCTCTGCGTCCTGCACCTGTTCTTCAGGGTGCGCCGTTCCCTGATCGGCCGGTCGGTCGACGTCCGCGCCGTAGAGAAGGCGGTTCGGGCAGCCAGGGATGCCGGCGACCAGGTGGTTCCCGTGGCCATTCTCGGGCACAAGGCCGACGTGGCCCTGATGGCACTCGGCGACGACCTCTGGAGGCTCCGCGACCTGCAGACGGCCGTGGTGGCCGCAGGCCTCGAGATTGTCGAGAGCTACGTGTCAATGACGGAGATCTCCGAGTACGCCGCTGGGGTACCCGACGAGATGAGGCAGGCCCGCCTCTATCCACAGCTTCCCCCCGAGGGAAAGCCGGCGTGGTGCTTCTACCCGATGTCAAAGAGCCGGGTGGTGGGCGCCAACTGGTTCACCCTTCCGTTTGAGGAGAGGATGGAGTTGATGCGCGAGCACGGCGCCTCGGGACGGACCTTCGCTGGTCGAATTCTCCAGGTGGTCACCGGTTCGACGG
The DNA here is from genome assembly GCA_018673475.1 of Actinomycetota bacterium. GTDB lineage: Bacteria > Actinomycetota > Acidimicrobiia > Acidimicrobiales > MedAcidi-G1 > UBA3125. The sequence goes on along the minus strand of JABHCN010000022.1, from coordinate 29,677 downwards.
GCGTCGACGACTACGAGTGGGGCGTGACCCTGTTCGGAGAACACCCCGACGACCTCAAGGAGGTCGTGTACACGATGCGCTACGACCGGGCCTCGGCCAACTACGCCGAGTTCGGGCCCTTCTACACGGGAATGGTCGACGACATCGACGTGGTGCTGCGCCGTGTCGGTTGCCGCTGACGGTGGCTGACAGAGGGCCACGTGAACGCTTTCGCCTTCAGCGCCTCCGACCTGCTGGCTGATCGGACCCTGACCGGTTCAGAGTTCTGCCGGGCTCTCACCGAGCGCACCGACGCCTTTCTGGTGGATGTCTTCGAGGCCGGCGGTCCACCTGACGCAACGACACTGGTGGGGGTCGGTGGATACGGCCGGCGAGAGCTCTGTCCGGGCAGCGACATCGACGTGGTTCTGCTCACCGGCCCGAACGTCGATGTCTCAGACTTTGCGCAGAGCCTCTGGTATCCGTTGTGGGACGCCGGATTCAAACTGGGCCACCAGGTGGGAACCGTCGAACAGATCCTCGATGTGGCCGACGGAGATCTGGATACCGCGACCAGCCTTCTGGCCGCCCGATATGTCGCCGGCAACACCGGTCTGGCAACTGAGTTGGCCGACGGGGGCCGAGACCAGTGGATGGGTAGCGCCGAAGCGAACCTGGAGGCTCTGACTACCCGGGTCGAGGAGCGACATGGGCAACACGGTGAGGTTGCATTTCGCCTGGAACCCGAGTTGAAGGAGGGGCGTGGCGGCCTACGCGATGTCCACTCGCTGGCATGGGCCGAAGCCACCGAACCGGTGTTGCACGCCTCTGAGGCGGCGGGCCTGTCACATGCCTTCGAGGTGCTCCTCACCGTCCGGGTGGAGTTGCACCGGGTGACCGGTGGGCGTTCAGACAGGCTTCTCCTCGAGTTGCAGGACGAGGTGGCCGAGAGGCTCAGCCACGGCGATGCCGACCGGCTCATGGCCGACGTCGCAGCGGCCGCCGCCGCCATCACATGGGTGGGTGATGGCGCCTACCGGCGGATTCGCCGAGCACTCCGGGACAGACGTTGGAGGTGGTCGACAGGCAGGTCCAGACCCGAGGTGGTCGAGCTCGGCGATGGCATCATGTTGGATGACGACCGGCTGTTCCTTGCCGAAGATGTCCCGGTCGATGATGACCCGGTTCTCCCCCTGCGTGTAGCAGCGGCGGCCGCCGCCCGGGGTGCCTACATGGACCGTCTGATGTTGCAGCGCCTCGCCGCCGGCTCCCCACCCATGCCCGACCCCTGGCCCGACGAGGCCCGGGAACACCTCGAGGCCCTGATGTCGACGGGGCCAGACCTCGTTCAGGTGGTCGAGGATCTGGACCAGGCTGGGCTCTTCGTCCGCCTGGTTCCCGAGTGGGGGCCGTGTCGGCACCGGCCACAGCGCAACGCATACCACCGCTTCACCGTTGACCGCCACCTTCTGGAGGCGACAGCCGAGGCTGGACGTCTACGCCATAAGGTGGATCGACCGGACCTGCTGGTTGTGGGTGCGCTGCTGCACGACATTGGAAAGGGCTACCCCGGCGACCACACCGAGGTGGGAATGGGGCTGGTTCGCACCATTGCCACCCGGATGGGCTATCCCGGCCCCGACGTGGACCTTCTCGTCGCAATGGTCGAACACCACCTGTTCCTGCCGGATGTGGCCACCAGGCGTGACCTGGAGGATTCCGGGACGATCCTGGCTGTCGCACAGTCGCTGAAGAGCCAGAGTCTTCTCAGACTGCTGGCAGCCCTTACCGAGGCCGACTCCGTTGCCACCGGTTCCTCGGCATGGAGTCGCTGGAAGGCCGATCTGGTCGGTGATCTGGTGGCGCGGGTCGACTACGTGCTGGCCGGCGGCGACGTCTCCGAACTGGTCGTCGGGTTGTTCCCCAGCCCTGAACAGCGGGTGCTGCTCGAGGGCGGTGAGGACGTGGCATCAGGGGAGGGCTCGACCTTCACGGTCGTCGCCACGGACAGACCCGGCGTGTTCTCCAAGGTGGCCGGTGTGCTGGCCCTCAACGGCCTCGACGTGCTGGATGCCTCGGCTCACTCCGAGGGGGGCCGGGCCCTGTCGGTGTTTCGGGTAACTGGCGTGTTCGGGCAGGCCCCCGACTGGGCGGCAGTTGCCGACCAGGTCGAGAGGGCGCTGGCAGGACGCCTGGCGATCGCGGCCCGCCTGGGTGAGCGTTCCCGTATCTACAGGCAGGCACCCACCTCGGCGAGGCCTGCAAGTCCGCGGGTCACCGTGGACAATGAGACCTCGGATGTGGCGACCGTCCTGGAGGTGAGTTGCCCCGACGGGGTCGGTGTTCTCTACAGGATCACCCGGGCGTTTGCCGAGCTGGACCTCGACCTCGTGAGCGCACGGGTGCAGACCATCGGGTCCGATGTGGTTGATGCCTTCTATCTCCGCGACGGCTCCGGTTCCAGACTCACCGATCCAGACCACCTCGCGGAGATTGAGCTGTCGGTACTGCGATGGGTGACGGTCGACCTCTGAGACTGTGATTCGGACGGTGATCGCCTACGGTCCGGTGCCATGAGCGACCCTGACCACCTGCCACCGACCCGTCAGGAACTGCTTCGCTGGGCGGAGTCGCTGGCGGCAATTGCCCGCACCGGCCTCGGCTTCACCGAGGTTCTCTACGAGCAGGAGCGCTTCGAGGAGGTGCTCAAGGTGGCCGCCGACATCCGTGTTCGGGCCGAGTCGGGTGCCGAGTCCCCCGACGTGGGCGAGTTGATGGACGGGTGGCTGGCCTCGGTAGGTGAGGGGGTGCCCGGCTACGTGACCCCCAAGTCGACGGTGGCGGCCGTTGTCGGCAACGACGACGGAGAACTGCTGCTCGTGCAGCGGGCCGAGTCCGGCCTGTGGCTCTACCCAACCGGATGGGCCGACGTCGGCTACTCACCCGCCGAGGTGGTTATCAAGGAGGTCCTCGAGGAGACCGGAATCCACTGTGAGGTGGTCAGGCCCATTGCCATCCTCGACGGCTTCCGGCTGGGCTTCACCGGCATCCCGCTCTACTCGCTGGTCTTTCACTGCCGCATGACCGGTGGTGAGCTGGAGGCTCACCCGCTCGAGTGTCGTGACGTCGGGTTCTTCGCCGAGGGAAACCTCCCCGAGGACACGATCCTTCCCGATGAGTGGGCTGACGAGGCATTCAGGGCAATCCGCGGCGAGCACGTCGATGTTCGCTTCGATGCTCCCCGTGACCCGCCGTGGCGGGGAGATGAGTCGGCCTGAGGGTCAGGGCTTACCCGGCTGGTTTCGCAGGAAATCCTCGATGTCGGCCACCAGACGTTCCGGGTTGTCGTTGGGCTCCTCGTCGAAGTCCACCTCCAGGCGCTCGACGTACTCCGCGGTGTCGTCGTCCTCGGCCACCAGTTCGCTGACCTGGCGCTCGTAGGCGGCGGCAGCTATCTCGAGGTCGGTGCACGGGATGGCCGTTCCCAGCACGGTGCCGAGGCTCTCGACCAGTGCCAGGGCGGCCTTGGGGGAGGGGGCGCTCGACACATAGGCAGGAACACTCGCCCACAGGGACGCTGTTGGTATCCCGGCTGCCCGAAGGCCGGTTCCCAGGACACCGACTATGCCCGTGGGCCCCTCGTAGGTCGACGGCGAGAGGCTCAGGTGCTCGGCGATCGCCTCGTCGTCGGAAGTTCCGTACACCTGCACGGGCCGGGTGTGGGGAATGTCGGTCAACAGGGCACCGAGGGTGACGGCAAGGCTGGCGCCGACCTCGTTGGCGGTTGTGACCACGTGGTCCACAAAGGTCCGCCAGCGCAACTGTGGCTCGTGGCCGGTCAGGACAATCAGGTCGTGCCCGGTTCCCGGGATGTGGGCCGCGTACACGCTTGTTGAGGGCCAGGCGATGTGGCGACTGCCGTCCTCGTCGAGGTGGACGCTCGGTCGGGCCACGGTGAAGTCGAAGAAGTCCTCGGCGTCGATTGTTGCCACCTCAACCGATTCGAAGTGGTCGCGCACGTAGCGGGTTGCCGTGGACGATGCCTCGCCAGCATCGTTCCAGCCCTCGAAGGCCGCAATCAGGATCGGCGATTCGAGGTCGTTGATCCTCGCTGCGTCGGTCCAGTGCAGGTGGGGTGCCGGAGAGCCAACCATCATCGGAGGCTACCGGTGGCCGGTGCAGCACGCGCCCGGCAGGTGGGCGATCCGGTTGGCAGGCTGGGGCCTCCTACAATCTGTCCGGATGGATGATTCGATGATTGAGATTCGTGAAGCCACCGAGGTGGACGACGCCCTCGTGGAGGCGATGGTCCGGCTTGTTCCACAGTTGTCCAACTCCAACCCCGCTCCTGATCGTGGAGAACTCTGCGCGCTCGTGGACTCGGATGCCTCGATCCTGCTGGTGGCCGAGGAGCATGGAGCGGTTCTCGGAATGATGACGTTGGTTGTCTTTCGGATACCAACGGGAGTGCGGGCATGGATCGAGGACGTGGTCGTCGACGAGGAAGCCAGGGGCAGGGGCGTTGGCGAGGCCCTCAACCGGGCTGCAATCCAGCGTGCCAGCGAGGTCGGCGCCACGACGATCGACCTCACATCCCGCCCTTCAAGGGAGGCAGCCAACCGGCTGTACAGCCGCCTCGGTTTTGAAGAGCGCGACACCAACGTCTACCGCCTGAAGCCGTAGCGCCACGCCGGATGCTCCTGCCGGAGTCGAATCCTGTGCAATCACCGCCGTATGGGGCAGCATGGTGGGATGGACGCTGACCCCGACATCGACTGGCAGGCGCTGCGCTCGGTGGCTGCCGAGGCCGCAGCCAACGCCTACGCCCCGTACTCCCGGTTCCCGGTGGGCGCCGCGGGCCTCACCGACGACGGCCGGATCGTGTCCGGCTGCAATGTGGAGAACGCCTCCTACGGCCTCACCCTGTGTGCCGAGTGCGGCATGGTCTCAGACATGCACCTCACCGGCGGTGGCCGTCTGGTGGCCGTGGTCGCCACCAACCCCGAAGGGCAGCCACTGGCGCCGTGCGGGCGGTGTCGGCAACTGCTTCTGGAAGCCGGCGGCACCGAACTGCTGGTCGACGGCCGCAACGGGCCCCGCTCCATCGTCGAACTGCTGGCCGACCCGTTCTCACCAGAAGACCTGGACACCTCCTCAGACGGGGACTGAGCCGTGGACACCGTCGAGATCATCAGGGCAAAACGCGACGGTCACCGCCTCAGCGACGAACAGATCACCTGGTTCATACACAACTACGCCGCCGGCGGGGTTATCGCCGATGAGCAGGCTGCTGCGCTCGCAATGGCCATCTTCTTCCGAGGCATGGAGCCCGATGAGTTGGCGGTGTGGACCGGGGCGATGGTCGACTCCGGGAGTCGGCTGGACCTCGGCGGAGTGGGTCTGCCCACGGTCGACAAGCATTCCACCGGGGGAGTCGGAGACAAGGTCTCGCTGATCCTCGTTCCTCTGGTCGCTGCATGCGGTGCTGCGGTTCCACAGTTGTCGGGAAGGGGTCTCGGCCACAGCGGCGGCACGCTCGACAAGATGGAGGCGATCTCCGGGTGGAGGGCATCGCTCAGCATCGAAGAGATGGTCGACCAGATGCGCCGTGTAGGGGGTGTGATAGCCGGGGCCACTGAAGACATCAGCCCGGCCGACCGGCGCCTCTATTCGCTACGCGACGTGACCGCCACGGTCGACTCCATACCGTTGATCGCCAGCTCAATCATGTCCAAGAAGATCGCCGAGGGCACCGAATCGCTTGTGCTGGACGTGAAGTTCGGCTCGGGGGCGTTCATGCCCGAGCTGGACCGGGCCAGGGAGCTGGCTCGAACCATGGTCGGTCTGGGGGAGACCAACGGCGTACGCACCGTCGCCCTCCTGACGGCCATGCACACGGTCCTCGGAAGGACTGCAGGCAATGCCCTCGAGGTGGTCGAGAGCATCGAGGTCCTGGAGGGAGGCGGCCCGGCCGACCTCGTAGAGGTCACCCTGGCTCTGGCAGACGAGATGGTCGCCCTGGCGGGTCTGGACGCCGACCCGGCAGCCGTCCTGGCATCTGGTCGTCCCCGCGAGGTGTTCGACGAGATGGTCACCGCTCAGGGAGGTGACCTGTCGGTCGACCTGCCCACCGCACCACACGTCGAGGTTGTCACGGTCGACGAGGCCGGCTGGCTGGGCCGCCTCGACTGCCTGTCGGTAGGGGTTGCTGCGTGGCGTCTCGGGGCGGGACGCGCCCGTAAGGAGGACACCGTGAGCGCCTCGGCCGGCGTGGTCTGCCTGGCCAAGCCGGGTGATTCTGTCGAGGCCGGCCAGCCTGTCCTGGAACTGCACGCAGAAGATTCCGACCTGTTCGACGCTGCCCGCGATGCCCTCGAAGGCGCAATTGAGGTTGTCGGTGAGGCCCCAACCCCTCTGCCGCTGGTTGTCGACCGGATAGGGGCCTGAGGCCGCCTCAGCGCCCGATCGGGTGCCAGACGGTCTTCATCTCAAGGAAGTCGCCGATCATGTACGGGCTGGCACCGGCCGGGTCGGAACGCACGATGCGCTTCACGTTGTCGGCGGCCGCAGCCACAGCCTCATTCTCGAGGCCGTCAGGTGCACCGGTCAGGTCGACAGAGTTGACGTCCATGTGGCCAAGCGCCCACGGCAGCAACTCGCCCTTTTCACCCGTGAGGACGTTGACCACCCCACCCGGCACGTCGGAGGTTGCAAGAACCTCGGCCAGCGTCACGGCTGCCAGAGTCGAGGGGCCACCGGTGGCCACCACGGCCGTGTTGCCCGAGACGATCACCGGGGCGATCCGTGAGAGCAGGCCGAGTAGCGGCGGGTCATCGGGTGCGGCAACGACCACCACGCCGGTTGGCTCGGGGAAGGTGAAGTTGAAGTAGGGGCCGACGACCGGGTTGACCGTGCCGAGCACGTGGTGGAGCTTGTCGGCCCACCCCGCGTACCAGACCCACCTGTCGATCGACCTGTCCACCTCGGTACGGGCGGCACGGGCAGCCATGCCCGTGGCTCTCAGCACCGAGGTGAACTCGGACCGACGGGACTCCATTACCTCGGCAACCCGGTAGAGAACCTGACCACGGTTGTAGGCGGTGCGGCCGGCCCATCCCGGTTGGGCGCTGCGTGCCGCCTTGACCGCTTCTCGGAGGTCCTTGCGGGAAGCCTTTGCTGCGTTGGCCAGAAGGTCACCGTCGGCCGAGTGGACCTGGAACGTCCTTCCTGACTCCGAGCGGGGGAACGCCCCGCCGATGAACAGCTTGAAGGTCTTGTCGACCGGCATGTGTTCAGCCATCATGCACCTCCCCTGGTGCCGCCCGTTCGTTCCCGCAGGTACGGGGACAGGCCGTGAAGGCCGCCTTCGCGGCCGAAGCCGCTCTCCTTGTATCCGCCGAAGGGGCTGGCCGGGTCGAACCTGTTGTAGGTGTTGGCCCACACCACACCCGCCCGCAACTTCTCTGCCATCCAGAGGATTTTGGAGCCCTTCTCGGTCCAGATGCCGGCTGACAGGCCGTAGGGCGTGTTGTTGGCCTTCTCCACGGCCTCCTCGGCAGTGCGGAAGGTCTGGACGGTGAGCACAGGTCCGAAGATCTCCTCGCGGGCCACCGTATGGCTCTGCTGCACCCCGGTGAACACCGTCGGCGGGAACCAGTAGCCCTTGTCGGGGAGGTCGACCTCGGGCTGGAAGAGGTCGGCACCCTCAGAGACTCCGGTTGCGACCATGTCTGTGATGCGCTGCAACTGATCAGCCGAGTTGATTGCCCCCACGTCGGTGTTCTTGTCGAGTGGGTCACCCAGGCGCAGTGTTGAGACCCGGCGCCTCAGGCGCTCGACGAACTGGTCTGCGATCGACTCCTCAACCAGCAGGCGCGACCCGGCGCAGCACACGTGACCCTGGTTGGAGTAGATGCCGGTCACCACCCCCTCGACGGCCTGGTCGACTGCCGAGTCCTCGAACACGATGTGGGCGGCCTTGCCGCCAAGTTCCAGGGTGAGGGGGATGCGGCGGGTCGAAGCGATCCGCTGGATGGCCTTGCCGACGTCGGTCGATCCGGTGAAGGCCAGCTTGTCGATGCCGGGATGGGAAACGAGAGCTGCGCCAGTGGCGCCCGCACCGGTCACGATGTTCACAACCCCGGGTGGCAGGTCAATGTCCTGCAGCACGTCGGCCAACAGGAGGGCTGTCAGGGGCGTGGTTTCTGCCGGCTTGAGAACAACCGTGTTGCCGGCAGCAAGGGCCGGTGCCAACTTCCAGGCAGCCATCATGAGCGGAAAGTTCCACGGCACGATCTGGCCGGCCACCCCGTGGGGCGCCATGGTCCTGTTGGGGAACGCGTATTCCAGCTTGTCGGCCCAGCCTGCGTAGTAGAAGAACCAGGCGGCCGACATCGGCAGGTCCAGGTCACGGCTCTCAGTGATGGGCTTGCCGCCGTCCATGGTCTCGAGCACGGCGAACTCACGGGACCGCTCCTGGAGTTGACGGGCGATCCGGAACAGGTACTTGCCCCGCTCGCTCCCCGGCATCTGGCCCCATGGCCCCTCGAACGCAGCGCGTGCAGCGGTGACGGCACGGTCGACGTCCTCGGCTGAGCCGTCGGCGATATCGGCCAGGTGCGTCTCGGTGGCCGGATTGACGGTCGGGAACGTGGCCCCGGAAGAGGGTTCGACGAAGTCACCGTTGATGAAGTGGCCGTAGCTGTCGGCGATGTCGACCACCGCAGTTGACTCGGGCGCCGGGGCGTAGTCGATGCCGAAGGTCTCAGGAGGGTTGTCTGTTGGGGCCATGGTCTCAGTCCACCGTGACGTAGTCGGGGCCGCTGTAACGGCCAGTGTCGAGTTTTTGAATCTGCATCAGGACGTCGTTGAGCAGGCTGGAGGCTCCAAGGCGGAACAGTTCCGGGTTGAGCCATTCGGAGCCCAGCGTCTCACCCACGATCACCAGGTGGTGCCACGCCTGCTTGGCTGTGCGTATTCCACCGGCTCCCTTGAGGCCCACGACCACACCGGTCTGGTCGGCGTAGTCGCGGATGGCCTCGGCCATGTTCAGGACCATCGGGTGGGTGGCGGCCCTGGGGATCTTGCCCGTGGACGTCTTGATGAAGTCGGCGCCTGCAGCCATTGCCAGCATCGAGGCCCGCCGGACCTGATCGTATGAACCCAGCTCGCCGGTCTCCAAGATGACCTTGAGGTGTGCTGAACCGCAGGCCTCCTTGGCGGCGACGATCTCGTCGTGTGCGCGTCCCAGGTCCCCTGCCATGAACGCGGACCGGTTCAAGACGATGTCAATCTCATCGGCGCCTCGGCCTACGGCGTCGGCAATGTCGGCGACCCTCACGGCAGGTGCGGACATACCCGCCGGGAATGCGCCGGCCACGCTTGCCACTGCTACACCGGTTCCGGCGACAGCCGCCACGGCGTGTTCCACCATCTCGGGGTAGACGCAAACCGCCGCCACCGACGGGATCGTCGGGTCGCCCGGGCTGGGCCGGATCGCCTTCTGGCACAGGGATGCCACCTTGCCAGCGGTGTCGGTGCCCTCGAGGGTGGTCAGGTCGATGCACCTGATCGTGGTGTGGAGGGCCGCCCGTTTGCTGGTGGTCTTGATCGAGCGTGTGCACAGGGCTGCGGCCCGTGCCTCCAGAGAAACCGCGTCGACGGGCGTCGTGCTCACGGGGCCACCGCCGGTGCTCGGAACAAATGCAGTCGAGGTTGTCATGTGACCGCCCTGGCCAACATGAGGCCTGCGCCGTCCAGCAGGTTGTCGAGCAGTCGGGTTGCAGCCGCCTCGGCTGCAACGAGATCGTCGCCGGGGGAGGTGTCGGTCACCTCTGCGTAGGTCTTCAGCATCGGCTCGGTACCGCTGGGTCGGACAACGAGGCGTCCACCGTCCAGATTGAAGACGATTGCGTCTGTTGGCGGTAACACCGAACCGGGTTCGGCCAGGTCGGTCGCCGATACCACACCCATGCCCGCGATGGTCCTGGGAGGCCTGGATCGAAGGTTGTCCATCAGTTCCGCCATTCGTGACGCACCGCCCGGTCCCTCGAAGCGAATGGTTCGTAGGCCGGTCCTGTGCAGTCCGTGGCGCTGCCACAGGTCATGTAGTCGGTCGATGACGGTTCTGCCTGTCGCCTTTTCGGTTGCAGCCAACTCTGCGAATGCAAGGGCTGCTGTGATGCCGTCCTTGTCGCGTACGAGATCACCGACGGCAAAGCCGGCCGCCTCCTCGTACCCGAACACGAAGTCGGCTGCCGGGTCGAGCAGGCCGGGCCTGACAATCCACTTGAAGCCGGTGAGGGTTTCGGCGTGGCGCACCCCGTGGTGGGCGGCGATCGACTCCAGCATCCTGGAGGAGACCACGGTGGTGGCTACAAGGCGGTTGTGGCCCGAGCCCCCGGTGAGCACGTGGTCGGCGAGCAGTGCCCCGACGTCGTCGCCGGTGAGGGTGCGCCATGTTGCTCCGTCGGGAACGGCGACCGCCAGCCGATCTGCATCGGGGTCGTTGGCGAGCACGATGTCGGCCGACCTTTCGGTGGCCAGGGCTATGGCCAGGTCCAGGGCACCTGGGACCTCGGGGTTCGGGTACTCCACGGTCGGAAAGTCGGGGTCGGGGTCACCCTGTTCGGGGACCACCAGGGGTTTGTCGAAACCTGCATTCTCAAAGACCCTGAGCAGGGTGTCGCGGCCCACCCCGTGCAGAGGCGTGTAGACGACAGAGAGGCCCCGTGGCGAATCGACCTGTACGACCGAGGCTGTCGCCTCGACGTAGCGCGCTACCTCGTCTTGCCCTACCCGGGTGATGAGAGGGCTCTCCCCACCGGCAAGGTCGTCGTCGGTGGGCAGGGGCGAGTCGTCGATCAGGGCTGAGATCTCAGCATCGACAGGAGAGATGATCTGGGCGCCATCTGACCAGTAGACCTTGTAGCCGTTGTCGGCACGTGGGTTGTGGCTGGCCGTGACCATGATTCCGGCATCGGCCCCCTTGTTGCGCAGGGTGAACGCCAGAAGGGGTGTCGGAAGTGGCCCCGGGAGCAGGATGCTTGCGACCCCCCGGCCCGCCAGCACCCTCACCGTGTCCTCGGCGAACACGTCGCTCATGTGACGTGCGTCGAAGCAGACGGCAACCACCGGTGTCGTGTCGGAGTCGGCCGGGTTGCCGTTCGGGCCGGATCCGGTCAGCAGGTGCCTGGCTATGGCTGCGGCCGTCATCCGCACCATCACACGGTTCATTCGCATCGGGCCTGTGCCGAGTTCTCCTCTGAGGCCTGCAGTGCCGAACACCAATCTGTCGCCGAAGCGTTCCTCGAGGGCGCTACCTCCGCCGGCGAGCAGTGCCTCGGTCTCCGCACGCGTCTCGGGGTCGGGGTCGACCTCGAACCAACTTCGTGCAGTTTCGGCTGAGCGGTCCGTGGAGGTGAGGGTCGTCACAGCCTCTCCAGCACGCCGCGCAGGAGCGCCAGCATGCGCGGTCCCGCTGCCCTGGCTGCCTCAAGGACCTCGGCGTGGTCCAGGTTCTCGTTGCCCATCCCGGCGGCGGCGTTGGTGACGAGGGAGATCCCCAGCACCTCGGCTCCGAGGTGCCGGGCTGCGATCGTCTCGAGCACGGTCGACATTCCGACCAGGTCTGCACCAAGGCCGCCAAGCATTCGCACCTCAGCCGGTGTCTCGTAGGCACCGCCGAGTAGACCCGCGTAGATGCCCTCGGGAAGCGAGCTGTCCACCTGGTGGGCGAGTCCCCGAAGCCGCATGGAGTAGGCCTCGGTCAGATCAACGAAGCGTGCCGGCCGGTCGGGTGGTGGCGGTGGACCTGCCATGGGTGATGCTCCGGTCAGGTTCAACTGATCGCGCAGGACCACCGGCTGGCCGACAGGCCAGGCAGGGTTGAGGCCTCCTGCGGCGTTTGTGAGAATCGCCACCCCGCAACCGGCTGCGATTGCGGTACGTACCCCATGCACGACCGTGGGCACCGGATGCCCCTCGTAGAGGTGGCTACGGCCCCCCAGCACAAGGGTTGTCGTGTCACCCACCGCAACCGACAGGGCGCTGTTGCGGTGCCCGGCAACAGTTGGGGCCGGAAAGCCGGGCAGGTCGTCGAGAGGCACATCGGCGAGGACCTCGCCCAGACCGTCGGCAGTCGCTGCCCAACCCGAGCCCAGAACCACGACGGCATCGTGGGTCGCCTGCCCCGTGCGTTCGGCAAGGGCGGCTGCGGCCTCGTCGGCCAGCGAGAAGGGGTCTGGGTGGGGGCTGTTCATCGTGGTGGGTGGGTACGGAACGGGAAGTTCCCCGGTTCTGTGTGCCCACGGGAACGGTAGCGGCTCACCAGCGCCGGCCGCACCGTGAAGGTGGGCCGTGCTGGCGTTCAGCCCTCGTCGTTGTGGGCCTCCTGGCGTGCGGTCAGGCGCGCTGCGAGACGTCTGTCGTTGCTCTCGACAGCGGCCCGGGCGCCGATCATGAGCAGTTGAACCGCCACAAAGATGGCCGACAGCGCTACCAGCACCGGCCAGCCGATGAGAAGGCCCACCACCAGCACGCCAATGGCTACAAACGTGGTCACGACCATGCTCGTGACCCTACGGCCACGCGGCACAGACAAGGCGCCGACGACCGGTGGGGTGGGGGTTCCCGGCCAAAGTTAGGGTGTTGGTGTGGATGACCCCCGCTTGACGCTGTCTGGCATTCCCCTCTCACCGGTCTACGGCGAGGGGCCGCTTCCCGGCGAGTACCCCTACACGCGCGGCGTGCACACCGACATGTACCGGTCCCGCCTGTGGACGATGCGCATGTTCGCCGGGTTCGGCACGGCCACCGACACCAACGGTCGCTTCAGGGAACTGCTCCGGTCCGGGAGTACGGGCCTCTCCACCGCATTTGACATGCCCACCCTGATGGGACGCGACTCTGACCACCCCTGGTCGCTGGGCGAGGTCGGCCGGGCGGGGGTGGCCGTGGACACGGTCGAGGACATGTCAGACCTCTTCGCCGACGTTGACCTGGGCGGGGTGTCCACCTCGATGACCATCAACGGCCCTGCCGCGATTCTGCTGGCCATGTACGTGGTGGTCGCCGAACAGGGTGGTGTCGACAGGGATCGGCTGGCCGGAACCCTCCAGAACGACATCCTCAAGGAGTACCAGGCACAAAAGGAGTACATCTTCCCGCCCCGTCCATCGGTGCGCCTCGTCACCGACGTGATCCGGTTCACCGCTGCCGAGATGCCCCGCTGGAACCCGGTGTCGGTCTCCGGCTACCACATCAGGGAGGCCGGCTCCACGGCCGTTCAGGAACTGGCCTTCACCCTCGCAAACGGGTTCGCCTACGTCGAGGCCTCCGTCGCAGCCGGCCTCGACGTCGACGCCTTCGCACCACGCCTCAGCTTCTTCTTCAACAGCCACGTCGACTTCTTCGAGGAGATCGGCAAGTTCAGGGCCGCCCGACGGATCTGGGCCCGGTGGCTACGCGACCGCTACGGCGCAGTCGACGAGCGCAGCCTCAAGCTGCGCTTCCACACCCAGACCGCAGGAGTGTCCCTCACCGCACAGCAGCCCGAGACCAACATCGCCCGGGTGGCCATCCAGGCCCTTGCAGGTGTGCTGGGTGGCACCCAGAGCCTTCACACGGACAGCCACGACGAGGCCCTGGCGCTTCCCAGTGAGGCTGCAGCGCGCACCGCTCTGAGAACCCAGCAGGTCATCGCCCACGAGACCGGAGTAACCGGCGTGGCGGACCCACTCGGTGGCTCGGCCTACGTGGAGTGGATGACAGACGAGGTTGAGCGACGGGCCGAGGAGATCTTTGCCCACCTCGACGAGATCGGCGGCGGGTCGATCCTGGAGGGGGTCCACGAGGGCATCCAGAGTGGCTGGTTCATGGGTGAGATCGCCGAGTCTGCCTACCGCTTCGAACGCGAGGTCAATGCCGGCGATCGAATCGTGGTCGGGGTCAACGCATTCACCGAGGGCAACGGTGGCTCTGGGGCCGACCTGTTGAGGGTCGGTCAGGAGACCGAAGACGACCAGTTGGCCCGCCTGGCCGCGGTGCGGTCGGGGCGCGACAGCGAAGCGGTGGCAGCATCCCTGAGGCGTGTCGTTGCCGATGCGACCGATCCCGAGGTCAACCTGATGCCATCGCTCATCGAAGCTGTCAGGGCGCGCACCACCGTTGGCGAGATCGTCGAGGCGCTCGAGGGAGTGTTCGGCACCTACGTGGAGACGGCGGTCATCTGATGGTCGACACCGGCCTCCCGATCAGGGTGGTTCTCGCCAAACTGGGGCTGGACGGCCACGATCGCGGGCTCAAGGTGGTGGCACGAATGCTCCGCGATGCGGGCATGGAGGTCGTCTATCTGGGGCTCCGCCAGACCACCGACAACATCGTTGCCGCGGTCGAACAGGAGGACGCCGACGTGGTCGGCATCTCCATGCACAACGCAGGACACCTCACCCTCGGGCCGTTGATAGTCAAGGCACTTGACGAGGCGGGTCTGGCCGTACCGGTCGTGATCGGTGGCATCGTGCCCGACGCCGACCTTCCAGAGTTGGAGGCTGCCGGGGTTGCGGCGGTGCTCGGACCCGGCGCATCCGTTGAAGAGGTCGTCTCCACTGTCAGGTCAGCGGCGGGTCGAGATGGAAGCACCTGAACCCGGGGCCGGGTCGTCGGCAGTTGCCGAACTGGCCGACGCCTCACGCTCGGGTGACCGCAGGGCCACTGCCCGGCTCCTCAGCCTCGTTGAACGGGGCGGCGATCCTGCAGACGAGGTGGCGTCGGCCGCCCATGCCCATGTCGGGGGAGCACACGTGGTTGGCATCACCGGCGCACCCGGGTCGGGCAAGTCCACCATCACCAACTCGCTGACAACTCTGCTGGCCGAGGCAGGCCGACGGCCCGCCGTGCTGGCCGTTGACCCATCGTCGCCCCTAACGGGCGGTGCGATCCTCGGAGACCGTGTGCGTATGAGCGGTGCCTCCGAGGCAGGTGTGTTCATCCGCTCGATGGCCACCCGCGGGCATGCCGGAGGTCTGGCGCTTGCAGTCCCCGGGGCGGTCAGGGTGCTCGACGCTGCCGGTTTCGACCCCGTCGTGGTCGAAACTGTCGGTGTGGGCCAGGTGGAGGTAGACGTGACCGATGCCGCCGATACCACCGTCGTCGTTGTAGCTCCCGGTTGGGGTGATGCCGTCCAGGCCAACAAGGCGGGCCTGCTCGAGGTTGCCGACCTGTTCGTGGTTAACAAGGCCGACAGGCCCGGTGCCACAGATGCCCGTCGGGACCTGGATCTGATGCTCGACCTGTCAACGGTCGCAACTCGGCCTGGAAGCGGAAGGCCGTCGATAACCATGACCACGGCCACCGAGGGAGATGGGATCGGCGAGCTTGCTGCCGCTGTCGCCGGTCACCTGGATCTGCTGTGTCAGGGGGGTGAGCTGGACCGGCGCCGTGAGAAGCGCCGGATCGCCGAGGTGCGGGCCCACCTGGAGCACCTGCTCGCCGGTGCCGCCGACGAGGCGCTTGCAACCGAGGGGTTACTGCCCGTTCAGGCCTCCGAATCGCCCATGATGGCGGCCAGGAGGCTGGCCCGGAAGCTCCTGGGCTGACCCGGTACGTGACCACAGGCACGGCCCATTTGTGGCCACACGGGTAGGCTTCCCCGTCATGATCCCTCGCATCATTGCGCTTCCTGCGCGCCTGTGGCACGACTACGGGCAGAAGCTGATGCGGTTCGCCGGAGTCTCGATCGTCAACGTCGTTACCGGCCAGACCCTTCTCGTCATCCTGTACGGCCGGCTGGGATGGTCAGGAATGGCAGCCAATGCCGCAGCGGTAGCCATCGGCAGCATGCCCGCCTACTACCTCAGCCGGCACTACGTCTGGGAAAAGAACAAGGGCGACCACAAGATCGGCGAGATCCTGCCGTTCTGGTCGCTGGCCTTTGTGGGGCTGGTCCTCTCAACTGCCCTTGTGGGTGTTGTAGACAGCTTCAGCGACCGGACCATCGCCGTGCAGGCCGCGAACGCCATCGCCTTCGGCCTGTTGTGGCTGGTCCGCTTTGCCGTTCTCGAACACCTGCTCTGGGGCGACCGGTCCGACGACGAGCTGGTCGAAACCTCAGGCTGACTGGTGGACCTGCCGGTGGACGAACGCCTCCGGGATCTCATCACCCGGGCCGAGGAGGCCAGGGGTTTCATGCCGACCGACGAGGGCCTGGCCCTCCACCGCTGTGCATCAGAGGTCACCCTGGACGGACCGTTCCTCGAGGTCGGCAGCTATTGCGGCAAGTCGGCCCTCTACCTGGGAGCAGCCGCCGAGGCACGCGGTCGGGTCCTCTTCTCGGTCGACCACCACCGCGGATCCGAGGAGAATCAGCCGGGATGGGAATGGCATGAGCCAGACCTGGTCGATCCGGCGACCGGCCTCGTCGACACCCTTCCGTTGTTTCGACGGACGCTCCATGAGGCCTCCCTTGAGGGGACCGTCGTAGCGGTGATCGGCGACTCGCCGGCGGTGGCGGCCTCGTGGGCGACCCCGTTGGCGCTGCTGTTCATTGACGGCGGCCATGGCAGCGAGCCGGCACACGCCGACTATGAGGGATGGGTGCCACACCTGGCCCTCGGCGGAACCCTCCTGATCCACGACGTGTTTCCCGACCCGGCCGACGGCGGTCGACCACCGTTTGAGATCTACAACAGGGCCCTCGAGTCGGGTGCCTTCGCCGAGGTGGCGGCCACGGGCTCGCTGCGCGGGCTCAAGAGGACGGGTCAGGGCATCTGAGCCCTGCCAGCCTCAGTCTGACTCGTGTACCGGTGCGCCGGTCTCGATGATGTCAGGCAACCCCGTGTGTTCGGTGAACAGGCCCGAGGCCGGGCTTGCACCTGAGAGAGCATCGGCGGTCAGGACAACGGCCGCTGCCGAGTAGGTGGTTCGCTCACCGTCGGGAAACGTCACACCCTCGGGGTGGACCAGTCCTGTCATGTAGGTGCCGTCATCGCAGCGCATCGTCTGGATCCACGAAAACATCTGCTCAGCGGTCAGGCGGTCGCCGGCGAACAGGTGGGCGATGGCGCACTCGCAGGTCTCGGCTGCCGTCACCCACGGTCGGTTGCTGACACAGCGCACGCCGAGGCCCTCCATGACGAATTCGTCGTAGCGCCCGGCCAGGTGCGGGACGGCATCGGCTCCGTCAACGGTGCCCGAGAGGACCGGGTAGTACCAGTCCATCGCCCACCGGTCCTTCGGGGCAAAGGCGCCATCCGGCCTGGTTCGCACGGTGTGGGCCAGGTAGGCGAGCGAGAGTTCCCAGTCGGGCCGTTCGTGGCCCAGTTCCTCGGCCACAGCGATGGCGCAGCGGAGGCTGTGGGAGATGCTGGCCGAGCCGGTCAACAGGGCGAACGACCACGGTGTGCCGTCGGCGTGACGTGCCCAGAGAATCTCGCCCCTGGTTGTCTGGAGGTCCAGCACGAAGTCGATGGCCGGCTCCACCACGGGCCACATCGTCTCGAGGAATCCGCGGTCGCGGGTCATCAGCCAGTGGTGCCACGCACCGGTAGCCACGTATGCGATGACGTTGGCGTCGTGCTTGTGGTCTTCGATTCCCTCTGCCGTGTAGTACTGGTGCCAGGCGCCGTTGGGGAGTTGTGTGTCGGCCAGCCAGCGGTAGGCGGCCTCGGCCTCGTCGAGGTGGCCGGTCACGGCCAGGGCCATTGCGGCCTCAACGTGGTTCCACGGGTCGGCGTGGCCGCCCGGGAACCATGGGATCATGCCGTTGGGTAGCTGCCACTCGGCGATGCCCGCAGCGGTGCGATGCACCTGGGCGACGTCCAGCACCCCGGGGACCTCAGGTAGAGACATGTGACAACTCCCTGGCCTGCCCTGTCGAATCGGCGGTCGCGGCGGACACCGGCTTGGTTGCATACATCACGAGGCTCTTCCCGAGTACGGGGTTGAGGAGGCGTTCGGTCAGCCGGGTCACCCTGGGCGCTTTCACGATGTCCCATGTCAGCAGACGGTGGTAGAGGCTGACGAGCCGGCTGTCCTCGATGGCGCGGTCGGGGCCGACGGCGCAGCGCAGCCACCAGTAGGGGCTGTGGAGGGCGTGCGCACGGTGAGAGCCGACGGGCACCAGGCCGGCGCCGCTCATCTTGGAGTGGAGCTCTGAGCGTCGGTAGATGCGGACGTGGCCACCGGGCGTGTTGGGGGCGTGGTAGTCCTCGGAGAGCGCCCAGCAGATCCGCTCGGGCAGGGCCGCCGGCACGGTTGTCGCCAGGGTTCCGCCGGGCCGCAGGACCCTGGTCAACTCTGCGAGCGCGCCGTCATCGTCGTGGATGTGTTCGAGAACCTCAGAGGCAATGACGTGGTCGAAGGAGTCGTCGTCAAAGGGCATCGACGTTGCGTCGCCGGCGGCCGTACCAACCGATGCCGTCTCTGGGATCTCGCCATCCAGGTACATGGCCGCCACCACGCCCCGTACCTGTCTCAACTCGTCGATCCCCAGATCGCAGGCCACCACGGCGGCACCCCGGCGGAGAACCTCGTAGGCGTGCCTGCCGAAACCGCATCCAAGGTCCAGGACCCTGTCGCCCGGCTTCAGGCCGAGACGCCCGTAATCGACGGTGAGCACTACGACCAGGATCCTCAGGTGTCCTGCCCGGCCAGAAGGGCCCGGTACTGCTCAACGGTTCGAACGGCTGTGTGACGCCAACTCCAGTTGTCGACCACACGGCGGCGGCCGGCGGCCCCGATCCGGTCGCGGGCGGCGGGGTCGTCCAGCGCCGTCCTGAGCATCGCCGCCAGGGCATCAGAGTCGCCCGGCGGAACCTGGTAGCAGGTCTCTGCGTGGGTGCCGGTCACCTCTGGAAGGGCGCCACCGGTGGTGGTCACGAGCGGCACGCCACACGACATGGCCTCGATGGCTGGAAGCGAGAAGCCCTCGTAGAGCGACGGCACCACCGCCAACTCCGCCTCGCTGTAGAGCTCGACGATGCGCTCGTCGGGTACGCCGTGCACGTAGTTGACACAGTCGGTGAGGCCCAGCCGTTCAAAGGCGTCGGTGGATTCGCTGTCCTCCCTCGGCTTTCCGATGATGACCAGCTCAACCTGACGTTCGGTTCGCAGCTTGGCCACGGCCTCCAGGAGGAACCTGAGGCCCTTCATCGCCACGTCGGCACTCGCGGTGGTGACGATGCGGCCGGGAACCCTCTCTACGTGGTCCAGTGGGCGGAACAGGTCGGGATCGACCCCGACGGGAACGACGTGCAGGCGGTCAGGGTTGACGCCGTGGTCGGCGACGATGTCGCCCCTCGACGACTCGGAGACCGTCATGACACGTTCCATGCGGCTCGCCACCCTCGTCTGCATGCGGGTGAAGGAGTACCAGCGGCGCTTTCCAGCGTTCTCTATCAGCGACCGGGCGTGCTGGATCTCGAGGCGGCGGTCGACGGTGATCGGGTGGTGGATGGTGGATAGCACCGGGAAGTGCTCCCGGTTCTGGAGCAGCAGCAGGCCCCAGCCGAGGCACTGGTTGTCGTGGATCAGGTCGAAGTTGCCGCGGCGCCTCCGCAGGTGGTCCCAGGCGCGCATGCTGAACGCCATCGGTTCTGAGAAGTTGCCGGTGGCGAACGACATGGCCTCGGCGACGTCCCACCGGGTCTTCATCTCCCAGATGCGGGGCTTGCGCATGGGGAAGTGGTCGTTGTAGAGGTCGAGGCTGGGAAGCCGCACCATCGGGACCCGTTCGTCCAGTTCGGGGTACGGCTGGCCGGCCAGCACCTCGACGTGGTGGCCCAGATCGACCAGTGCCTTCGTGAGGTGTCTCGTGTAGACCCCCTGGCCGCCGCAGTGGGGCTTGCCCCGGTACGCGAGGTAGGCGATGCGCAGCGGTCCCTCGTCGGGCGTGGCGGGTTCGGGCATCCGACAAGTCTGGCCGCCTGCGCGGCGATTACCACCCGGTAACAGGTGGGACCTTCCGGGCCCGGCCGTCCGGTGGGTCCCCGATAGGGTCGGTTCGTGCGAGCGCTGGTGCAACGGGTTGAGCGGGCGGCGGTGAACGTTGACGACGAGGTTGTCGGTGCGATCGGTGTCGGCCTGTGCGTCTTCGTCGGCGTAACCCATGATGACGACGAGGCCGAGGCCGATCGCCTCGTAGATCGTCTGGCTGGGATCCGGATCATGGACGACGACGACGGTGTGATGAACCGGTCTGTCACAGACGTGGGTGGCGAGGTCCTCGTGGTGAGCCAGTTCACCCTCTACGGCGACGCCAGCAGGGGCCGGCGGCCCACCTGGTCGGCCGCAGCCCGCCCCGAACAGGCTGAACCGCTCGTCGAGCGCGTGGTCTCGGGTCTAAGGGACCGGGGCATCGTCGTGGCCACGGGCCGCTTTCGGGCATTGATGTCGGTGGACCTCGTGAACGACGGTCCCGCCACGATCATGTTGGAGGTCTGAGCGTGCCCGGAGTACCCGGCGACTCGTTCGGGGCCGCTGCCGCCGACTACGCCCGGCACCGGAAGGGCTTTCCACCTGAGACCCTTGACCGCCTGGAAGCACATGGAATCGGCCTGTCCGGCCAGCACATCCTTGACCTCGGGTGCGGCACTGGAACCATCGCACGTCAGATGGCCGCTCGTGGCTGCACCGTCGTCGGGCTAGACGTCGACTCCCGGATGCTCGTAGCCGCCGACGACATGGCCCTGGCCGATGGCGTCGAGGTCGACTGGGTGGAGGCACCGGCAGAGGCGACGGGCCTGCCTGACGGGTCATTCGACTCGATAGTCGCCGGGCAGAGCTGGCACTGGTTCAACCAGGATGAGGCCATCACCGAGGTCGGTCGCCTGTTGGCACCGAACGCAAGGTTCGCCGTCTGTGGCTTCGACTGGCTCCCGCTGCCGGACACCGTCCCCGGAGCCACCGAGGCCCTGATAGAGGCCTACAACCCGGCATGGGACCTGGGGGGCATCCGCAACTACGAGCCGAGCCTCCTCCCCCTGTTGGACAGAGTCGACTTCAAGGTGGTTGTCACGTTCCGGTTCGACCTGGACGTGGTGTATGCGGAGCCGGCCTGGCGGCGTCGAATTGCAGCCAGCGCGGGCATCGTGAACCTGCCGCCTGAGGAGGCCGCAGCGTTCGACCGGGACCTTGCCGAGATGCTGGCAGAGAGGTTTCCGGGACCGGAGGTGCACACCCCCCACCGGGTCTGGGCGATTGTGGCCACCCCGCCGGCGGCCTGAGCCTCAGCTGGTGGTTCGCTCAACCAGATCGGAAATGGAGTCGAGGAGTTCAGGCCAGGCTCCCTCGGGCCACTCGTGGCCCATGCCCTCGATGAGGACCAACTCTGCGCCCGGCACGGCGTCGGCCGTGCGCCTACCGCACTTCGGCAGCATGAGCCTGTCGTCGGTTCCGTGGATGACGGTTGTGGGCACTCTCAGGCCGGCAAGTACAGGTCCGCGGTCGCCGTCGGCCATGATCGCCGCCATCTGACGGTTGGTCCCCACGGGGTGCCACGCCCTGTCAGCGGCGGCGGTGGCCACCTCCAGGAGGTGGTCCTCGTCGAAGTCGAAGCCGTTGCCGGCGATCAGGCGGAACGTCTCCATCCCGACCCTGATCCGTCCCTCCCTGGAGTCCGGGTCCTGCTCCATCCTCATCAACTTCAGCGTGAGTTGTGCCGAGCCCACCGGCTGCCCTGGGCTGGACATGGTGGAGCAGAGGGACAGGACCCGGTCAGGGTGCTCGATGGCCAGACGCTGGGAGATCATGCCCCCCATCGAGACACCCACGACGTGGGCCGCCTCGATCCCGAGAGCGTCGAGCACCCCGGCGGCGTCGTCGGCCATGTCGGAAAGCGTGTAGGAGACCTTCGGCGTGATGCCGAGCTTCGAGCGCAGCCAGACAGCCGTCATGTTCGGATCGGGCTCGTCGTCGAACCAGGTGGACAGGCCGACATCGCGGTTGTCGAACCGGATCACGTGAAAGCCGCGTGCCGCCAACTGGTTGACGAGGCCGTCCGGCCAGTGGATCAACTGGAAGCCGAGGCCCATGATGAGGAGCACCGCAGGATCGGCGGGGTCTCCGGTGGTCTCGACCTCGATGCTGATCCCGTTTGCCTCAACCTGTGGCATCGGTTCTCCTTGGGTTGGTGCGGTCAACGCTGGGAGTCTGCCAGACGGCGGCGGCGTGGGCCGCTGCCACGAGCAACACCGACAGCACCAGCATCGGAATCGGACCGAGCCTCGTGGCCCACGTGAGGCCCTCGCGGAGCTCGACCGTTCCCTGGAGCACCGCCTGTTCGCCCACACCGGTGCGCTCGAGGAGGCTTCCGTCGGCATCGATGATGGCGCTGAATCCCGTGGGCGCGGCCTGGACCATCCAGCGTCCGGTCTCGAGTGCCCGTAGGCGGCTGGACGCGACCTGCTGGGTCTGGACCTGGGTCAGCCAGTAGCTGGCCCCGTTGGTCGGGTTCAACATGACCTGTGCCCCGTCGAGCACGGGGTCACGGGTGCGATGGTCGAAGAAGACCTCCCATGAGATGGTCACGCCCAGGCGGCCTACCGATGTGTCGAGCACCGCGTCGCCCGTCCCGGGAAGGAGGTCACGCGTCGGCAGGATGTCGCCCGCGATGGGGTCCAGCATCCACCGGAGCGGTACGAACTCGCCGAAGGGGACGGTACGAACCTTGTCGTAGCGGTCCACGACGGCGCCATCGGGTTCAATGGCGGTGGAGTAGTTGACGTTGGCCTTCGGGTCGCTGGGTGAACGGTGGAACCATCCCGGGACCAGCACCGCACCGAGCCTCTGGGCCTCGGCTGTGAGCGCCAGGTCGGCATCGTCGGGGTAGAGCCTGTCCGCTCGGCGGCTTCCCGCGGTGGGAAGGGGCGCCGGGTTGACGACGTTCTCGGGCCAGAGGACCACGTCGATGGGGCCTTCCACGAGTTGCGATGCGGCCAACTGGTTGGCGAACACGATGGCCGCACCGGTCGGCGACGCCCTCGTCCGCTGCGGGCCACCACCCTGCACTGCAGCCAGATCCAGGCTGCCGACAACGTGGCCTGTCGGGGCCACGGCTGCCAGAACAGCGGCCAGGAGCAGGACGCCACCACCGGCAACCGCCTCACGGAGGGACAGTCGGTCACCCCGCCACACGTCGGCGAGGGCGCTAAGGGACAATCCGACAGCCACCACAACGGCAACCAGGAGCAGCGACCCTGCGACGCGAACGACCGGTGCCAGCGGACCGGTGGCCTGGCCCATCGGGATGGTTGCAAGCGGAACACCCCCGAATGGCACGCTCCAGCGGGCGAACTCGGCGACGGTGAACGATCCGACGAGGCCCATCCTGCGCCAGCGCCCCGATGGGACGGCACAGGCCGCCAGGCCGAAGAAGGTGGCATGGAGAAGTCCGGCGAACACCCATCCCGGTGGCGTCAGGTCGAGCATCCACAGGGTTGCTGGGAGACTCCACGCCGCTGTTGCCAGCACCGTGCGGCGGAACCGGACGATCACCGGTTGCCCTGCGATGAGCTGATCCAGGAGGGCGATGCCGACGAATGCGGTGGGCCACCAACCCCACGGCGGAACCGCCGCAGCAAGGAGCAGGCCGGCGCCGATTGCCGTCAGCCCTGTGCGCAGAGACGGAGGTCCAGACATCAGATCAGTGGTGGAGCCTCAGCCCAGGAGTTCGGAGACGGCCGCAGCAGCGTCGTTGCCTGACCGGACACATGTGGGTATGCCGACCCCGTTGTGGGCCGACCCGGTTACAAACAGTCCCGGTGCGTCATGGCTGAGGGCCAGGAGCATCTGGGCCATTTGACGCCTGTGACCCACCGGGAACTGTGCCAGCGAGTCGGGCCAGCGGGTAACGCGCACAGCAGTCGGATCGGCCTCGACTCCAAGGGTTGTGGCCAGGTCGCGTCGCAGTGTGGTCACCAGGGCGTCGTCGCCCATGTGGCTGGAGCGGTCATCGTCGATGCGACCCGCCGAGACCCGCAGGATCGTGTGCTCACCGTCGTCCAGGTGACTCCACTTGCTGCCGGCGAACGAGCAGGCTGTCATCAACATGTCAGACCCCCTGGGAACGAGGAAGCCGCTCTGGTCGGAGGGAACCTCGAGGTCGGGGCGTCGGTAGGCGATCGCAGCGAGCGAGACCGAGGCGTGACGTATCCCCCTGAGGGTCGTTGCAGCCCCGGGGCAGGCGGCCTCGACGAGCGTGGCCGCAACGGGAGCAGGTGTCGTAACTACAACGGCGTCTGCCGTCTCGGTGCCGTTGTCGAGACCTATCTTCCAGCGGTTCCCATCGGCCGTAATGGAGAGCACGCGCTGGTCTGTCCGGATGCGGTCAGCCAGGTGCTCGACAAGCGTCTCGACCAGGTGGGCCATGCCGGCCGGATGGGCGTTGAAGACGGGTGCGGTCGGGTCGGCTCCGGCCGCTGCAAGGCGGAGGGCAGCCAGCAGCCCCTCGTCGCTGCGTGCCGCCCTGAGGAACTGTGGTGCCATAAGGGCGCAGCTCATCTCGTCGGCCAGGCCGGCGTTGACGCCACCCAGCAGCGGATCGACAAGCCGTTCGAGAACCCCGGGTCCGGCACATGACCTGATGACCTCGCCGATGCTCAGGTCGCCCGCCGGGCCGTCTCCGGCCGGAAGGGGCTGGTCAGGTATCCCAGTGCCTGCAAGCCGCTCCAGGTCGGCCTCGGGGAGGAGGCCCGGCTGGACCATCGCCGGGTCGAGCGGCAGCCCGAGGACGCTGCCGGCTGGAATCGGCCTCAGCCGTTCATCCAGCCAGAGCGACGCCGATCGTGCACTGGGAGCGACGAGTTCGTCGGACAGGCCCAGTTCGGCGCACAGGTCTGCCGCCCATGGCACACGCACCAGGAACGAGTCGGCGCCCTCGTCGACGGGAAGCCCGGCAAATGGCGTCGTGACAAGCCTTCCACCTGCCACCGGCGCTGCCTCCATAACCGATACCTCAAGCCCGGGGCGGTCGACCATCAGCCTGTGGGCGGTGGCGAGGCCGGTAATGCCTGCGCCGACCACAACTACACGTCTCCCTGTAGTCGTGTTCATCCGGTCATCCTCGGTTCAGCTGGCTGTTCAGGCTGGGTGACATCTCGTGCACGAGATGGACCACCTGTTCGAGCACTGCCGGGTCAGTCTCCGGCAGGACGCCGTGGCCCAGGTTGAAGACGTGCCCTGGATGTCCGTTGTTGCGACGGAGGATGTCTGCCACCTCGGCCTCGACCACATCAATCGGCCCCAGACAGACGGCAGGGTCAAGGTTGCCCTGGAGCACCGTGTCGGGGCCGAGGCGCTCGCGGGCAACGTCGACAGGTACCCGCCAGTCGACGCCGACAACGTCGCAGCCCGTGTCGGCCATCAGGTGGAGGATCTCGCCTGTACCGACCCCGAAGTGGATGCGTGGCACGTCTGGTACGGCCTCGAAGACGCGTCGGGTAGCCGGCTGTACGAAACGCTCGTAGGCGGCCGGGCTGAGTGCCCCGGCCCAACTGTCGAACAGCTGCACCGCTGCGACACCGGCGTCGATCTGTGAGCGCAGCGACGAGATCGCCAGGTCTGCCAGACGGTCGATCAGCCTGAACCAGAGGTCGGGGTTGCCGGACATGAGGGCCTTCGTACGCCCGTAGGTGCGTGAGGGTGACCCCTCGATCAGGTAGGAAGCCACAGTGAACGGGGCCCCTGCAAAGCCGATCACCGGCACGGGAGACTCGTCGACCAGGATCTTCACGGCCTCGAGCACGTACGGGGTGTCCGCCTCGGGTTCCAGCGGGCGGAGCCTCTCAAGGTCTGACTCGTCGGCGAAGGGCTGTTCCACCACCGGGCCGACACCGGGCCTGACGTCGACACCGAACCCGATGGCGTTCACCGGGACCACGATGTCGGAATAGAGGATCGCAGCATCGACGCCGTAGCGGTTGACCGGCTGGAGCGTCAGCTCGGCGGCCAGGGAAGGGTCGGCGATGGCATCCAGGATGCTGCCCGCGCCCCGCACGGCCCGGTACTCGGGGAGTGACCTTCCGGCCTGTCTCATGAACCAGACGGGTGTGCGTTCATGGGGGAGGCCCCGACAGGCCGCCAGGAACGGGTCGGTGCTGGTCACGTGCCGACGCTACCGAGGCGCACTCTGCGCTGCCCGTTCCAGGATGCCGCGAGCCGCTACCGAGCGTGGATGTGCGAGGCATGCC
Source organism: Actinomycetota bacterium (assembly GCA_018673475.1). Classification (GTDB taxonomy): domain Bacteria; phylum Actinomycetota; class Acidimicrobiia; order Acidimicrobiales; family MedAcidi-G1; genus UBA3125. Next base: position 3,515 of record JABHCN010000022.1, on the reverse strand, counting down.
CGGGCCGACAGCGCCGCACCCTCGCAGATGTCGGCCATCGAGGAGCGGTCCATGTCGCCACCATTGCGAATCTCGAGGTCGATGGCCGTTGGTTGCACGACGAGTACGGGAGTGTTCCGGGAGCGGATTGCCTCGATCTCGCGGCGGAGTGTTCGGCTGTGCCATGCCCGACCGACCGGCCCGTCAGGCCATGCCGAGGCGCTGGGAACGGCGGTCATCGACGAGGAGACGACCACCAGGTCGAGCCCCAGCGTGGACAGCAGGTCGGCGTTCGTGGTCGAGTGTGAGCCGCCGTCGATGTAGCGGTCTCCATCGATGGCGACGGGGGTGAGGTGACCTGGAACCGCCGACGAGGCCTGCACCGCCTCGCCGATCCCGGCGTCGACGTCGTCGCGGCCGAACACGACCCGCTTTCCGGAGTCGAGGTCGACGGCACAGATCCAGGTCGCCGCCCGTGGCCACGGGCCCGGGAGTACCTGACTGGCGCGCTCGGCGATCGTCACTCCAGACACGGTCCCCTCGGGCAGGACACCGGCGATGGCCACCACGGGTCTGGGTCGCCTTGAGCTGAGAATCTCACGGATGACCAGCATCGGATTGGCCGGCCACCACGCACCGGTCCGGTCAGTCGGTGGTGGAATGTCGAGCCTGGTGGTGACCCGTCCGGCGATGCCCTGGCCATCGGCACTGAGTGGCGAACCCGTGCAGTTCGACGCGAGGTCCGTAGCGGCGAGGCCGGCCCTGAGCGAGACAGCGGTGGATGCACCGGCCGAGGTGCCCACCAGCACGTCGGCGGTACGGGGATCCCAGCCGGTGGCCTCCGAGATGGCAGCCAGAACCCCGGCGTGGAATGCGGCGGCGTGCATGCCACCGGCGCTCAGGACAAGGCCGATGCTCGTCACGGGTTGGACCTCATTGCCGCCATCGTCGCACGCAAATCCGGAATTTCCTGCCCTCAGGTGGAGATACGCCCGCGGGTTCGGTCGGTCACATGCGCTGTAGAATCAATCTTCGGCCGAAATCGGGATACGCACCCCTCCGGGGAGCCCGCAGCGGCCGATCACGGCGCAGGAGGTTGTAGCGATTCATCCGGAACTCGAGGCCGAACAGGCCTACGTCGACAATGCATACCGGTGCCTCGACGAGGCGCGCGACCGTGCCCTTGAGTTGGTGTCAATGGTCGAGGTCGGCAGCGGCGGAACCAATCAGGCCAGGTTCGAGCGCGAGGCCATCTGGGGGTCCGTGGCGCTCCGTCTGGAGCAACTGGACCTCGGCGATGCATCCCTTGTCTTTGGCCGCATAGACCAGGAACCAGAGGTAGGCGACGGGAGCTTCCACATCGGCCGTGTCGGAGTCTGGGACGATGACCAGGAACCGGTTGTGGTCGACTGGCGGGCACCCGTGGCAGAGGCCTTCTACCGCGCCACCGGACCTGTGCCGATGGGCCTGCGACGTCGACGTCACTTCGTGAGTCGCGGCCGCACGATTGTCGGCCTCGAGGATGAGCTCTTCGGTGACCTCGAGCGGTTCCGTGCCGATGACGGCCGCGGACTTCGCGGCGAGGGCGCCCTCATCGCAGCCCTCGAGTCGGCCCGGACAGGCCGCCTTGGAGACATTGTCGGCACGATCCAGGCCGAACAGGACCAGATCATCCGATCGCCGTTGCCGGGTGTGCTTGCCGTCCAGGGTGGCCCCGGAACCGGTAAGACGGTCGTGGCTCTCCACCGGGCCGCCTACCTCCTCTACACGCACCGGTTCCCGCTCGAGGGTCAGGGCGTACTGGTGGTCGGACCCAACCGCCTGTTCCTCGCCTACATCGAACAGGTGCTCCCGTCTCTCGGAGAGGCCGGGGTGCAGCTGGCCACTCTCGGGGACATGGTCGGCGGTGTGCGAATATCTGACCACCGTGGCGACGAGGACGTGTCCCGCCTGAAGGGCGACCTCCGGATGGTCCGCATGGTCGCCCGGGCGGCACGTACCCGCCAGCAGCCACTTCGTGACGACGTGCGCGTAGGTCATGGCCTGCAGTGGCTCACCGTTCCCGCTGCTGCCACCGCATCGATCGTCGCCGAGGCCAGGCGCCGCTTCCGGACCCACAACGCTGCCAGACGCTTCGTCGAGGCCGAGTTCTTCGCTGTGATGGCCGAGGGTGGCCGTGGCGACCTGGACCCCGAGGGCCTCCGTGAGCGCCTGCGTGGTGATATAGCGGTACGCGAGGCCCTTGAGTGGATGTGGCCGGTTCTGACACCTGCTCAACTTCTGAACGACCTCTTTGGTTCCCATGCACTCCTGCGTGCCGCCGATCCCTCCCTGACCGACGCAGAGGTCGATGCCCTGCACAGGCCGAGGGCACAGTCGCCCGAGGATCTCCTCTGGTCCGCCTCGGACGCCCCACTGCTCGACGAGGCCCGAGCCGTTCTGGGACCGCGGCCCGGACGTAGGGAGGAGGACATGATCCGCACCTATGGGCACATCGTGGTCGATGAGATCCAGGACATGTCGCCCATGGACCTGCGCATGCTTGACCGCCGGTCCCTCAACGGCTCGATGACCGTCGTGGGCGACATTGCCCAGGCCACCGGTGCGTGGGCACACCATGACTGGGACAGCATCCTCGACCACCTCCCTGACCGACGTCCAGCCCGTCGTAACGAGTTGACCGTCGGTTACAGGATTCCTGCACCTCTCATGGACGTCGCCGCACGGGTGCTCAGCGAGGCGGCGCCAGATCTGGCTCCGCCAGTGTCGGTAAGGTCCGATGGCGACCCACCCAGGTTCGTCAAGGTCGTAGACATGGCTGCCGATCTGGCTGCAGCGGTTCTGGCCGAACTGGAGGCCGTCGAGACGGGCAACCTGGCTGTGGTCGTCGCCCGATCACAGGTGGCCGAGGTGGAACAGGCCCTTGTTGGTGCGGGCATCGAGTTCGGCCGGCCGACCCGGAGGGGTCTCGACGAGCGGGTGGCGGTTGTGCCGGTGTCGCTGGTCAAGGGTCTCGAGGTGGATGCCGCCCTGGTCGTCGAGCCGTCGCGCATCGTGCGTGAGCAGGACCAGGGAATGCGGGCCCTCTACGTTGCCCTTACCCGTGCCACCAAGCGGCTCACGATCCTCCACGCCGAGCCCCTCCCATCGGTGTTGGCTGGCTGAGTTGCGCGGTTACCGAGACCGTCCAACGCCATCTCGGCTGTCACACCGTCCCAATAGGTTCTAGACAACTTCTCCCTCGTCAACTCGCCACTCCCATGGAGTGGCTTGCCACCGACAGGAAGAAGATGGACAATGAAGGTTGATGAACAAGATCGGCAGTCGCTTCGTGAGCGGCTCGACATGGTGCTCGGTGAGCACCCGGCCGAGGTCCTGATGGGCATGCTGGACGGCACCGCTGGTCAGGATCTGGCTACTCGAGACGACGTGCTCGCAATCGGTACGTGTCTGGACCGCATAGATACCCGTCTGGATCGGGTGGATACCCGGCTGGAGGGCATAGATACCCGTCTGGACGGCATAGACCTTCGTCT
>JABHCN010000021.1 GCA_018673475.1 Actinomycetota bacterium | reverse complement strand
GTCGGGATGGGGAGATTTGAACTCCCGACCCCCTGCTCCCAAAGCAGGTGCGCTGCCAGGCTGCGCCACATCCCGGGTCGCCGTAAGTGTAGGGGTGTATGCCGTGTGGGCAGCCCCCCAATTCCCCTGCAAATCCGGACTCAGCGGCCCTTGAAGTCGCCCATCCTGCGCTCCACGAACGACGCCACGCCCTCGGTGGCGTCCTCCGTCGCTGCCAACTCCACCTGCGTCGGTCCGAGAGCGGCAATGGCTGCCGCCTCTCCCTCTTCCACGAACCGCATTGACGAGGCCTTGGTGGCCTGCACAGCCAGAGGTGCCCCCTCGCAGATCACCGCGGCGAGCTCCAGGGCCCGTGCCAACTGCGTACCGGCCGGCACGACCTCCTGCACCAGCCCAATCCGCAGCGCCTCCGCGGAATCGAACACATCAGAGGTCAACAGGTGGTACATGGCGTTTCCCCAGCCGCCCCGCTGAACAAATCGGATGGTGGCTCCACCCGCAGCGTGGATTCCGCGGAGCGGTTCAAGTTGTGAGAACCGGCAGTCGTCTGCAGCGACCACGATGTCTCCGGCCAGCATCAACTCGATTCCGAGGGTGTATGTGACGCCCTGGACGGCGGTCACGATGGGCTTGGTGCACTTGCGACCCAGGGCTGTCGGATCAACAGCACCTGTGCCGCGGCGCCTCTCTCCCGACCTCATGCGCTCGTGCCACCTCGGCAGGTCCAGCCCGGCTGTGAAGTGGTCGCCGTGTCCGAAGAGCACCCCGCACCACAGGTCAGAGTCCTCATCGAGGCGGGTGTAGGCCTCAACCAGCCCGTCCATCATCACAGGCGTGAAGCCATTCATCTTGGCCGACCTGTCGATTCCTATCAGCAGGATCCGGCCGCGCACCTCAGTCGTAATGCGGCCCTCTGTGGAGGCGTCCACCCTGCTGACCGTGGAAGAGGAGTCAGGCGACAGCCCGGACCTCTTCGCGCTCCAATAGGCGCTCCTTGATCGGCAGGCCGAAGGCGTAGCCACCGAAATCGCCGTCGGAGCGCTTGACCCGGTGACACGGAATTAGAACCGGTATCGGGTTGGCTCCCAGGGCGGTACCGACCGCACGTACGGCGTTGGGACGGTGGATTGCCTTTGCCAGCATGCCGTAGGTCGTTGTCTCTCCGGGTGGGATCAACAGGCTGGCCTCCCAGACGGACCGCTGGAAGGGCGTGGAGCCACGAAGGTCAAAGGTCAACTCATCGCGTCGGCCGGTGTTGAAGGACCGTTCGATGCGGTCATAGAGGTCATCGGGAAGTCCGTCGGCCCGCGCTGCGGGCCTGCCGGTTCGGTCGTGGAGTTCCTCGCGGAAGCGGGCGAAGGTGACGAGGTTGGCAAATCCGCTTCCGCAGATGCCGTGCGAGTTGTGGGCAACCCACATCCCGCCAATCGGGCCGGCCACCTTGACTATCTCGTCGACCGCCTCGCCTTCGGACTCTGGTATCCCGGCGTCGTTCATGCAACCCCCTGGTGCCGTTGTCGTGACCCTTCCACTCTCGCGCAAAAAACAACGCCGTGCATCAATTTGCCAGAGGAAATTGCGAAGGAATCTCGTCGGTAGGTGGCCGTGCTCGGGTCCGGCGCGGGTTTCAGTCGTCTTCCGCGAGGCCCGTCCGGACGATCACGAGAGGGCAGGGGCTGTGGTGGGCAATGGACTGGCTGACCGAACCAAGACGCAGGCCGGCGAAGCCACCACGCCCCCTGTTGCCAACCACGAGCATGGCGGCGCCCTCGGCTGCAGCCATGAGGGTGTCGGCGGCCCGGCCCTTCTTTACGACCTTTCTGATCTCCACATCGGGGTGGTCGGCGCACTCGACGGCCGATTCGATGACCTCGCTCTGCATCTTCTCGACCTCGGACAACAGGTCGAACGAATCGAGTGGCACGTAGCCCAGGTCAGGGGCAGCGGGGACATAGGTGGGGGAGTAGCAGGTGACGACCTCGACAACAGCGTCACGGTGATGTGCCTCCTCGATGGCCCAGATGAGGGCCGCCCGGTCGTAACCGGAACCCTCAACCCCTACGACGATGCGTCGCTTCGTCATTGTCGGCTCACCTCCGCTCAGGTGGGAAACCCGAGGGAACATCCCTCAAGGCGATTGTAAGCCATGATCGGGGCGGGTTTCATGCCTCACCCTGAGGTCAGGTCAGGGCGTCCTGGACCTTGGCCTCGGCCTTCTCTTCAGGTGTGTTGAGGGCGAAGGCCAGTTCTGACACGAGCACCTTGAGGGCCTTCGTGTAGAGCGACTTCTCGCCAGCCGAGAGGCCCTTGGCTGCGTCACGAAGCGCCAGGTTTCGGACGACCTCGGCCACCTGGTACACATCGCCGCTCTTCAGCTTCTCCTGATGGTTCTTGAAGCGGCGCGACCAGTTGGCCGGCTCACGGATGTCGCGCTTCTGGAGAACCTCGAAGAGGTCCTCGACGTCTTCCTTGCTGATCGGCCAGCGCATGCCGACCTCTTCGACCTTGTCGACCGGCACGGAGAGGGTCATGTCTCCGTCGGTCATCCGGAGAACGAGGTATTCGGTGTTCTCACCGAACGCCTTGCGTTTCTCCTTCTTTTCGACAATTGCTGCACCATGGTGCGGGTAGACGACCTTGTCGCCGGGCTTGAACGTCAACGGAGCCTCCGAGGGCCGAAAGGGAACGGTTGAGGATACCGCGGTGGGAAGCAGGCCTGAGCGTGAAACGAAAACGCGGGTATCAGGCGCCGAGCCGCTCACGTGCGGCTCGGCTCCGTTCGATGAGGTGCTCGGGAACGCCGTGCGAGTTGCCGGCTTCGCCTGCGCCGTCTGGGTCAGCGTCGGCAGCCTCACTGTCTGAGACCTCGGGGGCTTCGGCTGCCAGGCGCTCAGCCTCGATCCGGTCAACCTGGTAGCGCTTCCAGTCACCGGCATGCACGAGGTTGTCGTGGCTGACCTGACCGAGGTCGACGCCGTTGTCAAAGCTCACCCAGTAGCGGTACCAGGAGAATCCGTTGGCAACCTTCACCTTTCCCCTGGTGCCCTCGGGGACCCCGGGGAGGTCGACCGTGGCAACGACCGACTTGTGGCGCTTGATTGGGAGGCTGCGGTCAATCGTCCTGGTCATGGTTTCCGCTCTTGGATTTCGTGGATCGGTGGTGAACGCTACAGGCTCAGAGACGGGCCGAGCGGCCCTCGTGGACCAGCTCAACCACACGTGTGACCAGGTCGCCGACAGGCAGGTCCTGTTGCTCGCCGGTGGCCCTCATGGTCAACTCCAACATGCCGCTGTCGATGCCCCTGGGTCCAATTGTGACCCTCAGCGGAATGCCTATCAGCTCCGAATCGGCGAACTTGACGCCGGGCCTGCCGTCACGGTCGTCGAGCAGCACGTCGATGCCGGCAGCCAGCAACTCGCCGTGGGCGGCCTCTGCGACCGCCATGGAACCCTCGTGGTCGACCTTCACAACGGTCAGGACAACCTCAAAGGGAGCGACGCACATCGGCCAGATCATGCCGGCGTCGTCGTGGTGGGTTTCGACTATTGCGGCCATTGCCCTACCAACACCGATGCCGTAGGAGCCCATGGTCGGGACCCTGTTCTCACCCTCTGCGTCCAGTACGGAGACCCCCATGGCCTCGCTGTACTTGCGCCCAAGCTTGAAGATGTGTCCGGCCTCGATACAGCGGGTGATCGTGAGCGCCTCGCCGCAGGACGCACAGGGCTCACCTGCCTCGATTCCCCTCATGTCGAGCCACCGGTCAACTGCAATGTCACGCGCGATGTCCACACCGGTCAGGTGGACGTCGTCCTCGTTGGCGCCGGTGGTCATTCCGCTTCGCCCCTCGAGGGCCGGGTCGGCATAGATGGTCAGGTCGGTCACGCCCACCGCACCGAGGCTTCCCGGTGAGGCACCCAGCGCCGCCCTGATCTCGTCGGCCTCGGCTGGGACAAGGTCGATCGCTCCCGTTGCGTCAACAAACTTCTGTTCCAGGAATGCGTGGTCACCGCGCAGCAGGATGAGTACCAGCGAACCGTCGATGCGGTAGACGAGGGTCTTGATCTGGTGCTCGGGCGGGTGCCCGGCATCAGAGAGGGCCTTGATGGTGCGGATGTCCGGTGTCGGAATCGACTCGGGGGCATCGGACCCGACGCGGTTCTGGATTGGCTCAAGTGCGGCTGTTGCACGCTCGACATTGGCGGCGTAGTCGCACCCCCCGCACTGGACAACGTCGTCCTCGCCGGCAGGTGAGGCCACCATGAACTCAACCGAGGCACTGCCACCCATGGCCCCAGACGAGGCCTGCACCGGGACGGCATCGAGGTCCAGGCGGGAGAAGATCGCCTGGTAGGCCCCGTGATGCATGTCGAACGAGGAGTCGAGACCCTCATCGTCGATATCGAACGAATAGGAGTCCTTCATGGCGAACTCGCGCACCCGCAAGAGGCCGGCCTTGGGTCTCGGCTCATCCCTGAACTTCCACTGAATCTGATACCAGATCTGTGGTAGGTCGCGGTAAGAGGCCAACTCCAGCGACAAGGTGGCGAAGACCTCCTCGTGGGTCATCCCCAGGGCAAGGTCTGCACCCTTGCGGTCGGTGAGGCGGAACATCTCGTCGCCCATCGAGTCCCAGCGACCGGACTTCTGCCAGAGCGAGGCCTGGTGCATGGCCGGCAGCAGGAACTCCTGGCCGCCGATGGCGTCCATCTCCTGGCGAATCACCTCGCCGACCTTCTGGTGAACACGCCAGCCCAGGGGCAGCATCGAGTAGTGGCCGGACTGCAACTGGCGGATGAAGCCACCGCGCACAAGGAGTCGGTGGTTCACGGCGTCAGCCTCTGCAGGGGCTTCGCGGAGTGTCGGTATGAACAGGTTCGACCAGCGCACCGGTCGGTCCTCCTCGGTGGCGGTCGGGGCGCCGACACCCTAGCGAGAGACGCCCCTCAAGTGCAGGAAGGGGGCTGGCGGGGGATTCTCGCCCGGCGTGTCCCTGCCGCCCTACGCGTGGAACAATCAGAGCCATGAGCACCACAATTGCTGAAGCACCGACCGTCGAGACCGTCACCGCCGAGCTGGCCAGCTGGCTGGAAGGGAACTGGGACCCGGGCATGACCCTCGCCGAGTGGTGGGCACGTCTGGCCGCCGACCGCTGGGCACACCCGGGAATGCCCGAGGAGGCCGGTGGCAGGGGCTACGGCAGGTCGCTCTGCGGAGCGATATCTGAAGGTCTGGCCGAGGCCGGCGTGGTGGGCCCACCCATCGGCCTTGGCCCGATGTTGGCGGCACCAACCATTGCCTCACACGGAACCCCCGAGCAGATCCAGCAGTTCGTACCCGAGATCCTCGACGGCTCAACCGCATGGTGTCAGCTGTTCTCAGAACCCAACGCAGGCTCGGACCTGGCAGGCATTCAGACCAGGGCTGTTCGCGACGGCGACGAGTGGACGATCACCGGCCAGAAGGTCTGGACCTCGGGTGGACACCTCGCCAAGTGGGGCATGCTGATCGCCAGGACCGACATGGACGCCCCCAAGCATCAGGGCATCACCTACTTCGCCTTCGACATGGAACAGGACGGTGTCGAGGTCAGGCCGCTACGCGAGATGACAGGCGACGCCCTGTTCAACGAGGTCTTCATAGATGAGGCAAAGGTGCTTGACGCCAATGTCATCGGTGGGCTCGGCAACGGATGGAAGGTCGCCAACACCACCCTCATGATCGAGAGGGCCAGCCTGGGGGGCGGTGGCAGGCAGCCCGTTTCGCTGTCGGGAGGTCCACGTACCGGTCGTCTCGGCGACACCGTCGGTGAGTTGGCCAAGCGCACCGTGGGCGGCCCCGACGGTGAGGCCGGCCGCGGCATGAGCATCAACAGGCTGATCGAACTCGCCCGCGATGCCGGCAGGTCCGGTGACCCGGTGGTCAGGCAGGAGATCGTGAAACTTCACATTCTCAGCGAGGTCAACCGCTGGAATCTCCTGAGGGCCAAGGCCGGTGGCAGCCGAACCGGAGCCGAGGGAAATCTGGCCAAGCTGGCAATGAGCGAACTGGTCCGACGGAGCCGCGACGTCGGGAACCTGGTCATCGGCGCAGACGGCATGCTGGCAAGATCATCCAGCGCCACAGGTGGAGGCGTCCAGGAGGTCACCCTGTTCAGCCCGGCGCCAGCCATCTACGGCGGAACCGACCAGGTGCAGCGCAACATCGTCGGCGAGAGGGTGCTGGGCCTTCCCAAGGAGCCGGGCCCTGCCAAGGAGACACCCTTCAAGGACCTGCCGCAGAACTGAACTACCCGCCCGGGGGCTCAGCCTCCTGGCAGCGGCTGGCGCTCTCCAGGTGCTCGATGAGCGCCTGCCGTACCGCACCGGGTTCTTCCTGCATCATCATGTGACCGGTGCCAGGCAGTTCGACCACGTCGGCCCCGCCCGGGAAGGCCTCGACAAGTGGTTCAGCCGCCTGCCGCGGTGTCATCTTGTCGCCACCGCCGAGCACCAACGTGACCGGACACGAGACCAGGGCCGCCGCCTCAACCCCGGTTCCGTAGGCGGAACAGGCAGACAGGTCGGCGCCTAGCACGCCGGGTGCGCAACGCTCCAGCAGGGCCTGGGTTCCACCCAGCATCCAGAGCCCCGGGGTCGGGTTCTCACCGACATGCTGACGGCTTCCGTGTGCCCACGAGGTGATGAGGCGGGCCGCCTCAACGTCGTCGGCATCGGCCGCAGCCTGGAGGTCTGGGTGGACTGGCATTGTCGCGGCCACACCGAGCAGCACGATGGAGGCCACCGACGCAGGCTGGTGTGCCGCGGTCTCGAGGGCCACGAGGGACCCCATGGAATGTCCGACCAGGTGGAGTGGACCGCCCAACTCGGCGGCCAGTTCCGAGACCCATGTGGCCAGATCTGGAATCGACCCGAGCGCAGGGCCCTCGGACTCTCCGTGGCCGGGAAGGTCGACCGCCAGGGCCCGGTAGCCGTGGTGGGCAAGGAATCGGGTCTGCTGCGACCAGACGGACCTGTCCATCCCGGCCCCATGGAGAAGCACCACGAGTGGATCTGTGGAGTCAGGGTCTACGGGAACGGCGCCGGTGGCGGCATTGACGCCTCTGCCGTCGACTACAAGACGCACCCGTCTACCTCAGCGCTGGGAGGCCCGCAGGGCCTGTGACAGGTCGGAACAGATGTCGTCGGCATCCTCGAGGCCGACAGACAGCCTGATGAGGTTCTCAGAGATTCCGGCGGCCTCAAGATCTTCGGTACTCATCTGCTGGTGGGTGGTCGAACCGGGGTGGATCACGAGCGTCTTTGCATCGCCCACGTTTGCAAGGTGAGATGCAAGACGGACCGCCTCGATGAACTTGCGGCCGGCATCGCGGCCCCCGCGGACACCGAAGCTCAACATGGCACCGGCTCCCTTCGGGTAGAGGCGTGCCGCCAGCTCGTGGTCGGGGTGGCTCGGGTGTTCGGGGTGCCTGATCCACTCGACAGCCTCGTTCGAGTCGAGCATGTCGATCACCTTGCGTGCGTTCTCGACGTGGCGCGCCATCCGCAGGGGCAGGGTCTCGACGCCCTGGAGCAGGTAGAAGGCGTTCGCTGGGCTCATGCATGCACCGAAGTCACGAAGGCCCTCGGCGCGTGCACGCATGGACATCGCCTGGGGACCGAACTCCTCGGTGAAGGTGATGCCGTGGTAGCCGGCATAGGGCTCTGACAGCGTGGGGAACAGGCCCGATGCCGCCCAGTCGAAGCGGCCGCCGTCAACAACAACGCCACCGATGGCAATCCCGTGTCCGCCCAGGAACTTGGTTGCCGAATGCACGACGATGTCGGCTCCGTGCTCGATGGGGCGCATCAGATACGGGGTGGCGAACGTGGAGTCAACCGCCAGAGGCAGACCATGGTCGTGGGCAACAGCGGCAACAGCGGCCACGTCGAGCACCTCGATACCGGGGTTGCCCAGCGTCTCGGCAAAGAGAAGCCGTGTCTCGGGCCGGATCGCATCGGCGAACGCCTGCGGGTCTCGGGGGTCGACGAAGGTGGTCGTAATGCCGAACCGGGGCATGGTCAGGTTCAACATGTTGTGGCTGCCGCCATAGATGTTGCGGCTGGCCACAACGTGGTGCCCTGCCTCCAGAATTGTTGCCAGCGCGAGGTGCAGGGCCGCCTGGCCGCTGGCGGTGCAGACGGCACCGACGCCTCCCTCAAGGGCGGCAATGCGCTCCTCGAGGACAGCGACCGTCGGGTTGGAGATGCGTGAGTAGATATGGCCGCTGACCTCCAGGTTGAAGAGGCCCGCAGCGTGGTCCACTGACTCAAATACATACGACGTGGTCTGGTGGATCGGTACGGCACGAGACCCTGTGGTGGGGTCGGGCTGCTGGCCGGCGTGCAGGGCCCGTGTGTCGAAACGGGTGAAGTCTGGCTCAACCATGGTGGGAGGTTACGGGATCGACAGGGTGTCGGGCCCGGTCAGCAGCCCACGAGCCTTGCAAGGCGTTCAAGGCTGTCATCGGAGCCGATGGCGACGATCACGTCCCCGATGGCGAAGGGGCGTTGGGCCAGATCGTCGGTGTGGAAGCGGTCCAGCTCATCTCGGACTGTGAGAACCACAGCACCGGTGGCGCTGCGAACCGAGAGGTCATCGATGGTCTGGCCCTCGAAGTTGCATCCTGTGGGAATCTTGAACTCGCGCAGCGTCGCCTCAAAGGTTCCGTCGTGGACGACCACGTCCACGAAGTCAGCGACGTTGGGCTGGGTGGCAAGGCTCGCCATGCGGTAGCCGCCTATCTCGTACGGGTTGACGACCCTGTTGGCGCCCACCTGATGCAACTTGGTGATGCTCTCGGCCTCGTCCGCGCGCGACACGATGAACATGTCAGGGTTCATCTCGCGGGCGCTGAGGGTCACGTACAGGTTGTCGACGGTCGAGCCGAGAGCCGTAACGAGGGTTCCGGCCTGCTCGATACCGGCCTGGCGGAGGACCTCGTCGCTGGTGGCATCGCCGAGCACGTACATGCCGCCGTTGGCTATCAGCCGTGCCTCCTCGGTGTCGATTGTCACCACGGTCTGTCCGACCGACTGTACGAACGAGGTGATCGAACGGCCGACCCTTCCCATTCCACACACGATCAGGTGCCCACTCAGGTCGTCGATCTGGCGCTGCATGCGGAACCTCCGGTACTGGCCGGAAATCCGGCCCTCGACAATGCCCTCAATGACGATGCTCGCCCCGTAGAGCATCGAGCCCGTGCCCACGAGTATCAGCACCGATGTGAATGCCTTCCAGGTGGTGCTTGGCACACCGTCGGCGATTTCCCTGAAGCCGACGGTGCTGACCGTGACGATGGTCTGGTACACGGCGTCAACCGGGCTCAGGCCCAACAGGATGTAGCCGGTCGATCCTGCTCCTATGACCGTCAGCAGAAGGCCGGCGGCATTGGCCAGGCGACTACGTGCCGGCCTGTTGGTTCGATGGAACATGCACGAAGGTTACCTACCTGGTCCTCGGCCCCCGTCGGCGGGGGAGTAGCGTCCGCCTCGCTCAACTTGATCCTGCAGCATCGTGATCGGAGACAGCCATGCGCATCGGATTCATCGGCCTCGGAAACGTCGGCGGCAAGTTGGCCGGCAGCCTTGCCCGCAACGGCTTCGACCTGGTCGTGAGAGACCTTGATGCTGCGGCTGTGCAACCTCTCCTTGATGCCGGAGCCACATTGGCCGACTCGGCCAGGGACCTGGCGGCATCGTGTGACGTCGTGGTCACCTGTCTCCCGTCGCCCGCCGCTTGTGCACAGGTTCTGGAGGGAGATGACGGTGTGATAGCCGGCTTCGCCTCGGCAGGTGGCCAGGGAAGAGCCTGGTTGGAGATGAGCACCACCGACGAGGCCGAGGTCCGTCGGCTGGGTGCTCTCGTGGAGGCAACCGGAGCAACTGCCCTCGACTGCCCCGTTTCAGGAGGTTGCCACCGGGCGGCAACAGGCAACATCGCGATCCTGGCTGGCGGAGACAGGGAGGCGTTCGAACAGGTGCTGCCCGTGTTGACGGCGATGGGCCGCCAGATACTCCACACGGGACCGCTGGGTTCTGCATCGGTCCTGAAGGTGGTCACCAACTACCTGGCGTCGGCGAACCTGGTGTCGTTGTGTGAGGCGCTCACCACCTCGGCGGTCGCGGGCATGGACCTGGGAACCACGTATGAGGCCATTCGAATCTCGTCGGGCAACTCGTTCGTGCACGAGACGGAGAGCCAGGTGATTCTGAACGGAAGCCGTGACATCAACTTCACGATGGATCTGGTGGTCAAGGACGTGGGCCTATTTGACGACCTGGCTCGTCGGCTGGGAGTTCCGCTCGAGGTGTCGCCCCTCCTGCGGCGCATCTTCGAGGATGGCCGTGACCGCTACGGGTCCAGGGAGTGGTCACCCAACATCATCCGACGTCTCGAGGATGCCACAGGCGCCGACGTGCGGGCCCCCGGGTTCCCATCGGAGATGTTCGACGACGAGCCTGAGGAACCCGGCAGCGAGGTACCTTCCCGCCGCTGACCGCTACTGCCTGAGGACCGGCGGCTCGTCGGCGTGGAGGGGGGCGTAGAACTCCAGGTTCGACTCGAGCAGGTCCCACACGGTGGCATCCGTCGGTGGCAGCTCACCCTCGTGGATCCGGACCCCTTCGACCCGTTCGCCCCAGCGCATGACGATCGAACCCCAGGTGATTCCGCCGCCGAAGGCCGTCAGCACCACAACGTCCCCCGGCTTCAGGCGGCCGGCATCGGCGGCGTCTGAGATTGCCATCGGGATCGACGCGGCCGCGGTGTTGCCCAGGTCCTGGATGTTCACGAATACTCGCTCCGACTCGATTCCGAGCCTGCGTGTGGCGGCATCGATAATGCGGGCGTTGGCCTGATGGGGGATGACCAGGTCAACGTCGTCGGCCGTTAGGCCCGCCCTCTCCAGTGCCCTGACAGCCGAGGCTGCAATGCCCTGCACGGCGATCTTGAAGACCGCCTGGCCCTCGAAGTAGAGGCGGGTCTCCTCGGGTGGCTTACCCCAATAGGGGTCACCCTTGGTTCCCATCGCCTGCACGACCATGGTGTGGCCCTTGGAGCCGTCGGCACCTATGTCTACCGAGAGGACTCCGGCACCGGTCTCAGTGGCCTCATAGACGGTGGCACCGGCCCCGTCTCCAAACAGGATGCAGGTTGATCGATCGCGGTAGTCCATTGCGATGTGGAGCTTCTCGACCCCGATGACGAGCACCCGCTCGGCGAAGCCGGACTCGATCATGCCGGTCACATTGGCGGTCGAGTAGACGAAACCCGAACAAGCTGCGTTCAGGTCGAATGCAGCAGCGTTCACCGCTCCCAGCCTGTCCTGAATCATGGATGCCACGCTCGGACAGAGCAGTTCCGGGGTGCAGGTGGCCACGAGAATCAGGTCCAGGTCCTCTGGTTCGAGGCCCGCACTGGCGAGTGCCCGACGGCCAGCCAACTCGGCCAGGTCGGTGCCTTCCACGTGTGAGATTCGGCGACTGTGAATGCCAGTCCGTTCGACGATCCAGTCGTGGTCGGTCTCGCAGAGCCTTTCAAGGTCGGCGTTCGTGAGGGCCACAGGCGGGACGCACTTTCCCCAGCCGGTTATTACCGCTCGCTTTGGCACACTTCCCCCTTCAGAGTTAGGCACCAGCAGTGTCGCATGTAGGTGTGCACCGTGTCATCAGCCAGCCGTCGATTCGCTCCAGGCTCCCGGTTTGCCGTAGCCACCGCCGCCCGGAGTGGAGATCTGGATCACGTCTCCCGGCTGTATCTCACAACTGGAGGTGCCAGCCAGGTACTCCTCGCTGCCATCAGATCGGACTACCAGGTTGATACCGGTGGCGCCCGGGGCTCCACCGTCCACGCCGTAGGGGGCGACCTCCCGGTGTGAGGTGAGGAGGCTCACGGTGACGGTGTCGTTGAACCTCATCCGCCGGACCGTTCCGTCGCCACCCCGATGGGTTCCAGATCCCCCCGACCCGTGTCTGATGGCGAAGCTCTCCAACAGGACCGGGTAGCGCCACTCCAGCACCTCAGGGTCGGTGAGGCGGGAGTTGGTCATGTGGGTGTGGACGGCGTCACAGCCGTCCCGTCCGGCGGTGGCACCAGCGCCCCCGCAGATGGTCTCGTAGTACTGGTAGCGGTCGTTTCCCCATATGAAGTTGTTCATCGTCCCCTGGGGTGCCGCCATTACGCCCAGAGCACCGAACAGGGTGTCGACGATCAACTGCGAGGTCTCCACGTTGCCGGCGATGACCGCAGCCGGGTACTCGGGGCTGATCATGCTGGGTGTTGGCAGAATCAGGTTCAGCGGTTCCATGCAGCCGGCGTTGAGTGGGATGTCGTCGGCGACCATGCAGCGGAACACGTACAGAACCGCGGCCTGGCAGACCGCCTCGGGGGCGTTGTAGTTGCCAGGATGCGGTCCGCTGGTTCCGGTGAAGTCGAGCGTGGCTGATCCTGTGTCCCGGTCGACGGTGATCGACACCGACACCTGGTGGCCGTCGTCGGTGCCGTAGGTGAAGGAACAGTCGCTGAGAGTCCCGATCAGGCGCCGTACCGAGTCCTCGGCGTTGCGCTTCACGTGGGCCATGTAGGCGTGCACCACGGCGAGGCTGTAGTGGTCGACCACAGCGAGCAGTTCGATCGTGCCCTTCTCGCACGCGGCCACCTGGGCCTTCAGGTCAGCGACATTGTGGTCGGGGCTGCGCGCAGGGTAGGGGCCCGTGGCCAGCAGTTCCCGGAGGTCATCTTCGAGGAACACGCCGTCCTCGACCAGCTTCTCGCCGTTGAGGAGCACCCCCTCTTGTTCGACAGAGGTGGAGTTGGCTGGTGCCGAGCCGGGGGTCATGCCGCCCACGTCGGCGTGGTGGCCTCTGGAGGCCACGTAGAAGATGATGTCCTCGCCCTCGAAGACAGGCTTGACCACGGTGATGTCTGGCAGGTGGGTGCCGCCGTTGTAGGGGGCGTTCAGGACGAACACGTCGCCCGGTGACATGCGGCTGGGTTGGTGGTCACCCGGTTCGGAGTTCTGGGCGATCACCGACTTGATGGTCTCGCTCATCGAACCCAGGTGGACGGGCATGTGGGGGGCATTGGCGATGAGGTCGCCGCTCGGGTCGAAGATGGCGCATGAGAAGTCCAGGCGTTCCTTGATGTTCACCGACACGGCCGTGTTCTCGAGGACAAGGCCCATCTGCTCGGCCACGTTCATGAACAGGTTGTTGAAGATCTCCAACTGGACCGGGTCAGCCTGGTCGGTTCCAAGACGAACCTGGTCGGGGCGGGGGACAACTCTGGACACGAGAAGGTCGCCCGTGTCGCGGACTACTGCCTGCCAGCCCGGTTCGAGGATCGTCGTTGAGTTGGCCTCGATGACCACGGCGGGACCGTCCACAGCGCTGCCGGCAGGGAGGGTTTCGCGGTCCACAAACGGGGTGTCGTGGGTTCTGCCGTCCATCACCGAGGCGAACACACCCAGGGGAGCGGACTCGTCCACCTCGGTCGCTGCGACGGTTGAGGCGACGGTGTCGGAGTGCCCCACCACCTCAACCTGGGCGGACTGGACGATCATCGACTTGCCGGGCGAGGTGAAACCGAACCGGGAGTGGTGGGCAGCCTCGAAGGCAGCCACGACCTCGACGACGGGGCCCAGCGGCACGTGCAGGGCCGTGTCGCTGCCGTCGTATCGGACGGCCACACGGGCGAACGCCTCGATGTGTCCGTCACCCACCCCCTGCGCTGCGACGGTGACCCGGCCAGCCTCCTCGAGGCGACCGGCGACTTCGAGCACAGCTGTGAGGGTCTGTTCTGACAACTCCGACTCCACCGACTTGTCGCTCACCGTGCGTACGTCGGCCAGGCCGATCCCGAGAGCTGAGAGCACGCCGGCGTGTGGATGCACGAGAACCTTTTCGATACCCAGACGGTCTGCCACCAGACAGGCATGCTGGCCTCCGGCTCCACCGAAGCAGACGAGCACGTAGCCGGTCACGTCATGGCCGCGCTGGACAGAGATCTTCTTGATGGCATTGGCCATGTTCTCGACTGCAATGGTGAGAAACCCTTCAGCCAGTTCCTCAGCGGTGCTCGAAGCGCCCGTGGCAGCGCCAACCTCAGCGGCCAGGGAAGCGAACAGACGGTGGACGATGTCCACGTCGAGGGGCTGGTCTCCGCCCGGGCCGAACACTGCCGGGAAGAACTCGGGACGTAGCCGGCCCAGCATCACGTTGCAGTCGGTGATCGTGAGGGGGCCGCCGTTGCCGTAGCAGGCCGGGCCCGGGTCGGCGCCGGCCGAGTCGGGGCCCACCCGCATTCGCGCACCGTCGAAGTGGACGATCGAGCCGCCGCCTGCGGCCACGGTGTGGATGAGCATCATCGGGGCCCGCACCCGCACCCCCGCCACCTCGGTCTCGTAGGTGCGTTCCAGTTCACCGCCGTAGTGGGAGACATCTGTCGAGGTGCCGCCCATGTCGAAGCCGATGAGGCGGTCAAAGCCTGCTTTTCCTGCTGTGGCGACCATTCCGACGACACCGCCGGCAGGTCCCGACAACAGGGCGTCTTTTCCCTGAAAGTGGCGGGCATCGGTGAGCCCACCGTTGGACTGCATGAACATGAGCAGAGGGGAGTAGCCCTCACCACCTCCGGCTGATAGTTGGCTCTCCACCTGGTTCACGTAGCGCCGCAGCACCGGTGAGAGGTATGCGTCGACGACGGTCGTGTCGCCGCGTGACACCAACTTCATGAGGGGGCTGACCCTGTGGCTCACCGACACCTGTGTGAAGCCGACCTCCTCAGCGAGGGCAGCCAGTTGTTCCTCGTGATCGGTGTAGCGGTATCCGTGGGTGAGGGCGATGGCGACAGAGGAGAGGCCCGATTCGTGAGCCCGGGTCAGATCGGAGCGGGCCCGTTCCAGATCAAGTGGTGTGAGGATCTCACCTCGTGCACCCATCCGCTCGTCAACCTCAACTACCTCGCTGTAGAGCATCTCCGGCAGCACTATGTCGAGTGCGAACAGTTCTGGTCGTGCCTGGTAGCCGATGCGGAGGGCGTCGGCGAACCCCCGGGTGACGAGCAGCAGCGTCGGCTCGCCCTGACGTTCGAGCAGGGCGTTGGTGGCAACGGTCGTGCCCATCTTGACGCTGCCGATCAGCTCGGGGGGAAGGGGGTTGTCGGCACCGAGGCCGAGGACATGCCTGATTCCTGCGACAGCGGCGTCGGAGTACTGGCGCGGGTTCTCGGAGAGCAGTTTGTGGGTGGTGATCGAACCGTCCGGGCGACGGGCAACCACGTCGGTGAACGTGCCACCGCGGTCGATCCAGAACTGCCATCCGGCTTCATGCTCGGCCATGGCGGGGGAGTCTCGCACGCCGACCGGCCGAACGAAACGCTTCTCGCGGCTGTGCGGCAGCGCTATGTGTGGTCAGACGCCTTCCCGGTGGCAGGGGTATCTGGTCTGTACGCGACAATCGGTTCGTGAGGAGCGAAAGCAGCGATCCAGCAGTGGCCGGGAAGGCATCGCCCATCTCGGCCGGAGCCTGGGCAACTCTCGTGGTGGAGGGGCCCGCCGGTCCAGTCCATGTCAGGTCACTCGGCACCGGGCATGCCGTGGTGATGTTGCCCTCACTCGGTCGTGGGGCATCCGACTTTGACGACCTCGCTCAAAGAATCGCTGCCAAGGGTTACAGGGCCGTCACCCCGGAGCCGAGGGGGATTGGTGGCAGCACCGGGTCACTGGAGGAAGTCTCCATGGGCGACCTCGCCGACGATGCCGCCACCGTGATCGAAGCCCTTGGTCTGGCTCCAGCGACCATTGTCGGCCACGCCTTCGGGAATCGGCTGGCGCGGCTGGTGGCCACCCGGCACCCGGAGCTCGTCGCCGGTGTGGTGCTCCTGGCCTGCGGTGGACAGGTCAGGCCGGCGCCCGAGCACATGGCCGCACTAAGGCGTGTCTTCGACACGGACACGACACCCGAAGAACACCTGGCTGCGGTGGGCACGGCCTTCTTCGCACCCGGGAATGATCCATCGGTGTGGACAGGTGGCTGGTTCCCGGCCGTGGCCCAACTTCAGGGAAGGGCGGTCGAAGCCGATGACCCCAGCGTGTGGTGGGAGGCGGGTAGCGCCGATGTTCTTGTTGTGCAGCCCGCTGACGACGTGGTGGCCCTGCCGGGAAATGCCAACGACATCGTTGACCGCCTCGGCGTACGTGCGACGCTGGTGGTTGTTGCAGATGCTGGGCACGCGCTGCTCCCGGAACAGCCGGCTGTTGTGGCTGACACCCTGCTTGCATGGATGACCGAGCGGGACTTCTAGGAGGGTAGAACGGAATGACAGAACGGTTCGACGGGCACGTAGTGCTGGTCACGGGGTCCGCTACCGGTATCGGCGAGGCAACCGCACTCCGGTTCGCATCC
Source organism: Actinomycetota bacterium (assembly GCA_018673475.1). Classification (GTDB taxonomy): domain Bacteria; phylum Actinomycetota; class Acidimicrobiia; order Acidimicrobiales; family MedAcidi-G1; genus UBA3125. Next base: position 4,330 of record JABHCN010000021.1, on the reverse strand, counting down.
GAGGGTGCCGCTGTGGCCTGCCTCGACGTTCACGTCAAGGAGAACGAGGCCACAGCCGAGGCCGTGGCTGCACTCGGTGTCGATGCTCTGGCACTCACCTGCGACGTTCGCTCACGTGCGGCACAGGAGCAGGCCTTTGCAACGGTCGTCGAGCAATGGGGTCGCATCGACACCCTCGTCACCAGCGCCGGCATCTATGTGGGTGGGCCGCTTACTGAGATCCCCGCCGAGCGCTGGGACGACATCGTGGCCGTGAACCTGACCGGCGTGCTGACATCCAACAGCCTCGCTGCACCGACCATGGCCGCACAGGGTCGAGGTTCGATCATCAACATCTCGTCGATGGCCGCAAAGACCAGCTGGCCGGAATCAGCCGAGTACTCGGCAACGAAGAGCGGCGTGATCGGCATTACCAGGTCGGCAGCCATGGAGCTTGGCCCATCCGGTATCACCGTCAACGCCGTGTGTCCCGGCAACACCCTTACGGCCATGGTCAAAGAGGTCGCCAACGAGGTTGGGGAGAGGCTGGGCATGACGGGAGCCGAGTGGTTGGATATGCGTGCTGCCGATACTGCTGTCCGGCGACTCGCAGATCCAGCCGAGATCGCCGGCGTGATCGCCTTCCTGGCAAGCGATGACGCCCGCTACCTGACAGGTCAGGCCATTGAGGTCGACGGCGGCATCATCTTGACCTGAGGTGGCAGCCGGCTGGGCTCGGCATCCGTGGATGGGTGAGGCCCTCTAGGGGGCACCAGGGCAGTCGTCGACCTGTCGTGGCTTGTAGTACCTGTCGAGGTCAGGCGCTGGATCAGCGGCGCTCCACCATTGTTGGTGCTGCGTTGTTGAATTTGGTCGTCCAGTGCGTGTCCTCTACGGTCAGTTTCACGGCCCCAGCGGGGAGGAAGCAAACAGCAAGGGGGACAGACGTAATGCTCTTTCACATCACGCACCACCATGACGAGAACACCTGCCCGGCACACGACGAGACCGCCGTTGCCGAGACGTTCGGAGCGGTACTCGACTCACTCAACGAGAACGTGAACGAGGTGATCGGCGCCTGGGTGGACCCGCCTGGGCATGACTTCTTCTTCGTGGTCGATGCGGACGACGCGGCACAGATCTTCACCGGCATGTTCCCGATCGTCTCGTCCGGAACCGCGAAGATCCAACCGGTTGGCGACTACGTGGCGATGATGAAGGTGCGCGAGCAGATGAACGCCTGACCAGTTGAGCCCTGCCCTTACTTGAGATCAGGACTCCTGGAATGTTGGTGGCGTGTTCGCAGTTCTGCCAGCGCCGTGTGGCGACTGGGGTCTGATGGGACTCTGACCGGAGGCTTCACCCGATAAGTGGGGGAGGCTCCACAGTCTCCAACTAGAGGAATCAACTGGAGAACAACCGCAACTGAAGGCCGAGGTCAGGCCCGGAAGCGCTGCACTTTCCGGTATGTGGCACTGCGCCACGCCCACTCGGCCGGACCGAACCGGAACACCCGCAACCACGGCGCCGACCACGCCAACTGCGTCGCCCAGATGGTGAACGTGGCGAGCATCATCCAGAACGCCGTGACCCGCTCGCCCCGCAGGTGGTTGAGCGCGCCGATGGACAGCATCCCGAGGACCGTCTGCATCAGGTAGTTGGTGAGCGCCATCTGCCCGACTGCCGCCAGACGGGCCTGCACCCGCGGAAGACGCCCCTCTGCGCAGACCCACATCACCAGACACACATACCCCAGTGCCATGAACGGCACGCCCAGGTTGTTGACGAGCAGGGCCAGGTCCTCCTGATCCTCCACGAACACCCATGCCACCGAGCACAGCGGCAGCCCTATGGCAAACGACCGACGCGTCGCCATCCGATACCAGGCGGCGTCCCTTCCGGCGTTGATGACGCCCAAGCGGTAGAGGCCCATGCCGACCAGCATCATCGCCGGCGCCCGCACCACGTATTCAGCCACCGGGTCGCCCACACAAGCAGCGAACAGCCACACGGCGGTGCCGGCGACCAGAAGTGTGCGGGCCGCTAGGCGTCGCAGCGGGTACAGGAACAGGGCACTCAGGCCGTAGATCAACAGGACGTCGCCGAACCAGAGGGCGCTGTGTGCCAGACCGATGCCCGCAAGGAGCACGTTGCGGACGTAGTGCACGCCGAAGGCCGACTCCCCCCGGGCCTCGATGCGTTCGGTCACCAGCAGCACGCCCGCCCCGAACAGCATCGAGAACACCGCCATCATCTTGTTCAGGACGAAAATGAGCAGTACGACCATGAACGGCGCTCCCGCCGAACCGATCACGAGGTCATCAAAGGACTGCTCGACCGCGTCGAAGCCATCGAGGTCGAACAGGGTGATGTTGGCGACGAGGATCCCCAACAGGGCGAATCCCCGCAGCACGTCGATGGCGACGATTCGCTCGACCCGCCCGACCGGCGCAGGCGGGATCAACCCTGCCTCCCCCGGTTCACCCGAGGTCTCTGATGCCACTACGGCCTGCCTTCCACTTCGGCCCTGGTGCGGGTGATTGAAAGGAGCATGCCGGAGGTTGTGTCACATGTGCACCGAGAGCCCGAAAAGGCAGCGCCAAGAGCGCTGCCTCCTCGAAACTGCGAACACGTGCACGCAAAAACTGCGAACACGCCTTGGTGGAGCTAGAGGGAATTGAACCCTCGACCTCTTCCATGCCATCGATGGTACGGATCGACCAGCAGAGCTCTCGGAAGGGTCCAGTCCTCGGTGATCACTCCGGCGGCTACCGGATTGAACCCCTCTGGCCAGTCGGGCCTCAGATGGCCAGGGCTATCTACCGGGCCAACCAGCAGCCCTGCCAGAACGGCCTAGTGGAAGATCACTCCGGCGGCTTCCGGGTAGACGGCTAGGACTGGCCGGACAGCGTGTCAACCCGGCCCTGTCGGAATGTCGGCCACTACCCGTACTGGCCTTCCCTGATGTTTCCGCTGTTCGGTTTATGGCCCCCGGCTAGGGGAGGGGAGCTCAGCCGGGACAGCCACCAAATGTGGAGGCGTCTGCCTCGAGACGAAGAGTGCCGATAGTCGTCGGTTGGCTAGCTGGGGTCGTCGAGCAAGTGAACCGGACTTTGCCAGCCGTCTCCCACGAGTAGACCGGGGGACATCAGATAGGCGGTAGTGGGATTCCGCCATTGGTCGGGGTCGGCACCGTTGGCGTCAATCCAGCTGGCTGGTGCGGTGAGACCCCAGTGGTTCTGATCGTCATCGTCGAAGATGGTGGCGACCGGCGTTACCTGGCCGACACGGTCTTCCCATGGTTCCACGACAGCGACGATGATCGCACGGCCCTGGTCTCGACTATGCCGCCGGAGGAGCCGGCGTCTATTGACCATATGGAAGAGCCGGTTCTTCCCGTTTGCGGGATATCGGAGTCCCAGTGGTTGGTGCCCGGGTAGAGGCGAACCCGTCATGAAGAACGTGTTGCTCTCTTCGAGATTCTGAAACTCAGCGCTCATGGCGGATTGCTGCAGGGACTCGATCTGTTCCTGCTGACCGCTCGTTCGGGCGATAAAGAAGAGGGTCCCTGAGAGAAGATTCTGTGCCAGGTGGTAGGCATCATTGAAACGGGACAGGTCGCTGAGCTCCCACTTGCACTGGGCTGCAACGCTCTCCACGAGACCCGAAATGTTGTCGTCCTTGACAGCTGTACGGACGCCGTCGTAGATGAGCCGTCGGTACTCAGCGGCATCCTCATTCAGTGCGGAGGTTCCGCTGCCTAGTAGGAGATCGGCACGTGGGTTCGCCAGTGTTGCCAGGCAGAGGGCCTCGAGAGCGGTTTTGCCGATGAGTTCAATCCAGAATTGGTCAACCGACGTATCTACGCCATCCCGTTTGAAACCACCGCCCCACATGTCTTGAGCGGTCTGTCCGAAACAGTCGGCCAGGTAGTGCTCGAGGAAGTGGACGTGAAGAGGAGTGAAGTTCCTGAGCAGCGCAGTAGTCGACATCCTTAGATACTGCCAGTCGTTAGATCGTGAAGTGGTCCGACGAACTGAACGACAAGTTCGCTCGGAGCCCAGCAGGGATTTCCCCCGAGACTCGCCGCTTCAATCCGTAAAGGTCACTAGGCATTGCCTGACGGTGTAGCCCTTGTGCCGTTGTTGCTTGGCCCGACACGAGAAGCCGCAGGCCGCTGACCGGTGAATTCGTCCTAAGTGGAGCTAGAGGGAATTGAACCCTCGACCTCTTCCAAGCCATGTAGAGGTTGCCAGGGGGGGCCATCAAAGAATCCTTTCATGGAAATCGGGTGAGTTTTAATTGTCGGTAGTGGGCGGCTGTGCCCTCACCGTTTAGACATCAGCCAAAG
>JABHCN010000020.1 GCA_018673475.1 Actinomycetota bacterium | reverse complement strand
GGGAATACCCAAGAAAGCCACATCACCACTGATCGCATTCAAAGAACGAATCTGGATCGCCTCACCAGGACCAACCTCAACCATCCCCAAAGACCCATCACCCAGATGCTCACCAACCGTGGCCACCTCAACAGGAGCCGCAGTAGTCGCAGCCGGGGTCGCCTCATCGGCTTCGTCGCTGCCACAAGCAACTGCGATCATCGTGAACGTCAGCAGCAGTGCCAGCACCTTGTGCCCTTGTCTCATGTTCTAATCCCTCTCATTTCGGTACACGGTCCCTTGTGGGATCCGCGATCTCACGGATCGGCGCCTCAGTAGCTGAACGGCCAACCCTTCCAGTAGTTGCGTACCTTCACCCAGATGCCGTAGAGCCCCATGGGCTCGAACAGCAGGAAGACCACAATAAGCAGGCCATACACGAGCTCGTCAAGTGCGCTGGCCGGAAGCGGGTACCCGAGCGCTGTCTCAGAGATGGCCAGAATGCCGCCGTCTCCGTCACCGGTACTGATCAGAATGTCAAATACACCAGCCAGAATTCCACCGTGGTCTACCTGTTCCTTCATCCAGTCGATGACCTCTTCGATGAAGCGCGGAGAGAGAACCACGAAGAACGTTCCCAGCAGAGCCCCGGAGACACGCCCGATCCCTCCGATGAGCAGGATGGCGATGAACTGGATGGAGAGGAGGAGGCCCCACGACTCGGGTGGCACCTGCCCTGCCAGAACCGCCAGGAGGGCACCGGCAACACCCGCGTAGAACGACGAGATCGCGAAGGCCATCGTCTTGTAACGGAACTCGGGTACACCCATGATCTCGGCAGCCACATCCCGTTCCCTGATCGCCGAGAAGGCACGGCCGGTCCTGGTGCGCGCGATGTTTGCTGCCACCACGGCGGCGATCACGGTCAACGCAAGCAACAGCAGGTACGTCTTCTGGTTCTTGCTGGCCTCGAACCAGAGCCAGTCCCCGTCCCGTGAAAAGTCGACGAGGGGGTCCTCCTCCTTCCAGAGGCGAAACTGCATCCGTGGCCACTTACGACCGAGTGCACCTGGCCCGGCGATCTCGGGAAACACACGTGACAGGTGAAGGCCGATGAAGACCAGGCCCAGCGTGGCGATACCCAGGTAGAGGCCGCGCACACGGACTGCTGCGGGTGCGACCGCAATACCCACGAGAGCGGCGACGACACCGGAGGCAGGCAGCCAGATCCAGATTGGCAGACCCCATCCCCAGAGGTTCGCTGATCCCTTGCCCCCCACCAGGACAGCCGTGTAGGCGCCACTACCCATGAAGAATGCGTGGCCCAGAGACACCTGGCCGGCCAGACCGGAGAGGATGTTCAACCCCAGAGCGGCGATGGTGAAGATGAGCATGCGGTTCACCAGGCGCAGCCAGATGTTGTCACCAAGGAAGCGAACTATGGGGATCTGGTTGATCACCGGCAGGTCGAACGGCATTAGCACCAGGACGATGATTCCGACCACGACCAGGATCTTTTGAACGCGCGTCGGGAACAGTTGCGCCTCGGCTATGTAAGACGTGTACAGCTTCGGGCGACCTCTCATCTGCCAGCCTCCAGGGCGAGGTTCCGGGCGCTCATACCCGCCTCACCTCTTCGGTGCCGAACAGCCCGTACGGCTTGACGAGAAGCCCGATCAACATCACGACGTAGGGAACCACCTGCTGGTAGCCCACACCCAGGATTCCCGTATGGCCAGCCAGGTACTGTCCCGCAAAGATCTCGGCGAACCCGATCAGCAGGCCTCCCACGAGCGCACCCACCGCCGAGTCCAGACCTCCCAGGATCACGGCCGGAAGAGCACGGAAGGCAAAGAACGCACCATCGCGGCTCGCCATTCCGGCGGGTCCCCAGGGAGGCATCGAGGAGAACACACCCGATATAGCCGCCAGCATGGCGCCAACCGCCCAGGCAATCGCAAAGATACGGCCCACGTTGATCCCCTGGGCTAGGGCTGCCTCCTGGTCGAAGGCAGTGGCGCGCATAGCCACCCCGGTCCGGGTCTTGAAGAACAGCCATACACCGACGAACGCCACTGCGGCCATCGCGATGGCCGCAATGTAGGACCAGGCAATAAACGCCCCTCCGATCATGAACGTCTCCGTGCCCCAGGGAACTCCGAGAACCCTCGGTGTCACGTTCACGGCGTCAAATGCGACGGTCCTGATCATTACCTCGAGGCCCAGTGTGATGACAGCCATCGAGAAGATGGGTTCACCGATCATGGGTCGGATCGCCAGACGCTCGATGACGAGGCCAAAGCCGGCAGTGGCGAGGGCCGCCAACAGGAGGGCGACGAACCAGTGCAGCCAGCCGGGTCCTCCGACCCAGCGGCCCGGCACATTCCAGTCCATGAATATCATCGAGAGGAACCATGTTCCTGCCAGGGCAAGTGCACCCTGGGCGAAGTTGACGGTCTGGGTGGCCTTGAAGATGAGGACGAAACCCAGAGCCAGAAGAGCGTAGAGAGAACCGAGGGCGAGGGACTTGATCACGGTGTGGACGAAGGTGTCCAGGCCGGTGGCGGCCAGAATCATCGTTGCACCGGTCATGAGTACATCGACTCCACCAGATCGCCGAACATGTCCTCCATGGCGGAACGCTTGATCTTCTGGGTGGCCGTCAACTCGCCGTCCTCGTGGTCCAGTTCCTTGGGAATCATCTTGAACTTGCGGATGGACTCCACCCTGGCGAACTTCTCGTTGGTCTCATTTACGATCCCTTGAACCAACTCGAGCACCTCGGGCTTCTCAGAGAGGTCGCGGTAGGTCGTGTACGGAATGTTCCGGCGGAGCGCCCAGTCGCCAACCGTGTCCAACTCGATCCCGATCAACGCTGCCAGGAACTTGCGCCCATCACCGATGACCATCGCCTCCTTTACATACGGCGAGGTCTTGAGGCTGTTCTCGATCTCGGACGGTGAGATGTTCTTGCCGCCCGAGGTGATGATGATGTGCTTGATGCGATCCACGATCCGCACATGGGTTCCGTCGACCCACTCGCCCACATCGCCCGTCTTGAGCCAGCCGTCGTCGGTGAAGGTCTCTGCCGTCTGTTCGGGCTTGTTCCAGTAGCCGGCGAACACCGCAGGGTGCTTCGTCTGGATCTCGCCGGTCTCCTCGTCGATCCGGAATCCGATATCGGGGTAGGGCTCGCCAACGGTGCCCAACTTCATTCTGCCCGGGTAGTTCACCGTGGCAACGGCAGAGTTCTCGGTCATTCCGTAGAGCTCATACACGGGAACGCCGATGCCGATGAAGAACTCGAGTACCTCGGGGGCGATCGGAGCAGCCCCTGACCCTGCGTGCCAGCACCGTCGAAGGCCAATCCGCTCCTTGAGCGCCCGGAACACAAGCGGGTAGCCGATCAGGTTCAACAGCCAACTCATTGGCGTGTGTTTCCCCCCGTTCGAGACCTTCTCCCGCCCGATAACTGTCGCCATGCGGAGACCCAGGCCCAACCAGACTCGTTTGAAGGGTGTTACGTCACCGCCCCTGATCATCACTGAGGCGTGCATCTTCTCCCAGATGCGTGGTACGGCGAAGAACAGGGTTGGCTGAACCTCACGCAGGTTTGACACGACGGTGTCGATCGACTCGGCGAAGTTGAGACATACCCCACACCCGACGAGGTGCCAGGTGGAGAAGATGCGTTCAGCTACGTGGCAGAGCGGAAGATAGGTGAGGGTCAGGTCGCCGGGGCCCGGTATCTGTGCTCCGCGGAGTCCGGTGTCGCCGGTGATGACGGTCATGGCGTAATCGACGTTGGCGTTCGTGAGCATCGCCCCCTTGGGCGGACCGGTGGTGCCCGAGGTGTATACGAGCGTCATCACGTCTTCGGGAAGCGCCTCGGCCATGCGGCGCTCGACCTCACCAGGGGAGTCTTCACGGTGACGCCGTCCCATTTCCAGGAAGTCACCCCAGTACATGAGCCTGGGGTCATCGTATGAGTTCAGGCCACGGGGTTCGGTGTAGAGGATCCGTCTGAGGCCCGGCAGTCGCGCCGCGTCGACCTCGAGCGCCCGGTCAACCTGCTCCTGATCCTCGGCGAAGTGGACGGTGGCATTCGAGTCGGTGAGGAGGTATTCGACCTCTGCGGCGGGGTTCGTCGGGTAGAGGCCGACGGTGATTCCGCGAATGGCAACGGTGGCCAGGTCCAGGATCACCCACTCGGGACGGTCCTCTGACTGGATCGAGACCCGTTCGCCGGGTTCCACGCCGAGGGCCAACAGGCCATTGGCGGCATCCATGATCAGGTCCCAGGTGCGTTCCCACGTAAACTCCTGCCAGATGCCAAAGTCCTTTTCGCGCAGGGCGACCTGACGAGGTGCACGGTCGGCCCAGTCGCGGGCACGCGAGGCAACTGTTGCTACCCCACCACCCGTTTCGGCCGTCGGCGAATCAGCCACAGTCAGCGACATGTCTGCCTGTTTCCCCCCTGCACCCGGCGGATCATAGAAAGATCCGTCGAAATGATCAATGGTTAGATTGAATTTTCCGGGTTCTACAACGAACCCGGGTCCCCGCCACAGCGGCTGAAGGTATCAGAGGTGCCCAACAGTTGCTCCACCGGCTCAGGGGAAACGCTCACCGGTCAACCCGGGACATGGCGCCTCGGTAGGGTTCCGGCATGGACGCTGAACTACCTGTCCTATCGGTCTCCCGGCTGGGCGCGCTGGTGAGAGAGGGCCTGTCCACGCTCTTCCCCGACGACGTCTGGGTGGAGGGTCAGCTTTCCAACCTGCGTACGCCAAGGTCGGGACACGCCTACTTCGACCTGATCGAACCCTCCGACGAGCCGGGAAGGCCCCCGACTGCCGTCTTCAGCGTTGCCCTCTGGAAACAGGCCAGGACCGCCATTGAGCGGACCCTCGCGGAGGCCGGAGGGCCGCCCCTGGTCGACGACCTCCAGGTGCGTGTGCGGGTACGCCTCGACTTCTACCCGCCACACGGCCGCCTCCAGTTGATTATGAACGGGATCGACCCCACGTTCACAATGGGCCGGCTGGCAGCAGAGCGCGACCGACTGCTCAGGCAACTTGCCGAAGAGGGCCTCCTGGATCGCAACGCCTCGCTCACCGTGCCCGAACCGGCGCTGCGAATCGGCCTGGTTACGAGCGTCGGCTCCGCTGCCTACGCCGACTTCCACAATGAACTCGAGAGGAGTGGGGTCGGCTTCACGCTCCTTGAACGCGACACGCGTGTACAGGGAGAGGGCTCAACCGCCGACATCTCCGAGGGGTTGCGGGTCCTGTCCTCGTACCGACCCGACGTGATCGCCCTGGTGCGTGGCGGGGGCTCGGCGGCGGACCTGTCGGTCTTTGACGCCGAGGTCGTCGCCAGAAGGATCGCCGAACTCCCGGTCCCGGTCTTCACCGGAATCGGACACGAGGTTGACAGGAGCGTGGCCGATGAGGTGGCCCACTCGACGTTCAAGACTCCGACCGCATGCGCTGTGGCCCTGGTGGGCTCGGCCGTGGCATTCAGGGACAGGATCGACTCCCTCCGTACTGCGATCGGGGAAAACGCCCACCGGGCCATCCAGAGGTCTGAGGGTCTAAGAGCGAATCTGGCCGACAGGATGGTCAGGGTTGCAGGGACCACCATTGAACGACATTCGGACCTTCTCATGGCACAGCAGTCACGGGTAGTGCGCGCCTCGTCAAGCGGGGTGGCCCTCAGCGGAGAACGGCTGGACTCCCTGGCGGCACGGCTCCGCGCCCTTGATCCGGCCCGGGTACTGGCCCGAGGCTGGTCCATAACCAGGCACCGTGACGGTCAACTCGTCAGGTCCACAAGCGGCCTTTCAACAGGAGACGGCCTCGTCACCCTCGTGGCTGACGGTACGGTCAACAGCACCGTCGACTGAGCAGACAGACACCGGAGGCAGGGTCACCATGAGCGGAGAACCAACCGATGAGATTGGCTACGCGTCCGCCCTCGAGGAACTGCAGGGCATCCTCTCCGAACTCGAGGCCGAGTCGGTCGATGTGGACCTCCTGGCTGCAAGGGTCGAGCGGGCCGACGGGTTGATCCGCCTCTGTCGTGACCGCCTTGAGACTGCCCGCCTGAAGGTTGAACAGGTCGTCGACGCCCTCGACGACGCCTGACGACGGACCAGAAGGCAGACTGCACACGTGTTCATCAGGAAACTGGAATCGGTCAATGCGTTCGTGGCGATTGACCTGACTGATGTACCCGGCACCGGCGTCGCCCGTCTGGCACCGAAGATCCTGCAGGGCGGAGCAAAGGACCTGGCCAGGTCGATGACCTATGCGCTGGCCTCACTTGAGAGACGCGAGACAGGGGTTTCGGCCGGCATCAACGCCGGGCCAGACGACCGTGCAGGTGCCGTGGCAGCCTTTTCCGACGAGGTGGCCGGCTGGGATGCTGGCTTCAGGCTGACCCCTGGTAAAGGCATCGATACCGGCGAATTGGGCGACCTCTGGGTTCCACTCGGAAACGATCTGGTGGCTGTCAGCGCCATCGCCGCCGCCATGGCGTCAATGCCCGCAGCGACTACTGCATCGGTGATGGGTGGCGATACCGCACTTCGAGCCGAGTTGGATTCAGCCAACCTGACCGTGATCGACTCGGACGACCCGGTTGCGGTCGCCTGTGACCTGCTGTTCTGTGGATCGAAGGTGGGTGCAATCGACCATCTGGCAGCGGCTCGTCTGGGTTGTTCCGTGGTCGTTCCGACCGGGCCGCTGCCGTTGACGGCGAGAGCGGTTGCCGTCTGCCGACAGCGTGGTATCGCGGCGCTTCCGGACTTCGTCACCACCTCCGGTCCGCTCGTCGCCGACCGCGAAGAAGCCGCCTACACCGCAGCCTCGATTATCGCCGAGGTGAGCGACCACCCCGACGGCCCATTTCTCGGGGCCTGCAAGCGGGCAGAGTCGTTTCTCACCGGGTGGCAGGACCACCTGCCGTTCGGGCGACCGATGGCTCCGTAGCGGACACCGACCACCGCGACACAGGGATGCTCCACGGGTGGCCGGAGCCACCGACGCCGTACGCTGTCCCCGTTCCGGGGCTGTAGCTCAGTTGGCTAGAGCACCTGCTTTGCAAGCAGGGGGTCGTGGGTTCGATTCCCATCAGCTCCACCAAACCATCAGACCCACCGAGGGGAGCAACCATGGCCTCCGACCAGGAACCACCGATTGGACCGGTAAGCGGTAGGGATGTGCCGCGCTTCGCAGGTCCCTCCACCTTCGCCCGGCTACCCGAGCTGCGGGACGTACCACGATGCGACGTAGCCATACTGGGAATCCCCTTCGACTCCGGTACCAGCTATCGCCCCGGAGCCCGCTTCGGCCCGATAGGGATCAGACAGGCCTCCAGGCATCTCCGAACCAACTACCACCCCGCCTACGACTCGGAGCCATTCGTCGAACAACAGGTGGCCGACGCCGGCGACGTCACCGCCAACCCCTTCGACATCAACGAGGCGATCGAACAGATCGAGACGGCCGCAACCGATCTGTTGGGGCGGGTCGGGAGCATCGTCACCATGGGCGGTGACCACACAATCTCCCTGCCGTTGCTGCGTGCCGTCAACCACCATGTCGGACCTGTGGCGCTCGTGCACTTCGATGCCCACCTCGACACCTGGGACACCTATTTCAAGGCGCCCTTCACCCACGGCACCCCCTTTCGGCGGGCCGCCGAGGAGGGACTCTTCCTCGACGACGCCTCGGTTCACGTCGGTATCCGGGGGCCGCTGTACAGCCGTGATGACCTTGACAGCGATGCCGAACTGGGTTTCCGGGTGATCCACTGCGACGACTTCCAGACCCGCGGCATCGACGAAATCGTCGACCAGATCCGTGAGCGGGTCGGTGGACACCCGATGTACCTGTCCATCGACATCGACGTGCTCGACCCATCGCATGCTCCCGGTACGGGCACTCCTGAGATCGCCGGCATGTCGAGCCGTGAGCTGATGCTGGTGCTGCGGGGGCTGGCCGGGTTGAACCTGGTCGGCGCCGACGTCGTCGAGGTGGCACCCGCCTACGACCACGCCGAAACGACCACGCTGGCGGCAGCGACGATCGTCTTCGAACTCACCAGCCTGCTGTTGCGCAAGGGCTCAGGAGGCCCGGCAATAGGCTGATCCGCCGTGGGAACCGTTCAGATACTCATCGCAGTTGCGGCAGGCGTCATCATGCTGCGCCTGGGGCTTGGTTTCCTGCGGGCGCTGGCAGCCCCGCCTCCTGAGCCACCCGACCCGGGTGAGCTCCGTAGGGTCAAGCTCCACTACAGGTGCACAATCTGTGGCACCGAGGTCAAGATGACCGTCGCGAACGAAGAGGATCCCGATCCGCCCCGTCACTGCATGGACGAAATGGAGGTCCTTGCCACCGAGGACTGAGACGGGCCCATGCCCACCGGTGCCAACTGTCCGGTCACAGTTATCCACAGACTGTGGGCAACTCTGTGGGAAATCACACCGTTGGAATTACAGCGATGGTTCCCCTGTCGACCGCCCCGCTGGGGCTGTGGTCACCGGTACTGGGTTGCGGTGATGATGCCGCCCAGGATCGAACCCAGGCCGAGCAGCAGAATGCCGTTGCTGGTACCACCGGGCATCCAGCCCACGTAGTTGAAGAAGATGATCAGGATGCCCAGGCCGAGCAGGCTGAACATGAGAACCGGCACCCATGTCGGCGACGAGCCGGCTGCCGCCGCTGCCCCGTGTGCACCCTGCTGGGTGCCACCACCCTTTGGCGTCACCCGACCGCTCTGGTAGCGGGACTTCTGCACGGGTCGCCGGGCGGGCTGAGCACCCTGCTCGGGTGTTTCCGGATCGTGATGTTCAGACGTGGCCATGGCGGGGAGGATACGGGTAACTCCGGCTGCTCCGGTGCTCCACGTGGCTACCGTTGCTGCTGTGAGCGCCCGTGTCCTTGTAATCGACAACTACGACTCGTTCGTCTACAACCTGGTCCAGTACCTCGGAGAACTCGGTGCCGAGCCGCTTGTGCACCGCCACGATGCCATCACCATCGACGAGGCAGCCGAACTTCGGCCCGATGCACTGCTGGTCAGCCCCGGTCCGGGTCGGCCTGAACAGGCCGGTGTCTCAACGGCGGCGATCCGTTGGGCCGCTGGCCGCATCCCCGTGCTGGGGGTATGTCTGGGCCATCAGTGCATCGGTGCGGCCTGGGGGGGCACGGTTGTGAGGGCACCAGACGTGATGCACGGCAAGACCTCTCAGATCAGCCACGAAGGGGTCGGCATCTTCGCCGGACTGCCCAACCCCCTCGAGGCGACCCGCTACCACTCCCTGATTGTCGACAGGCCCTCGCTGCCGGAGGATCTCGTCATAACCGCCACAAGTTCCGACGGCCTGGTCATGGGCCTGCGGCACCGCGACCTCGATGTCGAGGGGGTCCAGTTTCATCCCGAGTCGATCCTGACCGAATCGGGTCACGACCTGTTGGCGAACTTCCTGGCCCGGGTCAGCTGACTACCCGGTGGCTCCGTCACCGGAAGTTCCATCGCCGTCACCGGTGTCTCCACCATCGCCAGCATCGGCATCAACCTCTGCCTCGCCGCCGTCACCGACCTCTGCAGCACCGATCACGATCGTGACAAAGCTTCCGGAATCGATCTCGACGGCGGCCAGCGGGCTCTGACTGATGACCCTTCCGTCGTTCGGGCTGTTCGAGGGCAGGGGCTCGTAGACCACGTTCACGCCGAAGCCGGCGGTTTCGAGTTCGACCACTGCCGTCGCCTCGAGCAGGCTCACCACGGCGGGTACGGCCACCATCGGCAGGCCAGTGGAGACGACGATCTGGACGCTGCTGCCGGGAGCCAGCGAACTTCGGGCCGGAGGTTCAGTCCTGATCACCTGGCCTACGGGAACCAGAAGGCTGCTCTCCTCGACGGTGCTGGCGCGCCAACCCAGTTGGGAGACGATGTTCATGGCATCGAGCACCGGCCGGTTCGTAAGGTCGGGTACCTCCTCGACGGCCGGACCTGACGAGACAAACAAGATGACCCGTGAGCCGGGCACGATCTCAGAGCCCGCTGCCGGTGACTGGTCGATCACCTGACCGGCTGGTACAACCGGATCCTCGGTGTCTACCTGTGAGACGTCGAGGCCCATTGCCTCGAGGTCATGGATGGCGTCGGCGACGGCGTCACCGATCACAGCCAGGAGGACCATGGGTCCGGTTCCCTGGCTGACCAGCAGCCTGACGGTCTCGGTGGGCTCCAGCCTGGTACCGGCCGTGGGGCTCTGGTCGAACACCGTGTTCTCGGGGAAGTCGGCGTTGACCTCGTAGTCCATCTGGACGCTCAGCCGGGAGTCGCGCAGCACAGCGCGGGCCTCGTCAAGCGGGGTTCCTATCAGGGCCGGGACCTCGACCAGCCCGATCTGGACAGGGGGCAACTCGTTGCCGGGACCACCCAGGGTGTCGACAAACTCGACCACCAGGTAGCCGAGCACAACCAGCAGGATCGCAAGGACGACCGTGAACAAGAGGGTGCGACGCAGCCCGTCGTCGCGTCGGGTACGCGTGCTCCTGCCGTAGTCGGGTCGCTGAACGGGAGCGGCCGGCGAGGGCCTTCCGGGCGCTCCCGGCGGGGATGCCGACCGCAGGTCGTGGGCGCCTTCGCGGTAACGGCGCAGGTCGCTGCGCAGGTCCTCTGCCGTCGGATACCGGTTTACGGGGTTCTTGGCCAGGAGCTTGAGGGTCACGGCCTCGAGCGACTGGGCTACGGCGGCCCCGGACTGCCGCAGCGACGGGGGGCTGTTCTGGACGTGCTGGTAGGCGACCGCCACCGGCGTCTCGCCCGTGAACGGTGGACGACCGAGGAGCATCTCGTAGAGAACCACGCCGAGCGAGTAGAGGTCGCTGCGGGGGTCGACCTGGCGGCCCTGAGCCTGTTCAGGCGAGAAGTAGGTGGCCGTGCCCATGACCGTTCCGTCTCGGGTCAGGTCGTGTTGCGCCCCGGCTATCGCCGTCGCTATGCCGAAGTCCGCCACCTTGACCTGTCCGCTTGGCGTGACGAGCACGTTCCCGGGCTTGACATCGCGGTGGACGAGGCCGTTGCGATGGGCGAAGCCGAGGGCGGCTGTGATATCGGTCGCTATATCAGCAGCCCTGTCGGGGTGGAGGGCTCCCTCGGTGCGGATCATCTCGGCGAGGCTCCGCCCCTCGACGTATTCCATGACGATGAAGTAGGTGCCCTGTTCCTCGCCCCAGTCGTAGACGCTGACGATGTTGGGATGGTTCAGGTTGGCTGCCGCCTGGGCCTCGCGTCGGAACCGTTCGACGAAGTCCGGCACGTCGGCAAACTCATCGAACAGCACCTTCACCGCCACGGGCCTGTCGAGCAAAAGGTCGCGCGCCAGATACACGTCGGCCATACCGCCGCGTGCAATCTGTCGGTGGAGTTCGTACCGACCGTTGAACACGGTCGGACCTTCGTTTGGCATGGAGGCGGATTCTACCTGCGGACCTTGGACCGGTGATGTCGATCAGCGATCATTGGGAACGCTCTTTGAGTTGTTCAATCACGCGGCGGGCATCTTCGAGGGAGCCAACCTCGATCGCGTCGATGACAAGCACCCTGTCGGCATCGTCGAGGTCCAACAGCTGGAGCCCTTCCACCTCGGTGAGGGTCGGGTCGAACCAGAGGATCCCCGATGGTCTCCCGCGGAACACCGCCACGTTGTCGTCGTGGTATCCGACGAACCAGCCGCTGCGGGCGTAGACCCCGATTAGACCGACTATCGACCCCAGAATCAGCGCCAGGGCCAGTGCCGCACCGCCCACACGCCATGCAAGTACAGACACCGTTCCAGCGCCGTCCTGGATCCCGAGCGTCGAAGCTCTTTCGGGCCTGGCACGGGCCCTCCTGTAGCCAGCCCCGCCCGGAGTCGACGGAGCGGCAACCACATCGACGACCACGACGGTCACGTTGTCGTGGCCTCCGGCGTCGACCGCTGAGCGAACCAGTTCAACAGCGGCTGCCTCTGGCTCGGCCTTGTCCTGAAGGATCCGGGCGATCCGGGAGTCGTCAAGTTCGTTCACCAGCCCGTCGCTGCACAGGAGGTACCTGTCTCCGGAAACCGGAACCAGTTCCCAGGTATCCACAACCAGGTCGGCCTCGATTCCCAGCGCCCTGGTGAGGATGTTGCGCTTCGGGTGTCTCGCAGCCTCGTCGGGGCTCAACTCACCGGCTCGCATCAGGTCTGCGACGAGGCTGTGGTCGTCGCTGACCTGTTCCAACCGCCCACCGGAAAAGCGGTAGACCCGGCTGTCACCGACGTTTGCCACGGCCAGAGCATCATCTCCGCTGTCGCCAACCACGTGGGCCAGGGCGCAGATGGTCGTACCCATGCCCGACAGGTACGGGTCCCCGGAGGCGCGGACGAGCACCGCCCTGTTGGCTGCAAGCACCGCTGCTGCCAGGCCCTGTCTCGAGTGGACCTCGAACCCCTCGAGGGCTGCGGCAACCGCCTCGGCCGACGCCACCTCACCTCCGCGGTGGCCTCCCATCCCGTCGGCCAGGACGTGCAGACCCGTGACCGACCCGAAGTGATCCTGGTTGGTCTGGCGGACCCGGCCGACGTCGGTTACCCCGGCGTGAACCAGTCGAATCGAATCGCCCGTGCGGGGGCTACGCCCGACAGGCCCCATCACGAGCTACCGGCGAGGTGCGTGGACACCTGGTGTGGCGACGCTTCCATCAGGCCACCTCTAGAACCGTGTCGCCGACCTGGAGTCGATCGCCGACTCCGATTGCCATTGGAGCCATCACCCTGGCGCGGTTCATGTAGGTGCCGTTGAGCGATCCGAGATCCTCGACCACGAGTTGGCCGCTTCTATGAAAGATCCGTGCATGAACCTGGGACACGTGGTCATCGTCGATTGTCACCGAGCATCCGGCTGCCCTGCCCAGGGTGAGCTCATCGCACAGGTCGAATGCCCGACCGTTCATCGATTCGGGTTCGACGACGAACAGGTGCGACGCTCCCCACCTACGTGCCACACGGGAGGGCCGCGAGGCCACCCACGCTGATCGCACCACCCGTAGGAACACGTAGTAGACGAGGGCGAGGGTGCCCAGCCCGACAATGGTCAGGACCTGATCGTTCACTGTGGAAGCGATGCTACCGGTTGGCGGTTGGGGGAACCGGTTCACCTCGACGGGGCTGATCGGCGAGACAGGCGGTACCCTTCCCGACGCTGCTCGCGCGAGTGGCGGAATTGGCAGACGCGCAGGATTCAGGTTCCTGTGTCCGCAAGGACGTGAGGGTTCAAGTCCCTCCTCGCGCACCCACCGGTCTTGACCACCCGGTGGGGCTCTGGCGGCTCGTCAGGTTGCGTTCAGGTCGACTACCACGCGGCCCCGTACCCGACCGGCCAGAATCTCGGCGGCGGTGTGTGGTACCTCATCCAGGCTGATTGTCGTGGTCATGGATTCCAGCAGGTCGGTATCCAGGTCGGTTGCGAGGCGCTCCCATGCAAGCAGCCTTCTGGGCCTCGGGACGGTCACGGAGTTCACCCCCCGCAGCGTTACCCCGCGCAGGATGAACGGCACCACCGTGGTGGTCAGATCCATGCCCTGCGCCAGGCCACAGGCCGCCACGCACCCCTCTGGGGACACAGCTGCCAGGACGTTTGCGAGCGTATGGCTTCCAACGGCGTCGACCGCTCCTGCCCAGCGGGCTCCTGCCAGTGGCATCTTTGAAGGTTCGGACAGTTCGGCCCGGTCAATGACAGTCGTTGCTCCAAGGGACTCCAGGTAGGCGGTCTCCTCGAGCCGCCCGGTCGAGGCATGCACCTCGTATCCGAGGGCTGCCAGCAGGGCCACGGCGATGCTTCCGACACCGCCGGCAGCGCCGGTGACGAGAACCGGACCGGATGCGGAGGTCACGTCATGGTCCTCGAGGGCCAGGACACACAGCATCGCCGTGAATCCGGCAGTACCAATGGCCATTGCCTGTGCCGTGGTGAAGCCACCGGGGACGGGGATGGTCCAGCCCGCGTCTACCCGTGCCCGCTGGGAGAATCCACCCCAGTAACCCTCGCCGAGACCCCAGCCGTTGATGACGATCCGCTCGCCAACCTCCACGAGCGGGCTGGCCGATTCTGTGACCGTGCCAGCCAGGTCGATCCCGGGCACCATCGGCCATGAGGTCACGATCGGAATAGCATCCGTGACGGCGAGGCCGTCCTTGAAGTTGACGGTGGAGTACTCGACGTCGACGAGAACATCGCCGGCGGGAAGATCGTCGTCGGTCAGGTCCACGAACGTGGAACTGAACTCGCCGTCGACCTTGTCGACCATCAGGGCTCGAAACATCTGGATCCTCTCAATTCTGGTTGCGGGAAAGGGAGCCGGGTTCAGGCATCAACGGCCGAACATAGCAAGCCACTGCTGCTCGGACCTTGGCGTAAACACGAAGTTGTCACGACGGGTGTCGCCCATCGAAGCTGAGGGTTCCTCGGAGTAGAGGTGACCCGGGAACAGCACCGCGGTGTCTGGAACCCTGGCAAGGCGGTTGTGGAGGCTGTCGTACAGGGCGACGGCATCGCCGCCGGGAAGGTCGGTCCGGCCACAGCCCTCCAGGAAGAGGGTGTCGCCGGCAACCAGGCGGCCGTCGACGAGAAAACACTGACTTCCCGGGGTGTGACCGGGTGTGTGGATCAACTCAATGCCGATTGCGCCGACGTCGACAATGTCGCCGCTGTCGTGTTGGACGAGATCGTCACCACCGATGCCTGTCACCCTTGAGATGAACTCAGCCTCGTCGCGCTGGGAATGAACCGGAACCGACACACGGTCTAGCAACTCCCTCGCACCGACAATGTCGAACCCCATCATTGAACCACCCACGTGATCCGGGTGGTAGTGCGTCGCCAGCACCCCCGTGCACCTCATGTCGTCTGCCTCCAGTACGCCAAGGATGGCATCGACGTCGTAGGCCGGGTCCACCACAACGGCCTCTCCGGTCCGGCGGTCACCTATCAGGTAGACGAAGTTGACCATCTGACCGGCGACCACGTCCTCTGTGGCGAAGTCCCGCCCTGAGAGCAGTTGTCGAAAGTAGAGGGGGTCGTCGACGCTCACCTCACTATCCTCCCCTTTTGTGACCGACATCGCACACCCAGGCAGTGGGGTTCTCGCCTATCTGGGGCCCAACGGCACCTTCACCGAACAGGCCCTGTTCACCCAGGACGACCTCGCTGGCCTCGACCTGCGTCTGGCATCGTCGATTCCAGAGGTGCTGAGCATGGTGGGCGACGGTTCGGTCGACCTCGGCTTTGCGGCAATCGAGAACTCCATCGAGGGAAGCGTCAACGTCACCCAGGACACGCTTGCGTTCGAGGCGGACCTCCTCATCCAACGCGAGGTGGTCATCTCGGTCGAGTTGAACCTCCTGGCACCACCCGGAACCGGCCTTGACTCCATTGCTCGGGTTGTGTCGTTTCCACATGCCACGGCCCAGTGCCGTGGCTGGCTGCAGGAGAACCTGCCGTCGGCCGAAACAGGGGCCGCCAACTCCACGGCAGATGCGGCACGCCAGATCGCCAATGAGAACGACGGTCGCACCGCTGCGATCGCTCCGGCCAGAGCCGCCGAGGTCTACGGCCTCGACACGCTGACAGCCGGAATCGAGGACCATTCCTCCAACCAGACGCGGTTCGTTCTGGTCGCCCGTGGTGGGATTCCAGCACCAACGGGGCACGACAAGACGTCGTTGGTCGTGTTCCAGCGTGCCGACAGACCAGGCACCCTGCTCGGCATGCTCCAGGAGTTCGCGGCCAGATCCATCAACCTGACCCGCCTCGAGTCCAGGCCGACCAAACAGGGGCTGGGCGACTACTGCTTCCTCATGGACTGCGAGGGCCACGTTTCAGACGAACTGGTCGCCGACTGTCTGCGGAACCTCCACATGAAGCACGGTCTCGTCAAATTCCTGGGTTCGTACCCGACCGACAGCGACAACGGCGACGAGATCCGGAGCGAGGCATCCTCGGCGACCGTCGAGGCCGACATCTGGCTGGCGGACCTACGGGGTCAGGTCAACGGCTGAGCAGTCACGTCGCCAACTGGTCCCGGTGGCGGAGGGAGGGGGATTCGAACCCCCGGAGCCGTGAGGCTCAACGGTTTTCAAGACCGTCGCAATCGTCCGCTCTGCCATCCCTCCGCCGGGGAGCGTACCGGCGGCGTTCCCACGCTCCCTGAGCGCCGGTAACATCCCTGCGTTGAGGAGAGGTGGCCGAGCCAGGTTGAAGGCGCTCCCCTGCTAAGGGAGTAAGGGCCGAAAGGCTCTTCGTGGGTTCGAATCCCACCCTCTCCGCCACGATCACAGGTGGGCCATTTGCGGGCCACTCATACACTCTGACGTCTGCGCTTGTAGCTCAATTGGATAGAGCATCTGATTACGGATCAGAAGGTTGGGGGTTCGAGTCCCTCCAAGCGCGCTGAGCGTCTATGCAGGTCTGGCACCACCGTCTGCTGCCAAGCCACTCAGCTAGTCGCCTCGATCCCGGGGTTCACCCGCCGACGAAGCGATCAACCACCGGTTCGATTGTCGCAGTTACAAGGTCCTTGTACTTTCCCACGATCTCTCTTACACCCTCGGGAGCATCGAACATCCACATTCCCAATGCGACGACAAACACCGTCAGGGCGCCACGAAGGAGGTACTTCACCACTAGACCCAACACGATCAGCCCAACAACAACCGTTACCAACAACTCGGTTGAAGACAATCCGTCGAGGTTCTGCACCTGCTCCAACAGAGGCTGTTCCATTGGGCCAGCGTACCCATCAGGTCAGCGCCGAAGCCGTGCAGGACCTCTGCAGGTTCTCTCGTCGTGGCCCCAGGTGAACCAGGAACCACCGGGCGGGCAGGTAAGGCAGCCGTCGGCATCTTGTACCCCAAGAACCGCAACAACTACCCCTCACCATCACTCTGACCTGTTAGTAAAGGCACCATGACCACCGGCTCACCTCCACACGTTGACGCCTCCCTGGTCGACTTCGCCGTGTCGATTGCCCGCGAGGCCGGTGACCTGACCCTCGGACTCTTCGGCAACCCCGACCTGAATGTTGAAGACAAGGACGACGGAAGCCCGGTGACGGTTGCGGACCGACGTGCCGAACGGCTACTGCGAGAACGAATCTCAGAGGCACACCCCGACGACTCGATAGTCGGCGAAGAAGAAGTCGACAAGGTCGGCGACTCCGATCGCACCTGGATCCTCGACCCCATCGACGGCACCGTCTCATTCGTCCAGGGAGTACCCCTGTTCGGCAACCTTGTCGCCCTCGAGGACGAACACGGGCCAGCCGTGGGTGTCATCAACATCCCGGCCCTCGGCGAGTGCGTCTGGGCAGGCCGGGGGCTCGGCTGCTTCATCAACGGCGTACCCACCCGGGTCGGCAACCACGCGCACCTGGCCGAAGCCTGCATCGTCACAAGCGGGGTCGACTACTGGGGATCGGCCGCCCGTCTGGACCCACTGGTGACAGCTGGCTCCATAATCCGAACCTGGGGAGATTCGTACGGCTACCTGCTTGTCGCCACCGGAAGAGCCGATGCAATGGTCGACCCCATCGTCAACCGGTGGGATGTCGCCCCGATGCTGACCATCCTGCCCGAGGCCGGTGGGGTTTTCACCGATATGGCAGGCAACGTCACCGCCGACGGTGGAGATGCGATAGCCACCAACCCGACACTCCATGCTGCACTCATGGCGGCAATCGGCCGCTCACCGGGCCGATAATCGCTCAACTTCCCGCACCGTCACCCTCGAATATCTCGGTGGCCAGGCCCCGATCGGCCAACTCGCCCAGAAACCCGACCGGTTCGACTGCCTCAGCCAGCCCAGCCATGCCACCAACAGACACCCTGCCATCGAGGACCCACTCAATGGCGGTAGCTGCAACCACCGCTGCACCAACAGCTGGCCGCTCTGCAGCCCCGAGTACCAGGGTCTCTTGGGCGGTACCCCGCCGGCCCCTCAACTCGACCCTCACCGCACCCGTACCACCCTCGACATGGGTCGGGGTCAACATCGGCATCGGCGCCGTAAGCCGGTCCCGGCGGGTCGCCGCCATCCGGGAGGTAATACGACCGACCCCTGGAAACGCATGGTGGAGTAGCACCGGGTCCGCCAACGCAGCCCTGTAGCAGTCACGCGGACCGACCGGTTCGGGGAACCAACACAGTTCCCTACCCGATCCACCCGGCCGTCTGGTCCAGGCATCATCGCGCCAGTCATATGAGAATCGGCTGAGAGCACGGTGGTGGACCAGAGCACATGCCGGTCCACCAGCACCCATCTTGTAGACGTGGATCTCATCAACCTCGTCGAACCATGACATGCCGTGGGCTACGAGCACACAGGTCAGGCCCGGTGCAAAACCGGCACCTACGAGAACCGGAATGCCGGCATCGCGCGCCGCCCGGTCGAGTCTCAGGATCGCTACCGTCTCGGCCAGACCGTCGGACACGAGCACGGCAGGCAGTCCAGCTGAGATCGCCTCCTCGACTGCCGCCAGCTGTGTCCCCCGGGGGCTGGCCACCACCACTGCGTCCGCATCAAGCGTCGCCGGGAAGGGGTGGTGTTCGATCACGACACGGTCACCGATCGACCCTGCGGACCGGGCCAGCCTCTCTGACGACACGTCACGTAGCAGCACCTGGTCGACACTGTCCGAGGCAAGAAGCTGTCGTGCAACCCTGGCACCCACGGCGCCCGCACCCAGAACCGCCACCCTCATCAGCGCAGACCCGGCCCGCTAAGCCTCCGCCATCCACCGAACTGCATCGGAGCTGCAACCCTTCCACGCAGACGCAGGGCCGTGACCACCGCAGCGGCCACAGAGACTGCAGCGGCCGCCTGCCTGACGGCCCTCACAATGGCCCTCATGTCCGACCGACCTCCCCTAATTGACAGGCCAACCCGATGCGACTACCGAGGACAACGACGGTGTTCCTCGACGGGGTTGGCGTGGGGCTAGCTGGAATCGAACCAGCGACCTCACCCTTATCAGGGGTGCGCTCTAACCGACTGAGCTATAGCCCCGTGGACCGGAAACGGTATCGCCGGGCCCTGACCGCTGACTACCCGCTGGGTGGTCTGTCAGGTTGACCCCTCCCGGGGTCGTAGGTCGACGGCGTCGCCTCATCGACCTCGTGGTCGCCGCGCCGGAGGCGTCGCTGCCGAACAGCCGTCTCCTCCTCGATCATTGTGAAGCGGACTCCGCCGACCAGATCACTGATCAGGTTGAAGAGGACCACCATGACAACGGTTACACCCGTACCACCGATAACCAGGACGAGGCCACCGAGGGTGAAGACACGCAGTATCTGACCGGAGTCGAACTCGAAGGTCTCAAGGGTGAACAGTTCCTCGACAAAGTTCTCGATCTTGGCAATTGTGCCGGCGTCCTCTGCGGCACCCCAGAGCATCCGGGTGGAGATGACGACGAGGCCCCAGACACAGAAGTAGAACACCAGCGTGACCTTGAGCACCGACCACGGTTCGATGTGTCTGAGAAGACGACGCACCCGACGCACCCGGTACCCGCCTCGCCCCACGCCGATCGCCGGTCGCTCTGCCATGACACGTGGAAGCCCGGCCTTCTTCGGTGTCGGTCCGTCGGATCTGAGACTGCGCCTGCCGCCCTGGGATCGGCCCGCCCATGGGCCTCCCCTGAACAACTGCCCAACAGACCTGCCCGGCGATCCGGTGTGACCTGCGGGCTGTGCAACCGGATCAGGAGCATCTACCTCTCTGGCGGATGCGACACGGGCCAACAGGTCCGCCGACGACTGCGGCTGCGTATGCGGGGGCAGGTCGGCCGGTCCACCCTCGCGATCCACGTCATCGGTCCTCTGGTCGGTCACGGCACAGAAGTCTACGGCTCGGTGAAGCGGCCACAGGGTTCGCCCTGGTTGCACAACACGGCAACAGCCCTCGCGGTAGCCCGCGCACGACCCACGCTGACCACAACCAGCACCTCGCCACCGACGTGTTCAAAGGACTCGAGTTGGGCTCCATTGGCCGAGGCGAACTCCCTGGCCACCGTACGTCCGTCGCCACGCTCGGTGGCCGCAGCCAGTGCCGCCGCATCCGCCGCAGACCTCGCCCGCGCACGGTCAACGGCGACCACGCCCAACTGGGCGACCAACAGGGCCATGGCGGCGCCAAGCGCGACCATCACCAGAACGAGGGGCAAGATCTGCCCGAGATCGCATGTTCGGCCTCGACATCGCACGGCTGTCCTCCGGTTGGGTGGCAAACGCACATGCCGAGCCCGCTGGCGCGACGCACACGATCCGGGTGCTGTCAGGGGAAGCTGTTACCGGATACCTGCTGAGGACAGCAGGATCGGAGTGGTCAGTCGGGGTCTTCGTCCTGGGAGGGAACCGGTGACACGGCGGCCACCTCGTTGCCCTCACCGGGGGACATGACCGCGACACCGGTTGCATCACGCCCCTGGATGGAAATGTCGGCAACCGGCATTCTTATGATCATGCCGCCGGTCGTGATGGCAAACACGTCGTCAGCCTCGTCGACCACGAGCGCGCCGGCCACATGACCACGGTCGTCGGTGGTCCTGATCCCCCTCACACCCAGCCCACCACGACCCTTGCGGGTGAACTCCTCAATGTCTGTTCGCTTGCCGTAGCCCTCGGTCGTAAGGTGGAACACCGACGCACCGGGCCTGACAACAGCACACGACACCAGTTCGTCGTCGCCGCGGAACCCCATTCCCCTGACACCGGCCGCGCTTCGGCCCATTGCCCGGACATCGCCCTCACCGATGCGCAACGTCTGGCCGGACCGCGACACCAACAACAGGTCGTCGTCGCCACTGGTGGGTACAACTGCCACCAACTCGTCACCGTCGTTGAGCTTCACGGCTATGAGCCCGGCTTTGAGCGATGAGTCGTATGCGGTGAACAGGGTCTTCTTGACACGCCCCGACCTGGTGGCGAAGAACAGATAGCGGTGGGTCTCGTAGTCGCGGGTGTCGATAACCGCCTGGACGCGCTCATCGGGCTGGAGGGGCAGGAGGTTCACGATTGAGGTACCGCGGGCGGTCCGTCCGGCCATGGGGACCTCATGGGCCTTGAGGCGGTAGACCCTGCCCCGCGTGGAGAAGAACAGGAGGTAGGCGTGCGCCGTCGTGTGGATGAGGTGCGAGACGGCGTCCTCCTCCTTGAGGCGGGCACCGGTAACGCCCTTGCCACCACGACCCTGGGTGCGAAACTCGGTGACCGACATCGTCTTGACGTAACCCGAGGAACTCATGGCGAACACCATTTCCTCGTCGTCGATCAGGTCCTCAATGTCGAGCTCGCCGGGGTCATGGACGATCCGACTTCGACGTGGCTCGGCGTACCTGTCACGAACCTCGATCAGTTCATCCTTGATGACTCCACGGAGCCGACCCTGATCTGCCAGCACCTCTTCGAGGTCGGCAATGACGACAGCCAGATCGCGGAGACGGTCCTCGAGGCTCGACCGACCCAGCCTGGTCAGGCGGACAAGTTGCATGTCGAGGATGTGGTTGGCCTGAACCTCTGTGAATCCGAAGGTCTCACCCATGAGTCCCTCGCGGGCAGCAGAACGGTCGGCTGAGCCGCGGATCAGGGCAATGACCTCATCGATCGATTCCAGGGCCTTGATGAGGCCCTCGGTGATGTGGGCCTCTGCACGGGCCTTGTCGAGCCGGTATAGCGACCGGCGGCGGACGACCTCAACCTGGTGGTCTATGTAGGCCTGAAGCATCTCGCGCAGGTTCAGGGTTCGTGGAATGCCGTCGACGAGCGCCACCGAGTTCACCGAGAAGGTGGTCTGAAGAGGGGTTCGCTTGAACAGGTTGTTGAGCGTCACGAGTGCCGCTGCATCACGCTTCAGCCTTATGACGATCCGTGTCAGGCCCTGTGCGGACTCGTCGTTGATGTCGGCTATTCCGTCGATCTCGCGTGCATCGACCAGGTCACGGATCTTGGACATGATCTGGTTGGGGCTGGCCTGGTAGGGCAGCTCGCTGATCACTATCTGGGTTGAACGGGGGCCCTCTTCGATCTCGGTGCAGGCACGCATGCGGATGGTTCCGCGGCCGGTCCGGTATGCCTCACGGGCTCCGCTACGCCCCAGAATCAGGGCACCGGTGGGAAAGTCGGGGGCCGGGAGAAACTCCATCAGGTCGTCGGGGGTGGAGTCGGGGTTGTCGATGAGGCAGACCGTGGCGTCGATCACCTCGGCCAGGTTGTGGGATGGGATGTTGGTGGCCATGCCGACGGCGATGCCCTGGCTTCCGTTTACGAGGAGGTTGGGAAACCGGGCCGGCATCACGGTCGGCTCGGTGAACTCGCCCGAGTAGTTCTCGGTGAAGTCGACCGTGTCCTCGTCTATTCCGTCGAGGATCGAGAGGGCAATGGGCTTGAGCCGGCACTCGGTGTAGCGGGCGGCCGCAGCCGAGTCGTCGGGTGAGTACCCGAAGTTGCCCTTGGGGTGGACCAGGAGGTGGCGGACGCTGAAGCTCTGGCCCATCCGGACGAGGGCGTCGTAGATGGCCTGGTCGCCGTGTGGGTGGTACTTCCCCATGACTTCGCCGGTGACACGGGCGCACTTCATGGTGGGTCGGTCGGGCCTGGCTCCCAGGTCGTACATGCCCCAGAGAATCCGTCGATGGACCGGCTTGAGGCCGTCGCGGGCATCGGGCAGCGCCCTCGCCACGATCACCGACATGGCATAGTCGAGGAAGGACCTCTCCATCTCCTCCTGGATCTCGATGGGCTGAATCGAACCGACGATGGTGTCGCCGTCGGTAGAGGTGGCCGTCTTATCGGCCTCTTCTGGTGTCGTGTCGTCCATCAGATGTCCAGGAACCGCACGTCGCGTGCGTTTGTCTGAATGAACTTCTTGCGGCTCTCGACGTCTTCGCCCATTAGGACCGAGAACGCCTCGTCGGCGATTGACCCCATCTCGACCGAAACCTGCAGAAGGCTCCGGCTGGAGATCTCCATCGTTGTCTCACGGAGTTCGTCGAAGTCCATCTCGCCGAGCCCCTTGAGGCGTTGGAACTCACGCTTGTGGCCGGGGTTGTCAGCGAGGAACGCTGTCTTGGCGTGGTCGTCCTTGAGGTAGGTCTTCTCCCTGCCTACGACCGTCGAGAACAGCGGCGGCTGGGCGATGAACACGTGGCCGGCATCTACCAGGGGCCTCATCTGCCTGAAGAAGAACGTGAGCAGCAGGGTACGGATATGGCTGCCGTCGACATCGGCATCGCACAACAGGATGACCTTGTGGTAGCGGATCTTCTCGAGGTCGAAGTCGTCTCCGAAGCCGGCCCCTATCGCCTGGATGAGCGTCTGGATCTCAGTGTTCTTGAGCATCCGGTCGGGGCGGGCCCGCTCGACGTTGAGGATCTTGCCCCGGATGGGCAGAATCGCCATGGTGCGGGGATCGCGGGCCTGGACGGCTGAACCACCGGCTGAGTCTCCCTCGACGATGAATAGCTCTGACTCGCGTGGGTCACGCGACGAGCAGTCCTTGAGCTTGTCGGGCATACCGGCACCGTCGAGGGCCGACTTTCGCCTTGCAGACTGCCGGGCCTCCTGAGCCGCAATCCGGGCCCGCTGGGCGCTGATGGCCTTCTGGGCAATGCGCTTGGCCTCGGAGGGGTTCTCCTCGAGCCAGTCGGACAACTTGTCGTTGGTGGCCTTTTGAACGAGGGAGCGGATGTCGACATTGCCCAACTTGGACTTTGTCTGGCCCTCGAACTGGGGATCGGGAAGACGGACGCTGATGATGGCCGTCAGACCCTCGCGGATGTCCTCACCCTTGAGGTTGTCGTCGTTGTCCTTCAGGAGGCCACGGTTCCTGGCATACCGGTTGAGGACTCCTGTGAGGGCGCTGCGGAAGCCCTCTTCGTGCATGCCTCCCTCGATGGTGTTGATGCCGTTGGCGAACGAATGGAGGCCGTCGGTGTTGAAACCTGTGTTCCACTGGAACGCCAACTCGACCTCGTTTCCGTCCTCGTGCTGGTCGAGGTACCCGACCAGCGAGAACAGCGACTCCTTTGAGGCGTTGAGGTGCTCAACGAAGTCCCTGATACCGCCCTCGTAGCAGAAGGTGGTTGGCTCGACCTGGTCACTCTGGGTGGATCGTTCGTCGCTGAGGGTTATCTCGAGACCGCTATTCAGGAACGCCATCATCTGCAGACGCTCGAGAAGGGTCTGGACCCTGAAGTTGACATCGTCGAAGACCGTTGGATCGGGCCAGAAGCGAACCGTGGTGCCCGTGTGGCCCTCCGGAGACGGACCCGTGTCGCTCAGGCGGGTACTGAGGTTCCCGCCGTCTGTGAAGTCCATGTAGTGGCGACGGCCATCACGGTCGATATCAACCTCGAGACGGCTGGACAGGGCATTCACAACCGAAATTCCCACGCCGTGGAGACCACCCGAGACCTTGTAGCCATCGCCCCCGAACTTGCCCCCTGCGTGCAGGATCGTAAGGACAACCTCGGCTGCAGTGAGATCGGGATACTGGTGGTGCTGGTCGACCGGAATACCACGACCGTCGTCGGCCACCTGGCAGCCGCCGTCGGGAAGAAGGGTCACGACTATGCGTGAACAGTGACCTGCCATGGCCTCGTCGACGGCGTTGTCGACGACCTCCCAGACGAGGTGGTGCAGGCCGGTTGGTCCGGTGGATCCGATGTACATACCGGGGCGCTTGCGGACAGCCTCGAGACCCTCGAGGACGGTTATGTCGGCAGCGCTGTAGGTGGCCTCTGTGCTTGTCATAGGGCACCTTCCGGGCGCGTCTCTGGGGGGGAGGGAAGCAGCACCTGCCCGCACCTGCAGGAATCACAAAACAGCAGGTCAGATGGCCTTATCACGACCCGACCAGCCTACCACCACAGGGGCACCGACCGGTGCCAAGAAGATGTATTGACAGACCGTGGTGAGAAGACCCCCGGAGTTCAGGTCACCGTGCCACCGTGGCTCTCACAGACGTGACCCGACCTGGACCAACGAGGTTGTTGATCCGGTCGAGCAACTGCGCCTCGAGCCATGCAATCTGGCTTGCCCAGGCCGGGTCGTCGACCCTCACGATCAACTCCTGGCCACGGACGGCGACGGCTACCACACCCTTGGCCAACTCAGGACCGACGATCTCTGGCCAACTCTCCACGATTGTGGTGGTGGCATCTATCTCGGGTGCTCCGAGGCCTGCCATCAACTGCTCAAGGCCCCTCCGGATCGGAACCGGCCCCGAATCGGTGCTCATGTCGGCATCACAACCCCACTCTCGGCCCTGATTCTACGATCAGCGGTCACACCCGCGGGAAGGTCGCCAGCCGTGGTCACAACGGTCTGGGTCTGAGGCAACAGTTCAATGAGGGCCGCGGCCCTGTCCGGGTCAAGTTC
Organism: Actinomycetota bacterium; assembly: GCA_018673475.1. Classification (GTDB taxonomy): domain Bacteria; phylum Actinomycetota; class Acidimicrobiia; order Acidimicrobiales; family MedAcidi-G1; genus UBA3125. The sequence continues at coordinate 87,120 of JABHCN010000020.1, read as the reverse complement.
CGAAAAGACATCATCCAACAGGATCACGGGGTCGCTTCCGGTGTGGGAGGTGACGACCCTGTGCCCTGCCAACCTGAGTGCAACTGCCAACGAACGCTGCTCACCCTGAGAGGCGTGGCCCCGGGCAGAAAGACCGTCGATCGACAGGCCAACCTCGTCGCGGTGCGGACCAACTGTGCTGGTACCCCGTCGCAGGTCGTCGGGGCGTGCCCTGGCGAGGGACCCTGCCAGACCCTCACCTTCCCAGGCGCATTCGTAGGCCATCTGCAGCTCAGACCTTCCGTTGCTCAACGACCCCACCAACTCGCCGGCCACGGGAGCAAGCCCCTCCAACAGGTCAATACGCCTGGCAACCAGGTCACCACCGACCTCACATAGTTTTGAGTCCCAGACATCGAGCGATGTCGACACCTCTGGAGTATTTCGGCCACCTGCCTGACGCAGAAGACTGTTTCTCTGGCGCAGGATCCGGTCGAGATCAGACCTGAGGCCATGATTGGAGGATGCAACATCAACCAGGAGGTCGTCGAGATACCTCCGCCTCTCAGCCGGCCCACCCTTCACGAGCACCAGATCATCCGGCCCGAAAATCGTTGCGCGCACGTGTCCAACAAAGTCTCCCTGACGCGAAACCCTGTTGTGGTTCACCTGGAGCCGGTTGCGGCCACCTACAACCAACTCTGCCTCAAGAAGGGTTGTCCGTCCAGCGTCTTCGACCTCGGCCCGGATGACGGCACGGTCAACGCCGAATCGGACCATGGATTCGACTGCGGCCCCACGAAACGAGGACCCTCGCGCCAACCATGCGATTGCCTCGACCAGGTTGGTCTTACCCTGTCCGTTGGCTCCGACGACCGCCGTAACACCGTCCGACAGGTCCAACTCGACCGCCTTGTAGTTGCGAAAGTCCTTTAGCCAGAGCCTCCGAACCAACATCGGCTCAAGCCATCCAGAGCCGTCTCAGGAAACGCGGACCGGCATCAGGAGGTATAGAAACCCCTCGTCGGCAACGCTGCGGATCACCGCCGGCTTAAGAGCATCAATCGTCTCCAGCCTGACCTCGTCTCCGGGGCTTACCTCGAGGCCGTCGAGCAGGTATCCGGGATTGAACGCAACCGTCAGTTCCTTGCCGTCATAGGTTGAATCCAGTGTCTCGTGAGCCTGACCAACATCTTGGGTGATGGCTATCAACTCAAGGCCGTCTGAGCTCATTGCAAGGCGCACAGGTGTTGCATCTCTTGCCAGAAGGCCGACACGGCGTACCGCGTCAATCAACGCAACCCTGTCTACGACCAGCGTGTTCGGATGGTCTGACGGAATGAGCCCCCGGTAGTTGGGGAACTCCCCCTCTATCAGGCGGGTCACGATGGTCACGTCGTCGACCACGAACGAGGCCTCGCGGTCGGCGAGCCTGATGATGAGCTCCTCGGCATCACCCAACAGGCGCCCGGTCACCTCAAGTGCCCTGGATGGGACCAGCACGGTCTGATCGCGTCCCAGTACCGAGGTTCCGGGTAGGTCACGCACTGCCAGACGGTATGAATCGGTTGCAACGAAGCGAAGGCCGTCGCCCTCGGCGGCCAGCATGACACCGGTGAGGATTGGACGGGAGTCATCGCCGCTGGCTGCCTTGACAACCTGTTCCAGTGCCGCAGAGACGCTTGCGGCATCAAGGGTCACGGCATCTCCGTTGGGCTCCTCGAACCTGGGAAACTCGTCGGCCGACATGGTTCTCAGGTTGAAGTCGGACCTGCCGGCGACCACATGGGCACCGTCGTCGTCGACGGTCACGGTTATCTGACCACTGTCGAGCGATCTCACGATGTCGGCTGCAAGTTTGGCAGGAAGAACGGCTACCCCGTCCTCTTGACCACCAACTTTTGAATCGACCCTGATAGTCAGATCAAGATCACTTCCAACCACGGCCAGGTTGTCGCCAACCAGATGCAGGTGGAGGCCGGACATGACCGGTGGTGCACTTCCGCGATTGCTGATTGCACGACCAGCAGTCGAGAACGCACGATCAAGGACATCACGTTCACAACGGAACTTCACAGGCTTGTTACCTTTGGTTCGATGGTGATCTGATCAGGTAGTTGAGGCAATAGGGGTTGTGGATTGTGGATTATTACCCATTCCTGCTGGTGAGGACTGCAATGGTTGTCCACTGATGATCCACCGTGATCCCCAGTTTGCAGAATGAATTGTTGTGCGGTGTGGGTGAACCGTTCATGATCCACAGATGGTCCGCAGGTCGGTCCACTCATTGGCATGGTTCTCAGTCGTCGTTCTTGATTGCCGACATCAGTGCTGTTACCTGGTCGTAGATCTCACGTCGTTCCGACATGAGCTTGCCGATCTTGTCCACGGCGTGGATGACTGTGGTGTGGTCTCGACCGCCAAATTCTCGACCGATTGCCGGGTAGCTGAGGTCGGTGAGTTCCCTGAGGGTGTACATGGCCACCTGCCTGGCGGTGACGAGTGGGCGTCGTCGGCTTGCACCAATCAACTCATCGTGGCTGAAGCCGTACATTGTCGACGTCTTGGAGAGGACCAGGTCGGGGGTGATGGGCATGGGGAGGTTGTTGGTTATGAGGTCGCCAAGCACTGTTAGAGCCATGTCACGCGTGCATGGAATGTCGTTGAGGCTGGAGAACGCCGCAACACGTGTGAGGGCACCTTCCAGTTCACGGATATTCGTTGTGACGTTCTCGGCGATGAAGAGGAGTACCTCGTCTGGAACCTTGACGTTCCCGGCCGTGAAGGAGGCCTTCTTGTGGAGGATGGCCAGCCTGGTTTCGATGTCCGGAGGTTGGATATGGGTGACCAGACCCATCTTGAACCTGCTCCGGAGGCGATCCTCGAGGGTTGGAATTGAGTCGGGTGAACGGTCGCTGGTGAGAACGATCTGCCCACCTGCCTGCTGAATTGAGTTGAATGTGTGGAAGAACTCCTCCTGGAGACCCTCCTTGCCCTCCATGAACTGGATGTCATCGACCAAAAGGACGTCGATGTTCCTGTAGTGCTGTTTGAACTCGGGAAGGGTCTTGTTTCGAATTGCCTCGACGAAGCGGTTCATGAAGGTCTCGCTCGAGACGTACCTGACCTGGTAGTTCGGGTAGTGGTCGTCCACGTACGTTGCCACGGCCTGAAGAAGGTGTGTCTTTCCGAGCCCGGCTCCGCCGTAGATGAAGAGCGGGTTGTAGGAGCGGCCGGGTGTTTCGGATACCGCCTGGGCAGCTGCGTGGGCAAAGCGGTTGGAGGTTCCGATCACGAAGTCATCAAAGGTGTTGCGGTTTCGGCCGGGTGAGGTGGTTGACAGAGGAGCCGGGTTGGCTACGGGGATGGAGATCGTGTCGAGTTGCAGGTCAACCGACTCAGTCGAATCGGTACCTCTGATCGGCGTGTCGAGAGGGGTGAACTCGTCGATGGAGTCCGGGAACATGTCTGGTTGGCTGTCATCGACCTTGATCAGCAGGTTCAACCGGTTGTTGCCGGCTTCAGATACGGCATCGTGGACAAGGCCGTTGTAGCGCCCCTCGATCCTCTGCTTCACCACGGTGCTCGGTACGGCCACGACGAGGGTGTCGTCCTCGAGGGAAACCGGCCTGGCCGAACTGAAGGTGGTCTGCCAGACCACGTCTGAGACCTGGGCCCTGATGGCCTCGCCGCACGATTCCCACAACTGCGCTGCGTTGCTCAAGGCAGTTCGTGCTGTTCTATCAAGGCAGTTGCTCCTGGTGCGTTATCCACAAGTGTGGATTTTTCTGTGGATTTCGGGTATGGCTCGTGGCTGTCGACCTGGTGGGTATCGATGCCTCCTCTAGTGGGCGGGGCAACGTAGCACCGGAGAGGGTCTTCCGCACAAGTGCCAATCGCGCGAACTGGACTACCTGTTCAGACTATGTTTTTGGAATATAGCCGGTAGGTGCTGGCGCGTGCCAAAATTGACCCGACGACGCAGTTCCAGTAGGTCCTGCCCCTGTGGATAATGTGGATAACTCTGAAATGAGGGTGCTGAGGGGTCAGGTCCTGGAAGTGCTGGTTGGCGCGCGCCCGGGGTGCCCCCTAGCCTCATTGGAACGACGCTGTCACCGGTCCTTACCTGACCGGCCAGTTGTCGCTACCGACTGTACGTGTCGGTCCATATGAGATCTGTTTCCGTATCCGACTTGTTCGGGTCACGGTCAGGATATCAATCGACAGCACCCGGGCGCTCCCCTTCCTGATGACGCCCACAGTGCGACCAGGAGTCAGACAATGAAGCGCACATACCAGCCAAACGTCCGCAAGCGGGCCCGTAAGCACGGCTTTCGCAGGCGCATGCGCACCAGGGCAGGCCGGGCCATTGTGAACTCCCGGCGCCAGAGGGGCCGATCCCGACTGTCGGCTTGATCCGTCGACTCCGATACCGAGACGACTTCCTGGCCCTTCGTCGTGATGGTCGCACAGTTCGCCGCGGACCCCTCGAGGTCAGGTTCAGGGCATTTGATGGTGACCAGTGCAATTCCCATGGCAGTGAACCCAGGGTGGCGTATGCGATCAGCCGTGCCGTTGGGGGTGCCGTCGTTCGAAACCGCATTCGTCGCCGGCTCCGAGTTCTCATGACCGACCTGTCAAACCGTTCCGACGGGCCTCCGGGCGGAGATTTTCTTATCCGTGTTCTGCCGGCTGCGGCATTGTGTGACCATGCGACGCTGGGACGCCATCTGGCTGCAGCGATCGGTGAGTTCTCATCCGAGGGAATCAGATGACAGCGACAGTTGAGTCGAAAAGCGCTGGTCAGAGCGTTGTATCGAGGTTTCTGTGCAGCCTTGTTCGCGTATACCAGCGCCTTACCGATGGTCGTTCAACGCCATGTCGGTACCTGCCGACCTGTTCCAACTACTCCCTCGACGCTATTGAGCAAAATGGTGCTGTGAGGGGCCTGTGGCTCACAGTCCGACGGCTTTCGCGCTGTCACCCCTGGGGCGGACATGGCTGGGATCCAGTTCCGAGTGCCGACGGCATTGACTCCACAGATCGGGGGTCCTGGCGATGTTCGACCTGATTGCAACGGTCCTGGCCTGGTTCTACGACCTGGTGCCGTCGCTTGGCCTCTCGATCGTTCTCCTGACGCTCGTTGTGATGGTTGTCGTGACCCCGCTGACCCTCAAGGGCACACGGTCGATGATCAAGATGCAACACCTCCAGCCTGAGATGAAGAAGATCCAGACCCGGCACAAGGGCGACCGGGAGAAGATGAACAAGGAGTTGATGGCCTTCTACCAGGCCAACGGAATCAACCCCATGGGTGGTTGTCTGCCGATGTTCGTGCAGGCACCGGTGTTCATCGTCCTCTACAACGTCTTGAGAGGTTTGACGCGACGCCTCTCTGACATCGGCGAGAACGCCGGTTGGATTGTTGGCAGATTGTCTTCTGACCTGCCACTTTCTGATGCACCGAGCGACCCGCAGGTCTTCTTCCCCGACTACGTGGCAGCCGACTCGCAGTTGTTCGTGGATCTCAGCCATCAGACCGAGATGGTGTCGTGGGGTGTCGACCTCTCGAGGTCGGCCGGCGAGGCACTGTCGGCTGGAATCATTCAGGCACTCCCCTACTTTCTTCTGATTCTGGTGGTGTTCGGCAGCTCCTGGATTCAACAGCAGCAGATCCGGGGCCGTAATAAGGACTCCCCGGTCAACCCGCAGCAGCAGATGATCATGAAGGTGATGCCGTTTTTCCTGCCTGTCATCTCCTACAGCCTCGACGCGGCGTTGGTTCTCTACTTCGTCATCTCGAACCTCTACCGCATCGGGCAGCAGTCCTACATCACCCGGAGCCTCTACGGACCACACAGCCATGCGCCGGCGGTGGTTCTGCCCGAGTCTGTGGAGGAGTCCCCGGAGAAGCCAAAGAACAAGGGTGGCGGTACGGCGGGCGCAAAGTCCTCAGGCGGTGTGAAGAAGCCGAATGACAAGACATCTGACCGGGGTGGGCAGACCGGTAAGGGAACCTCGTCGACGGCGCGGCGGGCTCGCACAAGAGCCGGAGAACTCGAGAACCAGTCTCAGTCAGCATCAGATAGTACCGACACCCAAGGAAAGAGTGGGTTGTTCGGCCGCAGGAAGGCGAAGGATACGCCTGCTGACAAGGGAAATTCCGGCAGGGCCGGAAAGAAGACGACAGATAGGACCAACAGGCCACAGGCCGGTCGTTCCGGGGGTGGACGTACCACCCCGCCCGGAACACAGGGAGCCCGTAAGGCCAGGAAGAAGCGGAGGAAGTAGACAGTGGAATGGATCGAGACAACCGGCAGCACGCTGGACGAGGCAAAGGAAAGGGCCCTGGATCGTCTTGGGGTCGCCGAGGACGAACTTGAGTACGAGGTGCTGGAGGAAGCCACCAGCCGGATGCTGGGCCTAAAGAAGACCGATGCCCGGATGCGTGCCAGGGTTCGCCCTGCCAGCCCCCGCTCAAAGACCGAACGCCGGGACCGCAACAGGCGCGGCGACAGGTCGCGGGGTCGTGACAAACGCTCCGGGAATGGAAAGGGCAGGTCAGGGGCAAAAAAGGATTCCTCTGAGAGCAATGCCCGAAGTGATGAAGACAAGGGCAGCAGGGCTGACGAGAACCGTGACGCCAGCGAATCCGGACGCCGCCGCGGCGGACGATCCGATGGCCGATCGACAGATAGGAACACAACAGGTGGATCAGGCAGGGACAGGGGTGGCAAACTCCAGTCCACAGAGAAGGCCACGGCCGGCAATGGGCGTGGAAACCGTGAGGAGAAGGCAGACGTGGAAAAGATGGACCTGGCGACACAGGCCGAGATCACAGAGGGCTTCCTCCAGGGACTTCTCGACAAGATGGGCCTCGATGCCCGTGTTGCAAGCACAATCGACGAGGACCGCCTGACAGTTGAGGCCCACGGCCTGAACCTGGGGCTCGCCATAGGTCAGGGCGGTGACACCGTTCGTGCGATTACCGAGTTGTCCCGCACGATCATCCAGCGAAAGTCCCAGGGATCCGCCGCCGGCTCACTCATCGTGGACGTCGGTGGCTACCGGGAGCGGCGCAGGTCCTTTCTCGAGGACTTTGCGCGCACACAGGCCGAGGCAGTCCTCGAAGATGGCCAGGCGCGTGCCCTCGAGCCAATGGCGGCAGCCGACCGCAAGGTCATCCATGACGTTGTGGGAGAGATCGAGGGTGTCTCCACGGCCTCAGAGGGCAGCGACACATCCCGTAGGGTGGTAATCCTGGCCGAAGGGGCTGGCTGACCCCTTGACCGGGAGCGTCAGCGACGTTCTCGAGGCGGCATCGGCTGAGGGCTTCGTGACCCCGTCGGCGGCGGACGCCGGGGTGGATCACAGCACGGGTTTTCTGCGGCGTGGGGTCGACCAGACGCCGATTCGCCTCGATGGCGGTCATCTCGGGGTCGATATCGGGTCCGGCGGCGGCCTCCCAGGTCTGGTTCTTGCGGGCATGACAGACGGCAACTGGGTATTGGTTGACCGGGCTGATAGGCGCTGCACCTTCCTGAAGTGGGCTGTTGGTGAGCTGGATCTTGCCGATCGGGTGGAGGTCATCTGCGGAGACGTCGTCGACCTCGCCAGGGGTTCTCTCCGGGGGGTGGCGAACCTTGTCACCGCACGGGGTTTCGGGTCTCCGGCCACGACAGTGGAGTGCGCTGCCCCCCTTCTCTCAGAGGGCGGAAGGCTGGTGGTGAGCGAACCTCCCTCGGGTGGTTCGAGGTGGTCCCAGATGGTTCTCGACGAGTTGGACCTGGTGGATGAGGGTGCCTGGCACGTCGAATCAGCTACCTACAGGGCCTTCTTGTCGGGAGGAGCCTGTCCCGAGCGCTATCCCCGGCGAAATAGCCGTCAGGTAGCCGATCCCCTGTTCTGAGGCGCCGATCTGCCGTATTGGTGCAGGTGTTTCACGTGGAACATGTCGATTCACCGCCCTGCCGATCTCCCCGGGGCGGCCAACAGGAGCCTGATTGGCGAGGGTGCTTGCAATCGTCTGGGTCCGGGAGCAGTATCCGGTCAATGGAATCTGAGAATCATCTGGCGCGGGTCATGGCGGTAGCCAATCAGAAGGGTGGGGTCGGTAAGACCACGACCACAATCAACCTCGGGGCTGCCCTTGCAGAACAGGGGAACAGGGTCCTGCTTATTGACCTGGATCCCCAGTCAAATGCCACAACCGGACTCGGGGTGTCCAGCCGTGACGTGGAAACCTCGATCTACGACGTCTTGTTGCACCAGATGCCGGTGGCTGAGGTCATTCGGGAATTGGATGTGCCCGGCCTCTCGCTTGTCTCATCGAGCCTTGCCCTGGCCGGGGCCGAGATCGAGTTGGTAGCGGCGTTCAGCCGCGAAAATCGACTACAGCGGGCCCTCGAACCGGTCTTGTCCGACTACGACTGGATTCTGGTGGACTGTCCTCCGGCGCTGGGTCTGCTGACGGTGAACGCCCTCGTGGCCGCCGACGAGGTTCTGGTGCCAATCCAGTGCGAGTACTTCGCCCTCGAGGGCCTCGGGCAACTTGTCGGAAACGTTGACCTCGTGAGGGCCAACCTGAACCCCGATCTGAAGGTCTCGACGATCGTCCTGGTGATGTTTGACGCCCGCACCAACCTCTCCCAACAGGTTGCTGCAGAGGTCCGCGCCTACTTCGGTGACCGGGTCTGCCGGCAGGTGATTCCCAGGTCCGTCCGTCTCTCCGAGGCGCCGTCGTTCGGCCAGCCGATAACAGTCTTTGACCCGACATCCCGGGGAGCGCTCGCATACAGGCAGCTTGCACTGGAGGTAGACGCATGAACCGTCCAACAGGACTTGGTAGGGGTCTGGCTGCTCTGATTCCCGAGCCGGCGGTGGTTCCGCCCGAGTTGGTGGGGGAGGGCGCCTCAGATAGTCATAAGAATGATTCTCGGTATGTCGATATTCCGGTTGACAGCCTCTCGCCGAACAGGCTCCAACCCAGAAGCGACTTCGACGATGAGCGGATGGACGAGCTGACCCGTTCCATAGGAGAGGTCGGTGTACTGCAGCCGGTTCTGGTCCGCCAGACAACCGATGGGTACGAGCTGGTGGCCGGCGAACGGCGCTGGCGTGCCGCTCGCCGGGTCGGCCTGGCCACCATCCCCGCAATAGTTCGAACTACCGATGACAGGACAGCCCTCGAACATGCCGTGGTAGAGAACCTCCACCGCGACGACCTCAACCCACTCGAGGAGGCTCAGGCGTACCACCGCCTGATGGACGAGTTCCAGATGACGCAACACGAGGTGGCCGAGAGGGTCGGGAGAAGCAGGCCGGCGGTTGCCAACTCGGTTCGACTGCTGCAACTCCCGGATCGCATCCTCGGGATGCTCCGCGACGGTGTGGTCTCGGCAGGTCACGGGCGGGCCCTGGCAGGCCTCGACGACCGGCAGGTCCAGGAGACCGTCGCCGACCGCATCACGGACGAGGGCCTCTCGGTCAGGCAGACCGAGGACCTTGTGAGGGACCTGGCACAACCGGTTCAGGCTCCCGTGATCGCACCCCTTCCGGGGTCGATGCCCGATGCCGGCCTACTCGAGGTCGAGCGACTCCTCTCCGCCCGGCTGGACACGACGGTCAAGGTGACAACTCGTGGACGCCGGGGTCGAATCACGGTTTCGTTTGCCGACAGGGACGACCTGACCCGGATATTTGACATCCTCAACTCCTGAACAGGGGGGCTGCCCCGGGCACCAGGACAGGCTGCGGGGAGATGTCGGCTGTTCAGGCCGGATCAGCGGCCGGGTCGGCGACCCAGGCACCAACGGCGTCTGCCAGGGCTTCGGTCACCTCTGCCGTGGCCTGGACCACTGCGGCAGGTGGTGCCAGCGAGCACAGGACAGCAGGCATCCGGGTACCCCGCAGGATCGGAAGGCGCATGCCCTGTGCCGTGACCACGTCGAGGCCGGCACCGGCAAGAGCCGTGGCACACCGATGTGCCAACCGGAGGCCGCCCTCGCTGCGGAACCCCTCGGTCTCGAAATAGGCGACCCTGCACCGGGGGTGGTTCTCGATTCTGAGGCCGAGGTACAGCTCGGCGTCGAACTGGTTGGCGGTATCGGCCTGGATCGAATCGTCCGGATGGTCGAGTGCCACCACGTTGGCCCCCCGGTTTCGTAGTGATCTGGCCAGGGCGGTGGTCAGAACTGCTGAACTGCCGAACTGCCCGATCGCCATGCGACGGCCGGCCAGCTCGGGTCCGCTGTTCCGGAGTTTCTCAAGCTCACGCACCTGTGCAACCGGTGTTGAGTCGGCTGAGCGGCAGCCCAGATTCCGGAGCCCTCTGACCGTCGATGGTCCGGCGATTCCGTCTGGTACCAGACCGGTGTTGCGCTGGAAGTCGAGAAGCGCACGTGTCGTGTCCGGGCCGAAAATGCCGTCGATCCTGCCCGCATCGAACCCGAGGCTTCCCAGCCGGAGTTGGAGGTCTGCGATGTCGTCACCACGCTGCATGGGTGAGTGGAGGTACACGTGACGATCGCCGAGGTGGTGGCCTGCCTCGACCAGAGCGGCCGAGGTGGCTTCGTCGAGCAGCCCATGCTCGTTCAGGCCGCGCTCGGCCTGGAACCGGATGAGGCTGGCTGTCGTGTGGTCACCGAAGAGACCCTCTGAGACCTCGGGGCCGGTGACTGGAAACGACACGGCATCAAGGCGTCTGTGCAGGTCACGAACAATATCTCCGCTCGTACCGGGACCGGGAGGAGTCGGTTCAGCCATCGGTGTCCGGCTGCACGGAAGGTGATGCGGTGAGTGTTGGCCTAGATGAAATCAGCCAGTTCCTCAAGCAGTTGGGGCTTGCCCTTGGCACCGACGAGACGCTTGGCAGGCTCGCCGCTGTCAAAGAGGATCAGGGTTGGAATGCTCATGACGCCGAAACGCTGGGCCAGGTTGGGGGAGTCGTCGACGTTGACCTTTGCCACGCTGAGAGAGCCCGCCTGCTCGTCGGCGATCTCTTCGAGGATCGGCGCGATCATCTTGCACGGGCCACACCATTCGGCCCAGAAGTCGACCAGCACCGGGCCGCTGGACGAACCGATCTCCTCGTCGAACGTGCTGTCGGTCAGGTTGGTGATTGCTCCTGCCATGGTGGTGTCTCGTCTCTATAGGGTCGATTCGTTGACTGTGTGTTCTATCCGATCAGAGTTCGGATGGGGTTGAAGTGTGACATCCGGCCATGCTCCGGAGTTGGCGCCGTGGTCAGTGAAGGTCTTCGAGCCAGCGCTCGGTGTCGATGGCCGCCATGCACCCGGAGGCGGCTGCGGTGATGGCCTGCCGGTAGGTGTGGTCCTGGACGTCGCCGCAGGCAAAGACGCCTTCGACGTTTGTCGTTGACCGGTCTGGACCTGTGACCAGGTAGCCGTTGTCGTCCATGTCGAGTTGGCCTGCGAAGAGACCCGAGTTGGGTCTGTGGCCAATGGCCACGAACACACCGGTGACCGGAAGCTCGCGAAGTTCATTGGTGACCGTGTCGCGGAGGCGCAGGCCGGAGACCACGGACTCGCCCAGAATGTCGTCGACAGTGCTGTTCCAAGCGAAGTCGATCTTCGGGTTGTCAAAGGCCCTCTGCTGCATGATCTTGGATGCCCGCAGTTCATCGCGGCGGTGGATGATCGTGACCCTGCTGGCGAACTTGGTGAGAAACGTCGCCTCCTCGATCGCAGAGTCGCCGCCCCCGACGACAGCGATCTCCTGACCTCTGAAAAAGAACCCGTCGCAGGTGGCACAGGTGGAGAGACCGTGCCCGATGAGCCGTTGTTCGGCTTCGAGGCCCAACATGATCGACTGGGCTCCGGTGGAGACGATGAGCGACTCGGCCAGGTGGGTGGGGGTGGGCAGGTCGGGATCGCCGATCCAGACCTTGAAGGGCCTCTCGGACAGGTCCACACGGGTGACGCGCCGGCTGACCAGTTCGGCGCCGAATCGGGCCGCCTGGGCACGCATGTCGGCCATCAGCTGTGGGCCGGTGACACCCTCGGGAAAGCCTGGGAAGTTCTCGACCTCGGTGGTCAGCATCAACTGGCCACCCGGTTGATCGCTTGTCGACGAGGGCTCACCCTCGATAACCAACGGTTCCAGGTCGGCTCTGGCGGCGTAGATGGCGGCGGTGAGGCCGGCAGGACCCGAGCCGATGATGACAACCCGACGTGATGCAACAGACATGTGATCTCCAGTTGGATTCATGAACGCCTGGCCGGGTCAGCCACCCTGGGGGCCCGCATGTCGACGGGTCCACAACAGGGATCCGACGAGGCAGAGCGCGGAACCCAGTACCAGGTGGGCCGACCAGCTCTCACCTGGGATAACCACGTCGAGAAGGCGAAATATTCCAAGGAAGAGGAGAACCACGAGGGCGATGAGGCAGATACCTGCCAGCAGCCCGTAGACGATGCCACGCGTGGCTGTGAGGGCGGGCTGGGTGGTTACGGACCTGATGCGGTCCACGACCTCGACGACACGGTCCGTAGCGGCAACCGCCCAGTCGCGGCCTTCGTCTGACGGCCCTGATTCCGGTTCGGTGCCGGTCGGTTCGGGCATGGCCTGAGCCTACAGCGCACCCCGGGACAGCCGATCGGACACGGGACCTCCCAGTTGCCACGGTTCAGCCGTCGACCTGTACCCCGCCCGGCCTGTCTGGCGACACATCGTCGCCGTAGAGGATCTTCGAGGCTGCCGAGGCGACGGCGACTGTGGCGATCAGGGCGGCGATGGCGATCAGCCAGCGACCGGTGTTGCGGCCTGTACCCGTCTTCTTCAGGGGCGCCAGGGCCAACCTGAACTCGAGCAGGCCGGGAACCCGGGCCGGGTCAGATGATTCCAGGCGATCCATGAGGTCGATCAGGTGGGGTGGAACCGAGTCTCGTCGGCATCGCGAGAGCAGCGATGCCATGACGATCCCGAGCCCGGCGATGTCGGGAGCCGGGTCGAACGGTTCGACTCCACCGGCCCGTCCCCGAAAATCGGTTAGATGGACGGTTCCGTCGTCTGCGACAAGGACGTTGGATGGCCTTACCGAGCCATGGGGAACACCGAGTGCATGGGCATCAGCAAGGATCCCTGCCACCCCGGTCAGGATCTCGACGACGTCGGTGGGCCGGAGGGTGATTTCTTGTTCGAGCACCCGGTCAAGCGGCCAGGCATCGACCCACTCTGACACCACCACTGCCAGGCCCTCGTGGCTGAGCGTGTCGTAGACGGCCACAGCGCCCGTTACCGCCAGCCGGCCGGCTCCGGTTGGTACATCGCCGGACCGGACAAACTTGACTGCCACAGGTCGCTGGAGCACCTCGTCGCGACCACGCCAGACTTCGGCGCTGGGGGTGTCAGATACGTGGTCTGTGAGTCGGTACCGGCGACCGATGATGGTGCCGGAAGCAATCAACTTTCGAGCGTGAAGCACATTCCGACGACGCCCGGGCCGCCGTGGCTCGCAACAACCGGACCGATGACACCGACCCTCGTGTCGGCCAGGTCAACCAGCGGGGCCAGCATCTCGAGAAGAACGTTGATGTCGTCAGCCTGCGCGTGCATTACCGACAGGTTTGAGAGGGCACTGCCGTGCTCTGCAACCTTGTCCCTGAGCCAGCCCAGGGACTTCTTACGGGTGCGCTGTCTGCCTGCCTCTTCGACAACCCCTGTACTGATGTCGATGAGGGGCTTGATCGAGAGGACGCTTCCGAGCAGGGCCTGGGCGTTGCCGATACGTCCGCCCTTCTTGAGGTTCTCGAGGGTGTCAATGGCTCCGTAGACATGGGTGCGGGCACTCAGGTCCTCGACCAGCGCCACGATCTCGTCGGCCGAGGCCCCGTCGTTGGCGGCTCTGGCCGCTGCGAGCACCATCGTGCCGAGACCACCGGTGATTGACCTGCTGTCGATCAACCGGATGTCGGCATTCAGGTCGCGGGCACCGGTCTCGGCTGACTGCAGGGTCGCTGAGAGCCCCGCCGAGAGGTTGATGCACACGATGGAGTCGGCACCCTCATCGAGCCGTCTGCGGAACGTGGCCTCGAATGCACCAGGCGCCGGTGCAGCGGTCTGTGGCAGGTCGTCGCTGGCGGCCATCCGTGAGTAGAAGTCCTCGACGCTTAGTTCGTCGCGGTCTAGAAATTGCTGTTCGCCGAATCGGATGCTCAGAGGCACCACGTCGATTCCGAGTGACGAGACCTCGTCGTTGCTGAGGTCGCAGGCGCTGTCGGTGACAATTCTGACGGTCATGGAGTCTCCTTGCTATGGGCGGAGCGTAGTCGCGGGGGTGAACCCTCGAGACAGAGAACGGCGAGTCCTCCGGGGCGTTCGACGAAGCCGAACCGGGCGTACAGGGCCAGGGCCGCTTCGTTCTCGGGCTGGGTGTTGACGAGGACGCCTTCTGCTCCTCTGGTGTGCAGCCAGGCCAACCCGTCCGTGAGAAGGGTGCCGCCGACACCGGCTCTTCTGCTGTCGGGGTCGACGGCGAGCCTCTGGATGAAGCCGGTTCGGCCAGCGTGACCGGTTATGGCGTAGCCGAGGACCACCCGATCGGAGCGGACCACCCGGCGGCGGCTGGTGGGCGTGGCCGAGATGGCCTCGTCGAGGGCGTCTGCGTCGAATTGCCAGAAATTGGTGAACGAGGCGACGTCGATTGCGAGGCTGGCAGCGATATCACGGCGCCGCATGCGCCTGGTGGGTCTGGTCGATCGGCCGATCCTGTTGGGATCCAGGTTCAGTTCGAGGAGTCGGAGGGGTTCGTGTACCTGGTATCCGAACTCCAGGAAGGGCGCCTGGTCGTGTGGTACCAGTGCAGCTGTCAGAATCCTGTGGAACCCGAGGCCCAGGATTAGATTCGAAATCTCCCCGACTGCCGCGTGGTCGACAGTGCCTCCGCCGATGGGAACGACCTGGGCGGTTGTGGCTGATCCGTGCCAGGGGCCGTGTCGGAAGCGCGTGCCGCCATGCGTGGCGGACACAGTCCGTGTGGGCGTGTCGGATGACGTCTCTGGTGGTCTGTCGGTGATCGACCCACCCTACGGTTTCCGAGCCTTTCCAGCCGCCCTGACGACCACGACCGGAAGGTCCACTCCGCTGGTCCCGGGCTGCCGGTTACGCTCGGCGCGTGACCGTGCTGATGGTGACAGACGAACGGTTCCTCGATCATCGCAGGGAGCGGAGCCACCCCGAGAGGCCGGCACGCCTCGAGGCTGTCTGGTCGGGAATCGAGGCTGCGGGTGTGGCCGAGGCGATCGTCGGACGCGAGCCCGTCCCGGCCACCGACGCCGATCTGCTTCGCTGTCATTCAGCGGCGCAACTCAACCACCTCGAGGAGCTTCACGCATCCGGTGGTGGACAGGTTGACATCGACACCTACATGGGTGCCCGATCCTGGGAGGGCGCACGGTTGGCGGCGGGGGCTGGGCTGGTGGCGGTCGAGGCGCTCAGGCAGGGCGAGGCTGATGTGGCGTTCTGTGCGGTGAGACCACCCGGCCACCACGCCACCGGCACGACATCGATGGGGTTTTGTCTCGTCAACAATGTGGCGGTTACAGCGGCCTCGTTGGCCGCATCCGGCGAGCGGGTGGCGGTGGTTGACATTGATGCCCACCACGGCAACGGCACACAGGACATCTTCTACGGCGATGGCCGGGTTCTGTTCGTCTCGCTGCACCAGTGGCCCCTGTATCCGGGAACCGGCAGAATCGACGAGACCGGCGAGGGTGACGGGGCGGGTACGACGCTCAACATGCCTCTGCCTGCCGGTGCTGCCGGCGACACCTACCGCTACGGTCTTGATGCCGTCGTCGTTCCAGCTATAGAGAGGTTTGATCCCGCCTGGCTGCTGGTTTCGGCCGGTTTCGACGGACACCGGCTGGATCCCCTCTCGAACCTGGGCCTGACGTCAGGGGACTTTGCCGACCTGATTGCCCGCATCGTGGGCCTGGTACCGACCGGGCGTTGCGTCATGTTTCTCGAGGGAGGCTACGACCTCGGTGCTCTCGCCGATTCGGCCGGCGCATCCCTGGCCGCGGTCGTCGGGGTGGACCACAGGCCCGAGCCGTCGAGCGGTGAGGGTCCTGGTTGTGATGTGGTCGACCATGTGGTGGAACTCCACGGGGTTGGCACATGAGCGGGTCGTTCGATGAGCAACGCAGGGCGGTTGCACCTCTCTCCGACCGGTTCAGCAGGGCGGGCCACCGTCTCTACCTGGTTGGTGGGGTGGTCCGTGACGAGCTGATGGGCAGGCAGGTCGAAACGCCGGACCTGGACCTGACCACCGATGCCACACCCGACCAGGTGAAGTCCCTGGTGGACGGCATCGTCGACGCCGTGTGGTTGCAGGGCGAGAGGTTTGGCACGGTCGGGGTGAGGCTGGATGGTCGCACGATCGAGATCACGACCCACCGCGCCGAGGACTACACGTCCGACTCCCGCAAGCCGGATGTCTCCTACTCGACGGACCTGGCTGCGGATCTGGTGAGGCGCGACTTCACCGTGAATGCCATGGCGGTCGACGTGGTCGACGGGGTCCTCCACGACCCACACGGCGGTCGTTCCGACCTCGGGGCCGGGTTGCTGCGGACGCCGTTGGACCCCGAGATCTCGTTCGCCGATGATCCGCTTCGCATGATGCGGGCTGCCCGCTTTGTGGCCGGTCTGGGCCTCACCCCTGTGCCGGGCCTGGTCGAGGCCGCAACGAGCCTCGCCGACCGGATGGAAATCGTGTCTGCTGAACGAAGGTGCGTCGAGTTGTTCCGACTCCTTGATCTACCTGACCCCGGCCCCGGGCTGGCGTTGCTGGTCGACGCCGGGCTCATCGGTCATGTACTTCCCGGGGTCTCCGACCTCGATGAACTGGCCCTCTCGGAGGTCCTGAGCCAGATGGCCGGGGCACCAGCTGAACCCCTGATGCGTCTGGCGGTCCTGGGCCAGGTGATCGGGGCCGCCGCCCTACGTGGGATGGCCACGGGTCTGCGGATGTCGGGCCGTGACACCTCGGACCTGATGAGCATGCTGTACACGATTGACGAGATCTCAAATGCCGGCGAGCCGGGGTGGTCCGATGAGGCCGCTCGACGCCTGGTGGCGCGCGCAGGCGACATGCTCTACCCGTCCCTCCGTCTGGCTGCGGCACTCGGGTTGGATGACGGAGATCTTGCAGACGTCGTGAGCCGACTCGATTCCGCCGGAGAACTCAACGACCTGGGTCCTCCACTGGACGGTGCCGCTGTCATGGACCTGTTGGGTCTCGAGCCCGGAACCCAGGTGGGAGAGGCTCTGGCATGGCTCACAGACCTCCGCCTCAGCGAGGGCCGTCTCGACCGAGACGAGGCGGCCACACGGCTATCGGCCTGGTGGGCCGATCGCATCTGACCCGGCCCTTTCCACCGGTTGACACGGCTCTTCCGGACCGGACCGCGGGCTTGCCCTACAGTGGCGCGATGGTAAGGAGCCAGACGGGTCAACTGGGTCAGGCACATCAGGGGCTGGTCCCTGCCCGGCGGCCGGCAGACGTCGACTACCGCCTGGCTCGACAGACCACGGTCAACGCCTGGCGGGTCGGGAACCTCGCAACGGATCTTGTCTGTGATGCCCAGCCGATGCTTCGGCGTAACGCTGTCGAGTGCGGCACCCCGACCACCGAGACGTGTCCGATCTGTGAGGAACACGAGGTGGCCCACGTCACCTACGTGTTCGGGCCGAGGTTGCCGTCCCATGGGCGCTGTATCTCCACCCCCGGTGAGTTGGCGAGGCTCGATGGGCGTCGTGCCGACCTGTCCGCCTACGTGGTCGAGGTGTGTGCAGGTTGTGGGTGGAACCACCTTGTGCGGATCACCTCGATGGGTCGGGGCCAGCCCTAGGCACTCGTTGCTGTTAGCCTTCCCATACCGCCGGCAGCCGAATGGCGCTGGACGGCAAGGAGGACGATCATGGCAATGAAGTGCACCGTTCCCGCTGTACGTACGCGCAAGGTTGTCGACGGAGCTGAACCACTTGTGATGGTCACCGCCTACGACGCCCCCGGTGCACGCATGGTCGACGAGGCTGGTGCCGATTTGATCCTCGTGGGCGACTCGGTGGCAATGGTCGTCCTCGGCTACGAGAACACCCTTCAGGTGACCGTGGACGACATCGCCCACCACACGGCAGCCGTGTCGCGTGCCAGGCCCTCTTCGTTGGTGGTCGCCGACATGCCGTGGATGAGCTTCCACGTCTCGACCGCGGACACTCTCGCCAATGCGGCAACCCTCATTCGTGCCGGAGCCGGGGCGGTGAAGTTGGAAGGTGGCCGGAGGCGCCTGCCGATGGTTGAGGCGCTGGTTGCGGCTGAGATTCCTGTTATGGGCCACATCGGCCTCACCCCGCAGTCGGTGAATGCAATGGGCGGATTCAGGGTCCAGGGGCGGAGCGCCGCAGCGGCACTCGATCTGGTGGCAGCCGCCAAGGCACTGGCTCACGCGGGGTGCTTTGCGATCGTGCTCGAAGGGGTGCCCGACCAGGTCGCGGCGATGGTTACCGGGTCAGTTGACGTTCCCACTATCGGCATAGGTGCCGGACCCGATTGTGATGGGCAGGTGCTGGTGTTTCACGATGTGCTCGGCATCGAGCAGAACATTCGCCCCAGATTTGTTCGGCGATATGCCGACCTGCACTCTGAAGGGGTTGGTGCCCTCACCCGGTTTGCCGACGATGTGCGGTCTGGCTCGTTTCCCTCTGCCGAGGAGAGCTACCGCCTCAGCGACGAGGACGCCGAGTCGCTGGGCCTGTACGGCGGAGTCTGAGCGGTAGGGCTTCACCATCTTCCTTGTCGAGGTGCCATGGTGCCTGCCCTCCGTCTCTGCAACGGGAGAGATGGCTGTCACACCCCTCTGACAGGATGGCGGCGTGGATCCAACACCGCTGCCGGTAGCCTTTGATCGCTTCTCCCCGAGAAGTACGACAACATGTCCCCCTGCCCCTTACGGGGCCCCGGGCCCGTCAGGGTCCCTGTCCACAGGAGGTGAGTACCTGCCATGCGGGTCTACGAACTGATGATCATCTACAACGGCGACCTCGACGAGGAGGCCGTTGCGGCCTGGCAGGACCAGGTCACCACCAACATCGAGGCCGAAGGTGGCCGCGTCCCGACCGTGCTCGACACCGAGCCGTGGGGTCGCCGGCGCTTCGCCTACCAGATCGACCACAAATGGGAGGGCTTCTATGTCGTCCTCGAGGTCGTGACCGAGGCCAACGATCTGGCCTCCACCGATCGGATTCTCCGACTTGCGGACCGCAGCGACGTTGTCCGCCACAAGATCATGCGCCTCCCCGACGACGAGGCCACGCGACGTGGTCTCATTGGCGAGGCCGAGCCGGCAGACGTCGGCTGAGAAAGGAACAATCACATGGCATTTGACAACACCGTCACCCTGGTCGGAAACATCACCCGCGACCCCGAGCTTCGGTTTACTCCTGCTGGTATCGCAGTGGCCAATTTTGGCCTGGCATGGAACCGCAAGAACCGAGATGGCGAGGAGTCGGTTTCGTTCTTCGACATCACCTGCTGGCGCGATCTGGCCGAGAACGTCGCCGAATCACTCAGCAAGGGAAACCGCGTGGTGGTCTACGGCCGCCTCGATCAGCAGACCTGGGAGAACGACAACGGTGAGCGCCGCTCAAAGGTTGAGGTCATCGCAGACGAGGTCGCTCCCAGCCTCCGTTGGGCAACTGCCGATGTGACCCGAACCGAGTTCAAGGGCGAAGCCGGTGGTTCGGCTGCGTCCGGAGGGAGTCCGGCACCCGGTCCGGCACCTACCCACTCGACCGATGAGGAGCCCTTCTAATGGCACGAAAGTCAAACTCCCGACGCGCCAAGCCCAAGAAGGTCACGCGCCGCGGCAAGAAGAAGATCAGCGCCCTGACGATCGGCAAGATCGAGTACGTCGATTACAAGGACATCGACCTGCTACGCAAGTTCGTGTCCGAGCGGGCAAAGATCAAGGCACGGCGCATCAGCGGCAACGACGCCGGCCAGCAGCGGCATGTTGCACGGGCCGTCAAGAACGCCCGCGAGATGGCGCTCATCCCCTACACCAACCGTGTCACCACCCAGCGACGTGAGCGCCGGGGCGACGACCGTGCACCGCGGGCCGATGGCCCACCGCCGCGTCCGACGGCCCCACCACCCGGATCCACGGGCGACGCCGAGTTCGAGGCAGTCGACGAGATGACACTGGACGCCGTCGACCTTGTCACAGACGACAACGGCTCCAGCGAGGCGCCCGAGGCTGTTCCAGCCGGAGGTGACCAGTGAAGGTCCTTCTCAGAAGCGACGTCGACGGCCTCGGCCGTACCGGCGACATCGTCGAGGTGGCACGCGGTTACGCACGTAACTTCCTCGTGCCCCAGGGCCTGGCGGTTGGTGCCAACGCCGGTATCGCAGCCCAGGCTGAGACGATGCAGCGCAAACGCGAGATGAAGTCTGTTGCAGAACGGGCCGATGCCGAGGTCGTGGCTGGTCGCATTGCCGGCCTGGTACTTCACATCTCGGCAAAGGCATCCGACGAGGGTCGTCTGTTCGGTTCCGTCGGACCGGCCGAGGTGGTAGACGCCCTGGCCGCGCAGGCCGGGCTCGAGACCGACCGCAGCCATGTGCTGGGTGACACGGTGAAGGACGTGGGTCTTCACGAGTTCACCGTCCAGCTCCACCCTGAGGTGGCGGTTCCGGTGGGTGTCGAGGTAGAGGCTTCCGACTGAACCCGTGTGCCACGGTCGTTGTCCCCAGATGATGGCCATGGTCCACAGGGCGATCCCCCGTAACAAACCGGGTTTTCCCCGTGTTTGCACCGGTTTTCCCCTAGCAACCCACAGGTCAATCCGGGCACACTTGGCGACGATGTGTGCTGAGCAGACGGGGGCCCCAGGGTGAGCGCAACAGACGACGGAACCGACGGCCCGGCCGACCCGCTCGCCGGAACAATCCCACCATCGGGCGACGATGCCCCCCCGCTGGTCGACGAACCTCCGGACGACCTGGAGAGCTACGACCGGGCTGTGTCCGGCAACGGACCGTCCACCACGTCAAGGGGTCGGACCGGTGGTCGCAGGTCCACGCTTCGTGTTCCGCCCCAGAACATCGAGGCCGAGGCCTCCCTCCTGGGGGCGATGCTCCTGTCGCGCGACGCAATCGCCGATGCCCTCGAGGTCGTCTCTGCCGAGCACTTCTACAAGCCCTCACATGCACACGTGTTCGATGCCATCTGTGGGCTCTATTCGGCCGGTGAGCCCGTAGACCCGGTGACCGTGGCCGAGGCACTCAGCCGGGCCGACCTGTTGGCGAGCCTCGGCGGCCCCGGGCTGCTGCTGGAACTCCAGGCCTCCACCCCTGCCACCTCGAGCGCATCCAAGTACGCCCGGATCATTCACGAACATGCAACCCTCAGGGGCCTCATCGGCGCAGCCAACGAGATCGCCGAGATCGGCTACGGAAGGCCCGACGACGTCATCAAGGCTGTCGACGAGGCCGAGAACCTGGTATTCCAGGTTGGCCAGGGTCGGGTAACCGACTCGATGGCCGGCATTCGGGAACTGCTCGACTCAAACCTGGATCGCCTCGAGATCCTCTTCGAACAGGGTGCCGGTATCACCGGCACCGAAACTGGCTACAAGGACCTCGACGTTCTCCTCTCGGGCCTTCAGGACAACTCCCTCATCATCGTGGGCGGTCGCCCCGCAATGGGAAAGACCTCCTTCGCCCTGGGTCTGGCAACCCACATCGGGGTCGAGTCCGACCTTCCCGTTCTGCTCTTTTCGCTCGAGATGAGCCAACTGGAGTTGAGCCAGCGGATTCTCTGCGCCGAGGCCAGGGTCGACTCCCAGCACATCCGCAACGCCCAGCTGACCCCAGACGACTGGTCGCGGATCAACCACGGAATCGGCAAGTTGGCCGAGGCGCCCATCTGGATCGACGACAACCCCAACATCTCCGTAATGGAGATCAGGGCCAAGGCCCGTCGCCTCAAGAGCAGGGTCGGAAAGCTGGGGGTCATCGTCGTTGACTATCTGCAGCTCATGACCGGCCGTTCGACAGCCGAGAGCCGACAGGTCGAGGTCTCAGAGATCAGCCGTGGTCTAAAGATCCTGGCCAGGGAACTGGAAACCCCCGTGGTGGGCCTGTCACAGCTTTCGAGAGGCCTCGAGACCAGACAGGACAAGCGACCGATGCTCGCCGACCTGAGGGAGTCCGGTTCAATCGAGCAGGACGCCGATGTCGTGATCTTCATCTACCGTGACGAGGTCTACAACCCGGATAGCCCCGACATGGGCACGGCTGAGGTCATCGTCGCCAAGCACCGCAACGGCCCTATCGGCACAGTTCGTCTGGCCTTCCTGCCCCACTACACGCGCTTTGCCAACATGGCCCGGTTGGGCTGAACAGGCCGGTGTTCCTGGGCGAGGACCTTCTGGCGTGGCTCCTGCTGGCGCTGGGCGGTGCAATGGCGGTCGGCAACCTGGCTGCCCTGATCAGGCCACCTGCAGGTCGCATCCCGGGTGGTGAGGCCGCCGAGGACCTTGAGCGGCCACCGCTGTGGAGGAGCCTCATCTACATAATCCTGGGTTCGGCCGTGTCGGTCTGGGCGTTTGTGACCCTCGTGGCCTGAACCAACTTCTTCGGGTTGTCCTCTGACGTCTCCACCGGGCCGGGATGAGTCGATGGCCGGCCGGTGGGCTACCGTCCCGGGCTGGAGGTGACGGTGATGCCAATCAAACTGCTGGCTCAGGCCGCTGCACCGGGCCTGACCGATGCCTGCGGTAACAGCCCCGGGTTCATCTGTGAGGCGGTCTGGGATGCCACGGGCAGCGAGGCGGCGTCAGAGATCGTGGGATGGCTCGTAGAGCGTCCGCTCAAGATTGCCATCATCCTGGTTGGTGCAGTGTTTGTGAACAGGCTGGTCAAGCGGACCATCGACCGGATGGTCGAGCGCCTCGTGGCGTCGCGTACCGAACAGGAGGACGAAGCCGAGTCCGATGCCGTGGTCACCCGACTGGGCAGGCGTGCCCGCGGCAAGCTGCGGAGGATTCACGAACAGGCCGAACGGTCACGACAGCGGGCGCTCACCCTGGGAGCCGTGCTCCGGAGTATCGCCGGAGCCGTCGTCTACCTCATGGCGGTGATGTTGGCCCTGGGTGAGATCGGCTTCGATCTGGCACCGCTGATCGCCGGCGCCGGAATCGTCGGCCTGGCAGTCGGCTTTGGCGCACAGTCGCTCGTAGCCGACTTCATCGCGGGCATCTTCATCGTCATCGAGGACCAGTACGGGGTGGGTGACTACGTCGATGTCGGCGCTGCATCAGGCACGGTTGAGCGGGTGAGCCTGCGGACCACCGTGTTGCGCGATGTCGAGGGCGTGGTCTGGGTAATACCGAACGGAGAGATTCGACGGGTAGGCAACTCCTCGCAGTTGTGGGCACGTACGGTCCTCGACGTCGATGTGGCCTACGACACCGACATCGATCTTGCAGCAAGCGTCATAAAGAGCGTCGCCGACGAGGTCTGGCGTGAAAAGCGTGAGTCGACCACGATCCTCGAGGAACCGGAGATCTGGGGTGTGCAGGGCTTTGGAGCCGATGCCATCTCGATCCGCCTGGCTGTCAAGACCGAACCGGGTGAGCAGTGGGCCACAGGGCGCCTGCTACGTGCTCGTCTCAAGAGGGCCTTCGACGAGAACGGCATCGAGATTCCCTTCCCTCAACGGACCGTGTGGATCAGACAGGATCAAGGTGATGGCGCCACCAGTGGCCCTACTGTCGACGTACGTTCGGATCTGCTCGGCGGTCGCCCGGGCAGCGACGGCGGCGAATAGCCGATCAGGCCCTGTTGTGACACCTCGGTCCCGCGAGGGCGTGGACCGTTGATGCCGTCGTTCAGGCGAGAGGACTCGCTGCAGCGCCTGGGCACCGAGGAGTTCGACGTTCTGGTCGTAGGGGGTGGCATCACTGGGGCCGGTGTAGCCCTCGATGCAGCGTCGCGTGGCCTTTCTGTCGCTCTCATCGACAAGGGCGACCTCGCCGTCGGTACGTCGTCACGGTCGTCCAAGATGGTTCACGGTGGGCTCAGGTACCTCCAGCACGGGGAGTTCGGGCTGGTCTACCAGGCCCTGGCCGAGCGTCAGCGCCTGCGCCGCAACGCACCACACCTGGTTTCTGTCCTCCCGTTCGTCATACCCATCTTGAAGAAGGGCGGCGTGGTGAGCAGGCGTATCTCATTCGGCCTCGGGTTGGCGATGTGGCAGTACGACCTGACCGGCGGGCTCCGGATCGGCCGCCGACACCGGCGCCTCCGGGCCGAAGAGGTGCTCGGGTACCTGCCGGGCCTCAGGCGTGACCTGGTCGCCTCTGGGTATCTCTACTTCGACGCCTGGGCCGATGACGCCAGGCTGACCCTGGCCATTGCCCGAACCGCTGCTCTCAACCACGGTGCAGCGGTGGCGACCTACACCGCCCTGACAGGGGTGACCCGACGGAACGGGCAGGTTGTTGCTGCGACCGTCGAGGCCGATGGGCGTGAGGTCCAGGTGGCATGTCGGGCTGTGGTGAACGCCTGTGGGGTCTGGGCAGCAGACGTCCAGTCGATTGCCGGAGTCGAAAGCGATCTGGAGATGCGGCCTGCGAAGGGCGTTCACGTGACGGTTCCGCGTGAACGCCTCAAGGTGGACCTGGCCGTGCTGTTGCCGGTGAGGGGAGATGGGCGCAGCGTGTTCGTGCTGCCGTGGAGGGACGGTCACACCTACATAGGAACGACAGATACAGACCACGACGGTGGCCTTGACGAACCACTGTGCCGATCAGAGGACGTCACCTATCTGCTTGATGCCGTGAACGCCATGACCGATGCCGGCCTGACCGTCGACGACGTGACCGGCACATGGGCCGGACTGCGCCCCCTCGTGACGCCTACCGACACGGGTCGGACCGCCGACCTGTCGAGGCGCCATGTGGTGGAGGTGGATGACACCGGCGTTGTGACCGTTACCGGAGGAAAGCTCACCACCTACCGCCGGATGGCGGCCGACACCGTCGATGCTGTCATGGCGCATCGAGGTGAGTCCCGTCGCTGCAGAACCCGCCGGTTGCGTCTGAGAGGCACCCCCACGCCAGTGGGAAACGGTTCGAACGATGAGCCGGGAACCCACCTTGAGGGCCGCTATGGATCGGAGGTTGGAGAGGTCAGTGCACTGATCGCTGCCGACCCGACGCTGGCGGATCCGCTGGTCCCCGGCCTTGCGTACAGTCGGGCAGAGGCCGTCCATGCGGTCAGGTGCGAGATGGCACAGACGCTCGACGATGTCCTGTCACGGCGAACCAGGGCCCGCCTCGAGGACCGTGCCGCAACCCTCGCAACCGTCGAATCGGTCGCCGACCTGGTCGGGAATGAGGCGGGATGGAGCAGTCAGCGTCGGGAGCACGAGATTGAGGCCTTCAGGGCATTGGTGTCTGCTGAAGACGAAGCCCAGCAGGGCATGTAGACGGAGGATCAGATGGAATCTGAGACAGTGGGTCCGACACCACCGATCGACTGGAGCGTTGACCGAGCCGACCTCGACATCAGGTTGGCTGCCTCCCAGGTTGAGGTGCCGGCCGAATTTCTCAGCGACCTCGAGGACCGGGGAATCGAGGTCCTGTTTTCTGTCGACGACAGGGTCGAGGCCAGCAGGGACTGGTGGCCGCTTGCCCAGATCTGGGCTCTGGAGGGTCTGGCACCGGCCATTGCCGACGCCGTTGTCCGTCCGGCCACGACCACGGAGGTGGCGGACGTGGTGGCTGCCTGTAGCAGACACGGAGTGCCCGTTACGGCGGCCGGCGGCCGCTCCGGGGTGCTGGGATCGAGCGTACCGGTGCACGGTGGCATCCTCCTGGACCTGACCGGTCTGGCGGGAATCCTTCTGGTCGACAGCGACTCGATGGTCGTCGAGGTGGCTGCCGGCACCTTCGGTGACACTCTGGAGGCGGACCTGGCCGAGAAGGGGTTCACGGTCGGCCACTGGCCACAGTCGATCTCCCTGTCCACCGTCGGAGGCTGGCTGGCGTGTCGTGGCGCCGGTCAGCTGTCGAACCGTTACGGCAAGATCGAGGATCTTGTCGTCGGCCTGGAGGTCGTGTTGGCTGATGGCAGCGTTGTCATCACAGGTGGTCATGCTCGTGCGGCAGCGGGGCCGGATCTGACCCAGGTGTTTGTCGGCTCGGAGGGAACCCTCGGCATCATCACCAGGTCATGGCTGCGCCTTCACCATCAGCCGAAGGTCCGGCTGACATCGGCCTTCGGGTTCGAGAGTTTCGGAGCAGCCAACGATGCATGCAGGCGGATCATGCAGCGGGGTGCCACTCCGGCAGCACTACGTGTCTACGACTCCACCGAGGCGGCACCGCGCTTCGACACAGGTGATGCGCACGTCCTCCTGGTTCTGGATGAGGGCGACACCCACCTGGTTGAGGCCGATATGGCGGTAGTGGCCGAGGAGTGCACGACCGCCGATCCGCTGGACTCGAGTCTGGTCGAACAGTGGTGGGAGGACCGAAACGATGTCGCCGGCCTGGCCGCAATCACGAAGAAGGGGTTTGTGTTCGACACGATGGAGGTAACGGTCTCGTGGAGCAACCTTGACTCCTGTTACCGGTCGGTGCTGGATGTCGTCGGAGCCATGGACGGCGTGAGGGTCGTGTCAGCCCACCAGTCCCACGCCTACAGCGACGGTGCGTGTCTCTACTTCACGTTCGCCGCCCGACCCGAGGACCCCACGGTCCGTGAGGCCTGGTACGTGGCTGCGTGGGATGTCGCAGCGCGGGCCGCGCTCTCGGCCGGTGCCTCGCTCAGCCACCACCACGGGGTTGGCCTCAACCGGGCCAGGTTCATGGCTGAGGCACTCGGTTCCGGGTTTGAGGTGTTGGTCACCCTGAAGGAGGCCCTCGATCCCCAGGGGATCCTCAACCCGGGGAAGATGGGTCTGCCCGACAGGTTCGGAGAGGTTTTCTGGCCGTGACATCCCTGGCCATCGATGCGGGCACGACCACGGTTCGCTGCGTGGTCGTCGACGACGATGGCAGACCTGTCGGAGAGGAGAGGCTGAGCCTGCCGCCCACCAACCCGGCGCCCGGCCTCGTTGAGTTCGACGCCCTGGCGTTGGCTGAGGCGGTGGTGGGTCTGGCCTCCGAGGTGCTTGCACGCCACGGCCCGGTGGGTGGTGTCGGCATCGCCAGCCAGCGGGCATCGGCCGTCGCATGGGACCGCACCACCGGGCGACCGTTCGGACCGGGAATCGGTTGGCAGGATCTGCGTACATCGGGCCGATGCGTTGAACTGCGGGCCGAGGGTGTGTTCGTGGCACCAAACCACTCGGCGACGAAGTTCGAGTGGATGATGGGGGAGGGCAACGCCGTGAGCGGGGGTGATCTCTGTCTGGGCACCGTCGACTCCTGGCTGGCATGGGTGCTGACAGGCGCAACAGCACACGTCACAGACCTGACCAACGCTGCGGCAACCGGCCTTCTGGCTACCGACGGCTCATGGGACACGGCCCTGTTGGATCACCTGTCGATTCCGGTCGGTTCGCTTCCGGAACTCGTCGGGTCGGCCGGTGTCGTGGCGGCTGCCTCCGTTCTGCCTGGCTCTCCAGTGATCTCGGCAATGGTCGGCGACCAGCAGGCCTCGCTCATCGGGCTGGGGTGCGTTTCTGCAGGCCAGACGAAACTCACCGCGGGAACAGGTGCAATGGTCGACATGTGCACCGGCGACGTCGCCGGTACGGGGGCCGACGGCTGTTACGCCATGCCTGCCTGGGCAACCCCGGGCGGCGTCGCGTGGATGCTCGAGGGGGCAGTTCTCAGCGCCGGCTCAGCGGTGGCATGGTTGGTCGACCTGGGCGTCGTCCCCGACGTTGCCTCGACACATGATCTGGCGTCGGGCTGTGATGACGCCGGAGGCGTGGTCTTCGTTCCGGCACTCTCAGGACTGGGCACCCCCACATGGGACGATGGTGCACGGGGAACACTGCTGGGCGTTACCCGGGGTACCGGGCGGGCCGAGATCTGCAGGGCGGTGCTTGAGGGTGTGGCGCACTGCTGTGCCGACGTGATCGAGGTGTTGGCCGTGGCGTCTGGCACAAGACCCGGCGCCGTTCGCCTGGACGGTGGGATGAGTGCCAACCCGACCTTTGTACAGGCCCTTGCTGATGCTTCCAGAATGGTGGTGGAGCGCTCTTCCGAGGTGGAGGCTACGGCCCTCGGGGCAGCGGCCCTTGCGAGGGTTGCTACAGGTGATGCAGCCGACCCGGCCGATGCCATGGAGGGCTGGCAGCCAGTCGAGATTGTCCGACCCCGTGGGCCGGTCGATCGTGATCGTTGGGCTGAGGCGGTCAGCCGGGCACGGCCCTGAGCCCGATTTGGCGGTCAGCCCAGCGGATCCGTGTCGTCGACCTGCTCGAAGACCCGCTTCACCTTTCCCGCCTCGGTCCGGGGCATCGAACCGGGGGGTACCAACTCGACCGGGGTCCTGACCCTGAGGCGGTCCATGAGCACCTTCTGGAGGCGGTCGGTCACCTCTGGGATCTCGGCTGTGGTGTCACCGAGTTCTGCCCTCACCCGCAGTTCGACCATTGGGCCCCGGCGGTCGACGACGATCGCGTAGTTGGCTCCGACGTCGGGGTCGTCCATCAGGACCGTCTCAATCTGGCGCGGGTACACGTTGATGCCGCGGACCACGAGCATGTCGTCAGAGCGTCCGGTAAGCCGGGCGATGCGGGTCCAGTGCCGGTCTGGCGGCCCCGGGTCCGGGAGAATCCTCGTGATGTCGCCGGTGCGGTAACGGAGAACGGGCATTGCCTGCTTCGTAAGCGTGGTGAGGACCAGTTCTCCCCATTCGCCGTCTGGCACCACCTCTCCGGATTCGGGGTCGACCACCTCGGGGAGGAAGTGGTCGTCGAAGACGTTCAGGGCTCCGAGGTCATCAGGGGCCTCCATCGCCACCCCGGGGCCGATCACCTCGGATAGCCCGTATATGTCGAGCGCTGTGAAGCCCCCGCCCCATGCGTCCTGGATGCGTGTGCGCATTCCTTCGGACCATGGTTCGGCTCCCAGGATCCCGATCTCGACGTTGAGGTCGCCGAGGATTTCCTGTTCGCGGGCCCGTTCCGCCAACAGCAGGCTGAACGACGGCGTAGCCGACATGACCCTGCTTCCGAGGTCTCTCAGGAGCTGCAGTTGGAGCGCCGTGTTGCCACCAGAAACGGGAACCACCGTGCAGCCGAGGCGTTCACCGCCGTAGTGGAGGCCCAGACCACCGGTGAACAGGCCGTACCCGTATCCGTTGTGGAGGATGTCGTCCGGTCGTGTTCCGGCAAGGGCCAGTGAGCGGGCGTTGACCTCGGCCCAGACGGCCAGGTCGTGTGGCGTGTAGACGACGATCGTGGGTTTGCCGCTTGTGCCAGAGCTTGCGTGGAGCCGCGTGGTGTCGGTGAGGGGGGTGGTCACCATGCCCAGGGGGTAGGTGTCGCGCAGGTCTGCTTTGACCGTGAACGGCAGTGAAGGAAGGTCCTGAAGTGTGGTAACCGAGCTGGGGTCCACCTCGGACAGGCGTTCTGACCAGAAGGTGTTGCCACAGGTGGTCAGGCGTCGGACGAGGGACCTGAGGCGTTCAACCTGTAGGGCCGCTCTAGGCTCGGCTGGGAGGCCGACGGTGTCGGGCATCTGGCCTGAACTCATACGGTTGACGATAGGCGTCGCTGTGGCCGGACGGTGGTGTCAGCGCAACTGGAAGCCGAGGCCGATCGGGTCATCAGGGTCAAGGCTGAAGTTGCTCATGGCGTGCATGTGGGCGGATCCCTCAATCGTGGTGACCACTTCGGCATCCGAGGCTGCTGCGATGCGGCCCTCGAACACGCCGCCCGCGATTCCCTCGTTCAAGAAGGTGTCGTCGACCCCTATGAGGCCGGCCTGATAGAGAAGGGCCAGGCGCGCTGAGGTACCCGAGCCACACGGTGACCGGTCCACCTGGCCGTCAGCGAAGATCGTGACGTTCCTCTGGTGGAGTGGATCGTCGCCGATCGTCTCGTGGAAGATCGTGCCGTACAGGCCCGAGAGTCGGTCGTCTGGGGCGTGTACAACGGCGGGTGAGTTGTCTAGGGCGGTCCTGATCTGGCGTCCGAGTGAGATCAGGTCATCGAGGCCTCCGGTGGTAGCCGAGAGGTCCATCTGGTCGAGGTCCACAGAGGCGTAGAAGGCACCACCGAACGAGATGTCCACGGGCACCATCCCGAAGGTGGTGGAGATCTCCATTCCTGTGGCACCTACGTAGGCGGGAACGTTCTGGAACCTGACGCTGGCCACCCTGCCCCCATCCAGGCCTGCAACAGTCGGTAGGCGACCGGAGGGCACGTCCACGACCACCTCGACGGTGTCACCGTCTGCTGCGACCAGGCCCATGTCGATTGCCCAGGTGACGATTGCGATCGTTCCGTGGCCACATGCGGTGCTGAAGCCGTCCTTGTGGAAGAAGACGATCCCCAGGTCACCGTCGGGGTCGTCGGGTGGCACGACGAAGCCGCCGTACATGTCGGCGTGTCCGCGAGGCTCGTTGACGAGGAAGCGCCGCAACTCGTCCAGGTTCGCCATCGCCCACTCACGGCGGTCGCCTGCGGTTCGGCCCTCCATGGGGCCCACGTCAAGGATGCGGAAGGGCTCGCCGGCACAGTGGTAGTCGGTGGTTTCCAGGAACTCGCCCGGTCCGGGGATCATGGCGGCACCGTAGCGCTGGAGTAGATGGCGACTACCAGACGGCGGTCGGGTCGAGACCCCTGACCCTGTTCATCCTGGCAAGCAGCGCTGGGAAGTCTCCATGCCTCTGTGTCCGGCTGGCGAAGGCCGGTGCCGAGATGGTTCCGATGTCAATGTCTGGGAACCGGGCCCGGACCCTGTCGGTCCATTCGGGCAGCACGGTGTCGAACGGTGCCGAGGCAATGCCGGCCTCGATGGCCTCTGCTTCTCCAGGGGCTGGGTCAAAAAGGCCTGTAGCGAGGGGCAGGAGGTCCCGCACGGCGTCTGCCAGCCGGTCGGCGCTGTCCGGGGCCTGGAGCAGCACGTCTATCAGGCCATCGGCATGGCGGACGTGGAACCTCTCCTCGCGGGCCGCATGGGCTGCAGCATCCTTCAGTGGTTCGAGACCGGAGTCCTCTACGAGCGACCAACGGAGTTCCTCTGCAGTGTCGTAGAGCCAGTGGCGAACCAGGGCATGTGCCCATCCGGTGCAGGCCACCTCGACGATCTGGGCTGACCGGTAGTCGGCTGCGCTCCGGTCAAAGGCGAGGGCGTCGATCGCCCGGTCGTCTGGTGGGCTGCCCTGTCCGTTGTCGGCGACGATGGCGTATAGAAGGGCTGCATGGCTGAGTTCATCCTGGGCGATGCTGGCGAATGCCATGTCCTCTTCGAGGAAGGGCGCGACACCGATCCACTCGGTGTGCTGTTGCCCCATGAGGTGCTCGTCGTCGGCGAAGGCGAGGAGAAACTCTGCTGTTCCGGGGGTCATGGATGTCATCGGCTCTCCCTCTGGCTCTTGCGGTGGGCTGCTACGAGGAGCCCGTCGTTGTCTCTGTGCGGCTTGTCTGAGTTGGGTGCCACGAAGTCCCTGTCACCGATCAGGAGGTGTTGGCGGTCGACCATCCAGAGCAGGTCACCCTCGGCGCGGCGCAGGTAGTTCTCGCGGGCCAGCAGCAGTGCCAGCTCGTCGTCGGGTGCGTCGATGCTCCCGGCGTGCCGGTACTCCTCCTGCCCGTCCCTTTTCAGGAATATCTCGTAGGTACGCATGTGTGCTCCTCTACCGGTCTCTCATGACTTCGATCACCTCGCGGCAGGATTCGCATCGGTGTACTGCCCTGCACCTGCTGGGTCCGAACTCGGATTGTTCGACGGTCGGTGTGCCACAGCGGGGGCATGGTGTCGGACCATCCCCGATCCTGACCGCCACGGTCAGGTCGGTGGCCATGGTCTTCCTGGCCTTGTTCGTGACGCGCTCGATGTTCCAGACGGGCGCCGCCAGCCAGTTGACGGTGACCGCCTCAACACCCTGGACACCCACCACTGCGGCTTCCACGTCAGAGGCAATCATGGCCAGAGCTGGACATCCGGAGAAGGTGGGGATGAGGCCGATGGTGACCCTGCCATCGTCGGTTGTCGTGATCGTCTCCAGCAGGCCCAGGTCGACGATGGATACTCCCGGAATCTCGGGGTCGTCGACGGTCGCCACAGCGGCAAGGGCAGCGTTGGTCAGCGTGGCGTCAACGGTCATGGCGCTCATGCAACGGCTCCGGCGGGGGCGGCATCGAGGGCGTCGCGGACCCACCTGGTGGTCTCCCACGCAGCGGAAGCCTCGGCAATTCGTCGTGCCGTGTCCGGGCCGTCCATCGCCATGGTCCTCTTGAGAGGTTCCCAGTCGATCGGCCCGCAGGTCCAGGTGTCGGTCTGAGCGTCGTGGGTCAGGCCGGGGTCCGGGATGGTGAAGCCGTAGCTGTGCAGCATCGGAACGAACTTCTGGACCCAACCGGCCCTCATCACCTCGTTCTTCTCGGACTTGAGGCGCCAACGGGCCAGCCTGTCGTTGGGCTTGGAGTCGGGTCCGAAGAGGCGTAGGGCGGGCCACCACCAGTCATCGATGGATTGCTGGAACATGGCACGCTGGGCGTCCGTTCCCTCGGCGATCCTGAGGACGCGTTCTTCACCCAACCGGAGGTGGAATCCCTCTTCGGCGAGTATCCGCTTCAGGATCCGCTTGTAGGGTCCGTATGAGCAGTCCTTGTAGACGGCCTTCTGGCTGGGGACCGCAGCGCCGTCCACGAGCAGGCAGATGGCGACCTGATCTCCCCAGGTCCTTACCTTGTAGTGGAAGACGTTGTGGAACCGGGACCTTCCGGCGAAGAGGTCCTCAAGCATCTCCCGCCTGGTTTTGACCCCGAGGTCCGCCGCGACCATGTAGAGCAGGTGGCCGTGGCCGATCTCATCCTGGCTCTTTGCCAGAACGGCCATCTTGTGGCGCAGGCCGGGGGTCATGGGTATCCAGTCCCGTTCGGTCAGGCCGCCCATCAACTCGCTGTTGGCGTGCAGTTCGATGAACCTGAACACTGCGGTTCTGTACTCGTCGGGCATGTCGTCGTCGACCTCGACCATGCCTCCGTCGTTGAGGAATGCCTCGAAGTCGTCCATTGAGGACCAGGTGCGTCCCATCAGGTGTTGCCTTCACTTTCTGTTGGCTCTCCGGGTGCGCCGTTCACCCCGGGTTGGTTTGCGACCATCGTCAAGACGTCGTAGGCGGCGACCACGTCATCGTCCTGGTTGACGACCTGGGCGTCCCAGGCCACCTCTCCATATCCGGTTCCGGCTCGCAGGGTCTTGCGTTTGCATGTCAGGAAGACGGTGAGGGTGTCGCCCGGATAGGTCGGCTTGGCGAACCGGCAGCGGTCGATCCCGTAGTTGGCGAGGACTGGTCCCGGGTCGGGCCAGACGAACAGGCCAGCTGCCAGTGAGAGGACCAGGTAACCGTGGGCCACTCGTCCACCGAAGATGGGGCTGGCGGCGGCGGCCGCCTCGTCCATGTGTGCATAGAAGTGGTCCCCGGTGCTCTCGGCGAAGTTCTCAATGTCGTTGAGGGTCACCGTGCGGGAATCGGTCCGGATCGCTGTTCCGATGTCAAGGTCGCCAAAGTTCAACTTGAACGGGTGGCCGCGGTCCAGGTCCCGGGTGGAGCCCGGTAGCCACTCGCCGGTGATCGCGGTGAGCATGTCGGGTGAACCCTGTACGGCTGTCGTCTGGAGATGGTGGCGCACCCCGCGGAGCCCGCCCATCTCCTCGCCACCTCCGGCACGTCCGGGGCCACCGTGGACGAGGTTGGGCAGGGGGGAGCCGTGGCCTGTGCTGCTTCCTGCGACCGAGGCGTCCACCACGTGGATGCGGCCGTGGTGTGCCGCTATGCCGGTGGTCAACAGACGCGCCTCATCCGGGTCGGCGGTGTAGATCGAGGCGACGAGGCTTCCGCCGCCGAGGGCGGTCAGCGAGATGGCGTCGGCCGGGTCCGTGTATCCCATGATGGTGGTGACAGGTCCAAAGGCCTCGGTGGTGTGCACTTTCGGGTCGGCCGGGTTGTCGGATCGCAGCAGGGTCGGTGCCAGGAACGCTCCACGTTCGACGTCCACGTCGTGAAACACACATGAGTCGATGACCACGGTGGTCGAACCGGACAGGGCGGCAACGGCATCTGCCACCTCTCCTCGCTGTGTTGTGCTGACGAGTGCCCCCATGCGTGTTTCCGGGTCGGCGGGGTCACCGACCCTGACCTCGGCTAGCGCAGCTGCGACTGCATCGGCTGCAGCATCGAGGTATGCGTGGGGCACGAGTGCCCTGCGTATGGCTGTGCACTTCTGACCGGCCTTGACGGTCATCTCTGTCACGACCTCTGTTACGAACAGGTCGAACTCGGTTGAGCCGGGCCCTGATTCCAGGCCGAGGATGGCTGCGTTGAGGGAGTCGGCTTCGGCGTTGAAGCGAGTTGAGCGTTCAACTACGGCCGGGTGGGTTCTCAGGAGTGAAGCTGTTGTCGCCGACCCGGTGAAGCCGATGAGGTCCTGGCCTCCAAGGTGGTTGAACAGGTCGCCGACGCCACCGCAGACGAGCTGCAGCGCGCCGTCAGGGAGGATCCCGGAGTCCACGATGAGACGAACCATGGATTCGGTCAGGAAGGCGGTCTGGGTAGCGGGCTTGATGATCGTTGGGACACCCGCCAACAGGGCAGGGGCCAACTTCTCCAGGGCCCCCCAACAGGGAAAGTTGAACGCGTTGATCTGGACGGCCACACCGTTCATCGGGGTGGCTATGTGCGCGGCGATGAATGACCCGTCTCGGGCCAGGATCTCGGGGTCGCCGTCGAGGAGAACAGTGGAGTTGGGTAGTTCCCGGCGTCCCTTCGAGGCGTAGCTGAGGAGCACGCCGGCGCCCCCCTCGATGTCGATCCAGGAGTCGGCCCGTGTGGCGCCTGTGGCGGTTGAAAGGTCGTAGAGCTCCTCTTTCTCGGACAGGAGGTGCTGGCCGACGGCTTTGAGGAGGGCGGCCCGCTCGTGGAAGGTCATTGACCGGAGGGTGGGACCTCCGACGTCGCGCGCATAGCGGGCGGTTGCTGCGAAGTCGATTCCGCTGCTGGACACGGCAGCCACCGGGTCGCCGGTCACTGCGTGGCTGGTGGCAACACCTTCGCTGTCGGGCGCGTGCCATGCCCCCTGGATGAAACTCTCGAGTGTGCGCACTTGTCTCCCGGTCCCCAGCAACTCTCAACACACAATCGTATAACCTTTGATCAGTTTGTCAAGGGGACCGTGCT
Source organism: Actinomycetota bacterium (assembly GCA_018673475.1). Classification (GTDB taxonomy): domain Bacteria; phylum Actinomycetota; class Acidimicrobiia; order Acidimicrobiales; family MedAcidi-G1; genus UBA3125. The sequence continues at coordinate 51,743 of JABHCN010000020.1, read as the reverse complement.
TCCCAGCGTGAAGGAGAACATCTGGCGTGGGCCGGACGGAGCGGGTGAGGAGAATCGAACTCCCGTCATCAGCTTGGGAAGCTGGGGTTCTACCATTGAACTACACCCGCGAGCCCCTGCATCAGCAGGGATCCGTGCCACGGCACTACCGGGAATCTATCCGTCATGGTTGCTCGTTCTTCGTGCAGCAGGAGACCAACTGAGCCACAGGCTGTTCCAACCTGCGTGCTCAGCCCCGGGCCAGGCGGAGTGCCCGTTCGCCGACCTCTGCCTGAGCCCGTTCCATGTCGATCGTAAGCATCTCGCCGTCGGCCACGACCTTCTCCCCGGCAACCCAGACGTCCGTCACCCGGCGGCTGGACCCGGACCACGCCAGATGGGCGAGCAGCTCGTCAGGCTCTGTGATTGGCACGAACGTGGCGTGGTCCAGGTCGATCCGGATCATGTCGAGGGCATTGCCGGACTTGAGACAACCCGTGTCGTCGAGGCCGACCGCTGCGGCCGAGTGGCGGGTGGCCATGGCGAGCGTTTCCACAGCTGAGACCACCGTCGAGTCGAGTGCATGGACCTTGGCCAGAAGTGCAGCCACCTTGACCTCCTCCCACAGGTCCAGCGAATCGTTGGAGGCAGGACCGTCGGTTCCGTACCCGATAGTTACCCCTGCCTCCCTCATCGCGACCAGGGGCGCGATGCCCGATCCCAACTTCATGTTGCTCACAGGGCAGTGGGCCACAGCGACCCCGTCGTCTGCCAGCAACTCGATGTCGTCTGTGTCCAACCAGACGCAGTGGGCTGCCAGCACACGACCACCGAACACACCGTGGTCGTGGAGGATTCGCGTTATGGAATGGCCGTAGGCATCTTCAAGTTCGGTGCTCTCCTCGCGGGTCTCGGCCAGGTGGACGTGGAGAAGTGTGTCGAGCGACCGGGCCAGGTCGGCCAACTCGGCAACAGCCTCGACCCCGAGGTCGTAGGCCGAATGGGGGGCGATCCCGACGGTGATCCGCCCGGCCGGGTCATGGTGCCTCGAGAAGAAGTCGGAGATCTCCCCGGCCCGGTCACTGCCACTGGAGTGGAGTGCAGATACAACTCCGGGGGTCATCACCAGGCGGGCACCCGACTCCCTGACGGCGTCGACAACCGCCTCCTCGAACAGGTACATCTCGCAGCTCGTGGTAACGCCCGCCAGCAGCATCTCTGCCGACCCGAGCGTCATTCCCCACCAGGCATCCTCAGTGGTCATGCGGCCCTCGCGCGGCCACATCGCCTCGGTCAGCCAGCGCTGGAGTGGGAGGCCGTCGCCCGAGCCACGCATGAGGGTCATCGGCGTGTGGCAGTGGGCGTTCACCAGTCCCGGCATGAGCAGGCCACCGACGTCCTCGACCGACACGGTGTCATCTATTACAGGAGCGCTGTCGGCCGGGCCGGCCCAGGCGATCCGGCCGTCAACCGTGTCGACCACGCCGGGAGCGAACACGGAGTCGTCGGCGTCACAGGTGACCACGAAATCAGCGGTGAAGCGCCGGTTCCCCATCGGTGCCTAGACGACCCGTTCGTTGCCGCCGTCGATCGGGATCTGGGCGCCCGTCGTGGCAGAGAACGTGTCGGTACACAACTCGACGACCACCTTCGCCACACCAGCCGAGGTGACCTCCGTAGCCAGCAGGTTCCGGGTCTTGTACTCGTCGACGCTCAGGCCGTAGTTGTCGGCCCGCTCCCTGAGGAGGTCGTCGTTCCAGAGGCCCGTGTCGAATACCGCGTCGGGATGGACCGTGTTGATACGGATGCCGTCGTCGGCCCACTCGAGAGCGGCGACACGGGTCACCTGGGTGAGCGCAGCCTTGGAGGTTGAGTACGACAGCGCCCCCCTGCCCGGTGCGGCAACGTTCTTTGATCCGATGATCGACACCCGGCCTCCGACCGGGGACCTGACGAGGAACGGGTGGGTCGTGTGCAGGAGGTTGACGACCGAGTCGACGTTCACCGCCTGCACCGTTCGGTAGTCATCGGTATCCAGGTCGCTGATGAGGGCACTGGTTCCGAAGATCCCCGCTGCTATCACGACGATGTCGAGGCCACCAAAGCGCTCGACAACGCTGTCGACGGCTGATGCCTGTGCCTCGGGGTCGGTTACGTCCACGGTCAGGCCCAGCCAGGCAGCGCGGTCAAATGTGGTTGTCACAGTGGGGTCGATGTCTATTCCACCCACGGCGCAACCCCGTGCGAGCAGTTCGGCCGCGCATGCACGGCCGATGCCTGAGGCCGCTCCCGTGACCACGGCGACCATTCCGGCCAACTGCGCAGGCGGGCCAGCCAGGCGCAGCTTGGCCTGTTCCAGGTCCCAGTACTCGACGTCGAAGATGTCTCCGGCGCCAAGTCCCCTGTAGCCGTTGAGGCCGTCTTCGACGCGCTCGAGGGCGGGCATCGTGTGTTCGTAGATGTCAAAGGCGATGTCGGCTGCAGCGATGGTCCGACCGGCGGTGAGCACCCCCAGTTCCGGGTCGACTACGACGCGTGGTGCAGGGTCGAGCATCGTCAGATCGGTGCGTCCCCGGTGCTCGTGCTGCCTGAAGTAGTCCTCGTAGGCGGCGGTGTAGGCAGCCACGTCGCGACCAACCATGGGAACGCGTTTCGTGCGGATCACGTGGTCGGGTGTCAGCGGCCCTCTGGAGGCCAGGCTGTCCAGGTCCGGACGCTGGACAAAGCGGGTCGAGGTCTGGTCGCAGTGGCGACACAGCAGCATCGGAAAGCCGGCGGCATCGGAGATGTCGCGGCGGAGGCCGGCCAGAGTCATTGTGTCCGGGTCGGGGAGTGCCGCAGACGGCGGGCCCGGCACGGGGGCGTTCTCGTCAAGCCAGCGCTCGGCCCTCGAGATCAGTTCATGGTGTCTCGTGTAGGCCTCACGGGTCGACTCGCCGAATGTGAAGAGACCATGGTTGAGCAGCACCATCCCGATGGTTCCGGGGTTGACCTGATCGGTCCACGAGGTTGCCACCGCCCTGGCAAGGTCGAAGCCGGGCATTACATAGGGAATGACGACCACGGAATCACCGAAGATCTCCTGGACGTGATCACCGGCATCACCGACATTGGTCAGAGAGACGATCGCGTCGGCGTGGCTGTGAAGGATCGCAGGATGTGGAAGGAAGGCGTGAAGCAGGCTCTCGACGGATGGTGCAGGTGCGCCGGGATCGAAGCTTGCCGACATGAGCTCGCGCATCATGTCGGGGTCAGAGAGCGAGTCGAGCGCCAGAAGGTCCCTCAGCCGTGGAAGGGTCAGCGGGGCGAAGCCCTGGGGCTCGATCGTCGCCAGGTCCCATCCTGAACCCTTGACGAACAGCGCCTCGGAGGTGGAGCCGGTGATGTCGGTGAAGGGGGCCTTCACCGACGTGTTACCGCCACCGTGAAGCACGAGGGCAGGATCGGAACCGATCAGCCGTGACCCGTAGACACATTCGTCGAGAGGGGTTTCAAGGGTCTTGGCTACGGCATTGTCCCAGCGGTCTTCCACGTCTACTTCCTAGTTGGTCAGCCGGTCACCATGTGGGCCGGGCTAGTACCCCGCCGTCGACGACCAGGTCGGTACCCGTGATCCAGCGGGACAGGTCCGAGCAGAGGAACACGCAGGCGTCACCCACATCCTCGGGTGTTCCGAGTCTCGTCAGCGGCGCTGCCCTGCGCCAGCGCTCAACTCCGTCGGGCCAGTCCTCTTCAAGGCTGGGGCGCGCGATCAGGCCAGGTGAGATGCTGTTCACGCGGATTCCGTCACCGCCATAGGTCAGTGCAGCGGCTCGGGCGTGCATTACCAGGGCCGCCTTTGAGGTTGCATAGTGACCGTGGACGCCGGTCGGGTGGTGGGCCTCGATCGATGCGATGTGGATAATCGACCCACCCGATTCCCCGGCTCGCATTGCCCCTGCGGCCAGGTGGGTGAGGCGATGCACTGCTGTGACGTTGACATCGATGGTCTCGGACCAGATCTCGTCGGTCACCTCGTGAAACGGCACAACCGACTGCGTGGCGGCGTTGTTGACAAGGCCGTCGACCCGGTCGTGCATCTCCAGGGTCGATTCGATGACCTTGGCAGGTCCGTCTGGTGAGGCCAGGTCGGCTCTGACACCCGACACCGGACTGCCGTCAAGGTTGAGCAGGTGCTCTGTTGATGATTCTCGCGTGTGGGCCACGACGGTGGCCCCGGCTTCCATGAGCCGTCTGACGATTCCCGTGCCGACCCCGCCGCCGGCACCTGTCACGATGACCACGCGGCCCGAGAGATCGAGCAGATCCGACGGCGACGCAGGACCGGTCACGGCTGCTCACCCCGTACAAGACTGGAGATACGGGCCGCTGCCACGGGGAACTCGGCGGTGAGCCTCTCGGCTGATCCCAACTCGAATCCATCGGGGCTGTAGGGAGGTGCCATCGTGGTTCCAACCAGGGACCAGTCGCCCATGGTCGAGGCACCCATCCAGGTACCGGTCGGGACTGCAAGGAAGGGCCGTTGGCCTGCTGCCAGGTCGCCCCCGAGCACGGGCATTGCGATCGAACCGTCGGGTTCAAGAAGCAGGAAGTCGACTGGTGAACCGATGTAGTGGTGCCATAACTCGGTCCGGTCGAGGCGGTGCATCGCTGAAAAGTCGTCTGGCCTCATGAGGTAGTAGATGGCCGATCCGTGTTCATCGCGCCAGGTCTCGGCCCACATGCCGCCCTCGAGCGGTAGGGGCTCAAGCCCGAGAATGGCGGAGATCTCTTCGGCGGTCATGTGGTCGTCGGCATCCTCTGTGTTGCCCAGGAGCCGGCGAGACGATACTAGTTATCCGACGACTATCCGGAGACTGGACCATGAGCGAGCTCGGTGGGAGAACCCTTGACTGGGTCGACGGCGCCATATTGATGGTTGACCAGACGAAGTTGCCGACGTCCGTTGAGATGTTGCGGATCACAATGGTGTCCGATCTGGTCGATGCCATTCGTCGGCTGTCGGTTCGCGGGGCACCGGCAATAGGCGTCGCCGGTGCGTTCGGGGTGGCCCTGGCAGCCAGCACGAACGGTGTGGGGACACCGGGGTTTGAGGCTGACGTGGAGTCGATTCGGTCGGCTCGCCCTACGGCGGTGAACCTGGCGAAGATGGTGGACAGGGTGGTGTCCGTCTCCGGAGGTGGACCCGAAGCCGTTCTTGCCGAAGCCATGGCCGTCAGGAACGAAGAGTTGGCTGCGTCGCTGCACATGGGCGACCGTGGCGCCGACCTGATGGCCGAGATCACGGGCGGGTCCGGTTCGATCCGGGCCCTCACAATCTGCAACACCGGCGGCCTCGCAAGCGTTGAACGTGGGACCGCCCTGGCTGTCATCCAGACACTCCACGAGCGTGGCTGTCTCGAGGAGGCAATTGCCCTCGAGACCCGACCTCTCCTGCAGGGCGCGCGCCTGACCGCCTGGGAACTTCAGCAGATGGCTGCCCCGTTCCGTCTGATCGTCGACTCGGCGGGACCGCACCTGATCTCCAGGGGGTTCGCCGATGTCGTCCTGGCTGGTGCTGACCGGATAGCCGCCAACGGCGATACGGCCAACAAGATCGGCACCTTCTCACTGGCACTGGCTGCCAGACACTCCGGCGTCCCGTTTGTGATTGTCGCCCCCGAGTCCACGATCGACATGGCCACGGCCTGCGGCGGTGACATCCAGATTGAGAACCGGGGTGATGATGAGGTCGTCTGTTTCGGGGGAGTTCCGGTGGCTCCAGAGGGCACACGAACCATCAACCCGGCATTCGACGTCACCCCGTCCGATCTCATCACGGCGATAGTCACCGACACACGGGTCGTCCGACTCGACCAGGGCGAGACCCTCGACACGGTTCGGTCGTGACCGGAGTACCGGCCTTCAGCGCCGAGTCGCAGGCCCCGCCCCCAACCCCACCTAGTCTGCTGCGGTGACAACAGGCCCCTCCGTCAGATTGCGACCAGCATCATGAGGATGCTGAAACCCGTAGCGGTTCCCCTCATCGCAGTTGGTCTGGCCCTCGGTATTGGCGCCATAATCCTGGCGGTCTCGGGCGCCAACCCCATCGAGGCATACGGGGCACTGATCGACGGATCGCTCTCCAGCCAGAAGACAGTCGGCCGGACCCTCGAGAAGGCCACCCCGCTCATCATGGGTGGCCTGGCAGTGGCACTTGCCTTCCGGGCCGGGCTCTTCAACATCGGTGGCCAGGGCCAGCTTGTCGTCGGAGGGATCTTTTCAGCCGCCGTGGGCTTCGGCTTCGAGGGTCTTCCGTGGATCATCCATGCTCCCATGGCTCTCGCCGTCGGCGCCCTGGCGGGCGCAGCCTGGGGTTCGATAGCGGGCATCCTCAAGGCCACCCGCGGAGCCCACGAGGTGATCACCACGATCATGCTCAACTTTGTTGCCCTCAACCTCACGGACTGGCTGGCCTCGAACCCCTGGAAGGACGAGGGGATCCTGTCGCGTACCCCGGCGGTCGAGGAGAGCGCCCTGATCCCACTCTGGGGGTCGTTCCCAACCGGCTTCCTCGTGGCAGTCGCCGCCAGCATCGGTTGCTGGTACCTGCTGGAGAGGACCAACCTGGGCTTTGAGATCCGCTCCGTCGGGCTCAACGGAGACGCTGCCAGATACGCCGGGATATCGGTCCAGCGGATCATCATTGCCACCATGGCGATAAGCGGACTCCTTGCCGGAGCCGGCGGCGCCATCGAGACCCAGGGGGTGATTGGCAGGTACGAACCGGGCTTCAACGCCGGGCTGGGCTTCAACGGCATCACCATCGCCCTGTTGGCCCGGAACCACCCACTCGGCGTCATCCCGGCGGCCTTGTTGATCGGAGCCATGGAGGCCGGAGGTTCGATGATGCAGTTCAACGCCGACGTGGCACCAGAGATCACCGACATCATTGAGGCACTGATGCTCCTGTTCGTGGCGACACCAATCGTGGTCCGGTGGTTCTTCTCCCGCCAGGAGGCCGCAGAGGTCTCCGTCACCGCTGGCTGGGGTTCGTCATGAGCGACCTGTTCATCCGTTTCCGCTGGGTGATCCTCACGATCCTCGTGTTTGTGTTCGTCACCCTGTTCACCGCCGAGTTCCAACAGGCTCAGACAACGGCGGTCCTTGCCAGCGCACTGCGTCAGTCCACACCGCTGGTCTTCGGTGCGCTGTGCGGGGTCATGTGTGAGCGCTCCGGTGTGGTGAATATCGGCATCGAGGGTCAGATGCTGCTGTCCGCATTCGTGGGCTTCATGGTCGCCTCCGCAACCGGGAGCCTCATCGCCGGAATCCTCGCCGGCATGGCCACAGGTGCCCTAATGGGGGCTGGCCTGGCAGGACTGTCGGTGACCCTGCAGGGTGACCAGATAATTGCCGGAACCGTCCTCAACATCGCAGCGTTCGGAATCAGCAGCTACTTCTTCCAACAGGGCCTCACCCTTCCGTCAGGCAAGACCCCCCAGGTGTCGCTGGGTCCGCTCGCCGACCTGCCGGTCATTGGAAGGGTGTTCTTCATCAACCGTCCGCTCACCTACCTGTCCCTGATCCTCATCTGGGTCGTCTGGTTCGTGTTGTTCCGAACCAGGTGGGGGCTCTGGACCCGGTCGGTGGGTGAGGTTCCCAGCGCAGCCGAAACGGTCGGCATCTCGGTGGCACGGGTCCGATACACCAACCTCATAGCGGGCGGATGCCTCGCTGGTCTGGGTGGCGCCTACCTCAGCCTCGAGGCGGTCGGGTCCTTTGAGCGAATGATGACCAACGGGAGGGGCTTCGTGGCCTTGGCGGTGATGATCTTCGGACGCTGGAACCCGATAGGAATCTGGGGCGCCGCGCTCCTGTTCGGTTATGCCAGCGCCGTCCAGACTCAACTCCAGTTCCGCGGCTGGCTGGCTGACGACCCGCAGTTCATCGGGATGATCCCGTACGTCGTCTGTATCGTCGTCCTGGCCGGATTCGTCGGTCGTGCCCGACCACCTGCTGCCGTTGGACAGCCCTACAGCCGTGAGTGACCCGGTGGGCGTAGCCGCACCCCCGGCCCTCGAGGTGCGGGGCGTCACGAAACGCTTTGGTGACGTGCTCGCCAATGAGGACGTCGACTTTCGTATCGAACGTGGTCGGGTCCACGCTCTTCTCGGTGAGAACGGCGCCGGAAAGAGCACCCTCGTCAACATCATCTTCGGCCTCTACCAGGCCGATACCGGCGAGGTTCGACGCAACGGCGAGGTAGTGAACCTCAACGGTCCACGAGACGCCATTGCCCAGCAGATCGGCATGGTCCACCAGCACTTTCAACTGGTGCCGGTGCTCTCGGTAGCCGAAAACGTCGTTCTGGGCGACGAGCCGACAAGACACGGTGTAGTCGACCTCGGCGAGGCCGCCGCAGTGGTCCAGAGGCTCTCAGAGCGTTTCGGACTCGACATCGACCCGCAGTCCATCGTCGAGGACCTTCCGATCGGCATTCAACAGAGGGTAGAGATCCTGCGTGCCCTCTACCGCGAGGTCGACATCTTGATCCTGGACGAACCGACCGCTGTGCTGACCCCCCAGGAGACCGGTCACCTGCTCGAGGTCCTGCGAGGTCTCGCGGATACCGGTGTAGCCGTGGTCTTCATCACGCACAAGCTGCGCGAGGTGATGGCCGTTGCCGACGAGATCACCGTGATGCGTCGTGGTCGGGTGGTGGGCCATACGGTTCCAGCCGACACAGATGAGTCCGATCTGGCATCGATGATGGTCGGCCGCCCCGTCGAACTACGCCTGAAGCGAACCCCCGCATCCCCCGGCGACAAGATGCTCGCCATTGTGGACCTGGTCGTCAACGACGATCGACAGACCCAGGCGCTGAACGGAATCAACCTCGATGTCCGTGCAGGAGAGGTCGTCGGGGTCGCCGGGGTCGAGGGCAACGGTCAACGTGAACTGGTCGAGGCCGTTACGGGTCTTCGCGGTGTCATCTCCGGCTCGATCATCCTCGACGGCGAAGAGATCGCCGGTAGGCCCCCGCGCCAGATCAGCACCATGGGCGTGGCACACATCCCCGAGGACAGGGAGAAGCTTGGCCTGATCGGCGCACACACCGTTGCCGACAACATGGTCCTGAACCGCTACCACCACCGCCCCTACTCCAGGCACGGCATCAGGCGCCCCGCAGCCGTCGACGACGAGGCGACAAGGCTGGTCGAGGAGTTCGATGTGCGCCCACCGAACATCGCAGCGATGGTCGCCACCCTGTCGGGAGGCAACAAGCAGAAGGTCGTTGCAGCACGCGAGTTCTCGCATGAGTCAAAGGTGATGGTTGCGGCGCAGCCGACCCGTGGAATCGACATCGGGAACATCGAGTTCATCCACCGCCGGCTCATCGAGTATCGAGATGCCGGTATGGCCATCCTTCTCGTCTCAGCCGAACTCGACGAGGTTCTGGGGGTCTCTGACCGGGTTGCGGTTATCTACGGGGGACGGATCGTGTCGTGTGAGCCTGCCGAGGGAATCGACCGCGACCGCGTGGGCCGTCTGATGCTCTCGGGAGCCGACGGCTGATCGGCGGTTGGTACCGTCTAGAGATGCTCGGCCTCATTACCGGAAGCGGCTTCTACGACCTGCCCGGCCTTGAGGATGCCGTCGACAGGCAGGTTGAGACCCCCTACGGCGTGGTCAGCCTGGTGTACGCCACATGGAATGGCTGCCCGGTGGTGTTCCTGCCCAGGCACGGCGCCGATCACAGCGTGCCGCCACAGCGCATCCCCTACAGGGCGAACCTGTGGGCCCTCCATCAGGCCGGAGCCAGGGCCGTGTTCGCAACTGCGGTCAGCGGCGGAATCAACCCGGGTTACCGCAACGGAGAGCTGGTCCTGATCGATCAGTTCATCAACCTCACGAACGGCCGAGATGACACCTTCTTCGATGAAGAGGTCCGCCACACCGACATGACCGAACCCTACGACCGGGACCTGCGTCAGGTTCTCTCCGAGGTTGCTGCGTCAGAGGGGGTCGATCTGGTCGACGGTGGCACGTATGTGTGTGCCAACGGGCCCAGGTTCGAGACCCCGGCCGAGATCTCGATGTACGCAGGCTTCGGTGGCGACCTTGTCGGCATGACCGGCTACCCGGAGGTGGCCCTTGCCCGCGAGTTGGACCTGCCGTATGCAGCAGTCGGCGTTGTGTCCAATCCTGCAGCGGGCCTGGGTGCCGAGGAGCTCAGCCTCGATGACATCTGGGCTGTGCTGAACGACGTAGTCGAGCCACTGCTGCGCCTCCTGGGCGGTGCAGCCGAACGGCTTGCACGCCGCTGGGAATGAGGCCGCCCGGAGGGTGTCGCTGACGGGCAGGTGTTCAGTCGAAGAGACGGGAGGCGTCCTCGAAGTCGACCAGCCAGGTCCTGCCCCCGCCGTCTGAGTGGTACGAGCCCCAACCCAGGAGTTGGCGTGCCCGTTTCGGCAGGGCCGAGGCACGTTCCCGGTCGACCACGAGTGGGCTGGCCTCCTCCGGTCGGAGCCAACCCGAGACAAAGCTGACGTGCATGCCGTACCTCCACGAATCCGTGGTGTTTCGCCCGGCGCCGTGGATCACCCGGCCGCTGTAGATCATTCCGCTACCGGCCGGCATGGATGCGTACGCCGTCGCCTCGTCGTCGTAGTCGGCGCCACGGATCACCTCGGCTGGGAGTTCCTGGGTCCCGGGGATGACGACCGTTGCGCCGTTGGCCCTGGTGAAGTCGCTGAGGGCGAACATGCAGCTGACCGTTATCTCCCGTCCGTCGGCGATTGCCTCGGGCCAGTTGGTCTCGTCGCGGTGCAGGTACTGGGCCGGCTCACCTGGTCCGACGGCCATGACCTGCCCTGTGTTCAACCAGTAGTCGCTGGCGTGTTCCAAAAGGTAGTGGTCGGCGACCGCCAGAAGGGTTGGGTTCAACAGTGCATGCTCCACGAAGGCATCGCTACGGGCGGCCAGGCCGCAGAACCGTCTGGTATTGGCACCGTGGAAGCCCTCCCAGTGCTCCATGCCACTCTTTGAGCCGGGCGCCGTTTCGTCAAACGCGGTTGCGAGGTCCTCGATCAGTTGCAGCCTTGACGCCTCGGGCAGCAGGTCCGTGACGATGACCCCACCGTCGGCGTCTATCGCCGCAACGATGTCTGCCAGGGCGGCATCGCGTCCGAGGGTCGTCAGGTCGGCCATCGCCGCACCCTATGACCCCGTGGGTAGCGATGGCCACGCGTGCCGAAGACCTCTGGTCGTCGGAGGGCTACGATCAGCCGCGACAGGGGAGGACCACAATGGCCGATGCACACCGATCTGTCTGCACCGGGACGTGATCGACGTGGACGCTGCAGTGGAGCGTGCCGTCGCAGCTGGAGCCACGCTCATCCACGGCCCTGAGGACATGTTCTGGGGTGACAGGTACGCACGCCTCTCGGACCCGTCGGTCACCAGTGGTCGCTTGCCACCCCGGGGCCCGGCCCCGACGCTGCTGCAACAGAGGAGGCCGTAGCCGGGTTCGGTAGTTCGGGCGACTAGGGCAGTGGCACCTTCTTTCGCGACGTAGCATCGGCTGCTCATGATCCTCTCCGACCGTTCCATCCGCGAAGCTGTGACCACAGGTCAGATCGTGATCGAGCCCTATGACGATTCGTGTGTGCAGCCCTCGTCGGTGGACCTCCACCTGGATCACCGGTTTCTCGTGTTCCGCAACCACACCAGGGGCCTGATAGACGTGCGCCAGGACCTCTCCGATCTGACGGAGATGGTCGAAGGGTCCGACGACGATCCCTTCATCCTGCACCCGGGCGAGTTCGTCCTGGGGTCCACCTCTGAGAGGGTCGGAGTGCCCGACGACCTGGTTGCCCGTCTCGAGGGCAAGTCCAGCCTCGGCCGGCTGGGTCTGCTCATCCATTCCACGGCCGGCTATGTCGACGCGGGTTGGGACGGCCAACTCACGCTCGAACTCTCGAACGTGGCGAGCCTTCCCATCACCCTCTACCCGGGTATGAAGATCGGCCAGATCTCGTTCATGCACATGACGACGGCTGCCGACAATCCCTACGGGGCCAGCCAACTGGGTTCCAAGTACAGGGGCCAGGAAGGTCCACGCCCCAGTCGCTACTGGGAGAACTTCGAGCGGTAGCGACCGGTTCAGGCGTCGCCGGCTTCGATTGCCTCGAGCACGTGCAGGGCGATGTCGCCCACCTTTACCTCGGTCTCCTCGACGCCTTCGCCCTTGACGCCGTCGTCGATCATCACGAAGCAGAACGGGCAGGCTGTGGCGATGCGGGTGGCGCCGGTAGCAAGGAGTTCCTGGGAGCGTTCGACGTTGATGTTCTTGCCGGTCTGTTCCTCCATCCACATTCGGCCACCACCGGCTCCGCAGCACATTCCCTCTGTGCCCTGTCGTTCGGCCTCAACCACCTCGACACCTCCGAGGCTGCCGATGACCCGCCGGGGTGCCTGGTAGATGTCGTTGTGGCGGCCCAGATAGCAGGAGTCGTGGTAGACGATGCGCTCGTCAAGGTGGGCGTCTGTCACGTCGAGGCGGCCCTCGTCGATCAGCCACTCGAGCAGTTGGCTGTGGTGAACGACCTCGTAGTGGCCGCCAAGTTCCGGGTATTCGTTGGCCAGCGTGTTGAAGCAGTGCGGGCACTGCGTGATGATCTTGCGGACACCCATTTCGTTGAGCGTCTCCACGTTCTGCATGGCCATCATCTGGAAGATGTACTCGTTGCCGGTTCGTCTGGCGGGGTCGCCGGTGCACATCTCTGACGGGCCGAGGATCGTGAACGAGACGCCGGCCCGACGGAGCAGCTTGGCCATCGCCCGTGAGACCTTCTTGTTCTTGTCGTCGAAGGATCCGGCACAGCCGACCCAGTAGAGGTATTCGGCCTCTACCGGGTCGCCACCGTCGATGACATCGACCCCGTCGAGGTCTCCGACCCAGTCGGCCCTCTCGCTCTGGGAGAGGCCCCACGGGTTGCCGGAGTTCTCAATGGACCGGTAGGCGGCACCGAGCTCACTCGGGAAGTCGGACTCCATGAGCGACAGGTAGCGCCGCATGTCGAGGATCTTGTCGAGGATCTCGATGTTCACCGGGCAGATCTCGTCGCAGGCACGACAGCTTGTGCAGGCCCAGAGCTCCTCTCCGGTGACACGTTCGAACATGGAGTTGGCTGACACCGTTATGTCCGGGTCGACACCGATCGGCGGTGACACGACGGTTGAGCCGGTCGCCGCCATCACCTCGCCGGTCTTGAGCACGATCTCGCGTGGGTCGAGTGGCTTTCCGGTTGCGTGGGCGGGGCACACACTGGTGCAGCGACCGCACATGGTGCAGGAGTCGGTGTCGAGGAGCTGCTTCCAGGTGAACTCCTCGATGGTTGACACCCCGAAGCTCTCCAACTCGGTTTCCATGAGGTTGGGGATGGGCCTCATCGCCCCCTTGGGGCGGTCGCGGTCCTTCAGGTACATGTTCAGCGGAGAGGTGAACATGTGGCGCAGCATCGTAATGGGGAGCAGCGCGAGGAAGGCCATGAACGACACGACGTGGGCTATCCACCAGGCCTGGTGCCAGCCCGAGGCATTCGCGGCAAGGCTGCTGCCTGCTATCGCCTGCGCCAGCGGGTAGCCGATAATCGACCAGGTCTCGGCCTCGACGGTGTGGCCGTCGGCACCGGCCTGAATGGCAATCCGGAAGGCCTCTGCACCGAAACCGGTGATGCCGATCGCAAAGAACACGAACAGCGCGGCAGCGTGCTCGGGCCTTGTCTTGATGCGGATGCGGTAGGGGCGGAAGCGGCTGGGTCCGTACCGTCGCAGGATCGCCCAGGCGACCCCGGTCAGGAACAGCACCCCTGCGATGTCCCCGACAAGCGTGTAGGCCCTGTACACGTCGCCGTGGAGGAACTTGAGAGCCGGCGGGGCCTGGTGGTTGACCTCGAGCACGGTGGTCACGGCCAGAAGGATCAGGAACGGGAAGTAGATGAGGGAGTGCATCACCCCGGCAGCTGGTTCCCGCAGGAGGGTCTTCATGTAGACGCCCGACCTGAAGTCGCCGAAACGGCGTTTTGCGTTCTCTCGGGTGGTTGCCCTGTTGTCGGGGGCGCCCCGCTGCCAGTTCTGGACCCGGTAGGAGAACAGGACCGCTCCCCAGATGGTCAGGAGGGGGATCGCCGAGTAGAAGGCCAGCTTCAGTGGACCGGGGATGTTGCCGAACACCTCGCGGGTGATCGCTGAGTCGTCGTGGAAGCCGTTGACGAGTGATGCCACGCCGGAGAGGACCGTGAAGAGGGCCACCAGGACCCCGAGGCCGATCACCGCATGATTGGGTCGAATGCGCCTGTCGCTCATATCGGGTGGGACATTACCCGTAGGAAGGGCGCTGTCACGGCTCGAGGTACCTGTTGACCGTCGGTTCACCGTCACGAAACAGGATCGAAACAGCCCCTCCATACCGTCGGTGGTGTTCGAGTCAGGAATAACCGAAAGGCCACGCCGTGTCAGATCCCTTGTTTTCGTCAGGTCGCCTAAGGCGTGCGTTCTCGGGGGCATGGACCTCCCGTTCGTCGCGGAGCAGGTCTCGGAAGATGGCCCTTGGGCTGGTCGGTGTGGTTGGAGCGGTCCTCGTAACCGCTGCACCGGCTGCCGCACAGGAGCTCACGCCGGCCGAGTACAACACCGCCCTGCTGGCGAGCCTCTGGCTGATCGTGGCCGGCTGCCTTGTGTTCCTGATGCAGGCCGGGTTCGCCCTCGTTGAGGCGGGCCTCACCAGGGCAAAGAACGTCGGAAACATCATGGCCAAGAACCTGGCTGACATGGCGATTGGCGCCCTTGCGTTCTGGGCTGTCGGCTTCGGCCTTGCGTTCGGATCTGATGGCGGGAGCCTCATCGGGACCGATACGTTCTTCCTGTCGGGGATGACCGAGTCGTTTGACAACGGTGACGTCCTCGCCACTCCGTCGTTCTTCTTCTTCCAGGTCGTCTTTGCCGCCACGGCGGTCACGATTGCCTCGGGAGCGATGGCCGAGAGAACCAAGTTCTCCGCCTACCTCATCTTCAGCGCCGTCATGACCGGTTTCATCTACCCGGTGGTCGTGCACTCGTTCTGGCACGGTGACGGCCTGCTCTCGGACCTCAACATCGGCGACGCCCGCTTCAGCGACTTCGCCGGGTCGAGCATCGTGCACAGTGCGGGTGGTTGGGCAGCCCTGATGGGGGCCATCTTCCTGGGGCCACGCCTCGGCAAGTACGCCCCGGATGGCACCCCCCGGGCAATTCCGGGTCACAACATCGGCTACGCGGTGATCGGTGTGTTCATCTTGTGGTTCGGCTGGTTTGGGTTCAACGCCGGCTCGGAGCTGGCATTTGACGCCTGGGTTGCCCACGCCATCATGACGACCCTCCTGGCGGCGTCGGCCGGGATCATGTCTGCAGGTGCCGTGATCTGGAGGAAGACCGGTGCGATGGACGTTGGCATGGCCGGCAACGGAGCGCTGGCCGGCCTGGTCAGCATTACGGCCGGAACGGGAACCATGAGCTTTCTGGGGGCCGTCGTAACCGGTGCGATCGGAGGGGCCCTCGTCGTCTACTCGGTCCTGTTCGTGGAGAGGAAGGGTGTTGACGATCCGGTCGGCGCCGTCTCGGTGCACGGCGTGTGCGGCGTGTGGGGAACGCTTGCCGTGGGCCTGTTCGCCCGGTACGACGACGCTTTCCTCGGGCGTGACAACGCCGGCCTGTTCTACGGCGGTGGGTTCGACCAGTTGCTGGTCCAGGCGATCGGCGTTGCCTTGATTGCAGCCTGGGTGCTTGGAACCTCGGCGATTCTCTTCAAGGTGATCGCGTCGACTGTGGGTCTGCGGGTCTCGCCAGAGGAGGAACTGGCTGGCCTCGACGTGGCCGAGCACGGCTCCCCTGGGTACGGGCCCGAGCCGGTGCAGTTTGTCTGAGCCTCGGGCCTGTCTCGGTCAGCCGGCCTGACGGGCTACGGCCTCGGCTGCTGCCCTGGCTGCGGCAGGGTCCAGTGAACGTTCCAGGACGGGCATGTTGGCGCGGGGCCGCATGTCCGGGTCGAGGTCGTAGACCAGCGGGTCGCCCGTGGGGATGTTGAGGTCCACGATGTCGTCGTCGCTGATGGTGTCGAGGTGCTTGCAGAGTGCCCGGAGGCTGTTGCCGTGGGCTGCCACCAGCACGACCTTTCCGGCCTCAAGGTCGGGGACTATCGCTGATTCCCAGTAGGGAACGAGGCGGCTCACGACGTCGGCGAGGCACTCGGCCAGCGGTGGATCGGAGAGTTCCGCGTACCTGGGGTCGGCGTTGGGGTTGAAGGGGTTGTCTGGCGTGATGGGAGGCGGTGGGGTGGAGTAGCCGCGGCGCCATGCCTGCAACTGTTCGGAGCCGAAGCGTTCGCGGGTTTCGGCCTTGTCGAGGCCGGTGAGGTCCCCGTAGTGCCGTTCGTTCAGACGCCAGTCGCGTCTTACCGGTATCCATGCCCGATCCAGGACGTCGAGCGCCAGGTTTGCGGTTCTGATGGCCCTCTTCTGGAGGGAGGTGTGGAGCACGTCGGGCAAGATCCCGGCAGCAGCGAGCAACGCTGCTCCGTCTTGTGCCTCCTGTTCACCGGTGCCGGTCAGGTCACAGTCGTACCAGCCTGTGAACCGGTTCGAGGCGTTCCACTCACTCTGGCCGTGGCGCAACAGGATCAGGGAGGGCATGTACCAGTTCACCAGAAATTGCGAGAAAACCCACCTTCAGAAGTTGATAACTAATGACTCAAGTCTCTATAGTGTTAGAGACATAGAAATGGTCCGGAGACCTGTAACAACCAGTATCCTGACCCGCCGGCACACGGTTTCCCCCCACCGTCGCGCCGGCGGGTCCCTCCAATACGGAGGAACCGGGCCTGGACCAGCCGATTCCAGCACCACACCCGATACGTACTCGAAACCAGAAGAAGACAGGAGAAACAACATGGGCAAGGCCGTAGGTATTGACCTCGGAACCACCAACTCGGTGGTCAGCGTCCTCGAAGGAGGCGACCCCGTAGTGATCGCAAATGCCGAGGGGTCACGCACCACCCCATCGGTCGTGGCATTTGCCAAGGACGGCGAGGTTCTCGTCGGCGAGGTGGCCAAGCGTCAGGCGATCACCAACCCGCTTCGCACGATCCGATCGGTGAAGCGTCAGATGGGATCAGACTGGTCCGAGACAATCGACGACAAGAACTACACGGCCCAGGAGATCTCGGCCCGTGTCCTCCAGAAGTTGAAGAGGGACGCCGAGGCATACCTCGGAACCGACGTAGACAAGGCCGTCATCACCGTTCCCGCCTACTTCGACGACGCCCAGCGCACCGCAACCAAGGAGGCAGGTCAGATCGCCGGTCTTGAGGTGCTCCGGATCATCAACGAGCCCACTGCAGCAGCGCTCGCCTACGGCCTCGACAAGGACGATCAGGATCAGACAATCCTCGTCTTTGACCTCGGCGGCGGCACCTTTGACGTGTCGGTACTCGAGATCGGCGATGGCGTCTTTGAGGTCAAGTCCACCCACGGCGATACCAGTCTCGGAGGCGATGACTGGGACCAGGCCGTCATCGACTGGCTGGTCACGTCATTCAACAACGATCACGGAGTCGACCTCAGCAAGGACCCGATGGCCGCACAGCGACTCAAGGAAGCCGCAGAGAAGGCCAAGATTGAACTTTCACAGGTACAGCAGACCCAGATCAACCTTCCCTTCATGACGGCGACCGACGCCGGACCACTCCACCTTGACTACTCGCTCAGCCGGGCCAAGTTTCAGGAACTGACGGCGGACCTGCTCAAGCGCTGCCGATCGCCGTTCGAACAGGCCATTGCCGACGCAGGTCTCAGCAGGGGCGAGGTCGACCAGGTCCTCCTGGTTGGTGGTTCCACCCGCATGCCGGCCGTCGTAGAGCTGGCCCAGGAGATCGCCGGGCGGGACCCCAGCAAGAACGTCAACCCTGACGAGGTTGTCGCCATCGGTGCCGTGGTCCAGGCCGGTGTCCTCGTCGGCGAGGTCAAAGACGTCCTGCTCCTCGACGTGACCCCGCTGTCACTCGGCATCGAGACCAAGGGCGGTGTCATGACCAGGCTGATCGAGCGCAACACCACCATTCCCACCCAGCGGTCCGAGGTGTTCTCAACCGCCGAGGACAGCCAGCCATCTGTCGAGATCCACGTGCTCCAGGGTGAGCGCGAGATGTCGCAGTTCAACAAGACGCTCGGCAAGTTCCAACTCGTCGACCTGCCACCGGCGCCACGCGGCATTCCCCAGATCGAGGTCACCTTCGACATCGACGCCAACGGCATCGTGCACGTATCAGCCAAGGACCGCGCCACCGACAACGAACAGTCGATGACAATCTCGGGCCAGTCGGCCCTCGACAAGGACGTGATCGACCAGATGGTCCGCGATGCCGAGATGCACGCCGACGAGGACCACAAGCGACGCGAACAGGCCGAGGTCCGCAACAACGCCGACAACCTCCTCTACCAGACCCGCAAGCTGATCACCGATCAGGGAGCCGAGTTGACCGAGGACGAGAAGTCCAGTGTCGAGGAGAAGCTCGCTGCGCTGGAGTCCACCCTCGAAGGCGATGACTCCGATGCCATCAGGGCCGCCACCGAGGACCTGATGGAAGCAAGCCAGGAGTTTGGCCAGCGACTCTACGAGGCCGCACAGCAGGATGCAGGCGCCGCGGCCGGCGAACCGGGTGAGGGCGACGACGACGTGGTCGATGCAGAGATCGTCGACGAGCAGTGAACGAGCCTGCAGGTGTGGTCCCCACCGTCGGTGACGGTGCTTCCTCTGGTGAGCCCACCGCCGAGGCCGTCGAGGAACTGATCGGTGAGATCCTCGAGGCCGACGAGGCCGTCGCAGGCTCCGGTGAGGTAACCGACCCCATTGTGGAGAGAGACGCCTTCTTGGCCGACCTGCAACGTGTCAGCGCTGAGTTCTCCAACTTCAAGAAGCAGACCGAGCGTCGCAACTCCGAGGTTGTATCGCGTGCCAGGGCCGACCTGGTTCAGGTGCTGCTGCCAGTGCTCGATGCCTGCGACATGGCTGTCGACCAGGGGTCCGACGGGGTCGAGCCGATCCGTGCTGCGATCTCGGCAGCCCTCACCCCGCTCGGCTTTGAGGTCATTGATCCGGTAGGCGAGGCGTTTGATCCCAACCGGCACGAGGCGGTTATCCACGAGGCCGATTCCGACGGCGCCAGCGAGGGCCTTCGCGTCGTCGAGGTCATGCGCCGCGGATATGGATGGGCCGGACGGGTCATGCGTCCGGCGATGGTGCGGGTGCAGGGCTGAGGCCCGCGTCGCCCGCTATCAGACGTGACTGCCCAGAGGGAGTGGTTCGACAAGGACTACTACCGGACGCTCGGCGTCGACAAGGGGTCCGCGGCAAAGGACATCACCAAGGCCTACCGAAAGTTGGCCCGCAAGCTCCACCCCGATGCCAATCCCGGTGATGATGCCGCCGAACAGCGTTTCAAGGAGGTAACCGCCGCCTACGACGTGCTCGGGAACGAGGCCAAGCGGGAGGAGTACGACCAGGTCAGGGCCATGGGGCCGATGCCGGGAATGGGTGGCGCTCCCGGCGGCGGGTTTGGAGGCCACGGAGGCACCCCGTTCGACCTGGGCGATGTCTTCGGTGGCCTGTTCGGACAGGGTGGACGCGGTCACCGTGGCGGAACCCGCGGGGTCGACCTTGAGACGCGGTTGGGCCTGTCATTCCTCGAGGCTGTCAACGGCGTGACCACCTCGGTTCACCTGACAAGCGACGCCGCCTGTTCCAGCTGCGGTGGCAGCGGGGCACGTCCCGGGACCAGACCCCACCGGTGCGACGCCTGTGGTGGCAGCGGAGCAACAGCGGACAACCAGGGTCCGTTCTCGTTCAGCCGGCCCTGCGGCACCTGTGGAGGAAGCGGCAGCCAGATCGATGATCCCTGTGGCAACTGTCGGGGAACCGGGGTCGAACGTAGGCCCCGTGAGGTGAAGGTTCGGATTCCGCCGGGCATTGAAGACGAGCAGAAGATCCGACTGAAGGGGCGGGGTGGCCCCGGTAGCGGCGGACCCGACGGGGACCTGTACGTGGTCGTGGTGGTCGAACAGCATCCCCTCTTTGGGCGGACGGGCCGCAACCTGACCCTCACGGTTCCCATCACCTTCCCCGAGGCCGTGTTCGGTGCCGAGGTCGAGGTGCCCACCCTTCAGGACGGTCCGGTCACGTTGCGTCTTCCCTCCGGCACCAGGAGCGGCAAGACCTTCCGGGTCAAGGGCAGGGGTGTCGGAACCCGTCGCGGCAGGGGTGATCTGCTCGTAACGGTGGAGGTGGTCATTCCGCAGGAACCCAGCGAGGCCGAGCAGGCTGCCATTGAGGCCCTGTCGGAGGCCGGCGGCGACAATCCCCGCGAGGGTCTGACAGGATGACTGTTGAGATGATGAACCGACGGGTGTTGGTGTTCGACCTCAGAGGTGCGATGGGATGGTGACGATCCGATCCGATCAGGCCGTCTACGTCATCTCGGTGGCTGCCGAGCTGTCCGGAATGCATCCACAGACCCTGCGCATCTACGAGCGAAGGGGCCTTGTCGATCCGGCAAGGACCACTGGCGGCAACCGCCGGTACAGCGATGCCGACATAGCCCTGCTCCAGCGGATAACCGACCTGACCTCTGAGGGCATGAACCTTGCCGGTGTGAAGCGGGTCCTTGAACTTGAGGCCGAGGTGGCTCGTCTCGAACAGGATCTGGCCGAGACTCGCGAGGCGGGCTCTGAGGCTGTCGCCGAGGTACACCGGCAGTACCGCCGCGACCTGGTTCCGGTCCGTCAGAGTGTCACCGTCTACCGGGGCCAGAAGAGGCGTTGACCTGCGATTTTGGCTTCTCCCAGATGGCGGCCGCCGGGTCTGTTTTGTTTGTTACAACCGGGTTTCGTTCCACAGAGAAAGCCCTTTCTCCATAGGGAAGGCAGGATTTGTCCACAGGGGCTGTGGAAAGTCCAAATCTTGAGCGTCTATGACTCAAGATCACTTCCTCAGGGTCACCTCACAGCAACCTCGTCAAGGGCGCCTGACCTGCACCGGAAACAGTCAACCACCAGGCCACGAGGACGGTAGGATCGCCCCGTAAGGGACCCGATCACGAATCAGGAGGGTTGCCGTGCCCGCGACCGTTGTGGTCGGGACGCAGTGGGGTGACGAGGGCAAAGGCAAGTTCACCGACCTTCTGGCCGGTGACATGTCAATGGTCGTCCGCTACCAGGGTGGTCACAATGCCGGTCACACCCTCGTGGTCGCAGGCGAGTCGTTTGCCCTCCAGCTTGTCCCGAGCGGAGTTCTCTACGAACACGTGACACCCGTAATAGGCAACGGGGTCGTCGTTGACCCGAGGGTGCTCATCGCAGAGATGGACATGCTCGAAAGCCGCGGCGTGTCGACCGAACGCCTCAGGCTGAGTGGCAACGCCCACCTCATCCTCCCCTACCACCAGGAACTCGACGCCCTCTACGAGCGTCACCTGGGTAAGAACAAGCTGGGAACCACCAAGAGGGGAATCGGTCCCGCCTACGCCGACCGGTCGATGAGGGTCGGACTGCGTGCCCAGGATCTGCTCGACCCCAGGATATTCCGCAAGAAACTGGGCGCTGTCCTCGAACACACCAACAAGGTCCTCACGCGGGTGTTCAACCGCCTGCCCGTCGATGCCGACGAGATCGCCACTGAATACCTCGACGTTTGCGCACCACGCCTGACCCCACACATCGCCGATGCCGTCGCCCTCGTCCACAGCGAGCTGGACGCCGGCCACAACATCCTCATGGAGGGGGCCCAGGCAACCTTCCTCGACCTGGACCACGGGACCTACCCGTTCGTCACATCCTCGAACCCGGTAGCCGGAGGAGCATGCACCGGCGCCGGAATCGGCCCACGGGACATCAACCGGGTAATCGGAATTGCCAAGGCATATGTAACGAGGGTCGGCAGCGGCCCATTCCCGACAGAGTTGTTCGACGAAGTGGGAGACCACCTCGTCGAGGTCGGCCAGGAGTACGGAACCAACACCGGCCGCCGCCGCCGCCCCGGCTGGCTCGATGCCGTGATGCTGCGCTACGCCGCCCGGGTCAACTCCCTCTCCGAGTTGGCCATCACCAAGCTCGACATCCTCGATGGTCTCGAGACCGTCAAGGTCTGCGTCGCATACGAAGCCGAGGGCGAGCGCCATGACCAACTGCCCTACCACCAGTCGGTGCTCCACAAGTCCACACCTGTCTACGAGGAACTTCCCGGCTGGAAGACCGACCTCTCAGAGGTAACCGAACGGTCACAACTACCGGCCGAGGCCGAGGACTATCTGCAGTTCATCGAGGAACAGGCCGGTGTACCGGTGGGCATGGTGGGTGTGGGCCCCGCCCGACGCCAGGTATTCAACTTCAATGCCTGAGGACCTGGTGCCGGCCTGATGCGCGTCTGCATAGTCGGTTCCGGGGGTCGCGAGCACGCCCTCGCACATGTCCTCTCCCGAGGCGCCGAGGTGGTCGTCACACCAGGCAACCCCGGAATACCCGGCTCGGTCGCCACCCCGCCCGAGGAACTCGATGCGGACCTCTTCGTCATCGGGCCCGAACAACCCCTTGTCGACGGTCTTGCCGACCGGCTTCGTAAACGGGGCAACCTGGTATTTGGACCCGGCGCCGACGGTGCACGCCTCGAGGGCTCCAAGGCCTGGATGAAGGAACTGCTCGTAGAGGCCGGAGTACCAACCGCCCGCCACGGTGCGTTCACCGACAGGGCGGCGGCGCTGGCCTATCTCGATCAGATGGAAGACCTGTTCGTCATCAAGACCGACGGTCTGGCAGCCGGCAAGGGCGTGCTCGTAACCAGTGACCGATCCCAGGCGGTCGAAGCCGTTGGTGAGTACCTCTCGGGAGAGGCATTCGGTGACGCCGGTCGACGGGTCGTGATCGAAGAGGGTCTCAGCGGCCCGGAACTGTCCGTGTTGGCGGTCTGTGACGGCACCACGGCAGTGCCCCTCGTACCAGCCCAGGACTTCAAGCGCCTCAGCGACGGAGATCTGGGCCCCAACACCGGGGGGATGGGGGCGTTTTCACCGGTACCGGTCGCCACCGCCGACGTGGTCGACTCGCTTATGGAAGATGCCGTACTGCCGACACTGGCGGTCCTGCGCTCCCGTGGTATCGACTACCGGGGAGTTCTCTACTGCGGTCTCATGTTCACTCCCGACGGTCCCAGGGTGCTCGAGTACAACGTTCGCTTCGGCGACCCCGAGACCCAGGTTGTCGTACCCCGGTTCACGAGCGACCTTGCCGACCTGCTGGCCTCGGCCGCTGCGGGATCCATCGGAGAAGCCCCCACCTTCGATGATGGCGCCGCTGTCGGCGTGGTCTGCGCCTCCCCGAACTACCCCGGGTCACCGCACACCGGTGACCCGATCGAAGGCCTTTCCGCCGCCTCGGAGGTCGACGGTGTAACCGTGTTCTGCGCCGGCGTCGGCGAGGCCCAGGGTCGCCTAGTCACCGCCGGCGGCCGGGTCCTTACAGTTACCGGAACGGGTTCCACGGTTCCTGAGGCCAGAGACAGCGCCTACAGGGCGGTAGCCGAAATCTCATGGCCGGGCATGCACTACCGGACCGACATCGCCGGTGTCGCCGTAGGTGCTGTCACCACCGGCTAGACAGCAACAGACGAGGAGAATGACATGACAGCCAGGGTGGCGATTCTCATGGGATCACCAAATGACCACGACAAGATGGCACCAGCGGCCCAGACGCTCGAGCGCTACGGAATCGAGGCCGACGTAAGGGTCATGTCGGCACACCGCAGCCCGGCGGCAGTCGCCGAGTTCGCCTCGACCGCCCGGGACGAAGGCTTCGCAGCCATCATCTGCGGTGCCGGCATGGCAGCACACCTGGCTGGAGCGGTTGCGGCCCAGACCACCCTTCCGGTGATAGGCGTCCCCCTCTCGGGAGGCGCCATCAACGGGTGGGACTCGCTGTTGGCCACGGTCCAGATGCCCCGAGGAATACCGGTTGCCACCGTTGCCGTCGACGGCGCCATGAACGCCGCACTGCTGGCAGTCCAGATGCTCGCCATCGACAACCCCGACCTGGTCACAGCCCTCGAAGACCACCGCAGTGAGATGACACCCCGGTAGCCGGCCAGGCTCCCCAGAGGCACAACCCCATGCAGAACATTCTCGCCTCCCGCTACGCCAGCCCGCAGATGGTCGACCTGTGGTCGGCCGAGGGCAGGGTCATCATGGAGCGGGAGTTCTGGATCGCCCTGCTGGAGGCCCAGAGTGAGCTCGGGATCGACATCCCCGACGGGGTGGTCGACGACTACCGGGCGGTGATCGACCAGGTGGATCTTGCATCCATCCGGGACCGCGAGAAGCTCACCCGTCATGACGTGAAGGCCCGCATCGAGGAGTTCTGCGCCCTGGGCGGCCACGAGCACATCCACAAGGGAATGACCTCACGTGACCTCACCGAGAACGTTGAACAACTCCAGGTCCGGCGAAGCCTTGAACTGGTCCGGGACAGGATGGTGGCCGCCCTTGCCAGGCTCGGACGCCTCGCCGCCGAGCACTCCGATCTGGTCATGGTGGGCCGCAGTCACAACGTGGCAGCCCAGGCAACGACCCTCGGCAAGCGGTTTGCGACGACAGCCGAGGAACTCCTGGTAGCCCACAACCGCATCGTCGACCTGCTGGCCTCCTACCCACTGCGCGGCCTCAAGGGCCCGGTCGGAACCCAGCAGGACCAGGTGGACCTGTTCGACGGTGACACGACCAGGGTCGACGAGTTGGAACGGCGCGTCGCCGGACACCTCGGCTTCGAGATCGTGTTGGATTCAGTGGGGCAGGTCTACCCGCGGTCTCTCGACTTCGATGTCGTCTCCGCTCTTGTCCAGGCGTCCGGTGGTCCCGCCAACCTGGCTCGAACGATCAGGCTGATGGCGGGCCAGGAACTTGCAACTGAGGGGTTCCAGCCGGGTCAGGTCGGCTCGTCTGCAATGCCCCACAAGATGAACGCCAGGTCCTGCGAGCGGGTCAACGGTCTGGCCCTGGTGCTGCGCGGCCACCTCGCAATGGTCGCGGGCCTCGTAGGCGACCAGTGGAACGAAGGTGACGTGAGCTGTTCGGTGGTCCGCCGGGTGGCACTGCCCGACTCATTCCTCGCTGTCGACGGCCTGTTCCAGACGTTCCTCACGGTGCTCGACGAGTTCGGCGTCTACCCGAAGGTGGTTGAATCCGAGATCGCCCGGTACCTGCCATTTCTGGCAACCACGAGGGTGCTCGTGGCAGCGGTCCAGGCAGGCATGGGACGCGAGTCCGCACACGAGGTCATCGGCGAACACGCCGTCGCTGCCGCTCTTGCCCGACGCGAACAGGGCGCTACAGAGACCGACCTGCTCGGCCGGCTCGCGGATGATCCCCGCCTACCTCTGGACAGGCCTGCTCTCGACAACCTGCTGGCCGATCCATCCACGTTCGTGGGCAACGCCGAAAACCAGGTGGAGGCGGTCATTCAAAAGATCGCCGATGTGGTCGCTGCACGCCCGGTGGCGGCCGCATACGATCCCGAACCAATCCTCTGACCCGCTCCGGAGCCGCCGTGACCAGCGCCATGGACCTACCCCCCATCCACTCCGGCAAGGTCCGCGACATCTACGAGGTCGACAGTGACCTGTTGTTGATGGTCACCTCCGACCGGATCTCGGCATTCGACGTGGTCATGGCCGAACCCATCCCCGACAAGGGCCGCGTCCTCACCGCAATGTCCACGTTCTGGTTCGGCCTGCTCTCAGATGTGGTCCCCGGGCATCTGGTGGCCACCAGCCCCGATGAGGTCGATTCGCACCTGAACTCACTGAGCGCCGGCCTGCCGCCTGACCGGGTCGGCCGCACCATGCTCTGCCGCAAGGCCGAGATGCTCCCTATCGAGTGCATAGTGCGCGGCTACATCACCGGCTCGGCCTGGAAGGAGTACACCGCCTCGGGGACGATGCACGGCACCACGCTCCCAGTGGGCCTGCTGGAGGCGTCGCAACTTCCGGAGCCCGTGTTCACGCCCTCGACGAAGGCCGACGAGGGACACGACATCAACATCTCGTTTGAACAGGCGGTCGACCTGATTGGTCGCGACCTGGCGGAACGGTCACGCGAGGTGGCCCTCGAGTGCTACCTGCGTGGAGCCCGCTGGGCTGCCGAACGGGGGATCATCATCGCCGACACCAAGTTCGAGATGGGCCTGGTCGACGGCGAGCTTGTGCTGGCCGACGAGGTCCTCACCCCGGATTCCTCACGTTTCTGGCCCGCAGATACATGGGCCCCGGGAGCCACCCCGCCGTCGTTCGACAAGCAGCCGGTTCGCGACTACCTCGATGGCCTCGACTGGGACAAGCAGGCGCCTCCGCCCCCGCTTCCCGACGAGGTGGTGGCTGCCACCTCGTCGCGCTATATCGAGGCCTACGAACGCATCACCGGCCTGTCCTTCGGCGACTGGCCGGGGGTGGCCGCATACGGTGCACCGACCTGATGGATCCGACACTCCCCGGGAGGACGAGATGAAGTTCACGGTTCTGGTGGACGTGAGGCTGAGGTCCGGCATCGCCGACCCTGCCGGAGCCACGATCGAGAGGGCGTTGCCCGCCCTCGGGTACGAAGGCGTGAGCGGGGTGAGCGTCGGAAAGACCATCAGGTTCACGATCGAGGCGGCCGACGAGCAACAGGCCATCTCCCACTCCGAGGACCTCTGTGACTCGTTCCTCACCAACCCGGTCATCGAAGATGCCGAGGTAACGGTTGTTCCCGGAGTCGACGACCTGTGAGCGGCGTTGTGGGAATTGTCGTGTTCCCGGGCAGCAACTGCGAGATGGACTGTGTCGAGTCTGTCAGCCACCTGGGGGGCGAGGGTCGCCTACTCTGGCATGGCGACGAGGACCTGGGGGGCGTAGATGCGGTGATCGTTCCCGGAGGGTTCGCACACGGCGACTACCTCCGGCCCGGAGCAATAGCAAGGTTCTCGCCGGTGATGACCGCCGTAACGCGTTTCGCCGCTGCCGGCGGCCCCGTGGTGGGTATCTGCAATGGCTTTCAGATTCTTACTGAAGCAGGTCTGTTGCCCGGGGCGCTACAGAAGAACAGAGGCCTGAAGTTTCTCTGCCAGCCGTCAATGATCAGGGTCGAAACAAGTGACTCTTCGCTGACATCCCGCGCCTCAACCGGTGATGAACTGTCGATTCCAATCAACCACTTTGAAGGCAACTACACCTGCGACGACGAGACCCTTGCGAGGTTGAATGACGAAGACCGGGTGGTGCTCAGGTACGTTGACAATCCGAACGGGTCTGTCGATGACATTGCCGGAGTTTGTAACGAAGGTCGCAACGTCGTCGGTCTTATGCCGCATCCGGAACGTGCCTGCAACGATCTGCTGGGCAGTTCGGACGGTTCGGTTCTGCTGGGTTCCCTGCTCGATCTGGTTGCCTGACCACCCACCTGTCAGCGGGCGTGCTGCCGCCACCGAGGAGAGCAGAACAGCAGGTCAGGTACTACGCCGTATACCGGCTGCCTTCAGGGTCGCTGTCGACACACCCACCTCACGCCAGGCCGCATAGGAAATTCCGCGACGGCCACCGTAGGCGGCGGCAGCATTGACAAATGATGCCTCCAGGCTCGTCATGTCGACCGAGCCGGCCGAGGCGAGGGCCTCGATCTCAGCCTGCAGGTCAAGGCGTTCCTGTACCAGGGTGAGCCTCTTTGTGGCTGACGCATCTGAGAGCGATGCTTCTATTGCGGCCATCCTGTCGCTGATGCTCTCGACAGTTCTCTTACGTCCACGCTTGGGCCTATTGGCATCAATGGCGTCCAGGAAGTCGCGAACCGACTTGTTCTCGGCCTTCTCCTGATCTGACAGTTTTACTCTTGGCATGGGTTCACCTCGTTAGCGATTAGCTGAATATCTGGAGCATACAACTAGCCGATTTGGATATAGATTCTGATCGGCCCGATACCGGTGCAGCAAGGCGCCACGGGCTTGCCGTCGACCGCTACGGTTCGGGCCCGTGAGCCAACCCCTCCACCGTGCCCTCGGCCTTACCGACGACGAAGCCGGGCGGATCAACGAGATCCTGGATCGTGCGGCAAACCCTCTTGAACTAGCCATGTACTCGGTGATGTGGTCCGAGCACTGCTCCTACAAGAGCAGTCGCATCCACCTCGGGCGCCTCCCCACCGAGGCACCCTGGGTTCTCGTCGGACCGGGTGAGAACGCCGGTGTCGTCGACGTGGGCGACGGGATTGCCGCCGCAATCCGGATCGAATCACACAACCACCCCTCTGCCATCGAGCCATACCAGGGAGCCGCTACCGGCGTGGGCGGAATTCTCAGGGACATCTTCACCATGGGGGCCAGGCCCATCGCCCTCATGGACCCGCTCCGGTTCGGCCCGCTGGACGACCCTCGAAGCCGCTGGATTGCAGAGGGGGTGGTTTCCGGCGTTTCGGGTTACGGCAACGCCGTCGGTGTACCGACCGTTGGCGGCGAGGTCGTCTTTGACGAGACCTACAGGGGCAACCCGCTGGTCAACGTGTTGTGCCTCGGCGTTCTCCCCACGGAACGCCTTGTGCTGGCTCAGGCATCCGGAGTCGGGAACCTGGCTGTCTTGTTGGGCTCAAGCACCGGGCGTGACGGAATCGGGGGTGTGAGCGTGTTGGCCTCGGCCGGCTTCTCCGAGGCTGACGACGGTGACAAGAGGCCGAGTGTCCAGGTTGGTGATCCGTACGAGGAGAAGCGCCTGATCGAGGCGTGCCTCCAGCTTCTCGACGAGGGCCTGGTTGTCGGTATTCAGGACCTGGGCGGTGCCGGCCTCACGTGTGCCACGAGCGAGACCGCGTCGCGGGGCGGGGTCGGCATGGATGTCGACGTGTCGGCGGTGCCCCGGCGTGAGCCGGGCATGGAGCCCCACGAGGTCATGACCAGCGAGTCACAGGAACGGATGCTTGCGATTGTCGAACCCGAGGGCCTGGAACGCGTGCTGACCATCTGCGACAGGTGGGAGGTCAACGCTGCCGTGATCGGACGGGTTACCGAAGGCGGCTCGCTCCGGATCATGGACGGCTTTGATGGTGAGGTCCTGGCTGATGTCCCTGCAGCCTCACTCGATGACGAGGCGCCCCTCTACGATCGCCCACGCGAGGCTCCGTTGCATCCTCTCGGCCCATCTGCCGACGACCTGGGTGCCCCGACGGATCTTGGCGCCGACCTTCTTGACCTGCTCGCCGATCCCTCGTGGGTCTACAGCCAGTACGACCACCAGCTGTTCTTGAATACGGTTGTTGGTCCAGGTGATGACGCAGCCGTCCTGCGCCTCAAACACCCCACCACCGGCTACGACACCGGAAGGGGCCTGGCCCTCACCACCGATGGCAACCACCGCTGGTGCGCCGTCGACCCCCGACAGGGAACGGCCCTGGTGGTCGCCGAATCGGTGCTGAACCTGGCGTGTGTGGGTGCCCGTCCGCTGGCCGTCGTGAACTGTCTCAACTTCGGCAATCCCGAGCACCCCGAGGTGATGTGGCAACTCTCCGAGGCGGTAGACGGTATGAGCGGCGCATGCGAGGCGTTCGGGGTGCCGGTGATCGGTGGAAACGTGAGCCTCTACAACGAGTCGGCCGGAACCGACATTGCCCCGACCCCGGTCATTGGCCTGCTCGGCCTGGTCGACCGGCTCGACGCCCGGCCGCCCGGAGCCCGCCTCGTCGAGGGGAACCACCTGGTCCTGTTGGGACCCGACGAGGTCGGCCTCGGTGGATCACTCTGGGGTGCCGCCCATGGAGCCCCCGGAGGCGAAATGCCCTTCGTTGACACAGCAGTGCACACGATGGTCGCAACCCTGGTCAGAGACCTGGTGCTCGACGGCCTCGTCGAAGGCGTCCATGACCTCTCGGCTGGAGGCCTCGGAGTCGCCCTGGCTGAGATGGCGACACGGTCCGGGGTTGGAGTGCACGTCGCACGCGTCGGCGACCATCGGGCGCTGTTCGGCGAGGGTCCCAGCCGGGTGGTGCTCTCGGTTGACCCTGAGCGCCTGACCGAGGTTCTGCACCGTGCGACAGATGCCGAGGTGGACGCATCGCGTCTCGGCCTGGTCACCGGAGACCGTGTGATCGTGAAGGACCTGCTCGACCTGTCGCTTGCCGAGATCACCTCTGCGTTCACCGGTCGCCTCCCCGAGGCCCTCGGCTCCGGCACGACCAACCGCCAGCCGGATGGCCGGTAAAATGTCGCGGGTGTCAACCAACCCGGGGGCCTCCGAACCGCATCATCTGGCCCCGGTCGCACACCCCTCGGCCGACGACGACACCCCCAGGGAGGCCTGTGGGGTCTTTGGCATCTTCGCTCCAGGCCAGCCGGTGGCCCACCTCACCTACCTGGGCCTCTACGCCCTCCAGCACCGGGGCCAAGAATCGGCCGGCATGGCTGTGAGCGACGGCGAGACCCTCACCGTCGTCAAGGACATGGGCCTTGTCTCCAACGCCTTCGATGACCGCACGCTCGCTGCGCTGACCGGAGGCCTGGCAATCGGCCAGACCCGCTACTCCACGTCGGGTTCGAGCACCTGGCGCAACGCACAGCCCGTCTACCGTGGCGTCGACCACTTCGAGTTCGCTCTCGGCCACAACGGCAACCTCGTCAACACCGAGGAACTTGCCGCCGCTGCCGGGATGCTTCCCGGAACAGTGACCTCCGACAGCGATCTGGTGGCCGAACTGCTCGCAGCTGAACTGCTGGCAACACCCGACCTCGAGGCCGGAGAGGCCTTTGATGCTGCGCTGCTCGCCGTGCTGCCGACACTTAGGGGAGCATTTTCGCTTGTCCTGGCCGATCGTGACCGCATCATCGGCGTGCGTGATCCCAACGGCTTTCGCCCCCTGTGTCTCGGGCGGCTCGATGGCGGCTGGGTCCTGGCATCAGAAACTCCGGCCCTTGACGTGATCGGTGCCCACATGGTTCGCGAACTGGACCCGGGAGAGGTGGTGGTGATCGACGCCTCCGGATGTCGGTCTTTCAGCCCCTTTGCCTCAGAGGCCATCGACCCGACCCTTTGCCTGTTCGAGTTTGTCTACTTCGCCCGCCCCGACGCCGTTCTCTATGGGCAGAGTGTCCACCACGCCAGGGTGCGCATGGGAGAGGCCCTGGCCGAACAGGCACCGGTCAAGGCCGACCTGGTCATGGGTGTGCCCGAGTCCGGGATGCCCGCCGCCGAGGGCTTTGCCAGAGCCTCTGGCATTTCCTACGGCCAGGGACTCGTAAAGAACAGGTACATAGGACGCACCTTCATTGCTCCCACCCAGGCCCTGCGGGCAGCCGCCGTACGGATGAAGCTGAACCCCCTCCGTGACAGCACCGAGGGCCAGCGCCTGGTTGTCGTCGACGACTCGATTGTGCGGGGCACCACCACCCGGGCAATGGTCCGGATGCTGCGAGATGCCGGGGCAACCGAGGTCCACATGCGGATCTCGTCGCCGCCGTACCGCTGGCCGTGCTTCTATGGAATGGACACGGGTTCTCGCGGTGAGCTCCTGGCTGCGAACCTGACCGTCGACGAGATCCGCGAGTATCTCGATGTTGACAGCCTCGCCTACCTGACCATCGACCGGCTCATGGACTCGACCGGTGCGGTTGGTGCCGGCTTCTGCAACGCCTGCCTCACTGGCGAGTACCCGGTCGAGATCCCGGCCAACCTGTCCAAGAGCCTGCTCGAGCCTGCGGGCCTTCGGGATGGAACCGAGGGAGCCGTACCGACCCTGATCGACGATTCTCACAGTGGCCTACCGACCGACGACGCTGCCAAGCTGTTCGGTCGAACCTGATGGCCTCTGACTACCGGACGGCCGGGGTTGACCTGGCCGCCGGCGACGAGGCGGTCCAGCTCATCAAACCGCTGGTGCGGGCCACGTACAGACCCGAGGTGGTGGGCGACATCGGTGGCTTCGGTGGGCTCTTCGACATCGGCCGGTCGGGCTACGAGGACCCGCTCCTCGTCTCGGCGACCGACGGTGTGGGCACGAAGGCTGAGATCGCCAGGCAGACGGGTCGCCTCGGGTCGATTGGTCGGGATCTGGTCGCCATGTGTGTCGACGACCTTGTGTGTGTCGGGGCCGAACCCCTCTTCTTCCTCGACTATCTGGCTGTCGGCCGCCTGGATCCCGATTCTGTAGCGCAGTTGGTAGGCGGTATCGCCGATGGGTGCGCCGAGGCCGGCTGTGCCCTCATCGGAGGTGAGATGGCCGAGCACCCAGGGGTAATGGCCAACGACCAGTTCGACCTCGTCGGCTTTGCCGTCGGGGCCGTGGAGCGAAGCGCCGTCCTCGACGGAACTGCAGTCGCCACCGGAGACGTGCTTGTGGGCCTGGAGTCGCCGAACCTGAGGTCAAACGGCTTCTCGCTTGCGAGACGCCTTGTGTTCGACATTGCCGGCCTGGATCTTGACGGCCCGGCATGGGACGGCGCCGACACAACCCTGGCCGACGAGTTGCTGGCTCCGAGCGTCATCTATGCACCCGCTGTGCTGGCGGTCATGGCCGAACACGAGGTCCATGCGGTGGCACACATCACCGGCGGTGGGCTGCCGGGGAACCTCCCGCGGGTGCTGGGCGACACGGTGGATGCCGTCGTCGACACAACCGCGTGGGAGGCGCCTCGTATCTTCAGCGAACTCCAGGCCATCGGCGATGTCTCCGACGAGGAGATGGGCAGGGTCTTCAACATGGGCATGGGAATGGTCATCGCCGTACCGGCAGTCGAGGCACACGAGGTGGTCGATCTGCTTGCCGCCAACGACCGTTGTGCACGCGTCATCGGAGAACTGGTTGACGGTACGGGCGTGGCCCACCTCCGTCGGTAGGGTCGGAGACATGGGAGAAGGCCGGTCAGCCCTCGTCGAGCACCTGCTCGAGCACTCGATCCGCACGGGCGATTTCACCCTCAAGTCGGGTCGACGCAGTACCTGGTTCTGCGATGCGAAGCAGTCCGCATGCAGACCCGAGGGGATCCTCCTCATTGCCGAGGCAGCCCTTGCGGTCATTCCCCCGGATGTGACCGCCATAGGCGGCCTGACCGCCGGTGCTGACCCGGTTGCGTTCGGAATCGCAGCAGTTGCTGCAACACAGGGTCGCAGCCTCCGGTCCTTCAGCATCCGCAAGGAGTCCAAGGACCACGGTGTCGAGGGTCGCCTCGCCGGGGCACTCAGGCCCGGTGACCGGGTGGTGATCTGTGAGGACACCGTCACAAGGGGAACCTCACCACTTGAAGCGGCCAACGTGGTCCGCGAACTCGGGGCCGTGCCGGTGCTGATCCTCTCGGTCGTCGACAGGGGCGGCACCTGCGGCGCCGTAGCCGAGGCCGCCGGAATACCGTTCGCACCACTCGTCACGGCACCCGATCTGGGCTTCCCGTACGAAGGTCCGTGACACCGGCCGCAGGAGCGTCGACCACGCCTGCCCCGTAGGCTCAGCGCCCATGGCGTACCTCTCCACAGCGGCGTACTCGATGAACATGAAGGTGGCGATGGACAACGTGCCCAACACCCTTGGGCGCCTAGCCACGGCCATCGGCGAGGCCGGTGCCAACATCATGTCGATGGGCGGATTCGACATCCGGGGTGACCTCCTCATCGACGACATCGTCGTCAACTGCCGTGAGGAGTCACATGCACAGGCAGTCCTTGATGCCGTCAACGCACTCGACGGTGTCCGTGTCATGTCCTGGTTCGACCGAACGTTCGACATGCACCAGGGAGGCAAGATCGAGGTGCTTCCGCTGGTTTCGGTAGGTGACGCCCACGACCTGTCCATGGCCTATACACCCGGCGTCGCCCGTGTCTGCATGGCAATCCACGACGATCCCGCCAGGGTCCACGAACTGACCATCAAGAAGAACACCGTTGCGATCGTCACCGACGGAACCGCTGTCCTGGGGCTCGGCGACATCGGTCCCGAGGCGGCCCTTCCGGTCATGGAGGGCAAGGCCCTCCTGTTCAAGGAGTTCGGAGGGGTCGATGCCTTCCCGATCTGTCTCAACGTGGATGAGCCCGAACAGATCGTCGAGGCCGTCATACGCCTGGCGCCCGTGTTCGGCGGAATCAACCTGGAGGACATAGCTGCACCGGCTGCCTTCGAGGTCGAGGATGCCCTCAAGGAGGCACTCGACATTCCCGTGTTCCATGACGACCAGCACGGAACCGCCGTTGTCGTTCTGGCAGCCCTGTGGAACTCCCTGAAGCTCACAGGCCGTGAGATCGGGGACCTGTCGGTGGTCATCGCCGGCATGGGTGCAGCTGGAGTAGCTGTCGGAAAGATCCTGCGCAACGCAGGAGTCGGCGAACTGGTGGGCGTGGACCGGGCCGGCGCCGTCTACTCGGGACGCGACGGGCTCAACTTCGCCAAGGAGTGGTTCGCTGAGCACACCAACCCCGACCGCCGGATGGGCAGCCTCAAGGACGTCCTTCGGGGCGCAGACGTATTCGTCGGCGTCAGCGGACCGGGCCTCATCGATGCAGCCGACCTGCGCACCATGGCGCCCGACCCGATCGTGTTCGCCATGGCCAATCCCGAGCCCGAGATACGCCCAGAGGAGGCCGACGGTCTCGCAGCGGTGATGGCCACAGGCCGAAGCGACTACCCAAACCAGATCAACAACGTCCTGGCATTCCCCGGCATCTTCAGGGGAGCCTTTGACGCCTGTGCGACCGACATCACCGAGAACATGAAGATCGCCGCTGCCAGGGCAATCGCCGACTCGGTGTCCCACGAGGATCTGGAACCGGGCTTCGTGGTCCCCTCGGTGTTTGACAAGTCGGTGCCCTACGCGGTGGCCGAGGCCGTGGCTGCCGCTGCCATGTCCGACGGGGTGTGTCGCTCCTGACCCGGGACCCCGCTCGAGAAGGGGGGCAGCACGGCCGGTAGGTTCAGATCGGAGGTGACCGCATGCCCGACCAGGATGTGTTGTTGAGAGTGGCCGACGGGGTCGCCTCGATTGTGTTGAACCGGCCCGAGAGGCGCAACGCCATTACCGGTCCGCTGGTCGAGGGCCTGGCCTCGGCGTTCACCTCGGCTGCGGAGAGAGACGATGTGGGCGTTGTTCTCTTCCATGGAGCCGATGGTGCGTTCTGTTCAGGCCTGGATCTCAAGGAGTTCAATGCCGATCCGCAGCCACCCTGGTTGTCAACATTCGGCAGGTCGAACACGAAAGCCCACCGGGCGCTCTACGACTGTCCGGTACCGGTCGTGGTGGCACTCGAGAGGTATGCCATCAACGGTGGTGCCGCCTACGCCCTCGGTGGAGACCTGATTGTTGCCGGGAGAGAGGCCTTCCTGCAGGTGGGCGAGGTGCGTCTTGGGATGCCTGCTCCCAACAACCTTGCCTGGCTGCTGGCCCGACACCCGCCGGCAGTCGCCGAGCAGTTGGTGCTGAGCGGTCGCCGGTTTCACGGCCCTGACCTCCACCGCCTCGGCGTGGTCTTCGACGTGGTCGACGACGGCGACGTGTTGGCGACAGCGGCTGCACTCGCAGACGAGATTGCCGGGTTCCCGACCGGTGCCGCCCGCAGGATGAAGGCGGCTCTCCGCGGACTTTCGCCCTCCGCTGACGTGGGTGGCAGCGCTGCCTGGTTTGAGCGGGCTGCGGGTCACACCTGGACCGCTGCCGTTCCCGGCCCGCCCGGAGGCCGGGAGGGCTGACGGCATCGGGACGTCAGTTCCGGCGTACGTCACTGAAGGGGATGTCGCGGTCGACAGCGGGTTCACGAGGCAGGCCCAGCACCCGTTCACCCAGGGTGTTCCTCTGGATCTCATCGGTTCCACCGCCAAGCGAGTGGGCCGGGCTGTCGAGGATCCCATAGGCCCAGCCCTCGCCTTCGTCTCCGTCATCCCATGCGGCTCCTCCCGGAAACGCCAGACGGCCGGCGATGCTCGAAGCCAGGCGTCCCTGCCGGGAACGCCAGAGCTTGGTGATCGAGGGGTGGATGCCGGACCGCTGGTTGAGCCATCCCACAATCGAGGCCTGGCTGTGGAGACGCGCCAGCTCCTGGCGAACAACCGGGTCCGTGTTGACAGATCTCTTTCGGGCCAGGTCGATGAGGTGATCTGTGCTGGTTGGCTGTCTGCCACCGCCAGCTCCTAGCGATGAGCGCTCGTAGGCCAGGAGGGCTACTGCCAGCCGCCACCCGTCACCCTCGGATGCGACAACCCAGCTGGAAGGGATCCGGGCATCTTCCATGAAGACCTCGTTGAAGTGGGACACACCGGTCATCTGCCTGAGCGGCCTCACCTCCACCCCGGGCTGGTCCATGGGCAGGACGAGCATTGAGATTCCACGGTGTTTCGGGACCGACGGGTCCGTGCGGGCCAGCAGAATCCCCATGTCGGCATCGGCTGCTCCCGATGTCCAGACCTTCTGCCCGTTGACTATCCACTCGTCGCCGTCGCGGACGGCCCGTGTGGCCAGACCGGCGAGATCCGATCCGGCGCCGGGCTCGGAGTAGAGCTGGCACCAGATCTCGTCACCCCTCAGGCCGGGACGGAGGAAGCGCTCCTTGAGTTCGTTGCTGCCGTGGTCGCGGATGGTGGGTAGACACATGGAGATGCCGATGCCGAAGCCTGCCTCGTCCGGGACCCTGCCCGAGGTTTCCTGACGGTAGGCCACGACGAGGTCCCGTGGCAGGTCCCGACCGCCGTGCGCTGTCGGATAGTCGAGCGCTCCGAGGCCGGCATCGAAGCGTGCCCTGAGGTAGATGCGGGCCCGTTCAAGTGGGTCGTCGGAGTCCGCCAGAAGTGCAGGCAGGGACTCTAGAAACTGTCGTACCTCGTGTCTGAGTTCTGCTTCGGTGGGCAAAGCAGGCCTCCAGCTGCCGGGGGCGTCAGACCCCGAATGTGACGGGAAGGATCCTGGGGCCCCTGACCTGGCCGCCGGCCCACGTGACCTCATCGGGAGCCGAGAGTGTGAACTCGGGAATGCGTTTGAACCAGGTCCTCAGCGCCACGTCCATCTCCATTCGGGCCAGGTTGGATCCGGCGCACCGGTGGATGCCGGCACCGAAGGCGATGTGGCGGTTGCGCTGGCGGTCCAGGATGACGGTGTCGGGATCCTCGAAGACCTCGGGATCGTGGTTCGCACCCGGGAAGTTCATGAGAACCTTGTCGCCTGGCTGCAGGCTGGCCCCGCTGATCTCTACGGGTTCCATCACGGTGCGCGCCATCGTGACCGGTGAGTAGGCCCGCAGCAGTTCCTCGACTGCCGTTCCCCAGAGGTCGTCGTCGGCTTCTGCCATGCGGCGACGGTCTTCGTCGTGGCCGGCGAAGTGCCACAGGGCCGATCCGATCGAGGACCAGGTGGTGTCGATCCCGGCAACCAGTTGGAGGTTGCACATTCCGACGATGACAGGATCGGGGAGGAGCTGGCCGTCGACCTCTGTGTTGCAGAGTGCGGTGATGAGATCGTCGCGCGGGTTCGCTCGACGGTCCTGGACCTCGGCCTTGAAGAAGTCGTGGATGGTGTCCCCGTACTTCAACCTGGTTGCCGGGTCGGTGAGGCCCAACTCGAGGACACCCCTTACCCACTCGATGAACTCGTCCACCCGCGAGCCGTCGACGCCGAGCTTGTGGGCGATGACGCGTGGGGGAATCTGCTGGGCGTAGTCGACCGCTGCGTCGCAGCCGCCGTTGTCGATGAAGCCGTCGATCAGTTCGTGGCAGAGCTTCTGGGTGTATTCGTGCTGTGGGGCGATGGCCTTCGGGGTGAAGTGGGGCAGCAGGGCCTTGCGTGTCCAGGTCTGCTCCGGCGGGTCGGCGCTAATTGGTGCTGCACCGTTGTAGCCCTCGCGTTCCGGCCGGCGGAACTCCTCGGGGATGTTCACGACGATGGGTCCGGGGTTTGCACTCGATAGTTCAGGAACCATCTTGGCCAGGGCCTGCACGTCGTCGTACCTGGTCGGTAGCCACGAACCGCCCCACCGGTCGGTGTGGGCGATCGGGCAACTCTCCCTGATCTCGGACCAGGCCGGTACAGGGTCGTGGACGTAGTCGGGGTCGAAGATGTCGTAGTCGGTCGACAGGTCCGATACGGGACAGCGTTCGGTGTCGGTCACGGGTCAGCCCTCCACGATCTCGATGGCGAATTCGGGGCAGTTGTCGACGATCAGATTGGCACGGTCCTCCAGACCTGCAGGCACCTCGCCGTCGGTCAACTCGAAGGCGTTACCAAGGTCGTCGACGTCGACCAGGTCTGGTGCCAGCGAGTAGCAGCGGCTGTGGCCCTCACACTTGTCACGGTCGACCTTGATTTTCACGATGGTGCCCCCTGGTTATTGTCTTGGTCGTGTCACCGGCTCCGGGTTGCGGAACCAAAATCGGCCTATGCCGAGAACGTAGTGCGGGCCTGCCTTTTTGCAAACTTGGGCAGTTCCCGCTCTGGTCAGCCCATGGGCAGGTTGATCTGCTTGGCCTCTAGGAACTCCTCCAGCCCGAAGCGTCCCAACTCGCGTCCGTTGCCGGACTTCTTGTAGCCACCGAAGGGTGCGTCGGTGTTGAGGAAGGCCCCGTTCATGTCGACCTCGCCGGTGCGGAGGCGCCTGGCGACGGCCAGGGCGCGGTCCCTGTCGGTTCCCCAGACGCCGCCGGAGAGGCCGTACTCGGTGTCGTTGGCGATGGCAACGGCGTCGTCATCGTCGTCGTAGCCGATGATCGAGAGCACCGGCCCGAAGATCTCCTCCTGGGCGATGGTCATGGAGTTGTCGACGTTGGCGAAGACGGTGGGTTTGACGTAGAAGCCGGTTTCGAGGCCCTCGGGCTTGCCGGTGCCGCCGGTTACGAGCGTTGCACCCTCGTCGATGCCCTTCTGGATGAAGTCCTGGACGCGGTTCCACTGGGCCTGGGAGACGAGGGGGCCGAGGCGACTTCCAGGGTCGTCGGCAGGGCCGACCGTGAAGCCAGCGGCCGCCTGTGCCGCCAACTCGGCGATCTCGTCCATCTTCTCGTTTGGGACGAGCATGCGGGTGTGGGCACTGCAGGTCTGGCCGGAGTTGAGGTAGCAGGCACCAACTGAGCCGGGTACGGCAGCGGCCAGGTCGGCATCGTCGAGCACGACGTTGGCTGACTTGCCGCCCAGTTCCTGATGGACCCTTGTCACGTTGACTGCGGCCACCTCGGCGACACGGGTGCCGGCCCGGGTGGAACCCGTAAACGAGACCATGTCAACGTCGGGGTGGGCGGCAATTGCCTCGCCGACGACGGGACCCACGCCGCAGACGAGGTTGAACACACCGGGTGGGAAGTCCAGACCGTCGATGATCTCGGTCAGGAGGAAGGCGTTGAGTGGTGCCACCTCGCTGGGCTTTAGGACGACCGTGCAGCCGACGGCCATGGCGGGGGCGACCTTGGCCATGATCTGATGCAGGGGGTAGTTCCACGGGGTGATGCAGCCGACCACACCCACCGCTTCACGGGTGACTATTGAGCGACCCATGTCCTCTTCGAAGTTGAACGCCCTGGCGGTACCGGGGACGCTCGCAGTGGTGGCCGCCGGCAGTCCCGCCTGGATCATCGTGGCCATGCCGACCGGCATGCCCACTTCCTGGGAGATGAGCGCTCCGATTTCCTGGGAGCGCTCGGCCAACTGTGCCGCAAGTGCCTCGATGTGTCCGAGACGGTCCTCGAGGGGGAGGGCCGACCATGCAGGGAAGGCCTCGCGGGCCGCTGCCACCGCAGCGTCCACGTCGGCAGCGGTGCCTTCCGGCACGCTCCCGATGACCTCCTCGTTTGAGGGGTTGACGACGTCGATGCTGCCATGGCCGTCGGACGGCACCCACTGGCCGTTGATGTAGATCTGGTCGTGGTTCGTCATTGCCTCACCTCGTGGTCGTTGTCCGCCCAGATCATGGAGCAACGCGGGGTGAAGTGCCAACGGCGCCGTCGAGTTTCGTGGTGTGGGATCAGGTCAGGAGTGCTGCGGCGAAGGATCGGAGACGGTCGTCGTCGATGCCGAGGCCATTCCTTCGGAATGAGTCCCATGTTCCCCAGGTGTCGGTCACGGTCTGGAAGGCGGCCTCAAGGAACGGTGCCTGGCACCACAACAGTGAGCGGAGTGCGGTCAACTGGTCGTCGTCGACCTCTGTGGAGTCAACACCCAGCCTCTCTGCAATTACCAGGCGGTGTTGCTCCTCACGCCTGGCGACCCAGTGGCGCCGGACGTCGTTGCTCAGGAGGTAGTCGGCCACTGCCGTGTCGGCGTCGACCCCCAGCAACCTCAATAGGACCCCTGCAACGAAACCCGTCCGGTCCTTTCCGGCTGTGCAGTTGAACAGGAGCGGTAGGCGATCGGGGTCTGTCGCCAGGTGGAACACCGGTCGGTATGCGTCGAGCCGGTCTGTGAGGTTGCGGCGGAAGTAGTCCTCGACCATGCCGGGGCCGTCCACCTGGTGGGTCATATCGCCGAGGAGGTTCGCGATAACGGCGAACTCGTTGTCGTTGCTGGAAACCTGGCAGTGGAGGATCTCGGTGCCGGCCAGTTCGGGGTGTGGACGGGACTCGATCTCCGATGCCCGCCGGAGGTCGACGACGGTACGCAGGCCCAGATCTGCCACGGTGGCAATGTCAGCCTCGTCGAGGTCGTTCAGGTGTCCACTCCTGTACAGGAGTCCTGGGCGTAGCCGGCGGCCGTCGCCTGTCCTGATTCCACCAAGATCTCGCAGGTTCGCAGAGGGGAGGATCACGCAGGTGTCGCGGGTGGGCATGGATTGCGACCGTAGTCGTGGCGGAGCGGCCTGGAACTGGCGGAGCCCGCCTTTCGAGGCGGGCTCCATCAGGTGTGGTCGGGCCCGGCGTCGATCCGGGGACCTTCCGCTTTTCAGGCGGACGCTCTGCCAACTGAGCTACCCGACCGTACGTCGACCGCCTGGTGGTGGCGGCCGACGATGGCGGTCCTGACGGGATTTGAACCCGCGACCTCCGGCTTGACAGGCCGGCGTGCACTCCAAACTGCACCACAGGACCAGGAGCAACCAGCCGAAACTAGTCGTTTCCTTCGTACCCCCAACGGGATTCGAACCCGTGTTACCGGCGTGAAAGGCCGGCGTCCTAGGCCGCTGGACGATGGGGGCTCAGACCACGTGAGGGCGGGGACACGCTATCAGGGCCTGTTGAGGTACTGACACGGTTTCGGGGTCATTGGTGGGTATGGGGCGGGAGGTGGGCAGCAGCCGCCGCGACCGATTCCTCGAGCAGCAGGCCCAGCCATGCCAGAAGCGCCCTGGTGGGTGCGTCGGGGGCATCGGGGTCGAACCCGTCCTCCTCGGAGATGTCGAGACGCGTCCCGAGCAGCAGTCGGAGACTGCTCAGCAGACCCATCCATGCGGCCAACTCGTCGGCGTCGATTGAATAGGCCTGCGCCGTCGCCTCGACCGTTTCGACCGCGTCGAGGCGTGACCGCAGCAGGTCTTCGTGGACAAGTGAGGCGTACTCGGAGTCCTTGTCTGCATCGTCGGGGTAGGCGGTGGGGTAGAGGCGACGCAGGTCAGGGCTGGTGTCCTCGGTGAGTACAGACCGGAACTGGCCGGCCAGATTCGTTATCAGCTCGCGTTCCTCTTCGCCGAGAAGGATCTTGACTCGGCCCCTGCTGCACTCGAAGGCAACAGGCTTCTCGCTACCCAGCATCGTCAGGAGTCCTTCTGCATGGTTGCCCAGAGGCCGTGCTCGTGAAGGCGGAACACATCCAGCTCGGCCTTCTCCCGGTTTCCGTTGGAGACCACGGCGCGACCCTTGCGGTGGACGTCGAGCATCAGCTCGTCGGCCTTGTCTGCGCTGTAGCCGAACAGCTTCTGGAATACGAACGAGACATAGGACATGAGGTTGATCGGGTCGTTCCAGACGAGAACGATCCACGGTCGTTCCAGGTCAATCTCCTCGTCGTGGCCCAGGTCGGGCTTGTCCACCTCGACAGGCGTCGGCCCCGGGCTCATGACGACAGGGGTGGTCTGGGAACCTGCACGACCCGAGGCTACGAGCCCGGTCAGGCAGGCACGACCGTGGCTTCCTAGGATCGCAGGATGGATCTCAAAGACAAGGTTGCGGTAGTCACCGGCGGAGCCAGTGGAATCGGACAGGCTCTGGTCGAACGTTTCCACACTGCGGGTGCCAGGGCGCTCGTCGTTGCCGACACGGATGTCGACGGTGCGAGGGCGGTGGCCGCCGGTGTAGGCGGGACCGGTGTTGGCTGTGACGTGGCCGACGAGGCTGCGGTCAGATCGCTGATCGACGACACCGTTGCCGCCCACGGTGTCGTCGACCTCGTCGTCTCCAATGCCGGATACGTGACCATTGGCGGGCTGGAGGCTCCCGACGCCGACCTGCGGAAGATGTTTGACGTGCACGTGATGGCCCACGTGTACGCCGCCCGTTATGCAATACCGCACATGGTTGATGCCGGTGGCGGTTACCTGTTGAACACGGCGTCGGCCGCAGGCCTGCTCACCCAGATCGGCTCAATGCACTACTCGGTTACCAAGCATGCTGCAGTCTCGCTGGCCGAGTTCATCTCGGTCACATACGGTCACCTTGGCATCGGTGTGTCCGTCCTGTGCCCCCAGGCGGTCGATACGAACATCTTGGAGAACAGCCCGTCGCGCGACCAGATGCCGGGCGGAGGTGCGGGCAGCGCCGCATCGGTCGACGGGGTCCTGACCTCGGCTGAACTTGCCGAGATGGTCATGGAAGGTCTTGTCGACGAGCGGTTCCACATCCTGCCCCACGCCGACGTGGCCGAGTACCTACGCCGTAAGACAGACGACGTTGATCGCTGGCTGGGTGGGATGAGGCGGTTCCAGCAGCGACTGTTCCCGGACGGTCCGACCCCGGCCGACTGGCTTGTCGGCTAACGGTCGGCCTGCCGGTCGTTCCCGAGTCCAGCGGTCGTAGCCTGTTGCCGATGCCGGCGCCACCCTCCTTCTCCCTCCGCGCACGCCTCGCCGGCTATGTGGCGTTGACAAAGCCGCGGATTGTCGAACTGCTGCTCGTGACGACCGTGCCGACGATGTTCGTCGCCGAGAACGGGGTTCCGTCGATCTGGCTGATGGTCGCCACGGTCCTGGGTGGCACCCTTGCCGCCGGTGGTGCCAACGCAGTGAACATGGTCGTCGACCGCGACATCGACAGCCTTATGGAGCGGACCAGCCAGCGACCGCTCGTCCGAGGCGTCATGACCCCGCGGGCAGCCATGGTTTTCGCAGTGATCATCGAGATCATCGCCTTCACATGGCTGGTGGCAACCGTCAACCTGTTGAGCGCCGTACTTGCGGTGTCGGCAACCCTCTTCTACGTGTTCGTGTACACCATCTGGCTGAAGAGGTCTACGACGAGGAACATCGTTATCGGCGGTGCCGCCGGTGCCGCCCCCGTGCTCATCGGCTGGTCGGCTGTCACCAACTCTCTGGCGTGGGCGCCGATTGTGTTGTTCCTCGTGATCTTCTACTGGACCCCGCCACATTTCTGGGCCCTGGCGATCAGGTACCGCGAGGACTACTCGGCGGCCGGAGTACCCATGCTTCCGTCGGTTGTCAGCCTCAGGGAGACATCAGACCGGATCCTCTACTACACGGCGGTGATGGTGGCGCTGACGGTCGTGTTCTGGTTGGTGGCGGGAATGGGTGTCTTCTACCTGGTGTCCGCTCTGGTGCTCGGGGCTGCGTTTGTGGCGTTTGCCGTGGCTGTCCGCCGGAACCCGAACGAGCGCACCGCGATGCGCCTCTTTTCGTTCTCGATCACCTACGTGACGCTTCTCTTTGGGGCGATTGCACTCGACGTGGTGCTGTGAAACCGGCCTTCTCGAACCGGTTCGACCATGCCCCTGGTGGGCGACCCGCATCTGTTGGTCAGATGTGTCCGTTTGGTTCGGAGTTTGCCGTCACCTGCGGCTACGGTGCAACGGTCCTGCAGGTGTCGGATTCGGCAGGCGGTACACCTAGCATCGTGAGGTCCGACGCCGTTCGGATTACGGCATGAGGGCGGGTACAGGGGCTATAGGGCGAAGACACTTCGATGACAGATGACTGAGACCGCAGCGGACACGACCCGGACCGGAGGCGTCGTCCCGACCGCTCT
Source organism: Actinomycetota bacterium (assembly GCA_018673475.1). Taxonomy (GTDB): domain Bacteria; phylum Actinomycetota; class Acidimicrobiia; order Acidimicrobiales; family MedAcidi-G1; genus UBA3125. Next base: position 7,567 of record JABHCN010000020.1, on the reverse strand, counting down.
TGAGGCGGCTGTAACTACCACCGACCACCTACGCATCGGTCGGGCCTGGCTGGCCTCGGGAGCGCTCCTGCTTGTCGCCTCCCTCGTGGCCGGCCTCCTGGTGAGCGTCGAGCGCATGGACCTGACCGGCATGGCGGTCTTCGGAGATGTCGACTCGCTGTTCCGCTTCTGGAGTGCCTATCGCGTCGGTCTCGTCCTGTTGGTGGTGGTTCCCGTCTTCGTGGGGCTCGCCACCGCCGTGGTGCCCCTGCAGGTGGGGGCATCGTCGATTGTCTTCCCGAGGGCTGCCGCCCTCGGCTTCTGGGTGTGGGCACTGGGTGCGGCGTTCACGGTCGCCGGTTTCGTGATCGACGGTGGTCTCGGCACGCCGGGAGCCGTCAGCCGAACCGATGCCCTGGCCCTGACCCTGCTGGGCCTGTTGATGGTCATCGGCGGGATCTGCTGTGCAACGGTCTGTATTTTGACGACGATCGTGGCTGGTCGAACCGCAGGAATGAACCTCTCAAGGGTGCCCCTGTTCGCATGGAGTGTTCTCGTGGCCGGTTCCATCTGGCTCGTGACGCTGCCGGTTCTGGCGGCAAACACGGTGCTCATCTACGTAGACCTGACAGGCCGGTCGGCAGTCGCCTTCGGTGTTGAGGACACGATCTGGGGGCAGCTCTCCTGGGCGTTCAGCCACCCGCAGGTCTACGCCTTCGCCCTGCCGTTGGTCGGTATCGCCGGCGACATCGTTCCAGTTGCCGCTCGACGGCGACACGGAAACCATCGGGCCCTTCTGGTCCTGACAGCACTGATCGGAGTGCTCTCGTTCGGTGCCTACGCCCAGGCGGCCTTCGACATCGGAACCCCCATCAGGGAACAGGCCATCTTCGTTGTCGAGGCATTCCTGATCGTCCCGCTGGTCCTCCTGGTGCTTGTCGGCCTGGTGGATGTGTTGCGACGCGGGGTGGGTAGCCGAAGGACCAGGATGCCGGCACCTCTCTACCTCTCGGTCCTGTCGGTCCTCTTCCTGTTGGACGGTACGGTGCTGGGCGCCCTGCGGGCGGTGGCCCCATTGGACCTGCTCGATCGCTCGACCACCGGCGCGCAGTTCACCTTCACCATTGGCGCTGCCCTGCTGGCGGCCATGGCGGGAACCCTCTGGTGGGGTGATCTCATCGTCGGTCGTGTGGTGCCCCAGGGTTTTGGCCTGGCGAGTGCCCTGGCTGTTGCGGTCGGAATCGTGCTCATAGCCGTGCCCGACACGATCAGCGGTTTCATGGGCCTTGCAGACTTCACAGGTGGAGACCTGGTAGGTGCCGGGAACCCCGGGTCGGGCGTCGATGTGTTGAACACGGTGGCGTTGGTTGGCTCGGCACACCTCCTGGTCGGAGCCCTCGGATGGCTAGTGACCGGTGTACTCAGGCTCAGGGGTGCCCGCTCCCTGGCTGACCCATGGGGTGGCCACACACTCGAGTGGTCTACCTCTCCCGTGGAAGTGACCTCTGAGAGTCCCCTGTTGGACGCAACCGTAGAGGCGGGGGCCTGATGTCCTCCACGACCTTCTCACCGGCGGTACCGAACCGGCCGAGGACCCTCGTGATCGGGTCGGCGCTGGCAACTTCGGGCGTGCTCATGTTCTTCGGTGGCCTCTTCGCCCTCTACTTCTCACGGCGGGCCGACGCAATGGCCTGGGGCACGGAGTGGTTCCCAGAGGGCGCCATCCGCCTTCCACCAGGTGGCATGAACATGGCCACCATGGCCCTCTCGGCCATCACCATGGCATGGGCGGTGTACTCGGTCATCAACAACGACCGCATCCACTCATACCTCGCAATGGCCATCACCGCCGTTATGGGCGTGGCGATGCTCAACCAGACGGTCTTCTACTTCAACGACATCGCCCTGCCGATTGATCACAGCGAGGCCACCACCTTCCTGTTCGTCATCGTCGGAGCCCACATGGCAATGGTCCTGGTCGGAGTGTTCTGGCTCGGCCTACTGTTGTTGCGGGCGCTGGGCGGGCAGGACACAAGCCGGAACCGTGACCTTGTATCCGCTGCGGCCCTCTACTGGTATGCGGCTGTAGCGGTCTACATGGTCATCTGGCTCGGCATCTACATCGCCAAGTAGGACTGGCTGACGGGAACGAAATGCTCACCACTGGATTCAAACTCTGGTTCGGTTCATGTGCCGCGGCGCTCAGCGCTGCGGTGTTTGCCGGCTACACCTCGGGTGGAACCGAGACCGGTCCGATCAGCCTCGGCTGGAAGGGCGGTGTCGGAAACCATGTCACATACGTCCTCTTCGTGACTGCAGCGGCGGTCTTCGGATTGCTGGGAATCATCGCCATTGCCTTCCGCGACGCCGACTCCGAGTCGGTTGCCGAGGTGCTCGGCGTAGACACCGCCCCACCGGCCCAGACACAGGTGGGTAGTTCCATCTGGCCGGTACTGGGTGCGCTCGGAGTTGCGACCCTCGTGATCGGCCTCGTTGTCAGTTCGGCGCTGTTCGTGGTCGGCCTTCTCGTGCTGGTTGCGGTCAGCCTGGAGTGGACCATGAACAACTGGTCCGAGCGGGCTACCGGTGACCCCGAGGTGAATCGTGAACTGCGTGAACGGCTGCTCCGCCCGATCGAGATCCCGATCCTGGCACTTGTCGGCATAGGCGTGCTGGTCCTGGCGATGTCGAGGGTTCTGCTGGCGTCGTCGGTGAATGGTGCCGTGCTTGTCGCCGGAGTTGTAGGTGTCTGTGTGTTCGGAGCGGCATTCCTGTTCAGCCGTCGACCGAATATTCCGAGGCGCGTGGTCAGCACGGTTCTGATCGTGAGCTGTGTAGCAGTGTTGGCCGCAGGGATTGTGGCTGCAGCGACCGGCGAGCGTGAATTCCACCAGCAGGGTGGCGGTTCTGGTGGTGACCACGTGGAGGTGGGCGAGTGATCCCGAAGATCCTGCGTGGCACCGGCCTGACAGCGCTGGTTGCAGGTCTGCTTACGTTCCTCACAGGATGTGCCGCCGACGCTGAACTCGACACCCTCAACCCGCAGGGCCCCAGCGCCCGAAGCATCGACAACCTGTTTGACCCGGTGTTCTACGTGGCCGTTGTCGTCTTCATCTTCGTGTTTGCAGGCACCTTCATCATCTGGTGGAGGTTCCGCGACGACCACAGCGACGAGGAGTTCCCGCACCAGTTCCACGGCGATACCCGCCTGGAGTTGGCCTGGACAATCGTGCCGACCCTGATCCTCGTGGTCATCTCGGTGTTCACGCTCATCACCCTGAGGGGCCTCAACGAGACCGAGGCGAACGCCGTAACCATCGAGGTCGATGGAGCTGTCACCCAGTGGGAACCTGAGGTCGTGGTGGTTGGCCAGCAGTGGTGGTGGGAGTTCCGCTACTACCTGAACGGCCTCGACGGAGTCGACCTCACCGATGCCAGGCACCTGCCGCCGGCCGACATAGTCACCGCCAACCAGATGGTGATCCCCGCCGGTGAGGAGATCGAGCTGGCGATTACCAGCCGCGATGTGATCCACAGTTTCTGGATTCCGGCCTTGAACGGCAAGAAGGACGCCGCACCCGGTCGGGTCCATCCCTGGAAACTCGAAGCCGATGAGCCGGGTGTCTACTTCGGTCAGTGCACCGAGTTCTGCGGTCTGTCGCATTCGCGGATGCGTATGCAGGTCGTTGCTGTCACCCCCGACGATTTCAGTGCGTGGGTTGCCGAACAGTTGCAGCCGGCTGTTGAGCCTCAGGCGGCCGCCGCCCAGAGGGGCATGGAGATCTACCAGTCGCAGTGCGCCCGTTGCCACGTGGTCGATGGCTTCAACGATGGCAGCGGTGCCGATCTGGTGGCGAATGCGGCACCGAACCTGACCCACCTGATGAGCCGTACCACCTACGCGGGCGGCATCTTCAACATGTATGAGCCGAATGGAAGCCTGGACCGGACCCAACTTGAGGCGTGGCTGCGAGACTCACCGGCTGAAAAGCCCGCCTACGCGGAGGGCCGTCGGGGCATGCCGGCCATGGGCCTCGATGAGGGTCAGATCGATGACGTGGTGGCCTACCTGACCACCCTCGGTCGGGCGCCGGCGCTCGACATAATCGCCGCAACGGAGGTCGAGTGATGACCGCAACGACCCCCGTCGAAGACGTGGTGGACCAGCCGCTGGGCGTCTACACGCGTCCCAGGGGCGGCAACGGCTGGCGCGACTGGGTCACCACCGTCGACCACAAGAAGATCGGCATCCTCTACGGGGTAGCCGCCCTCTTCTTCTTTGTCGTGGGTGGCATCGAGGCACTCCTGATCCGCCTGCAGTTGGCAACGCCGAATGGCACCGTGCTCGGTGCCGACATGTACAACCAGGTCTTCACGATGCACGGCGTGACCATGATCTTCCTGGCTGCAATGCCGCTGTCTGCAGCTTTCGCCAACTATCTGATTCCGCTGCAGATCGGCGCCAGAGACGTGGCCTTCCCGCGTCTCAATGCCCTCAGCTTCTGGGTATTCCTGGCTGGCGGCATCGTCTTGAACCTCTCATGGGTTCTGGGTGGTGCACCCGACGGCGGATGGTTCGGCTACGCCCCCAACACGGGCATTGTCTTCTCGCCGAGTCCCGGAATGGACTTCTACGCCCTGGGCCTCCAGATCACCGGTGTCGCCTCGTTGATGTCGTCGATAAACCTGACGGTGACGATTCTCAACATGCGTGCACCTGGAATGACCCTGTTCCGCATGCCCGTGTTCACCTGGATGATGCTCGTGACCCAGCTGCTGCTGGTGTTCGCAATGCCTGTTATTGCTGTCGCCCTGTTCCTGTTGGCGTTCAGTCGCCTGTTCGGTGCCAGGTTCTTTGACCCGTCGGTGGGCGGCGATGCCCTGCTCTGGCAGCACCTGTTCTGGATCTTCGGCCACCCTGAGGTCTACATCCTCATCTTGCCGTCCTTCGGAATCATCTCAGAGGTGATCCCCACCTTCTCCCGCAAGCCCATCTTCGGGTACCCGTTCATGGTGTTCTCGGGAATCGCCATCGGTTTCATGGGCTGGGGTGTGTGGGCCCACCACATGTTCGTGTCCGGTATCGGACCCATATCGGTGGCTGCGTTCTCGCTGTCGACGATGTTCATCGCCGTACCGACCGGCGTGAAGATCCTGAACTGGATGGCCACCATGTGGGGCGGCCGCATCAAGTTCTCGGCGCCGATGCTGTTCGCTGTGGGTGTCGTCTCCATGTTTACGATCGGTGGCCTCTCGGGCGTCACCCACGCCATCTCGCCAGCTGACACCCAGCAGACCGACACCTACTACATCGTCGCCCACTTCCACTACGTCATCTTCGGTGGGATCATCTTCGGCCTGTTCGCCGGCCTCTACTTCTGGTGGCCGAAGGTGTTCGGCCACATGCTCAGTGACCTCATTGGCAAGGTGAACTTCTGGGTGATGCTGGTCGGGTTCAACCTGACCTTCGGGCCGATGCACGTGCTGGGCCTTCAGGGAATGTCAAGGCGTATCGACAGCTACAGCCCCGGCTTCGGCTTCGAACTCTGGAACATGGTCTCGACCATCGGCTCGTTCCTGATCGCCCTGAGCATCGCGATCTTCGTGGTCAACGTGATCATGTCGGCGATGAGGGCCAGGGGACAGGCGCCCTGTGGGCCCGATCCGTGGGATGCCCGCAGCCTCGAGTGGCTCACCCCCAACCCGACCCCGGTCCATAACTTCGACGAGGTCCCCGTGGTTGAGAGCCTCGACGAGTTCTGGCACCGTAAGTACGGAACCGATGATGATGGCCGTGTCGTGCGTGTCGCTACGGCCGAGGAGGTCTGCGAGGACGGTTCAGCCGTGGGCGTGCACCTTCCGTCTCCCTCGTTCTGGCCGATTGTGTTCGCCTCTGGCCTGCCGTTCATCGCTCTCGGGCTCATCTTCAACCTGTGGCTGACCGTGCCCGGTGGCCTGCTGGTGGTGATGGCCATCTACGCCTGGATCTTCGAACCTGTCGACGACCCTGATGCCGCCCATGGGGACCACGACGACCACGGTGGCGACGAGGTAACGGCCGACACCACCGAGGAGGCCCCCGTTGTCTGATACAGCCACGAGCGACCACGCAACCACCACCGGCATGTCCCACAACAAGTTGGCGATGTGGGTGTTTCTCGGTTCCGAGTGCCTGCTCTTCGGTGCGCTTATCTCGACCTACCTCGTGTACCGGGGGCGGTTCGCCACCGGCCCGGCACCGGGTGACATCTTCGACATCCCGTTCACCTCGGTGAGTTCCTTCGTGCTGCTCATGAGTTCGCTCACGATGGTCCTGGCCCTGTCGGCCATCAAGCGTGGAGACCTCCGCAACAACCGGCTCTGGCTGTTGACTACAGCCCTTCTCGGGTCGTTGTTCATCGGCGGCCAGGTCTACGAGTTCACCACCTTCTTCCGTGAGGGCCTCGGTTACACGACCAGCCCGTTCTCGTCGGCGTTCTTCACTCTCACCGGCTTCCACGGCGTGCACGTCAGCCTCGGCATCTTGATGCTGATGTCCATGTTCATCTCGTCGCTCCGCGGTTCGCTCCGAAAGGAGCACTCCGAGACAGTGGAGATCATCGGCCTCTACTGGCACTTCGTTGACATCGTGTGGATCTTCATCTTCACGGTGATCTACCTCGTGCCCTCACCCACGAGCTGACCGGGGAGCAACGTCTATGAGCACCGCCGAGATCACCGAAGAGCACAATGACGTCGTCCACGACCACCCGTCGGACTCGAAGTACTTCCAGATCGCCCTCATCCTCGGGGTTCTCACTGCTCTTGAGGTGGCCACCTACTACGTGGATATCGGCCCCGTCCTGATTCCGGTCCTCATGGTCATGATGGTCGTCAAGTTCTTCATTGTGGCTGCATGGTTCATGCACCTGCGGTTCGACAACAGCCTCTTCACGAAGTTCTTCGTCGGGGGCCTTGTTCTCGCTGTAGCCGTCTATGTGATCGCCCTCAGCACCTTCGAGTTCTGGTCCAAGGGCTGACGTGACCCTGGGCCCTGCCCGGCACGGGGCACGGGTTACCGCCACCTCTCCAGCACCTGGCAGGATCCGGCGATGATCGCCGACGTGGTCGGGCCGTGGGACTGGCAGGCCCATCCTGAGGTCTGGTTCCTTGTGGCGGCTGTGGTTGTTCTGGGCTGGTGGGCGGCCCGGGTTATCGGCCCGAAGGTGGTTCCGGCCGGCACACCGGTGACGACACCGTTCCAGCGTCGGGCCTTTGTCGCCGCAACCATCCTGTTGCTGGTCTCGGCCGACTGGCCGATGCACGACATTGCCGAGGACCACCTCTATTCGGTACACATGCTCCAGCACCTGCTGATCACGTTCATCGTGCCGCCCCTGTTCCTGTTGGCGATGCCGGGCTGGTTGGCCAGGTTGTTGATACTCGAAGGTGGGTTCGGAGCCCGGGTACTGCGAAGGTTGACCCATCCTGTGGTGGCGGGCCTCATCTTCAACGGGTTGATTGCCCTGACCCACTGGAGCAGCGTTGTGAGCTGGTCTGCCGAGTTCGGGGCCTTCCACTACGGAGTTCATGTCGTGTTGTTCGCCGC
>JABHCN010000076.1 GCA_018673475.1 Actinomycetota bacterium | reverse complement strand
GGTCTCGTAGGCGATCGAGAGTTGCAGGGTGTCGGCCCCCAGGATTATCTCGGTGAAGCCCAGGTCGTAGAGGTACTGCTGGCCCAACGCTATGTCGACCGAATCGCCGGACACGGTCTCCTGGTGCACCAAGAGACCAGGCGTGGTGAGGCTGTAATGGGCCTCGGTTACCCCTTCGGGGATCTCGTACTGGAAGGTGATTCCCTCGACGTAGGAACCACCGCGGCTGTCAGACACCGAGGTTCTTGACCGGATCGGAGTCGCTGCTTTGGAGTCGACCACGTAGAAGCGGTAGGTGGAGTCGTTGGATCCCAGCACCGCCGAGAGCGGGTGCTCGTAGCCGTAAACATCCATGGTTGTGCTGCCGTCGGCAACGAAGGTGGAATCAGGCGCAAGACCTGTCGATGGCAGGGCGCGATCCTGGGTGGCGCTCACGTGCACCTCGTACACGCCGGGCTCGTCGACTACGAATGACATGCCTGCGGGGCCGACGTATCCGACGACGTTGGCCCGGTTCTGGAACACCCGCGTAACGCCCGAGGGGCTGGTTACGGTCACCTCCACGGCGATGTCGAGCGTCGGCCAGGCCTGACCGCTGTAGACGAAGCGGTCGCCGGGCTCAAGCACGCTGCCGGGCCTTGTGCCCGTGGGTGTGATGAACAGGTCGACCTCGCGACCACGGTGGGTCAACAAGGGGCCACATGTGCCCAGGCCGCCCGCAGCTCCCTGGTACGGCGGGCAGATGCGATTTCCCTTTTCATCCCGAAGGGTGTAGCCACCGGAGTCGTTCCTCTCGGCTTCCTTGACAATCACCGCCATGGAGGCGTAGGGAGCGAAGTGCTGTTCGTCTCCGCTCTTGATCACCGCACCGCCGAAGAGGAGCTTTACGTCGCCCTCCTCGTCACCTTTCGTGTCGCTGCCCCCACGTCCACCTGCCTGTGGGCTGAAGTAGTTGTCGCGGCAGGTCAGGCCGATCTGGCAGCTGTAGGTGTCGTGGCCGTACCACGTGTTGTGCAATCCACCTCTACCCTCGCCTACGGCCGAGAAGACGCTCACATCTGGCCGGACGCTGGTGGAGTACCAGTAGGACCATGAGGTGACGGCCTCCGGGTTGTTGTGGATTCCTGAGCCCACAGATGCGTCTGAGTAGAGGCGGATCGTGTCGTCAGCCACGACGCAGCCGTGGTCAAAGCAGTAACTGGTCGGCTGCAGCTGGGGAGCGATCTCTTGGAGAAGACCCGGTGGCCCATCGATTGTCACTGCCGGGGTGAGAGGGGTCATGTCGGCAACCCAGACGATGTCTCCCGAGAAGAACGGGTATTCGATGCCGCGGGCTCCCGGAGCGACGATCTCGTCACAGGCAGCCTCACCACAGGCCGGGTCGACCGTGCGGTTGAAGAACCACGTTCGCAGGGTCATGTCGCCCGCGCCCCGTGCAAGTTGGCTGTTCCGCTCGGCGTGGGCGACGACCGGGGTGTCTGGCGTAGCCACGATGGACGCTGAGGTCCTGGCACCCATCCAGAGTGTTCCGTCGACCGGGTCAACGTAGGAGGCGGTGACCTTCACGATGTATTCGCCGTGCTCCGCAGGGCTCCAGATCTGGTCGGAGGCGAAGTAGCCGAACCGGTTGGCGGTGCCGCTCACAACATGGCTCTGGCGTTTGTCCGGGTCACCGTCGACGTAGTGGGCAATCTCGATCGTGATGTCAGCAGGGACCCCGGGTTCTACGGTCACCACGGAGTTCCACCCGTCACCTACCTCGAGGGGGGTCCCCTCGAACGTTCCCAGCGACAGGTCAAGGGGTTCGGCAACCCAGAAGTCGTAGGTGCCCTCAAGAATGAACTCGTCGCCGCGGGCCGACCGCAGCGTGCCGTCGAGGCGCACTGTGTGCAGACCTGACTGGTCGAACTCCAGGTCGAGAGAGTCCAGCCCGGTTGTCAACCCCGCGGCGTGGGCCGGACCGGAAAAGGGCAGTATCACCGGGTAGCCGCCGTACCACGCTGCGGCAACGAACATGTCCACCTCTGCGTCCGTGGCCAGGCTTCTGGTTGCCCCGTCAGGGGTCGTCAGGTTGACGCTGATGCTTCCGGGGTCGACGGGGTCGAGGGTGAACAGCAGTTCAGGCAGCGGAGCTGCGAATCCTGTGTAGCCCACGGTCGGCAGGAACGGCTCCAGCGTGTAGTGGACGCTCTGCCCGGAAAGAGGATCGGTTGGAGATGCCACAAACGGTGCCTCTGCCGAGCGCCTGCTTCCGAGGGCGAACCGGCCGACATCTTCGCGGGCGACGACGCCC
>JABHCN010000075.1 GCA_018673475.1 Actinomycetota bacterium | reverse complement strand
TGTTCTTCGAGGACTCCACGCGGACCCGGATGTCGTTTGAGACCGCTGCCAAGCGGTTGTCGGCCGACACCATGACCTTCACGGCGGGTTCGTCGTCGCTCAGCAAGGGTGAGAGCCTGCGTGACACGGTCGAGGTGATCGGTTCGTATGGGGCCGACGCCATCGTGGTTCGTCACGCAATGGCCGGCACCGCCCACAGGTTGGCCGACTGGACCGATGCATGTGTCATCAACGCCGGCGACGGGTGCCACGAGCACCCAACCCAGGCCCTGCTCGACTGCTACACGCTGCGGGAGAGGCGCGGTGATCTGGATGGCATGAGGATCGGCATTGTCGGCGATATCCGCAACTCCCGGGTTGCGCGCTCCAACGTGCTGGCATTCTCGCTGCTGGGCGCCGAGGTTGTGCTGGTGGCTCCGCCCACGCTGCTGCCTCCATCCATCGACGGTTGGCCGGTGACGGTCTCCTACGACCTCGACGCGGTGCTTCCCAATCTGGATGCCTGTTACCTGTTGCGGATGCAGAGCGAGCGGATCACCGAGGGGCTTGTGCCGTCCATGCGTGAGTATGCGACCGATTACGGGCTGGATGCCCGAAGGGCGGCCCTGTTGTCGGCCGATGCTGTGATCCTGCATCCGGGCCCCACCAATCCGGGTGTCGAGTTGACTACTGCGGTGGCGACCGATTCGCGCTCGGTGATCCTGAATCAGGTGTCGAACGGTGTGTCCGTCCGCATGGCTGTGTTGTTCATGCTTCTGGGTTCAGGCATGGACCTGGCGCCCGACCAGTCCGGAGCTGACCAGGAGGTGGGCGGGTGAGCCTCGTGCTGCGCGGTGGAACGGTTGTCGATTCACAGGGGGAGAGGGTTCTCGACGTGGAGATCGGCGACGATGGTCGCATCGCCTCGGTCGGCAACGACCTGAGAGGCGACATCAACCTGGATGCCTCAGGCTGTGTCGTTGCCCCGGGTTTCGTGGACCTGCACGTCCACCTGAGGGAGCCGGGCCAGGAGGATGCCGAGACGATCCAGAGCGGGTCCCGGGGAGGTGCCCTGGGTGGCTATACGGCACTGGTGGCCATGCCCAACACCGAGCCTGTTGCGGACTGTGCCGCAGTTGTGGAACAGGTCAGGCACCTTGGAGCGGCGGCGCTCTGTGAGATCGTGCCGACGGCGGCCATGACCGTTGGTCGCCTCGGCGTCGACATGGCTCCGATGGGGGAGTTGGTCGACATGGGTGTCGGCATCTTCACCGACGACGGTACGGGCGTTCAGGACCCGAGGCTGATGCGTCGCATCATGGAGTATTCGACCGGCCTGTCGGCCCGTCTGGGTCGGCCCGTGGTGCTTGCTCAGCACTGCGAGGTTTCGGCGCTCGCCGAGGGTGGATACATGCACGAGGGTGACTGGTCGTCGCGGCTCGGCATTCCCGGTCAGCCTGCCGAGGCCGAGGAGCTGATGGTCATGCGCGACATCGCCCTGGTGCGTTTGACCGGTGCCCACATGCACTTCCAGCACCTGTCCACGGCCAGTTCGGTGGCGATGGTCCGGGGTGCCAAGGCTGCCGGCCTGCCTGTGACGGCCGAGGCCACGACCCACCACTTCAGCCTCACCGATGCCGCGTGTGCCTCATTTGACCCGGTCTTCAAGGTGCATCCGCCGCTGCGCACCGACGACGATGTGGCGGCCGTGCGCAGGGGTCTGGCCGACGGCACGATCGACGCCATCGCAACCGACCACGCCCCCCACACGGACCATTCCAAGGAGCAGCCGTTCGACTCGGCCCCACCGGGAATGCTGGGCCTCGAGACAGCATTCTCGCTGGCGTTGGAGGACTCCGGGCTGGACCTGCCCGAGATCCTGGCGCTCATGTCGTGGCGCCCGGCGGCTATCGCCGGCATCGGCGACAGGCACGGAACCCCTGTCGTGGCGGGCAGCCACGCCAACCTCTGTGTGATCGACCCTGACGAGACCTGGACGGTTTCGGGTCGGGCCATGGCCAGCCCCAGTTCCAATACGCCCTATGAGGGGCGCACCCTGCGGGGCCGGGTGAGGCACACCATCAGTGCCGGTGAGCCCGTGGTTGTCGATGGCGAGGCGATGCGGTGAGCAGGCGCAGCCCGGTCGAGGCACATCTGGTCCTTGCCGACGGGTCGATCTTTGAGGGTGAGGCGATCGGTGCGGTCGCCCCCGACGGCGTGGCCACCGGCGAGGTTGTATTCAACACGGTCCTCTCCGGCTACCAGGAGGTAATCACCGACCCGTCGTACGCCGGTCAGATCATCACGTTCACGTACCCCCACATAGGCAACTACGGAGTCAACGACGACGACAACGAGAGTCGCCGGCCCTTTTGCGGTGGGGTGGTCGTGCGTGACCTGGCGCGGCGCCACAGCAACTGGCGGGCCGGTGGCGATCTGGACTCAATGCTCGTGGCCCACGGGGTGGCGGGCATCGCTGGGGTGGACACGAGGCGCCTCACCCGGCACCTGCGCAACGAGGGCGCCATGCCGGGGGCGTTCGGAACGGCCGATCAGGCCACGCTGACAGCCGCTGCGGCCAGCGCTGTCAGCACCGACGGCGTTGACATGGTGGCCGGCGTGACCTGCGAGCAGGCCTACACGGTGGCCTCCACCGGTGGCGGGCGCCGGATCGTTGCCTACGACCTGGGCATCAAGGGCACCATCCTGAGGCACCTCTCGGCCCTGGGTGAGGTCACGGTGGTGCCAGCCTCGACCACGGCCGCCGATGTTTTGGCAATGGCGCCCGACGGGGTGTTCCTGTCGAACGGGCCAGGCGACCCCGAACCGCTCGAACACGTCCGCACGGCGGTCGGCCAACTGCTGGACGAGGTTCCGCTGTTCGGCATCTGCCTCGGCCACCAGGTCCTGGCCGGAGCCCTCGGCGGCGAGACCTTCAAGCTTCCGTTCGGGCACCACGGCGGCAACCATCCGGTCCGCAACCTGGTCACCGGTTCTGTTGAGATAACCAGCCAGAATCACAACTACTGCGTCGCCGACGGCTCCATTCCGGCCGTTGACCTGACGCACGTGAACCTGAACGACCAGACCGTCGAGGGCATCTCATGCCAGTCGGTTCCGGCATTCAGCGTTCAGTACCACCCTGAGGCCGGCCCCGGGCCGCACGACAGCCGCTACCTGTTCGACGACTTCGAGCGCCTCATGGAGTCTCATCCGGTTGGTGGTCGCTGATGCCGCGCCGCGACGACATTGAGAGCATCCTGCTGATCGGTTCGGGTCCGATCGTGATCGGCCAGGCATGCGAGTTCGACTACTCGGGAACCCAGGCCTGTCGTGTGCTGCGCGAAGAGGGCTACCGGGTGATCCTGGCCAACTCCAACCCGGCCACCATCATGACCGATCCGGACTTTGCAGACGCCACCTACGTCGAGCCCCTGCGCCTCGATGTCCTAACGCGTATCATCGAGCGTGAACGCCCCGATGCGCTGCTGCCGACCCTGGGTGGCCAGACCGCCCTGAACCTGGCCATGGAGCTGGTCGAGGCCGGCGTGCTCGAGGAGTACGGGGTTGAGTTGATCGGTGCAGATGCCGAAGCGATAGCCACAGCCGAGGATCGGGCCCGGTTCAAGGAGGCCATGGTCGGAATCGGCCTCGGGGTGCCCGCGTCGGGAACTGCCCATGACATGGATGAGGCGGTGCGGGTCGTCGCCGATGTCGGCCTGCCCGTGGTTATCCGCCCCGCGTACATCCTCGGTGGCCGCGGCACAGGGATTGCCTCAACCGAGGAGGAGTTCCACAAGGTGGCGTCCGAGGGTCTGGCTGCCAGCCCGATCAGCGAGATCCTCATCGAGGAGTCGATCACCGGCTGGAAGGAGTACGAGCTCGAGGTCATGCGTGACCGTGCAGACAACTGCGTGGTCGTGTGCTCCATCGAGAACCTGGACCCAATGGGCGTCCACACCGGCGACTCCGTCACGGTGGCACCTGCCCAGACCCTCACCGACGTCGAGTACCAGGAGATGCGTGACGCCGCCTTCGCCTGCCTGCGTCGGGTTGGCGTGGAGACCGGCGGGTCAAACGTCCAGTTCGCCGTGAACCCGACCACCGGCGACCAGGTCGTTATCGAGATGAACCCGCGGGTCAGCCGCTCCTCGGCGCTTGCATCCAAGGCAACCGGTTTCCCCATCGCCAAGATCGCTGCACGTCTGGCTGTCGGCTACACCCTCGATGAGATCCCCAACGACATCACGAAGAAGACCCCGGCGGCATTCGAGCCGACCATCGACTACGTGGTCACCAAGATTCCGAGGTGGGCGTTCGAGAAGTTTCCCGGCACCACCGGGGTCCTCGGTACGTCCATGCAGTCGGTGGGCGAGGTCATGGCGATTGGCCGTACCTTTCCCGAGTCGCTCCAGAAGGGCATGAGGTCCCTTGAGAACGGAAGGCTGGGTCTCAACGCCGACCCGGCCGAGGCCAGCCTCGAGCAGATCGACGACGACGCCCTCCTTGCGGCCGCGGCCGTGGCCACACCGGTGCGCATCCTCCAGCTCGAGGCCCTGCTGCGCCGAGGGGTGGGCATCGACACGATCCACGCGGCAACCGGGGTGGACCCCTGGTTCCTCGACCAGATCCTGGCCATCAGCGAGGAGCGGCTGCACCTCGACTCGATCGCTGCCGAAGGTGCCGGTGTCGGAACCCTGAGCAGGGCCGACTGGCGCAGCGCCAAGCGGCTGGGGTTCGCAGACGCACAGGTGGCCCACCTGTTCGGTGTCGACCTGGCCGATGCCCGTGCGGCCCGCGAGGCGGTCGGCGTCTGGCCCACCTTCAAGACCGTCGACACGTGCGGCGCCGAGTTCGACGCCGAGACGCCGTACCACTACTCCACGTGGGAGGACGAGGACGAGGTTCGACCCTCGGACCGGACCAAGGTGATGATCCTGGGGTCGGGCCCAAACCGCATAGGCCAGGGCATCGAGTTCGACTACTGCTGTGTGCATGCCAGCTTCGCCCTGTCCGACGCCGGCTTCGAGACGATCATGGTCAACTGCAATCCCGAGACCGTCTCCACCGACTACGACACCAGCGACCGCCTCTACTTCGAGCCTCTGACCGAGGAGGACGTCGCCAACGTGATCGACGCCGAGCGGCCCTCACATGTCATTGTCTCTCTTGGGGGACAGACACCTCTGAAGCTGGCCGGCACCATTCCCGGCGACCTCGTGGCGGGTACCAGCCCAGACTCCATTGACCTGGCCGAGGACCGTGAGCGCTGGAACGTGCTGTGCGGTGAACTGGACATACCCCAGCCGCCGGGCGGCACCGCCGGCGACCTCGACTCGGCCAGGGCGGTTGTCGAGGAGGTCGGCTACCCGGTTCTGGTGCGCCCCTCCTATGTGCTCGGTGGCCGCGCCATGCAGATCGTCTACGACGACACACAGCTTGAGCGGGCCATGGCCGAGTTGAGTCACTTCGGCAGCCTCGGAATCGAGGGTGGCCTCTCAGCCGAGCGGCCGGTGCTCATCGACCGCTTTCTCGAGGACGCCACCGAGGTCGACGTAGATGCCATCCGGGACCACACCGGCGAGGTGTTGATAGGTGCCGTGATGGAACACGTCGAGGAGGCCGGCGTCCACAGCGGCGACAGTGCCTGTGTCATACCGCCGCCAAACCTCTCTGTCGCCGTGGTCGCCGAGATCGAGGCCCACACCAGGAAGATCGCC
Source organism: Actinomycetota bacterium (assembly GCA_018673475.1). Taxonomy (GTDB): domain Bacteria; phylum Actinomycetota; class Acidimicrobiia; order Acidimicrobiales; family MedAcidi-G1; genus UBA3125. The sequence goes on along the minus strand of JABHCN010000075.1, from coordinate 12,053 downwards.
GAGGCGCTCGACGTGAAGGGCCTGGTCAACGTGCAGTTCGCGGTGAAGGCCGCTGGCGAGGACTACGAGGTCTACGTGATCGAGGCCAACCCGAGGGCATCGCGGACCGTTCCGTTCGTGGCCAAGGCCACCGGGGTCCCCCTCGCCAAGGTGGCCAGCCGGGTGATGGTCGGTGCCACCCTGTCCGAACTGCGCACCGAGGGCCTGCTGGTCGACCGGGTCGACGGTGACCACGTTGCCATCAAGGAGGCGGTCATGCCCTTTGACCGCTTTCCCGAGGCTGACCCGGTGCTCGGCCCTGAGATGCGGTCAACCGGCGAGGTGATGGGCATCGACATGACCACCGGCCTGGCCTTCGCAAAGTCCCAGATAGCGGCCGGCGGTGCACTGCCCGAGGCCGGCACCGTGTTCATGTCGCTGGCCGACCGCGACAAGGCCATCGGGCTCGAGGCAGCCGAGGGCTTTGTCGCCCTGGGCCTGGAACTGGTCGCCACCAGAGGCACGGCCGAACACCTCCGTGCCGCTGGGGTCGAGGTGCGCGAGGTCGTGGCCAAGATCGGCGAGGACGGAACCGATGCCGTCGGGTTGATTCGCTCGGGTGCGGTCCAGCTGCTCGTGAACAGCCCGAGGGGTCGTGGCCCGCGTGCCGACGGCGAACAGATCAGGGGAGCGGCGGCAGCCGAGGGAATACCGCTGCTGACCACGGCATCGGCGGCCCTGGCAGCGGCCCGCGGGCTGGCCGACTGGCGTACCTATCCGCTTGCGGTCCGGACCCTGCAGGAGTATCACAGCGGGGTGTCCTGGCCGGGGTCGCAATGAGGCGGCGGACCCGCAGAGGTCGACTGGGCCTCGACCAGGTAAGGGCCGACATGTCGACGATGGTCGGGTCGGTGGAGTTGCCGAACCCGGTGATGACCGCGTCGGGAACAGCCGGCAACGGAACCGAACTGGCCGCACACGTTGACCTCTCGTCGCTCGGTGCCGTCGTCGTCAAGTCCCTTCACGCCGAGCCGTGGGACGGGAACCCGGCACCAAGGGTCCATGCCACACCTTCCGGCATGATCAACAGTGTCGGGCTTCAGGGCCCGGGTGTGGCTGCCTGGCTCGAAGGCGACCTCCCTGCACTCGAGGCGACCGGAGCCCGGGTTGTGGTGAGCATCTGGGGTCGCACGGTCGACGAGTTCGCTGCGGCCGCAGCACTGCTGGCCGACGCCCCCGACTCCGTGGTCGCCGTCGAGGTGAACGCCTCGTGTCCGAACCTCGAGGACCGCCGCTCACTGTTTGCCCACTCGACCACGGCGACCACCGAGGTCGTCGATGCCTCCCGGGCGGCGCGTCGTCCCCTCTGGGCGAAGCTCAGCCCCAACACCCCCGCATTGCCCGAGGTGGCAGCGGCAGCGGCAGCGGCAGGTGCCGAAGCCGTGACGGTTGCCAACACCGTGCTCGGAATGGTCATCGACACCGAGGCCCGGCGCCCGCTGCTGGGAGCAGGCCGCGGTGGCCTCTCCGGGCCGGCAATCCGACCGGTGGCGGTGAGGGCCGTCTACGACACCCACGAGGCAAACCCCGACCTGCCGATCATCGGGGTCGGAGGGATCACCTCCGGCGACGACGCAGTGCAGTTCCTCCTGGCTGGTGCCTCAGCTGTACAGATCGGCACGGCCACCTTTGCCGACCCGGCCGCACCGGCACAGGTTCTGGCGGACCTGGGCAGATGGTGCGATCATCACGGTGTGGCAAGGGTCGCAGATCTGGTTGGAGGTGCACATGGCTGATGAAGACACAGGGGAGCCCGGTTCAGACGAGACCGAGGACGGGCGTGTGTCGGTCGACATCCGTTCGCGGCTGGCCCTGGCGCTCGACGTAGACGACCTGATCGAGGCCAAGCGTCTTGCGGCCGCGCTGAGCCCCTACTTCGGAACGATCAAGGTGGGCCTCGAACTCTATGTGGCGGCCGGGCCGACCTCGGTCGGCTACTTCGCCGAGGCCGGCTTCGATGTCTTCTGCGACCTCAAGCTGCACGACATACCGAATACGGTCGAGAGGGCGGCGAGGGTGGTCGGTTCGCTGGGTGCCCGCTGGATGACAGCCCACACCTCGGGTGGGCCCGACATGCTCCGGGCTGCCGTGGAGGGCCTCGCAGAGGGAGCCGCCAGAGCCGAGATGCCCGCACCGGGAGTTCTGGGTGTAACTGTGCTGACCAGCGACGACACGGCCACAGCAGCCGAACTGACTGCCCGCTGCGACCTGGCAGCCGACACCGGTTGCGGTGGCATCATCTGTGCCGCACCCGACCTGGAGGTCACCGAACCATGGGCCGACCGGCTGGTGAGGGTCGTTCCCGGAATACGCCTTCCCGGCGGCGACACACACGACCAGGCCAGGGTCGCGTCACCCGGTGATGCGCTCATCGAAGGTGCCGACCTGCTCGTGATCGGACGCATGGTCACCGCGGCCGACGACCCGGTTGCCGCCGCCGAGGGACTTGTCGCCTCGCTGCTGAGCTGACCGCTCGACGGCCCATTCCGCCTGAGGTGCACGCGGCTCCCGCGGGTACCGCTATGGTCGCGGCCATGGCAGGACTACCGCAACTCACAGATGAACAACGACGGGCCGCACTCGTGAAGGCCGCCGAGGCCCGCAGGGTGCGTGCCGAGGTCAAGCAGCTCCTCAAGATGGGGACCCTCTCGATGTCAGGGCTACTGGCCCGGTCCGACGACGAGGTCATCGTCTCCAAGATGAAGGTCCTCGCAGCGCTCGAGTCCCTCCCAAAGCTGGGCAAGGTGAAGGCCCGCCGCACCATGGAGGAGATCGGAATCAGCGAGAGCCGTCGCCTACGCGGCCTCGGAAAGCAGCAGCGCGCCGACCTGCTGGCCCGCTTCGGCTGACCTGACCCCGGTGGCCGACACCGGTCGACCAGTCGACCCGGATGGACCGCTGGTTGTGGTCCTGTCCGGCCCCGGTGGAGCCGGGAAGGGCACCATTGCCCGCATCCTGGCCGCAGCCGACGACTCGATCAGCCTCAGCGTCTCCTGGACGAGCAGGGATCGGCGCTCAGACGAGGCCGACGACGCCTACGTGTTCGTTGACAGGGCCGCCTTCGAGGCCCGCCGCGACGAGGGTGGCTTCATTGAATGGAACGAGTTCCTGGGGTGCTACTACGGCACGCCTGTTCCGGGGGTCGATGACGGACAGGTGCTCCTGCTCGAGATCGACGTGGCCGGCGGCCGACAGGTCCTGCAGTCTGATCCCGGGGCACTCTGCCTGTTCGTAGATGCTCCAGACGACGATGAGCTGCGGAGACGGCTGGTCGACAGGGGCGATGGAGCCGAGAGGGCTGATGCCCGAATCGTCGAGGCTGTGAGGGAGAGGGTCGAGGCGGCAGGCCTGGGCTACATGACGGTGATCAACGCTGATCTGAACCGGGCGGTACGTGAGGTTGCTGCGCTCATAGCCGCCCGTCTGGCTGCGAAAAACCCACGCTGACAGGCCTTTCAGGCCCCCCGTTGGGCGCAGCGGAGCGGAGGCAACCGGAACGGGTTCTGGTACCGTGGTGGGCCGTCCGTAGGGCGAGTCGCCGGTCGACACGACGGTGTACCCGCCAACCTGTGAGCCGCCCGGAACCGGGCGTCTGCGGGTAGCACCAGAACCCCTAGGAGCACAGTGCAGCGTCACGAGAGCATGATCAACCCGCCGATCGAGGGCCTGTTGGAGCTGGCCGACTCGAAGTTCCGGCTTGTGACTGTGAGCGCCAAGCGCGCCCGCCAGATCAACTCCTACTTCACCCAGTTGGGCGAGGGTCTCGGAGCCTCCATCCCACCGCAGATCACCTCCACGGCCCGCAAGCCGCTCTCCATTGCCTTCGAGGAGATGGACGCCGGCAAGATTCTGCCCATTGAGCCACCTGATGAGCCCGAGGAGATCGAGGGTCTCGACGCCGACGGTGAACCGCTCGAGGGAGTGACCGACGAGTCGGCCGATGGCGACGACGCCGACTCCGCCGACGAAGGCGCCTGATCGGCTGACCCCCACATGGGTGCACTAGACGGTCACCGGATCGTCCTCGGGGTGACCGGGGGCATCGCCGCCTACAAGGCGATCGAGGTGTGCCGTCGTCTGGTCGATGCAGGTGCCCACGTGGCACCGGTGATGACCGGTGGGGCAATGCGCTTTGTCGGACGCGCAACCTTTGACGCTCTTGCCTCAGAGACGACCCAGGTGTCGCTCTGGGACGAGGAGCACCCGGTTCCCCACACCCGTCTCGGGCAGGGTGCCGATCTCGTCGTTGTCTGTCCGGCAACGGCCCGACTGCTGGCCGACTACCGCATGGGGCGCTCCGGCGACCTTCTGACGGCAACCCTCATGGCCACCCGTGCCCCCGTCGTGGTCTGCCCGGCCATGCACACCGAGATGTGGGAACAGCCGGCTGTGCAGGAGAACGTTTCCGTGCTCGCCGAGCGCGGCGTCACCATTGTGGGGCCCGAGCACGGTCGTCTGGCAGGAGGCGACGTCGGGGCCGGTCGTCTGGCCGACCCGGTGGACATCCTGGCTGCCATCGACTCCATCCTCGGGAGCGACGGTTCCACCTCTGGTGGCGACATGGCAGGCCTCGAGGTGCTGGTCACCGCGGGCGGAACCAGGGAGCCCATCTGTCCCGTGCGCTACGTGGGCAACCGGTCATCGGGGAAGCAGGGCCATGCCCTAGCCCGGGCTGCGGCTGCTCGCGGCGCCAAGGTGAGGTGCGTGACCACCCAACCCGAGACAGCGCCCGACATCATCGGAGTCCAGGTGCTGGCCGTCGAGACGGCAGCAGAAATGGCAACAGCGGTTCTCAGCAACTCCGCCACCGCCGACATCGTCCTGATGGCCGCAGCGGTGGCCGACTTCAGGCCGGTCGAGGTGGCCGGGTCGAAGCTCAAGAAGGCCGACGGCACCCCCGAGATCATGCTTGAACCGACCACCGACATCCTGGCCGAGCTGGGCCGCAACCGGTCACCGGGCCAGGTGCTCGTGGGGTTCGCCGCCGAGACCGACGACCTCAGGCAGAATGCCACCTCCAAGCTGGAATCCAAGGGGATCGACATGATCGTCGCCAACGACGTCTCAGCGTCAGGTGTCGGGTTCGGACACGACACCAACGCCGTGCTGCTGCTCGACCGGAGCGGTGGTGCAACAGAGGTCCCATTGTCTGAAAAGCACCAGGTCGCCGCAGCGGTGTTGGACGCGGCCCTCGGATGCCTGCACAATGCCCGGGATGCCGGTGGTGCAACCGGCCACGGAGAGGACGTGAACAGGTGAGCGACAACTGGACCTTCACGTCGGAGTCTGTCTCCGAGGGCCATCCCGACAAAATGGCCGACCAGATCTCCGATTCCATTCTCGACGCCCTCATCGCCGATGACCCCGAGAGCAGGGTCGCCTGCGAGACCCTCATCACGACCGGCATGTGTGTCGTGGCCGGCGAGATCCACACGAGGGCCTACGTGGACATCCCGCGGACCGTTCGCCAGACCATCTGCGAGATCGGCTACGACCGCGAGGACTACGGCTTTGACGGCAACACCTGCGGTGTCATGGTGGCCATCGACGAGCAGTCACCCGACATCGCCCAGGGTGTCGACAAGTCCGAGGAGTCCCGCACCGGCGCCGACGGCGTCCGGGACCAGTTCGACTTCCAGGGTGCCGGCGACCAGGGAATGATGTTCGGCTACGCCTGCAGCGAGACCGATGTGCTCATGCCGCTTCCGATCCACCTGGCCCACCGCATGGCCGAACGCCACGCCGAGATCCGCAAGGCCGGCACCATCCCGTACCTGCGGCCCGACGCCAAGACCCAGGTCACCTTCGACTACGAGGGGGACCGACCGGTCAGGCTTCGCACCGTGCTCGTCTCAACCCAGCACAACGACGGCATCAACCGAGACTCCATGATCCGCCCCGACCTGATCGAGCACGTGATCCGCCCGGTGGTGCCCGAGCAGTTCGCCGACGACGACTACGAGGTCCTCGTGAACCCGACGGGTCGCTTCGTCGTGGGCGGACCCGTCGGCGACGCAGGCCTGACCGGACGCAAGATCATCGTCGACACCTACGGCGGCATGGCCCGCCACGGCGGTGGCGCCTTCTCCGGCAAGGACCCCAGCAAGGTCGACAGATCCGCCGCCTACGCAACCCGCTGGGTCGCCAAGAATCTGGTTGCAGCCGGCGCCGCTACCCGTTGCGAGGTGCAGGTGGCGTACGCAATCGGCATGTCGCGACCGTTGTCGATTCGGGTCGAGACCTTCGGCACCGAAGCCGTCGACCCGGGCCGCATCGCCGAGTGCGTCGACGAGGTCTTCGACCTGCGACCGGCTGCGATAGTCGATGCGCTCGACCTGTGCCGACCCATCTACCGACGTACAGCGGCCTACGGACACTTCGGCCGCGAGGGCTTCCCGTGGGAGGCGACCGACAGGGTCGACGCCGTGCGATCCCACCTGGGCCTGGACTGAGACGGACCGGGGTGGCTGGCGGCACGGCCGACCAGGGGCGCCTCGACCTGGACCTCACTGCAACAGATCCGGTCCCGGCTGAACCAGCCGTTGGGACCGACCCGACCCCACCTGACCTGCCGGCCGGTTCGCGCATCGTCCGCGTCCTGCCCGACGTGGCGGCACTCGAGCGCACCTTTGACTACCTGGTGCCGCCTGCCTGGGCCGATGACGGGCGTGGAGAACGCCTGGTTGTCGGGTCAAGGGTCCGAATGGTCCTCGCCGGCCGCCGGGTCGGTGGCTGGGTGGTCGAGGACAACGTTGAACCGCCACCTGGAGTGGCACTGCGGAGCCTCACCAAGTCGAGCGGCATGGGTCCCTCACCCGAGGTGATCGACCTGGTGCGCTGGGCGGCCCACCGGTGGGCCGGGCGCCTCAACGGCCTCCTGGGTACGGCCTCGCCACCAAACGTCGTCGAGTCGCTGCCCGCCGCTCCGCCGAGGCCGACCATCCCACCGGCAACCGCCACATGGGCGGTGCGGGCCCTCGAGGTTCCACGGGCGGTCGTGCGGCTTCCGCCCGGAGCCGATGTGGCACCCCTTGTCACCGAGGCGGCCCGTAGGGGAGATGCCCTGATCCTGTTTCCCACCGTGCCGGCAGCCGAACACATGGCTGCCCGCCTGCACGAGATGGGTCTGCCCGTGTCGCTCGCCCAGCGGCAGTGGGCACGCTCTGCAGCAGGCGGCCTGGTGGTCGGCTCCCGTGCGGCGGCGCTGGCTCCGGTGGCGGACCTGGCCGCCGTAGTGGTGGTCGACGAACACGACGAGACCTACCAGGAGGAGCGGGCACCGACCTGGCATGCCCGTGACATGGCTGCCGAGAGGGCACGTAGGGCCAGCGCTCCCTGTGTGTTCACCTCTCCGTCACCAAGCCTCGAGGCCCTTGGGTGGGGAGAGCTGATGGTGCCCTCCCGAACTGAGGAACGCAATGGCTGGCCGATCCTGGATCTGCACGACCGCCGCGACGACGATCCGGTGAGGTCGGGCCTGCTTGGTCAGCGGCTCGTCGACGTGCTCCGCGGCGCCGAGGGCGACCCGGTCGTGTGCGTGTTGAACCGGCGGGGTCGTTCCCGCCTGCTTGCCTGTAACGCCTGCGGTGGCCTGGTCCGTTGCCCAGAGCACCAGGTGCCGATGATCCAGGACGACGAGGACACGCTGGTCTGCCCGGTGGACGACGCACGGCGCCCCCAGGTCTGTGATGAGTGCGGCGCCACACGGTTCAAGAACCTGCGGGCCGGGGTGGCGCGGGTCCGCGAGGAGTTGGAGGCCCTCGCCAACAGGCCCGTGCTGGAGGTGACCGGCGATACCGACATCCCCGATGGGGGACTCGGCGAACATGCCGTCTACGTGGGGACCGAGGCTGTGCTGCACCGTGTCGACTCCGCAGCCCGGGTCGTGTTCCTGGAGTTCGACCAGGAACTCCTGGCTCCACGGATGCGTGCGGCGGAACAGGCCATGGCCCTCCTGATCAGGGCGGCGCGCCTGGTGGGAGGTCGCTCCGACGATGGCCGGATCGTCGTCCAGACCCGGATGCCCGAACACGAGGTCCTCCAGGCTGCCCTGCATGCCGATCCGGGGCGGTTGGTGGAACCCGAGTTGGCCCGCCGCCGACTCCTGAACCTGCCGCCGTGCTCGGCACTGGCGAGGGTCTCTGGCCCACCGGCCGGCGAGTTCATCGCCAACCTGGGGTCGCCTGACGGCATCGACCTGCTGGGGCCACGCGACGGGGCCTGGCTGGTGCGTGCACCTGACCATGACCGGCTCAGCGAGGTGCTCGCCGCCGTGGAGCGCCCCAAGGGCCGGCTCAGGATCGAGGTCGATCCACCCCGGGCATGACCACCGCTACCAGAGGCGGCGGTGGACCTCGTAGAGGGCGATGGCCGTAGCCGCTGCGACGTTGAGGCTGCCGACCTTTCCCAACTGTGGGATGAAGGCCACGGAGTCGCAGGCTTCGAGCACCACGCCGGAGAGGCCCCGGTCCTCGTGGCCGAGCGCCAGGCATGTCCTGTCTGGAAACTGGACCTCGTGGAGGGGGACAGCGCCGTCCGACAACTCGATTCCTATGAGGCTGTAGCCCCCCGCGGTCAGGTCGGCGACCGCCTCCTCGGCTGTCTCGGTGATGGTCCAGGTGAGATAGCGGCCGGTGCCGAGGGCGGTCTTGGCGGTCTTGGCATGTGTGGGTGCCGCAGTGGCACCGGCCAGCCACAGGTGGGACACCCGGTAGGCGGCAGCGGTGCGCAGGATGGCGCCCACGTTGTAGGGCGTCTGGACGCTGTCGAGCAGCAGCGCAACGTCGGTATCGGTCCGCCGCCGCCACTCGCGGTGGAGGCGCTTGAGGCCGGTGCTGTCCAGGTTCTTCACGGCTGACCCCTGTCGGTTTCTGAGACATGGCGGGCGGCCACGTCGAGGAGGCGAAAGCCCTTGCGCGATGCACGCCGGTGTGTGTCCCAGCCCTCGTCTGTGAGCCACCGGGCCAGCGAGTCGGAGCCCAGGTGGCGTTGCACGACGAGGTGGGCGGTACCGCCGGGGGCCAACCGGTCGAGCCATGTGGACAACAGGTCGTGGAGCGCCGCCTTGCCGATGCGGATCGGCGGGTTGGACCAGATGGCGTTGAACGTAACGTCGTCGGGCATGTCGTCGGGTGTGCTCACGACCACGTTGTCGAGTCCTGCCGAAGCGGCGTTGGAGCTACACAGGGCCAGCGCCCTCTCGTTCACGTCGACGGCCCACACCCGTGAGCCGGGACTACGCAAGGCCAGAGAACAGGCGATGGGTCCGTAGCCGCATCCGAGGTCGAGGAGTTCGGTGGCACCCTCGGCCGGCTGGGCTCCCTCCATGAGAAGGAACCGGGTCCCGCGGTCGATGCGTGTACCCGAGAAGACGCCACTGTCGGTTTCGAGGGTGAGTTCGAGGTCGGGTAGCAGCAGGTCGACCTGGTCGGGGCGTGACCCGACCTCGGGCCGGCTGGTCCAGTACTGCTGGTCGCCGGTCACCCGGGTGCTCCTCTTGGCTTCACGGCCCCGACGGTAGCCTTGCGTCGTGAGCACCCGGGAGATCCGCATCATCGGCGACCCGGTCCTGCGTAAGCCTGCGACCGAGGTGACCGAGTTGACAGGCGCCCTGGCGCGCCTGGCCGACGAGATGGTCGAAACCATGTACGAGGCCCCGGGGCTGGGGCTTGCCGCACCCCAGGTGGGGGTCCAGAAGCGCTTCTTCGTGTACGACCTCGGCGAGGGGCCCGGTGCCATCGTGAATCCCACGATCCGTGAATCCGACGGTGAGTGGCTCTTCGAGGAGGGTTGCCTCTCGGTCCCGGGACTGTCGTGGGAGATCCTCCGACCAAAGACAATCCACATTGTCGGGGTCGACCTGGACGGCAACGACGTGTCCATCGAGGCCGATGAACTCGAGGCCAGGCTGTTCCAGCATGAGCTTGACCATCTCGACGGCATCCTGCTTGTCGACCTCCTCGACGAGGACCAGGCACGTGAGGCCCGCCGGGCGCTGCGGGAACTGACGCTCTCGGGCCCGCCCGCCGTCCGCTCAACCTCAGACGGTGGACTGCGATTGCTCTGAGCGCGCCTCCACCGGCGCATCACCGACGGCTGGCCTTCATGGGGACCCCCATGGCCTCGGTCAGGCCGCTGCTGGCCCTCCACGAGGCGGGCCACGACATCGTCGTCGTGGTGACCGGTGAGGACCGTCGCCGCTCCAGACGGGCCGAACCCTCACCGAGCCCCGTAAAGGAAGCCGCCCTGGGGCTGGGCCTGCCGGTCGCCCACGAGCTGGCTGCGGTCCGTGAGAGCGGAGCAGACCTGGGTGTCGTCGTGGCGTACGGACACATCATTCCGGCTGATCTGCTGGCAGCCGTTCCCATGGTGAACCTGCACTTCTCGCTGCTTCCCCGTTGGCGGGGTGCGGCACCGGTGGAACGGGCGATCCTCGCCGGTGACACGACCACCGGGGTGTGTGTCATGGCCGTCGATGTCGAGCTCGACACAGGTGCCATCTTTGCCAGCATCGAGGTGCCCATTGGGCCCGATGAGACGGCGGATTCCCTGCGGGACCGTCTGGTCGATGCCGGTGCCGGCCTCCTGGTCGAGACCCTTGGGGCCGGGCTGGGTGAGCCCACACAACAGGAGGGCGAGCCCGTCTATGCCCACAAGATCACACAGGCCGACCTGGAGTTGGACTGGTCCCGGCCGGCCAGTGAGTTGGAGAGGATCGTGCGTGTGGGGGGTGCCTGGACGACATTTCGGGGTCGACGCCTGAAGGTCTGGGCTGCCCGGCTCGCCGACGGTGTCGACGGGGTGCCCGGATCCCTCCTCGGCGACACGGTCGCGACCGGCAGGGGTGCGCTCCGCCTCGTCGAGGTTCAGCCCGAGAGCCGTGGGCGTCAACCCGCCGAGGCTTGGCTCGTCGGTGCACGCACCGAGCCCGGCGAGAGCCTGGGCTGAAGGCGGCAATGGACAACCCAAGGAGCCTGGCCGTCGAGGTGCTTGGCAGGATCGAGCGTGATGGGGCATTCGCCAACCTTGCCCTCGCCGCAGCACTCGACCGGACCGACCTGGACCGCAGGGACCGGGCCTTCGTGACCGACCTGGTCTACGGCACGACGCGGATGCGGAGGGCCTGTGACCACATGGTCGACCGGTTCCTCCACGACGACGTGGAGCCGGGTGTCAGGACCGTGCTGAGGATGGGCGCCTACCAGCTCCACTGGGGTGGCGTGCCCGCCCACGCCGCTGTGTCGGCAACCGTCGCCGTGGCGCCGCGTCGGGTGCGTGGCCTGTGCAACGCCGTCCTGCGTCGTGTGTCCGAGAGCCAGCCGAACCCGCCCAGCAGGGCTGTCGAGTTGAGCTACCCCGACTGGATTCTCGAGACCCTCACCGCAGACCTGGGCGAGGCCGACGCCATCGAGGCGTTGGAGGCCATGAACCGGCCGGCGACGGCCGTGGCGAGGGAGGACGGCTACCACCAGGACAGGGCCTCACAGCTGGTGTCAGAGGTCGTTGCCGACGGCCTGGCCGATGGTGCGAGGGTGGCTGATCTGTGTGCCGCTCCCGGCGGCAAGGCCACGGCGGTGGCCTCCACGGGTGCGGTGGTGGTGGCAGCCGACCTGAGGCAGCGACGCCTCAACCTCGTCAGGTCCAACGCCGAGGGGCTGGGCCTGGAAATGGGCCTTGTGGTTGCCGACGCCAGACGGCCGCCGTTGCGCCTCGGCAGCTTTGACCGGGTGCTCGTCGATGCCCCCTGTTCTGGTCTGGGCGTCCTGCGCCGTCGCGCCGACTCGCGCTGGCGTGTCAAACCCGATGACGTGGCTGAACTGGCCGACCTGCAGCTGGACCTGCTGATCGCAGCCCTGCCCCTCGTAGCGGCAGGTGGACAGCTGGTCTACAGCGTCTGCACCCTGACAGCGGCCGAGACAACCGGTGTGGACGAACGCTTCCGTGAGGCCACGGGCGCAGTCCCGGCAGATCCGCTGCCAGCCCCGTGGAGGGTCCACGGCACAGGCGGAATGCTG
>JABHCN010000019.1 GCA_018673475.1 Actinomycetota bacterium | reverse complement strand
GGGTAGTCGGTTGCCCAGATCATCTTGTCCTGGCCGTAGCCGCCTGAGAACTTCTTGACGCTCTCGGTCCAGTGCCTGGCCGGCCGGGCCGAGGCCTCTACGTACACGTTCGGGTGTTTCCAGGCCAGGATGAGCATCTCGTCCTGCCAGGGGTCACCGACGTGTGTTCCCAGGATCTTGAGCTCTGGGAACGTGAGGGCCACCTCGTCGAGGTAGATGGGTCGCCCGCACTCGGAGGGAAGCAGGGGACCGGTGTGGCCGACCTGGATGCACAACGGTATGTCGTACTCGCAGCAGGCCACGTAGAAGGGCCAGTAGATGCGATCTGTCGGCGGCGGGGCGGTGGTACGCCCGTCGCCGCACTGGAATGGCTCCAGGCGGAAGGCCTTGTAGTCCAGTTCCTCGACACACCGGCGGAACTCGCGCATGCCCGGCATGGGGTCCCTGATGTCGACGGTGAAGGCTCCGATGAACCGGTCGGGTGCCTCGCGCACGTATGCGGCGTTCTCGTCGTTGCTGACGACCCACGAGTCGAGGAACTTGAACGAGGATGCGACGCCGATGTCGACGCCCGCATCGTCCATCTCGGCCAGGACCTCGTCGACGGTGAAGCCCCGCTGGAAGCGGTCCTCGACCCCGTATTTGCGAAAGATGTGCCAGAACGACGATGGCCACCGGTCGGCTGATCCCGGTGGGGGGATGGTCATCCAGGCGTCTATTGCGCCCACTCGTGGGGTTGGATCGGTTTTGGCCACTGGTCTGGTCCTTTCAAGGGGGTCAGATGAGGGCACGGGCTATGAGCTCGCGCATGATTTCAGAGGTGCCGGCTCCGATGGAGAACCCGGCCACGTCTCGGTAGTAGCGGGGGATGGGTGATTCCTCCATCTGGCCAAAACCCCCATGGAGTTGCAGGATCTCGGCTGCAACAGACTGGACGGCGTCAGCGGCGTGCAGCTTGGCCATCGACACGGCGATGTCGCCGGCCGGGTCGCGGTCGCTCAGTAGGCGGGCCGCCTGGTGTGACATCAGTCGAGTGGCCTCGAGTCGGGTGGCCATCTCGGCGAAGCGGTGTCGCCATGTCTGGAATCCGAGGATCGGGCCGCCAAACGTTTCTCGTTCGCCTGCGTATGTGAGCCCCAGTTCGATGAGCCTTTCCATGATTCCGACGGCGAAGGAGGCGATCACGAGCCGTTCGCCCCCGAAGTGGGAGAGGATGTAGCGCAGCCCGTGACCCTCTTCGCCCACGAGGTTGGTGGCCGGGATGCGGCATTCGTCGAAGAACAGTTCGCCTGTGTCAGATGCCCTGGCACCCAGCTTGTCGAGCCGTCGGCCCACCTCGAAGCCGGGTGTGTCGGTCGGGAAGATGAGAAGCGAAATGCCCTTCGGACCGGCCTCACCGGTGCGTACCGCCAGGGTGATGAAGTCGGCCCTGGTGCCGTTTGAGATGAAGGTCTTCTGGCCCGAGATGACGTAGTCGCCACCATCGCGCCGTGCCCTTGTGGTGATGGCAGCCACATCGGAGCCGGCACCCGGTTCAGACACGCCGATGGCCCCGATCAGGTCACCGGCAATGGCTGGGGCCATCCAGGCCTCCTTCTGGGCGTCGGTGGCCTCGTCGGCAAGGATCGCCAGGGCGAACTCGGACTGGGCCATCAGCGCCACGGCGGTTCCGATGGAGTCACCCTTGGCGAGTTCCTCGGCCAGCACGCAGGTGGCCATGAAGTCCAGGTTGGCACCTCCGTAGGCCTCGTCGTAGCGGAGGCCCAGTAGGCCGGCGGCGCCGGCCCTGCGGTAGAGCTCCCTGTCGCACTGGCCGTCCCGTTCCCATGCGTCGACGTTGGGTCGGATCTCGCGCTCGACGAACGAGGAGACGGTCTGGCGGAAGGCCTCGTGGTCCTCGGAGAGGAAGCTCGAGGGCTGACGGGGGTAGGTGGTCTGCGGCAACGGGGCTCCTAGCGAAATGACTACTGACCAGAATAGTAGTCTGGTCAGTCGACGTCAACTTGTGTAGTGTCGTACCCATGGCAGCCGTGGAGACAACCACCCTCGATCCCGCCGACCGCCTCCTCGACGCCGCAGAGGCCAGGTTCCGAAGGTTCGGCTACAAGCGCACAACCGTCGAGGACGTGGCCACCGAGGCCGGCACCGGCAAGGGCAGCGTCTACCTCCACTTCGACTCGAAGCAGGATGTCTACCTGGCTGTGGTGGAGCGCTCCCTCGAGCACTTCCTGGCCGCTGCCGAGGCTGCCCTGTCAGCCGAGGGGGCCTCGCCTGACCTGCTTCGCTCCCTCGTCGAGGTGACGATCGAGCACTACAGCCACGACGAGCTGCTCCGCTCATCGCTGTTCGGCGACACCGACCTGGTCGCAGGCGAGGTGGCCCAGTTGGCCTCCGACCTGCAGCGTGACCGGATCCGCTCACTGTTGCGTGGGGTGCTCACACGTGGGAAGGCCGAGGGTTCGGTCAGGCACGACATTGATGTCGAGGCAGCGGCTTCGGTTCTCCAGGAGTCCGGTTGGGCACTGGTGAGGACGGGCCTTGTGAGCGACGATCCGGCCGAACTCGAGACCCTGCTCGAGGCCTTTAACAGCATCGTGGGCCTGGGCCTGATACCACGGCACTGACACACGCACGGAGGCGACCAATGGCAACTCAACCACTCCAGACCGAAGCCAGGGGAGACGGTGTCAACCTGTTGACCCTCAACCGTCCCGACCGTCGCAACGCCCTCAATGCTGAACTACGTGGCCTATTGGCCGACACCCTTGCCCTACTGGCCACCGACGATTCCTGTCGGGTGGTCGTGCTGGCCGGCAATGGTCCTACCTTCTGCGCCGGTTTCGACCTGGACGAGATCCGTGCCGCCGATTCGTTGGAAGACCTGTTTGCCGAGGCCGATGCCTACCACCATGCCGTCCACACGTTCCCGAAGCCGATCATCGCGGTAATCCACGGGCCGGCGGTGGCCGGGGGAATGGACCTGGCCCTCATGTGTGACATGCGCATTGCCGGCGCTGAGGCCATCTTCGGCCAACCTCAGGTGAAGGCCGGCATTCCAGCTGCATTCGACCTGGTTGCCAGCGTCGTGGCAGAGCCGGTAGCCAGGGACATCTGCCTCACAGGCCGCCTGTTCGGTGCCGCAGAGGCACTCAGCATGGGACTGGTCAACCGTGTGGCCGATGGCGACGATCTGATGGAGTCGACCCTCGCCCTCGCCACCGAGATCGCCTCGTCACCAGCCTCGGCGGCCGCCAAGGCACAGTTTCTTGCAGGTCAGCCCGAACTCTTCGGCTGAGCCGCCTCCTCGGCCCTACCTACTGCAGGCCCTGGGCGGCCCCCCCGTCGACCGGGATCGAAGCGCCGGTAATGGACCTTGCTGACTCTGAGCAGACGAACGCAACCACCCTTCCAAAGTCTCCGGGGTCACCGAGCACTCCGGTAGGTAGCCGTGAGGCCACCACCTCCAGGTCGTCGTAGAGCTGTGTGAGCCTGTCGGTGGCGTGCAGGCCCGGCTGCACCGTGTTAACCGTCACCCCGTCGGAAGCCACCTCGGTGGCGGTGGTCTTCAAGAACGCCGTCAGGCCGGCCCGCGCCGTGTTGGACAAGATGAGCTGGTCGATCGGCTGCCGGACGGAGATTGACGTGATCGCAACCACGCGCCCCCAGCCACGCTCCTGCATCGACGGAATCAGGTCCTTGCACATGGCCACAGTTGAGAGCAGGTTCAACTGCAGGGCATCGGGGTAGGCACCGAGATCTGTTGAGGCGAAGTTGCCCGGTGGTGGACCGCCGGCATTCGCAACGAGGATGTCAATGCCACCCAGCGCCTGTCGCGAAGCCGTGAGCATGTCGTCGATGTCTCCCGGCTGGCTGAGGTCGGCCGTGATTGTGACCGGGTCACCCTCGACCGTTGCCGCCGCTGCGTTCAGGCGATCGGCCGACCGGGCCACAAGGGCAACACGGACACCGGCACTGGCCAGGGCCTGGGCTGAGGCCAGCCCAAGACCACCAGATGCTCCGGTTACCAGCGCCGTTCGACCGGCGATTCCCAGATCCATGGTTCCTCCCAGATGTCGGTTGGTGAAACTAACCGTAGGGCACGCTGGCGGGTGCTACGACCCTGGACTCGTCGGGGTCACACACCCAGGGGCCGGTGTGCTCGGCAGCCAGGAACGCAGTCACCTCGCTGCCGGAGGTGACCCAGGTGGTGGCCTCGTCATCGTCATCGTCGGCGGTGGCGAAGACGATTCCGATGAGGAGGCCGTCGGGGTCGAAGGCACCCGATCCGCTGTCGCCTCTTCGAGTGTCAGCCTCAAGTTCATAACCGGAGCGCTCGTGGCCTCCGTCGCCACCGATTCTGTCGATGATGATGTCCACGGCCCGGCGGACCAGGTACGGGACAGTCCCGGATGAGGATGCCCCCACGATCTCTCCCGTGTCTCCCGTGGTTGCAGTTCCCATCTCCAGGGGCGGGGCGGACAGATTCGGCACGGAAAGAAGGGCCAGATCCGTGCGCATGTCCAGCCCGGCAATTCCGGCTGTATGGGCAACACCGTCAGGACCGGTCACGGCCACCGTTGACGACCCCCGTACCGAGTGCGCTGCAGTCAGAACCAGACCTTCACCAATTACCACGCCCGACGAGGTGGCCTCGGTTGCGTAGCCACAGCCCTCGGTGGACACGACCACAGTCCGGTCGCCCGGTGGAATGGAACCACCTCCGCACGAGGTGAGGAGGGCCGACACGAACACCATCGCGACGCACCACCCGAGTGACGGTCCCGCCAACCTACGCTGGTCGCCATGCGACACGGCTTTCTGATGCGATCGGTCGGTCGGCTCCTCCAGACCGACGAGAAACCGGTTGCAGTTGCCCTGATGTGGACTCGTCACCGGTGGATGATGCCCTATACCGCAGCCGTATCGGTAGCCGTGATCTTTCTGGCTACTGCTGGTGGGGTCGAGTTCTGGAGCACCCGTCTGGGGATCGGTGCCGCCGGGGCCATCGTCGCTGCGACGGCCACGACCAACTACAGCGTGCTGGCCCGAACCACCCGCGGACTGTTGCTCTGTCGGGCAGGAAGGGTGCGCCAGGTGGCCACTGCGATCGTTGAGCGACTGCCCGAGGGCACCCCGATCTCCAGGACAGGTGGCAACCTGATCACCGGTGAGTGGGATGTCGGTGACAGGAGCTACAGCGTGCCACGTCGTCATGAGCGGGCAATGGAGCAGATTGTCCGACCCTGAACGCGCAGCGACCCGGCCACCGACAGGTCGGAGACCGGGTCGCTATGCGTTGGTTCCCCCTATATCTGGGTCTGCTGAGTCAGGTACGAGCGCTCTGCGAGGCCGTGCCACTCGGCAACACCGTCACGGAACACACGCCAGGGCTTGAGGATCTCGGCGAAGGCGGCGTCGCCGGCGGCGACATCGTTGAGCACATCCTCGGTCGTGCCCTTGAACGCTGCCATCAACTCGGGTGAGAACTCCCTGATCTTGGCGAACTTCTTGACCTTCTGGAGGTCGCGCTGGTTCAGGACGTCGTACATGCCGAGGGTGTTGAGGTTCGCCCATGCAGCCGCATTCTCGATGGCTGCCTGGTACTGCGGTGGCAGTTCGTTCCAGGCGTCGAGTGAGATCTGGATCTCAACTGCCGTGCCCGGCTCCCACCACCCGGGATGGTAGTAGAACAACTCGCCCTGGAACTGGTCGAGGCCCAGAATGAGGTCGTCGGTCGGGCCTACGAACTCCGCGGCGTCGATGGCGCCGGTCTCGATGGCCGGCAGGATCTCACCGCCAGGCAGCGAGATCTGCTCTCCACCAAGGGCTGCCAGCACCTTGCCGGCCAGGCCGGGAATGCGCATCTTGAGACCTTGCAGGTCGGCAGGCGTCTTGAGCTCCTTGGTGAACCAGCCACCCATCTGGCAGCCGGTGCCGCCGCACGGGAAGAAGATCATGTTGTGCTCTTCGGCGTAGAACTTCTGGAGAAGCTGCAACCCTCCGCCCTGATAGAGCCATGCGTTGTGCTGGCGCTGGGTCAGGCCGAACGGCACGGCGGTTCCGAACTGCTGCACCGGCGAGATGCCGACGTAGTAGTAGGAGGCCGTGTGGCCCATCTCCATGCCGCGGTCACGGACCGTCTGGAGGACCTCGAGGCCGCCCACGATCTCGCCGGCCGGCCGTGCGTTGATCTTGAACCTGCCATCGGTCAGCCTGCCGACCTGTTCGGCGAACATCTGGGCCGAGCCAAAGAGGGTAATGAGCGCAGTGGGCCAACTGGTTCCCAGCTCCCACTCCAACTCGGGACCGTCGGCAGCAAGCGCCACCGTGGTGGGTGCTGCAGTCGTGGCCGGAGCGGCTGTGGTCGCCGGAGCGGCCTCTTCGTCGCTGCTACAGGCGGCCAGAAGTGTTCCGGCGGCGGCCATACCGGCGACGCCGATTCCTGCCTTGGTCAGGAACTTCCGTCGATCCAGGTCGGATTCGGTTGTCTCTACGTCACTCATCTGCACCCCTCTTGATAGCTGCCGGTTGTCGGCGTCAGGCACCCGCGGGCGACGACGCTGTTCCTCACCGGGAGAAATACTGTCACGCCTGTTTCTGGTGTGCAAGGGCCTGTGGCCTGTGGCCTGTTATCAGGCCCCGCTGAAGAAGCGGAAGGAGAACTCCGTGATGCCGGGGAATACCCCCAGAATCACCAGGAAGATGATCTGGATCCCCATGAACGGGAACGCCCCCTTGTGAATGTCGGCGGTCTTCACCTCTGGGGGAGCCACGCTCTGCAGGTAGAAGAGAGAGAACCCGACGGGTGGTGAGATGAACGCCATGTTCAGGTTCACGGCCATGAGCACCGCGAACCAGATCTTCTCCACGGCTGTGAAGCCCAGCTCCTGCATGGCGGGTACGAAGATCGGGACCACGATGAACGTGATCTCGATGAACTCCAGGTTGATGCCGAGCAGGAAGACAGCGACCATCGCCACCGCCACGAACCCGAGCTTGCCACCGCCGACCGCTGTCAGCCAGTCGGAGGTCTGGTCCGAGCCACCCAACTGGAAGAACATGAGGCTGAAGAACGTGGATGAGAACAGCAGGGTCATCACCAGGACCACGATGTTGGCTGTCGAGGTACCTGCTGCGTAGATGGCGGTCGGTGTGAGGCGCCACCTTGGGGTGATGTGTTCGGCGCCGTCGCGATGCAACAGGCGGTCGAAGTACCAGTTCAGGACGGTGAGCAGCAGTGCGCCGAACACCCCGACCGAACCTGACTCGGATGGGGTGGCCACTCCCTGGAAGATGGAGACGAGGACACCGACTATCAGCACCAGGATGGGTACGACCGAGACGACGATCTCGGTCGTGAGCATTCCACCGGTGAGGAGAATTGCCAGCAGCACGACGAACGTGCCGACGAGTGCGATGAGCGCCGAACCGGGGCTGAGAAGCAGTGACACCATGCCTAGCAGGAGAGCCAGCAGACCGGCGATGATGACGGCGCTCTTCCGGCTCAGCTTTCCCTCGAGGGTGCGCTGTTCCCTGGGCATGGCTGGACCCATGTGCGGCTTGAGGTAGGAGATTCCCAGTGCGTATGCCGCGTACATGGCGGCCAGAATCAGCCCCGGTATCAGGGCACCTGCGAACAGGCCCAGGATGCCGACGCCGAGTTGTTGGGCCAACAGGATCAGCACGAGGCTCGGTGGCACCAGCTGGGCCAGCGTGCCCGAGGCGATGATGACACCGGTGGCCAGCTTGTGGTCATAGCCCAGTTTGATCATTGCCGGCAACGACAGGATCCCCATGACGATGACGGTGGCAGCCACGACCCCGGTCGCTGCGGCCATCAGTGTGCCGACGAGGACCACTGCAGCGGCTACGCCGCCGCGAAGCGACCCCATGAGCATGCCGATGGCGGTGAGCAGGCGTTCGGCGAGGCCAGACCTCTCGAGGATGGCCCCCATCAGGACGAACAGGGGAACGGCCAGGAGGGTCTGGTCCGAGAGGGCCCCGTACCAGCGACCCGGCAGGACGTTCATGGTGAGGGGGTCGAACTCTCCGAGCAGGTCACCCAGGAATGCGAACGCCAGGGCAGTCGAGGCGAACGAGAAGGCCACGTTGTAGCCGGTCAGGATTAGCACCATGAAGACGGCGAACATGGACATCGCCAGAAAGACGGTGAACTCCATGCCGAGGATGCCGAGGACCATCGTGGTTCCCACTACTCGATCCTCAACGGGGCATCGGGGTCGTGGATGTCGGCAAGGTCCTCACGCCCCATGATCACAAAGCCGGTCTTGATGATCTCGGCGAGGATCTGGATTCCGAACAGGATGAGGCCCACCAGGAGCATGAACTTGATGGGCCCGACCGGCAGCTGGTCGGCGTCGGGTGACTGTTCCCAGGTGTTCCAGACCCTCCATCCCTCGGGCCAGTCGCCGCTGCGCTTCATCCCGAGGGCGATCCGGCTGTATCCGAACAGGATCCGCGACCCGGCGATGATGAACGGGAGGAAGAAGAAGGTGTGCATGACGAAGTCCAGCCACGCCTTGCGCTTGTGCGAGAAGTCGGCCCACCAGAAGTCGATGCGGGGGTTGACCCCCTCGCGCACCCCGTAGTTCATTCCGATCAGGAACATGAAACCGAACGTCATCCAGGCAAGGCTCGTGACCTCTCCGATGATGATGTCCTTCTCCACGTAGCGACCCGTGTAGCGGGTGACCACGTTGAAGAGCGACACGACGAACACCATCCAGCCCAGCCAGCGCGCAACGAGGCCGGTGGCCGCGGTGATCTTCTCGATGCCGAGGCGGAACCTGTGTAGTGCAGCCGGTCGGGCGCTCATCGCCACGAAGGCCACGAGCACCAGCCAGACCCACCACGGCAGGTTCCCGATCAGTCGTTCGGTGCCGACGAGCGTTCCGACAACGCAGAGGCAGAGGAATCCGGCGATGACCCAACCGAACGGGTGGACCTGGTGGTGGAACCTCAGGTAGGAGGGCTGATTGTCGGAGCTGGCGAGCGCGGTGCCGCTCGGCAGGGTCTCGCCAACGTCGTCCACCTCGGGCACCGTCGACTCCCCCTCCGATATGCCACCACTGACATGCAGGCGCACAGGATAGCCACATTTCAACTGCGGCTCGGAAGGGCTTCTACCCGATGGCAGAATGTCGGTCATGAGATTCGACCATGAGGCGCTCAGTTGGTGGTTGTTTCTAGTATGTGCCCTTTTCTTCGTGGTCGGATCTATCCGTGCCGGAGATCCGGTGTTTCTGGGCGGTTCGATGCTCTTCCTGGTGGCCTGTGTGGTGTACCTGGTCGGGAGGCGGCGCTGATGTCCAAGACCGCGGAGTCGGATCAGGCCTGATACGCAGGAGACGCCAACTCGGCAGCTATCCGACCTGCTGTAGTGGCGTTGTTCAGCACAAGGGCAACGTTGGTATCGATGCTCGCCCCGGTTGTGGATTCGGCGATATGGGCGAGCAGGAACGGCGTGACTGCACTTCCGCTGACCCCGCGGGCCGCTGCCTCAGTCAGCCCGAGGTTGACGGCCTCTTCGACCACCCCGGGGTCCGCCTCGTTTTCGGCGGGCACAGGAACAGCGACCACGGCACCGGTTGTGAGGCCGGTGGACCAGTGGGCTCTCAGGATCGAAGCGGTCTCAGCCGTGTCGTCGGCCCGGATGGTCACCGGCAGGTCGGTTCCACGGGTCCAGAACTCTGGGAACACGTCGGTTCCCTGGCCGATCACGGGTACGCCCAGAGTCTCGAGGTGTTCGAGTGTCCGGGGCAGGTCCAGGATGGCCTTTGCGCCGGCACAGACCACGGCCACCGGGAGCGTTCCGAGGGCTGTCAGGTCGGCCGAGACGTCACCTGAGTCTCCGCGGTGCACTCCGCCGATTCCGCCCGTGGCAAACACCCTGATCCCGGCCCTGTGGGCGGCGAACATTGTGGCCGCCACGGTCGTGGCTCCCGGCCCGCCACGGGCCAGAACCCAGCCGATATCGCGCAGGCTGACCTTTGCCACGTCGCCCGACGTGGCAATGCGGTCCAGGTCGGAGTCCTCTAGCCCGACCTGGATGACCCCATCCAGAAGAGCCACCGTCGCCGGTACCGACCCGTTCTCGCGGACAACGGTCTCGATGGCGTGTGCAGTTTCCAGGTTTCGGGGGTGTGGCAGGCCGTGGGAGATGATCGTGGACTCCAGTGCCACGACCGGTGTACCCGCGTGCAGTGCCTCGGCCACCTCGTCGCTGAGACGGATCCGGGTGTCGTCTTCGGGAAGGTCGTTCATTGCTGACAGTCTCGCCCGGCAACGGCCCGCTCAGGCGTTGTGGGACGCACGGAAGCGTGCCGGCGTTTCGCCGGTAAGGCGTCCGAACTGCCTGGTGAGGGTGGCCTGGTCGTAGAACCCGCACTCTGCCGCCACGAGGGCTATCGGGTCGTTCGAGTCGGTCAGGCGCGCTGCGGCCCTGTCGACCCTCGCCCTCAGCACGTACTGGTTGGGTGTGATGCCGAACACCTTCTTCATCCGGCGCTCCAGCTGGTCCTCGGAACACCCGGCAGCTGCGGCCATGTCCGCCACCCTGATCGGGTCGGCCAACCGCTCCTGGACGAGGTCCACGACCCGGGTCAGGGACTCCATGGCGATTCCCTCCTCGCTCGGGGTCTCGAGGTCGCGGCTCACGCTGACGAGACCCACCACCTCACCGCCCTCGACTACGGGCAGCTTCGTCGTCAGGTACCAGCCCGTTGACCGGTCGGGCCGTCGGATCAACTCCAGTTCGTTTCTGAGCGGTTCGCCGGTGGCGAACACCTGTGCGTCCTGGCCCTCGTAGTGTTCAGCAAGGGTTTCGGGAAAGAGATCCACGGCACGTGCGCCGATCACGTCGCGTCTCGACTGGCGCCCCGAGCGCCGCACGAAGGCCTGGTTCACCGCCACATAACGGTCGTCTGTCCCCTTCATGCAGAACATGACGTTGGGGAGGGCGTCAAAGAGGTCCAGGATCTCCTGTCGGCAGCCGAATACCGGCTGGCTGGCAGGGATCTTGTCGGATTCGGCCGCCATCAGGGCGCTGATCGTACAAGACCCTCAGGGCTGGGTCCTAGATCATGTATCCATGATCGACACCGGGGAACGACCCGATCCCGGTAACTCTGTGTTCGATCCCGTTCCCGACGCAATTGTCGAGGACGCGGTTGGGCTGGTCGGCAGGTGGCTCGACGTTGCCGGTGCCGTCGAGACGGCCGATGAGCGTGACCTGGCCGATCGGCTACTCGGCCTCGTCAGGGACGAGCACGGAGTCGCCTTCACCATGCGGTTTGTGGACAGGGTCGCCAGGAGCCGCCACAACGGGTTGGCGGCGCAGCAGCTATCGAGACTGGTAGGTGGCCAGGTGCTTCCCTCCTTCCTCGGGTCGCTTGACAGGTTGATGCTGGCAGTCGGAGCGCGTCTGGCCCCGCTGTTCCCCGGGTTCGTAATGCCCATTGCCCGATGGCGCATGAGGAGCCTCGTCGGCCACCTGGTGGTTGACGCCGAACCCGAGGCCATGCACACACACCTGGCCGGCCGGAGAAGAGACGGCTACGACCTGAACGTGAACCTGCTGGGTGAGGCAGTCCTCGGAGAGGCCGAGGCCGGCCACCGGTTCCAGCGCACGCTGGACCTGATCGACGACCCTGAGGTGTCCTACGTGTCTGTCAAGGTCTCGTCGATCGCCAGCCAGGTGAACCTCTGGGCATTCGACCATACCCTCGGGAGGGTCAAGGAGCGCCTGCGTCTCCTCTACCAGAGGGCGTCAGATCCGGGGTCGGGCGGTGGGGACCCGACGTTTGTCAACCTCGACATGGAGGAGTACCGGGACCTTGAGCTGACGATCCGGGCCTTCACCGAATTGTTGGACGAGCCGGCCCTCAGACACGTCGATGCGGGGATTGTCCTGCAGGCCTACCTCCCTGATGCCTTCGGAGCCCTGCAGAGGCTGACGGCATGGGCCGATGCGCGTCGTCGGGCCGGTGGCGGCGAGATAAAGGTCCGACTGGTCAAGGGCGCCAACCTGGCAATGGAGCAGGTGGATGCCGCCATGCACGGCTGGGACCAGGCCCCGTATACGAGCAAGGGCGAGGCTGACGCCAACTACAAGCGCTGCCTCGACTGGGTGCTCCGGCCTGAGCACACTGCTGCCGTCCGGATCGGCCTGGCCAGCCACAATCTGTTTGACGTGGCCTGGGCGCATCTTCTTGCCGACGCCCGCGGGGTCTCGGATCGGATCGAGTTTGAGATGCTCCAGGGCATGGCGCCGTCGCAGGCGAGGACGGTTCGCTCCGACACCGGCGGAATGCTTCTCTACACGCCGGTCGTGGCCCGTGACGACTTCGACGTGGCGATCAGCTACCTGTTTAGGCGCCTCGAGGAGAACGCCTCCCCCGACAACTTCCTTCGACACCTGTTCAGCCTCCGACCCGGGACCTCGGACTTCGAGGATGAGGCCGCGAAGTTCCGAAAGTCTGTGCTTGACCGCGCGACGGTGTACGTGGGTTCCCGCAGGGGGCCGTCAGGGGCAGAGCAGGTGGCCGGCACCTTTGCGAACCAGCCGGACACGGATCCGGCGCTTCCCGACACACAGGTCTGGCTGCGTGGGCTGGTGGGGCGCGCAATGGCCAAGGTGGAGACCCCGGTCACCACATCGTTGGCTGAGGTTGACCGGGAGGTTGCAGATGCCAGGGAAGCCCAGAACAGGTGGGTAGCCACGTCTCCGGATGAGAGGTGGAAGGTTCTCCACCGGGTTGCCGACGAGCTGGTTGCCCGACGCGACGACCTCTTCGTGTCGATGACACAGGAGGCGTCCAAGACATGGGCAGAGGCCGATCTGGAGATCAACGAGGCCGTCGACTTCGCCCGCTGGTACGCAGACCGGTCGCTGGAACTGAACGAGCTGTCCGGAAACGGTCCCGATGCCGCCGAGTTCACACCGCTCGGGGTGATTGCGGTCATCCCACCATGGAACTTCCCGGTGGCGATCCCCACCGGTGGCGTCATGGCCTCCCTGGCTGCCGGTAATGCCGTCATCTTCAAGCCGGCGCCTGAAACCCCGCGTTGCGCCGAGGTCATCGCCGAAGCCTGCTGGGCTGCGGGTGTGCCAACCGACCTCTTGAGGTTCGTCCGCACTCCCGACGACCACGTCGGCCGCCACCTCGTGACCACCGTGGACGGTGTGATCCTGACGGGTGCCGCGGAGACAGCGGCCCTGTTCAGGTCATGGAAATCCGACATGGCGCTGTTTGCTGAGACGAGTGGAAAGAACGCCCTTGTCGTCACGCCACAGGCCGACATGGACCTGGCTGCCAACGACCTGGTCAGGTCCGCGTTCGGGCACCAGGGCCAGAAGTGCTCGGCGGCCAGTCTCGGCATCCTCGTGGGCGAGGCGTACCGGGACGAGCGGTTCCTGCGACAGGTCGTGGACGCTGCTGCATCTCTCGTGGTCGGTCCGACGACGGATCCGGCGACCACCTTCGGCCCTCTGATCGGTCCAGCCACCGAAAAGCTGTCTGCGGCCCTCACCACCCTTGATGCCGGGGAGAGGTGGCTGCTTGAGCCGCGCTGTCTCGACGACTCCGGCACCTCGTGGACTCCCGGTATCAAGATCGGGGTATCGCCCGGCTCGTCGTTCCACCAGACCGAGTGCTTCGGGCCGGTGCTCGGGTTGATGGCGGCCGTCGACCTTGACGAGGCCATCTCGTTCCAGAACGCGGTGGACTTCGGGTTGACTGGCGGAATCCACTCGCTGGACCCGACAGAGGTGGACCGCTGGCTCGATGAGGTGCAGGTGGGTAATGCCTACGTGAACCGCCAGATCACCGGAGCGATCGTGCAGCGCCAACCATTCGGCGGTTGGAAGCGTTCCGTTGTCGGGCCCGGTGCCAAGGCCGGCGGGCCCGATTACCTGTTGCAACTCGGAACATGGAAGCCGGTTGCTCCGGTCCGGTCCGCTGCCGCCCTGGCCGCTGCCGAGGAGAGTGACGTCGCCTGGTGGGACTGCCACTACGGGGTAGACAGCGACCCCACCGGGTTGTTCTGTGAGGCAAACGTCCTGCGGTACCGACCACGACCGGACGTGATGGTGCGCGTGGGTAGCGGTGCAGATGTATTCGAGGTGGATCGGGTTCTGGCAGCGGCGCGGTTGTGTGGCGCTCAACCAGAGGTGAGCCGTGAAGACGAGGTGGACGACGAGGCGTTCGCCGCTTTGCTTCCCGGGTACAGGTTCGGCCGAATCCGGTACGTCGGTGACGGTGGGGTCAGCGACATTGTGAGGCGGGCGGCCATTGCTGCCGAGGTTGACCTCGTCGACGCACCCGTCACCGCCAGCGGGCGTCTGGAGTTGAGGTGGTACCTCCGTGAGCAGGCCATCAGCCAGACCCTCCACCGCTTCGGGAACCTTGTCGGGGTTGCCTCCTGACGGTTTCGACCACCGGATCAGTCGCAACTGGCTAAACATTGCAACGGAATCAGTTGCAGAGAGTCAAGAATACGACTGGATCACTTGCATCCCCGAACATGATTCGCGAGAATCAGTCACATGAAGCGGCCCCCGATGCGGATTCTGGACCTCTCCGGCAGCCCGGGTTCAATGGGGCATATCCATGGAGTCGCCCACGCCGATGAGATCCGAAGCTACGCCGAGGAGCGGGTAAGGCTGGCAGGCACCAGATTCTGGGCGGGTGGCGAACTCGACCGCGGGGCCGTGCTGGAGATCGCCCGCGAGTGCCTGCCGGCCCACGAGGCGCACTCGTCCGATCTCTACGAGGAGATGTGCGCCCTCGCTGCAGGGGCGGGAATCACCCAGGAGGAGGCCGTGGTCGTCGGCGGGTTCACCGACTTCGTCGATGCTGTGAGATCCGTCGTCGGTGGCACCCACCCGGACCAGGTGATCGAGGACGACTGCACCGCCGTGATCGTTCCCGACTGCCTGGCGGAGGGATCCGGGTTCCTTGCCCAGACCTGGGACATGCACGACTCGGCAACCGAGCACGTCGTATTGCTGAGGGTCAGACCCGAGGACGGTCCAGCGGCGCTCGTGTTCACCACCACCGGGTGCCTCGGCCAGATCGGCATGAACGAAGCCGGGGTCTGCGTGGGCATCAACAACCTGGTTGCCGCCGATGGACGCCACGGCGTGATGTGGACCTCGGTGGTAAGGGACCTGCTGCTAAAGCCGACCGCCGACGAGGCTCTTGAGGCGCTACTCGAGGCAGACCTGGCCGGTGGCCACAGCTTCTTGATCATGGACGCCGGTGGTGTAGGCCATGTCGTCGAGGCCATGCCGACAGCCAGGCCCTTCGAGTCGCTTGGCGACCATGCCCTCGTCCACACGAACCACACGGTCCATCCCGATGCGTCGGCAGTGGAAGGCCCCAAGCCCGAGGGCCTCATGGCCAGCTCGAGCCGCCGTCTGGCGAGGGCCACCGAACTGCTGGACCGCACCGGCATAACCAGCGACGACCTGATGGCACTGACCCGCGATCCTGACTCCATCTGCCAGGTATCCAGCGAGCCGTTCCACATCGAGTCCAGCGGTGGGGCCGTGATGCGGCCACGGACCCTCGACTTCTGGGCCGTGTGGGGGGTGCCGAGTCAGAACGAGTACGTCCACGTTTCGTTCGGCGGCTGAGGGGTCCGTATGCCAGACATCACCTATACCCCGATCGAAGCCAGGTGGGCGGCCGAGTTGGCCGCCATCGAGCGTGCGGCGTTCCCGACAGTAGGAGCCGTCGACCTCCTCACCACTGAGGACATAGAAACCCTCTGCGGGGTGTTTCCCGATGGCGGCTTCGTGGCATTCGACGGCGACAAGCCGGTTGCCATGGGCGTGGGGATCCTCATCGACTTCAACTTCGACGAACCCCACCACTCCCTCGACGACCTCTGTGGCGAGAACTCCTGTGGCAACCACAGGGACGATGCCGACTGGTACTACGGAGTCACCATCGCCGTCGATCCGCAGTACCGGCGACTGGGTATCGGCCAGCAGCTGTACGTGCTCCGCAAGGAGACGGTGAGGCGCCTCGGGAAGAAGGGGATCGTCGCCGGAGGCGTCATACCCGGATACGCCGACCACATCAATGAGATGTCGGCCGCTGACTACGTTGAGAGGGTCGTGGCGGGAGAGCTCTACGACCCCACCCTCAGCTTCCAACTCGCGAACGGCTTTGAGGCACGAGGCGCCATCCCGAACTACCTGGATGATCCGGCCGTCGGCGACAATGCCGTGCTCATCGTCTGGAACAACCCGGATCTGGCATCCTGATCACACCAGATCCGGTGTGGGGAGGAACCTGATGTCAGAAACTGGCGAGCGTGCCGAGCGCGGTGCACTGGGGCACCTGCGGATCGCCGACTTCAGCCGCATCCTGGCCGGTCCGCTGGCAACGATGGTCATGGGAGACCTCGGGGCCGATGTAGTCAAGGTCGAGCAACCCGGCGTGGGTGATGACACCCGCAGCTGGGGGCCGCCATGGTGGGAGGTGGACGGACGGCCGACAAGCACCTACTACCTGGGCCTCAACCGCAACAAGAGGAGCATCGCCCTGGACCTGGCCGATCCCCCGGACCTGGAGGTGGCTCGCCGGTTGTGCCTGGAGGCCGACGTGGTGGTCGACAACTTCCGTGTCGGAACAATGGAGCGTTTCGGTCTTGACAGGGGCTCCCTCATCGAGGACCGACCCGATCTGATCACCTGCTCAATCACCGGATTCGGAAGCACCGGTGACGGTGCGAGCCTCGCCGGCTACGACTTTCTCGTACAGGCGATGAGCGGTCTCATGGCGATCACCGGCGAGGCCGACGGTGAGCCGATGAAGGTGGGTGCCGCAGTCGTCGACAAGCTGGCGGGCCTCTACGCCGCCGTCGCAATCCTGGCCGCTGTCGAGGAGCGGCGTGAGACGGGCCTTGGCCAACACGTCGAGGTCTCTCTGATGGGAGCGGCTCTGGCAGGTCTGTTGAACGTGGGATCCGCCCACGTGACCACCAATGCCGACCCCGGACGCCATGGCAACCGGCATCCGTCGATTGTCCCCTACCAGTCGTACCGGGCATCCGACGGTCAGGTTGTCATTGCCGCAGCCAGCCCGGTCCTGTGGCAGCGGTTGTGTGAGGTTCTGGAGCATCCCGACCTGGCTGTTGACACGCGCTTTGTCGACAACGCTGCGCGCCTCCAGAACGCCGATGCCCTCGAGGCTGAGATCGAATCGGTGTTGGCGCCGGGAACCGTTGCCGAGTGGACAGGTCGGCTTCGTGCTGAGGGGATTCCAGCCGGCCCGATCAACAGCGTGCGTGAGGCGTTCGCCACCGCCGGCGACCTGGGTCTCGATCCCGTCTGGGTAATGGGTGACGGTACGGACGCCTACAGGTCGGTCGGATCGCCGATCAGGATGTCGGCCACCCCGCCGACGGCGCGAAGGCGTCCACCGTCCAACGACGAGCACGGCCCCGAGATCCGCAGGGAGATCAGCGAGAACTAGGGCTCGATAATTGCGAAGAAGATCGGGAAGTCGGTGAACGTCTCCCAGAGTGCGAGCACGCGCTCACCGTCGCCGCTGACCGTGGCTACAGCCGACCCGACCAGGTCGCCAAGTTGGCCCCCCGTCGCCACCAGTTCGTCCAGCGCTGTCCGGTCACAGGTGACGGTCGCATCGGGCGACTCGTGTGATCTGCCCGGGGCTGAGTGGAGGGTGCCGTTCGAGAGTTCCAGGCGGATGACCTCGTTCGTGTCGGGCAGCAACCAGTTGATGTTCAGGTGGCCCAGGTCTGCTGCGGGAGGCCCGTCGACCCTCACGGCCAGGTAGTCGAACACCTGCTGCAGGGTCATTCCCCGTGCCACCTCGGGCCTGGGTCGTTGCATTGCCGGAACGTCGATCGAGCCGTTCCTCAACTCCTGTGCACCCGTGAGGTAGATGTCGCGCCACGGCCCGGACTCCGCCCGGTAGGCCAACTGCTCGAAGGCATCGGCCTGGAGCAACCTGGCCTCTTCACACCCCGGGTCGGCGAACACGGCGTGCCTGAGGACCTCGGCAACCCACCGGTGGTCACCGGCCTCATATGAGGCCCGTGCCTGCTCGAGCAGGTTCTCCATTCCGCCCATGAACTCCACGTACCGGGCACCGGCCTCTACCGGCTCATAAGGGTCGAGGCTGGACGGGTGGCCGTCGTACCAGCCCAGGTAGCGCTGGTAGACGGCCCGCACGTTGTGGCTGACCGTGCCGTAGTAGCCGTGGCAGAGCCAGTCGTTCCACAGACCCGGAGGGAGGTCGATGCGGGCGGAGATCTCGTTAGGGGTGAAGCCCAGGTTGGCCAGCCGCATTGCCTGGTCGTGCAGCCAGCGGTAGAGGTCGCGCTGGTTGGTCAGGTAGTTCCTGACGGCGTCTGTTCCCCAGTGGGGCCAGCCGTGGCTGGCGAACACGATGTCGGTCCGGTCTCCCCACCTGTCCAGAGCCTCGTCGATGTAACGGCTCCACATGAGGGTGTCGCGAACCAGTGCGCCACGCAGGGTCAACACGTTGTGCATCGTCGCCGTGCAGTTCTCGGCCATACAGAGGATGCGGTGGTCCGGGAAGTAGAAGTGCATTTCTGCCGGGGCTTCTGTCTCCGGGGTGAGCTGGAACTCGATGCGAACCCCGTCCAGCACCAGTTCCTGGCCGGTCTCTGTGATCTCGATGGTCGGGGGCACCAGGGCCGATGACCCTGTGGGAAGGCCCTTGCCGAGCCCCTGGTCGACATGGCCGTGTTCGTTCCACGGGATGAGCAGCCCGAACTGGTAGGTGGTCCGGCGGCTCATGGCCGGTCCGGCGACCACGTTCTCGGCCACCGCCTCACGTAGAAACCCCTCGGGTGCCACTATCGGCACCTCGCCGGATTCGACCCGTTCAAGGTCGACCACGCCCAGCACGCCGCCGTAGTGGTCGACATGGGAGTGGGTGTAGACGACCGCCGTGACCGGCCGTTCGCCCAGGTGCTCGGCAACCAGGTCGTATGCGGCGCGAGCAGTTTCGGTTGTGGTCAGGGGGTCGATGACCACCCATCCGTTTTCGCCCCGGATGAACGTGACGCAGGAGGTGTCAAAACCACGAACCTGGTAGAAGCCGTCACAGATCTCGTAGAGGCCGTGTTGGGCGTTGAAACCGGCCTGACGCCACAGTGCCGGGTTGACGGTGTCTGGTGCCGGGCCCTCCACGAAGTCGGACTTGGAGAGGTCCCATGCGATCGGCATCCAGGGGTTCGGATCGATTCTGTCGATTATCGGCTCGGCCCTCGTGGCGATGAAGCCCCGTGCCACGTTGGCGGCGTCGCTTCCGTCGTCAGGTGGGAGGGAGGCCGCAAAGGCCTCAAGGTCTGCCCTTGTCTGTGGTGTTGCCGGCCTGGGGGTGCGAGGGTCGTCGGTCATAGGTGTCAACCTGGCCGGAGGGTCATGGACCCGTAAAGGTCGGCCCGGTGGTCTCGTAGATCGGTACCTCGCCGGGGCCGTCGCCGTAGCGGCCGAGTTCGAACCGTGCGACCACGAAGTGGTGCACCTCGTCTGGCCCATCGGCCAGGCGCAGCGTTCGCTGGGAGGAGTACATAGATGCAAGGGGTGTCCACTGGGAGATACCCGTTGCGCCGTGGACCTGGATCGCCTCGTCGATGATGTGACAGACCTTCTCCGGGACCATTGCCTTCACGGCACTGATCCAGACTCGAGCCTCGGCGTTGCCCATTGTGTCCATGGCTCTTGCAGCCCGGAGCACCATCAGGCGCATCGACTCAATTTCGATTCGTGCCCGTGAGAGGACCTCCATGTTCTTGCCGAGACGGGCGATGGGCTTGCCGAATGCCTCCCGGTAGAGGCCACGGCGGGCCATCAGCTCGACAGCCCGTTCGGCGGCCCCGATTGAGCGCATGCAGTGGTGGATGCGACCCGGGCCGAGGCGCAGCTGCGAGATCTCAAAACCGCGACCCTCGCCCAACAGGAGGTTGTCGTAGGGGACGCGGCAGTCGTCGAAGGTCAGGTGCATGTGGCCGTGGGGGGCGCCGTCGTCACCGAACACGTGCATGGCATGGTCGATGGTGAGCCCCGGGGCGTCAGTTGGTACGAGGATCTGGGACTGGCGGCGGTGTGGTGGGCTGTCAGGGTCGGTCTGGACCATTGTGATCATGATCTTGCAGCGGGGGTCTCCCGCACCGGAGATGTAGTACTTGGTCCCGTTGATGACCCACTCGTCTCCGTCGCGCACGGCGCTGCAGGCGATGTTCTTGGCGTCCGAGGAGGCCAGGTCGGGTTCGGTCATGGCGTAGGCCGACCGGATCTCACCGTTCAGGAGGGGCTCGAGCCACTGCTTCTTCTGCTCAGGGGTACCGACCCGTTCCAACACCTCCATGTTCCCGGTGTCGGGTGCCGAGCAGTTGAGGCTCTCGGAGGCAATGGGGTTCTTGCCCAGCTCGGCCGCTATGTATGCGTAGTCAAGGTTCGAGAGGCCTTCGCCGGTCTCGGCATCGGGAAGAAAGAAGTTCCAGAGCCCCTTTTCGCGGGCCTTGGCCTTCAGGGTCTCGATGATCTCGATCTGGCCGGGGTGGTAGCCCCAGTGCTCCTCGCGGGCGGCACCCAGGTCGTGGTACTCACGGGTCACCGGCTCAATCTCGGTGGCGATGAAGTCGACGACGGCGTCGTAGAGCGGGCGTGCTCTTTCTGACATCGCCAGGTTCATGGAGGTGTCGCTCGGGTCTTCGATGTGCAGTCCGGGTCCGATCGGCATGGGGTCCTCGCTGTGGGATTGGAAGTGGTGGCTGAGTTGTGCCGGAACCTAGGTCAGCGGTGGGGTCCGCCCCCAACCGGAAGGACCGAAAGTGTGGGCTTCCTGGGTTATGTTTCCAGAGATCTCTATGTGTAGCACTGAGTATGTGCTACACATAGACACATGGCAAACCTTACGCTTGCAGTCGATGACGACCTCCTCGTCAGGGCGAGGGTCAGGGCCGCCGAGCAGGGCACCTCGGTAAACGCCGTGGTACGGGAGTTGATCACCGGCTTCGCCGCCACCGATCGGGTCGACTCGGCACGCCGCCGGCTGGTGGCGCTGTCGATCTCCTCCATGGCCGGATCAGGAGGCATGTCGCTCACATGACCGGCTCTCTCACCAGCAGGGTGTTCGTGGACGCGTCCGTGCTCGTGCGCCTCTTCGACGACGACGAGCCACGTCGCCAGGCTGGCGCACGAGCTGTGTTCGGCGACATTCAGGGCACCACGCTCGTAATTTCTACGCGGGTCATGGCCGACTTCTACGACATCGTCACCAGGGAGTTTGCTCGTCCCCTGCCGGCGGTGGTGGCCGGGAGGGCCCTGGCCGATCTGGCTGGTCTGGCGGTGGTTCAGGTTGATCACGACCTCGTTGCCGCAGCAGCCGATGCCGCTGAGCGACACGACCTGGAGATCCGCGACGCCCTGGCTGTCGAGGCGGCCGCCACGGCTGGGTGCGGCCGGCTGCTGACCGAGGCGCTCCCGCATGGGACGGTGTTGCGGGGCCTGTTGGTGGAGGATCCCGTCAACTGGGAGGAGTGCAGGTAGAGGTGATGGAGATCGAAGGCCTTAGGCGACACGAGGTGGATGTGTTCGGAACTCGTATCCACGTGGCCGAGGTTGGCGAGGGCCCGATGGTCCTGTTCGTCCACGGCTTTCCAGAGTCCTGGTACTCATGGCGACACCAGTTGCCTGCTGTTGCAGCCGCCGGAATGCGGGCAGTTGCCATCGACGTCCGCGGCTACGGATCCTCGGACAGACCGGACGAGGTTGATGCCTACCGACTCGTGGAACTGGTCGGAGACTGCGTCGGCGTTGTCGAGGCTCTTGACGGGCGAACGGCGACGATCGTCGGACACGACTGGGGCTCACCGATTGCGGCGGCCGCAGCCCGCCTACGCCCCGACGTGTTCACCGCCGTGGCGCTCCTCTCGGTGGCCTACGACCCGCGGGGCGACCCGCGCCCGACAGACGTGTTCAAGATGATGGGCGGCGACGACGAGTTCTACATCGAGTACTTCCAGGAGCCCGGTCGCGCCGAGGCCGAGATCGCCATCGACCCGGTCCGATGGCTGGAGGGCTTCTACTTCACCGCCTCGGGTGACTGCCCACCCTTTGCTCCTGACGAGAAGCCGATGGGTCTGATTGCACCTGGCGGAAAGATGAGCGACTCCTTCAGGTACCCGGACCAGCCGACGGCCTGGATGACCCCAGAGGACCTGGCCTTCTACGGTGCCGAGTTCGCCCGTTCCGGGTTCTCCGGGGGTCTCAACCGGTACCGGTGCGTCGATCTGGACTGGGTTGACCTGAGGGCCTGGCACGGAGCGCCCATCAGGCAGCCGTCGCTGTTCATCGGTGGCGAGAACGACGGTCCGACCATCTGGGGGGCTGGCAGCATCAGCCGGTTCCCGCAGACGCTTCCCGGCCTCCATGCCTCGGTGATCCTCCCCGGCGTGGGGCACTGGATGCAACAGGAAGATGCCCCCGGTGTAAATGCCATTCTTCTGGAGTTCCTGGCAGATCTTCCCTGACGGTCCTCTCTGCGGGTAGTCGGTGACCGGACCGCTGCACTTCGAGCCTGGAACGGCCTAGGTTGTGCGGATGGCGGCAGGTGCAGCACGCAAGTTGACCCGGTCGCTGGAATTGCGCCACGTGTTTGCGCTCTCCACGGGGGCGATGCTTTCCTCGGGGCTGTTCCTGCTTCCCGGTCTGGCCGCCGCCAAGGCAGGACCGGCGGCGATTGTCGCCTATCTGCTGGCCGGCACCCTTGCCATCCCGGCAATGCTGAGCGTCGCCGAACTGTCGACCGCCCTGCCCAAGGCCGGTGGCACCTACTACTTCCTCGAGCGTGCGCTCGGGCCGGCCGTCGGCACCGTGGCCGGCTTTGGCACATGGCTCTCGCTCATACTCAAGGACGCCTTCGCCATGGTCGGTATGAGCGCCTACCTGGTGCTGATCGTCGACGTTGACGGCACGACCCTGGCTCTCGTCCTGATTGGGTTGTTCACTCTCGTCAACGTCGTCGGTTCCAAGGCCAGCGCGTCGGTCCAGTTGGTCATGGTCGCGTTCATCCTGGTCGTAATGGCCTGGTTCCTCGTAGGAGGATTCTGGGAGATCAGGTCGAACGGCATCGACAGCTCGCGGCTCGACCCGTTCTTCACCTCTGGCTGGTCAGGGGTGCTGGCGGTGACCGGACTGGTGTTCGTCTCGTACGGAGGCCTCACCAAGGTCGCCAGTGCCGCTGAAGAGGTGGAGGATCCGTCCCACCGGATTCCGTTGGGGATGATGCTGTCACTGGGGGTGGCCACGCTGCTCTACACCCTCGGGGTGCTTGTGGCTGTCGTGGTTGTACCGCCGGAGATACTCCACGAGGACCTGGCCCCGATTCACACTGCTGCGGTCGCGGTGCTGCCGACTGCTGGAGTCTGGCTGGTTGTATTGGCAGCTCTGGCTGCATTCGCGTCGGCGGTAAACGCAGGGATCCTGGCGGCTGCCCGGTACCCGATGGCCATGGCGCGTGATGGGTTATTGCCTGCACGGCTTGGAGGGTTGAGCCGCTACGGAACACCAGCGGTCGGGGTCGTGATCACAGGTGCGATGATCGCCCTGGTCGTTGTGGCGTTTGACGCCGAGGCAATAGCCAAGCTGGCAAGTGCGTTCGTGCTGCTCACCCTCGGAATGGTGAACCTGGCCGTTCTGGTACTGCGGGCTTCGCGGATCGTGTCCTACGCACCGGCCTTCCGCACCCCCTTCTACCCCTTCACCCAGTTCGCCGGCATCGCCGTTTCGGTTCTGCTCATTTCCCAACTTGGTCTCGTGCCGCTTGTCTTCATCGGCATTGTCACCGTCGTTGCCTGGGTCTGGCACCACCTGTACGCCACTCCACGAACCAACCGGGCCGGCGCCATCCGCCACGTGTTCGAACGATGGGGCGAGGGCGTCGACCGTGGCCTGGACCGCGAGATGAGCGCAGCGATGGCGGGCCACGGACTGCGTGGCGACGACGACTATGCCGGGTTGATCGCACGGGCTGCTGTTCTCAGTGTCTCCTCCGGCACGGACATCGCCGAGGCTGCCGAGCGTGTGTCCACCGTGATCTCGGACCGCATCGGGCTGTCTGCCGATCTCGTGAGCGACCAGTTCCTCGAGACCGGGTCACTCTGGATCCAGCCATCCGACGACCACCCGACCGCTACCCCGGTTGCCCTGTTCGAGGCCATCGACGACGATCAGCTGGTAATCGTTCGTGCTGCGGCCGGCATCCGGATTCCCGCCGCCTGGGGTGGTTCCGGAGAGAGGGTGAACGCCCTGTTCTTCCTGGCTGGCACAGCCGCCAATCCGGGACGGTCGTTGCGCCTGGCGGGTGAGTTGGCCGGATACCTCCACGGTGGCGCCCGGCTGATCGGGTCGGCGGGAACCGAGGCCGAGGTGAAGTCGGCGCTCCTGCCCGGGGTGACACTGCGCCAGTACACCCTCCTTCCAGAGGGCCACGACGTTGGCCTGATCGGTGAGCGTGTCGGCGACATTGAATGGTTGGACGGGGTTGAGCTGGCCTCGGTGACCAGGTTCGGGGTGTCCATGCCGATCGACGCCGACCTGGTGCTCGAGCCCGATGATCAGCTCACCCTGTTGGGGCCCGATGCCGTGATGCCGGTCGCCGGCCAGCCAGCCCCCCTGGTTCCTGTCAGGCCCTGAGAGTTCCCCAGCGATCCGCCAGGAAAGCTGTCATCCTGGAGTAATGGCCGGATTGGACCTTGAATGGGAGTTTCGGGAGCGGGCATTCGCCTTCTTGCGCGCAGTCCAGTTGCGTACCGGCGGGCCTGTCAGGCAGGCCGACGTGGGGTCCTTTGAGTTCCGTGGCGGGAAGTACCGGTTGATGCCGACACAGCAGGGAATCTTGAAGCCGAGGCAGTTGGATGCCGCCCTCAGTTTTGTCACCAGATACTCAGGCAGTGGCTACCGACCCTACGACGACCATGAGGGTCCAGATGGCCTGCTCCGGTACAAGTGGGAGGGCACCGACCCAGACCACTACCGCAACAGGGGAATGCGTCTTGCAATGGAGGCACGTCTCCCCCTCATCTACTTCAGGGCGATTGCGAAGGGTCTGTATGAGCCGATCTTTCCGGTAACTCTCGTCGGTGAGGAGGTGGCTGCCCGACAGTTCGTAGTCGCCCTCGACGAGGTGTCTGCCGGCTACTGGGACAACAGAAACGTGATCGACCTTGCCACCAGACGGGAGTACGCGGAGAGGGCCACGAAGGTTCGGGTTCATCAGCCCGTGTTCAGGTCGGTTGTACTGGACGCCTACGGGCACCGGTGCGCGTTGTGCAACCTTCGTCACCGTGAACTCCTCGACGCCGCCCACATCAGGGCCGACGCGGACGGTGGCGAGCCAGTCGTCACCAATGGCATTTCAATGTGCAAGATCCACCATGCCGCCTACGACAGCGACATCCTCGGGATCAGGCCGGATCGCGTGATCCGACTGCGGTCCGACGTGTTGATGGAACAGGACGGACCGACGCTTCGTTACTCGCTCCAAGGCCTCCATGGAGAGCAAATGCAGGTTCCCCGGCGTCGTGCCGCGCATCCGTCGGTGGACCTTCTCGAGGAGCGGTGGGACCGGTTCAAGCAGAGCGCATGATGTCGCCAGCCCGGCTATTCAGCACTTGAGCAGGCGCTTAACCTCGGCAATTCCGGCTATCGCCTCCGACGCCGTACCGGCCACTGGTGCCAGGTTGAGGTCGATGGCGCCGGCATCCACGAATGGGGCCAGCCACCCGGCGATCTCGGATGGCGTGCCGACCGGTGAATACCTCTCAAACGCCGAGAAGGGAGCGCCGTAGAAGGATTCCATGCTGGGACCCAGGAGTCCCGCCCCCTCTTGCGGTGTGTCTCCCAGCCCCACCCACACCTGATAACCGTGTCTCCATTTCACGTCGGTCCGACCAGCCGACATGGCGGCTTCTTCGGCCAGGGCGATCCCGGCAGCGAACCGGTCAGGCGAGCACCATGAGGCCAGCCAGCCCTGGCCGCGTGTTCCGGCCCTTTGAATGGCGGCCCTCGAACGGCCACCAACCGTGACCACAACCGGAGGGTCAGGTTCGGGCCGGATCGAGGTGTTGGGCACCTGGTAGAACTCGCCGTCGTGGTTGACGGTAGTTCCGTCCAGAAGTGGGAGGAGGACGTCAAGGGCCTCGTCGGTCCGACGTCCCCGGGTGGCAGGGTCCACCCCGACCGACTCCATTTCGTGACGGTCCTCGCCGCCCACCCCGATTCCGAGGGTGAGGCGGCCCGGAGCATCTTCGGCCAGGGTGGAGACCTGACGGGCCACTGCCACGGGATGACGGAGGGCCAGCAGGTAGACGCCGATGTAGAGGCCGATTGTGGGGTGCAGTCCCGCCAGCCAGGCCATGGTCATGAGGCCGTCCCGACCCTGGCCTCCCTGAAATGCCACATGGTCCGACGTGATCATGTGGTCGAGGCCATTGGCGGCGGCGGCGTTCACATACGCGTCTGCCTCCTCACGCGATTTGAAGCCGGCTGGAGGGATTGAGACACCGACCCGAACCGGCCCACTGGTCACGGGGTCTTCTTCTGTCCGAATCGATCCCATGACGTGATGCGCTCGGCTGGCCTGGGACGCGGGGCTACACCCCAGTTGCCGGTCGGATAGCCGAGGGGTAGTAGGGCCAGGACCTCGTAGCGCGCGGGTATGTCGCACAGTTGGCGCACCTCATCTTCGTAGATTCGGTGCAGCGTGGTCATGGTCGTTCCGAGTCCCAGTGAGCGTGCTGCCAGCATGAAGTTCTGGACAGCCGGGTACACGGAGGCGTGGGTGGGGCCGACCGGCATCGGGCCCTCGTCGTCCTCGACCGTCATGTCGATGGACGGCATTAGTACGAGCACCAGCACCGGTATGTGCTCGAGGTTCTCTGCCAGGTGGACCGTGGCCCGGTTGTTGCGTTCCCAGCTGCTCTTGGTGGCATCGTCTGGGAATTCGGTTGGAGCTATGGCAGCGCCGTAGCGCGCCCATCCACGTCTGTAGATTTCGGCCAGAGCCAGCCTCGTGTCCGGGTCCTGCACGATGAGGAACTGGTAGGGCTGGATGTTGCCCCCGCTCGGCGCCTGGACCGCTGCCCTGAGGCACGTCCAGATGTCTTCCTCGCTGACCGGTTCATCGGTGTACCGGCGCATTGCCCGGTGGGTCATCAGGCCCTCAAGGAGACCCGGTTCCGATTCGGTTTCTTCACTCATGCCGCTGTCCTCCTACCTGCCTGTAAAGCGGGGTTCGCGTTTTTCGGCCAGAGCTGCGAGAGCTTCCGCGTGGTCCTCTGAGGTGAACGTGAGCATCTCCAGGGCCGTGGACAGGTCGAATGAGGATCCCATTGTCTGCTTGATCCAGGCGTTAACGGCCTGCTTTGTGTATTGCACTGCCTGTGGGGCACCGGCGGCGAGGCGTCTGGCCCATGTCAGGCCTGCAGCCCGGCAGGTCTCTGCGTCGGGTGTCGATTCTGTGATCAGGCCCAGCCGGGCGGCCTCTTCTGCTCCGATTGCGTCCCCTGTGAGGAGAAACCGCTTGGCGAGCACGGGACCAAGCGCGAGTGGCCATGCGATCGTGCCACCGTCGCCTGCCACGATGCCGACCCTTACGTGGGGGTCACCCAGCCGTGCCGTTTCGGACATGACCACCACGTCGCAGAGCAGGGCGATGCTGGCTCCCAGGCCCATTGCGTGTCCGGTTACGGCACAGACCACCGGTAGGTGGACGTCCAGCAGGTCCCAGATGAGCGACTTTCCGTCAAGTCGCAGGTTGGCTGCGAATCCGGGTTCTTGAAACTCGGGAAACCATGCGAAGTCTCCGCCGGCCGAGAAGGCCGACTCGGTACCGGTCAGGAGGACAGCCCGGGCGCTTCGTTCGGCCTGGAGGCGCGGGAACAGATTCGTCAACTCGTGGTGCATCTGGTCGTCGACCTTGTTGAGGGGGTCATCGACTTTGTCGATGGTGACGATGAGGACGTCCTCGTCGTATTCGAACCGCAGGTACTCGAAGTCGTCGCTGGTCATGTCGGCGAGTTCACAACAGTGTCGTGTCGGTGTCCAACCCCAGTCGGATACGTCCCGTCAACTCGTGGATCCTTTCGGCCACCATGCCGTGGGTTGCGGCGACCTGGCCGTCCCGTACCGCCCTCTGGAGGGGTTCTCGCAGGTAGACGGCGGTACCCCCTGCCTGTCGCTGGAGGTTGATGAGGGCATCGGCGCACCTCTGTGCCGCATCGGCGGTAGCCAACCGGATGACGCGACGGTGTTCGATGCTCAGCGGGTCGCCGGCAGACGCCGTATCCCATGCCGTGCCGAGAGCGTCCAGGAGGAAGGCTCTGGTGGACCGGGCGGTGGCTTCTGCAGTGGAAATAGCAGTCTGACCGGACGCCCGCTCAGCCAGGGTGCGCCCGGAGCCCTGGGGCGTCTTGGCCTCGGCTATTTCGGCGAA
Organism: Actinomycetota bacterium; assembly: GCA_018673475.1. Lineage (GTDB taxonomy): Bacteria > Actinomycetota > Acidimicrobiia > Acidimicrobiales > MedAcidi-G1 > UBA3125. The sequence continues at coordinate 1,161 of JABHCN010000019.1, read as the reverse complement.
CCTGTCGATCGCGCCGTCGAGCAGGCCGATGGCAACAGCAGCCACTCCGGTAGCGAGCATGCCGTAGAAGGGGAAGCGCCAGAGGGGGCCGTCAAGACGCGGTTTCGCATCTGTCAACTGCACCCAGCGACCCTCTGGCACGAATGCCTCCCTGGTCGCGTAGTCGGTGGAACCTGAACCTGAGAGCCCGGTGACATGCCAGGTGTCCACGAACTCGACGTCTCCAGGCTCAAGGAACACGAACGGGGCGAACAGTCCGTCGGCTCTGCTGGCAGTTGCACCGGTGCCGTTGACTATGCGGGTACCCCCTCCGATCCAGGTGCAGTGGCGGGTTCCCGAACCCCATTCCCAGGATCCTGAGACCACGAGTCCACCGTCGACGGGTCGTGCTGCTCCGGTGGGTACCGAGTAGCCGCCGGTGCAGGAGTCGGCGGGGCCGTAGATGGTCGCAGCGTGATCGGGTGGGAGAAAGCCGGCCAGGAGGGACGTGGTCCCGGCGATCATCACGCACCAGGCGGCCCCACCGTCGTGTCGGGCCATCTCGGCGATTGTGGCCATTCCCGTTGCGACGTCCACCTCGGGGCCACCAAGTTCTGCTGGTACGAATAAGCGGAACAGGCCGGCTGAGCGCAGGTCGTCAACGACGTCATCCGGGAGGGTCCGGGCGGCCTCGATCCGTTCGGACCTTTCGGCAATCGACGGCCCCAGCTCACGGGCCCTTTGTAAGAGGTCGGCCATTGCCGGAATCTAGAAGCAGTGTCGGAGTCAGGCAAACCGGTGGTGATGCCACGCAGGGGCCTAGGGTCGGCCTGTGCCAGACATGGTTCATGAGGCCGACCCGGACGACGGGAATAGCGACGTAGTTCCCGGGGTTACGGAGCGTGTGGGTAACACCGATCCGGCGTCTCTGTCTGCTGAGCAGGCGTTCCAGGAGTACGTGATGCCCGAGATCGATGTTTTGGGCCGGGTCGCGCTCTCACTCACCCGTCACTCTGCAGACGCCGAGGATCTCGTTCAGGACACGCTGGTGCGGGCCTGGAAGGCCATCGAACGATTTGACGGTCGGTACCCGAGAGCATGGCTGTTGACGATCATGCGAAACACAAACCTGAACCGGGTCCGAAAGCGCCTCCCGGACCTGGAGCGCAACCCCGACGAGGG
>JABHCN010000018.1 GCA_018673475.1 Actinomycetota bacterium | reverse complement strand
CCGGAACCCTGCTGGCTCATCCGGCCACACGTTTGGAGCGATGAATGCCCCGCGGCCGTCACCCGGGTCTGTGGCCGCCACGACATGGTCAAAGCGACTCACCGAGTAGGTCTCACACAGGTCCGGTGGGGTCTCCACGCCGTGTGCCAGGGCCAGAGCGGTACCCCGGGCCGGGGTGAACCCCCACCACGTGCCGGCAACCGGAACGCTTCGAACCTTCTCCTCATCGGGCAGGGCGAAGAAACCGCGGGCAGCCTCTTCGGCATTTGAAACAACCGCCTCGGGAACGTCGTGGCCCGTGACAACGAGGAACCCGATCTCCTCACACGCCCGTCGAATCGTCTCGACAACCGCATCCCGCTCTGTCCCGGGTTCAGCAGAACCCGCAAGGTCGACGAGGGGAATGCGAGAGGTCGAGGGCATCAGCCATGCCTAGCAGCAGAGACAGGCAGCGGCCCCATAGGTCAAGGACACGTCAGCGGGCAACTATGGGACGAGGTCCACCAGGCTCAAGAAGTCGCTGTTTCCCGCATAGTCGAACACCCCCAGCTCAGCTACCAGGGTGACTCCTGAGGGAAGAGGCTCAAACGAGTATTCCAAGCTTGGAAGGTCGGCGAACAGAGGGACATCGCCTGCGTCTACCCAGACCAGCGAACCGTCGGAGTCCTCCATCTGAATCGAGGGCCAGATGAAACCCTCGGGGTCGGCCGCAAACTCGCTCCACTGCCCGAAATCGTCAACCTGGAAGTAGACCTCGCTGACCACGTCTCCGGCCGTGGCGTCGATCGTCAGAGAGAGGACCAGGTCTACGTACGAGTCGTCGGTCAGATCGGCTGACCCGTAGGTCATCGGGACGTCGAAGAGAAACAGGTCCTCTGTCTCGTCGTAGGAGAAGTCGGTGTAGGCGTACGAGGTGTCGTACCCGTCACCGATCGTGAGGACTGTGAGGTCATATATTGCTCCGACCAGGCCACTGCCATCGCCGAAGATCCATCCGGACTCCTCGCCGATGAAGTAGAGGTTGTCGTCCTCCGGGTCGACCACCCCGTAGTAGATGATCACCTCGGCCAAGGCATCCTCGGCTGCCGGGTCGACGTAAGCGAAGAAGTTCAACCCGTCCTCGTCAAAGAAGTACTCGCCGCCCTCTTCCAGGAAGCCGGCCACCGATTCTTCGGGAATCTGTGTTCCAGCCTGATAATGGGACTGAAGGAAGGTCTCCCAACCGGGGGCGAAGCCATGGTCCACGTAGTTGGGGTCGAAGTACTCGGGCCTGGTCGGAAGGTAGATGGAAAGGCCCGTGGCCCGGCCCGCCACCGGTCCGGCCACCTTATAGACCACCGCCTCGTCAATTGCCGCCTGGAGTTCAACAATCTCGGTATCGATACCGAGGCCTGAGAGGTTCGAGGCGAAGTCGCCCAGGTCGAAGATGTGGGAGCTGTTTTCCGGCTTGGGGCTCGAACCGTATTCCCTGGTCTGGGTCACTGCCCTCGCAACCTCAGGAGCAGCTTCAGCCGGGTATTCGATCAGTGGGCGTGAGAACTCTTTCAGAGCCTCTTGTACGCCCACGAAGGCGTCCAGATCAATAACCGACAAGGTGACATCTGTGTCGGTCCCGTAGTCCCTGGCCTGTTGCAGGTAACTGTCAGCTATGGCAATGCCCAGGTCCTGGCTGGTGGTGGCCTCGCCGGAGACCAGGGAGTTGAGCGCCCGGTAGTCCCAGCCGTGGCCTGGTTCCAGTTCTTCAGACGCCACGAGCGTGTCTGCAAGACTCACCACCGAGGACGCCACCTCGTAGGTGGCCATGAGGCAGGCGTCGAATCCGATGAGGTCCAACTTGTCGACTCCGGCGCTGTCGAGTCCGGCCCTCAGACCGCTCCGGAGTTCTGAGAGGTCGAGGATATCCCAGTTATTGGTTTCGTCAGGTCCCATGCCGGTCCAGCCACCGCCGTGGTCCCAGAGCACCAGGGCGGTCCTGTCGGCCGGATAGGCGTTGAGCCCGTAGGAGACGAAGGCCTCGAGTTCCTCGGCTGTGCCAAGGTTGGAGTCCTCCACTGAGCCATCGGGCAACCCGAGGAACACGATCTCGCCATCAACGAACTCAATCAACCGGGAGCCCTCCCAGTTGGGGGCGCCGAGGACACCGCTATCGGTGTATCCGCCGAGACCGGGCTGGTCGGGGGTTCGGTCAACGAGGGCAACGACGGTCACGTTGCCGGTCGTGTCGATCTCAGCCATCTCCTCGAGATCGACCAGCGCGGCCGCCTCAAGGTTCGTGTCGCCCATCACATAGATGAGAACGGTCCAGGACTCATCCGAGGGGCCACTGCCAGGGCTTCCCTTGGTGGTTGGTGCCGCGGTGGTGGTCGGTGCCGCGGTGGTGGTCGGTGCTGCGGTGGTGGTTGGTGCCGCGGTGGTGGTCGACGCCGCTGTGACGGTTGGTGCCGCGGTGGTGGTTGTCGAGGGGGCACCCCGGGCCGCAGCCGCGTCCTCTTCGGGAGTTGAAGCACCGCAACCGGCGCCGACAAGGAGTACACAGAGAATTGAGGCAGTGAAGATTCGCATGGGCGGTGACCCTAGGCGGCGTCACGAGGTTCCAAAACCAGTCGGCCACCCTCGCTGGGGAGCCCGGCGACTGCCTAGGATCCCCCCGATGGACGACGCTGTCAGGTTCAGGGACCAGTCGGTAACCCTCGCCGGGGTGGAGGGCCACAATCTCGAGGTGCCGAGCGCCAACCCACTCAACTACCACCAGGCGATCAACGACCCCGACGGGTGCGAGCCGCTGCTCGCCGACGGCAAGCTCTTCCTGCCCCCGGCCGACCACCCCTTGCCCCTCGTGATGGTCGTGCCCGGCAGCCTCGGGGTCGGCGAGAGCCACCTTGCCCACGCCGCCACCCTCGTTGCAGCCGGCTACGCCGTATTCGTGCTCGACCCCTTCGGACCCCGGGCGGTCGAGTCCACCGTTGCCAACCAGACCCAGTACTCGTTCGCCGCCAGCGCCTTTGACGTGCTCGCAGCACTTCGCGTCCTGGCCTCACACGAGGCCATTGACGCAACGCGAATATCGGCCCAGGGTCACAGCAGGGGAGGCTCGGCTGTGCTGACCGCTGCAATGCGGGCCTTCGCCGACCCCATCGTGGGTGCGGACCTTGCCTTTGCCGCCGTGTACGCCGTCTACCCGTGGTGTGGCCACCAGTTCGCCCACCCCGAGATCGGCACAACCCGGATTCGGGCCATCGTTGGTGACCGCGACGACTGGCTCTCGGTGCAACAGGTCCAGTCCCAGGTTCAGGCCATCGGTCTCGTCGGCGGCGACGCCACCGTCCGGGTCGTTGGCGGCGCATGGCACAGCTTCGACCGTGACGAAGAGGTCTATGAGATACCTGAGGCCAGCGTCGCCCCCGCTGCGCCCACCACCTACATAGATCAGGACGGTGCCATGATCGACTACCGGACCGGCCAGGCCGACCCCACCCTCACCGACCACGCCATGTTTATGGCCGCCATCGACTCTGATCTCGGCCGCTGGGGCGCCCACATAGGCAGCATCGGCGACCAGGCCGACCTGTTCAGAGAGGACATGTTGGCCTTCCACGCCTCGGTGCTCGGTACTTAGGTTTGAGACCTGAGGTTTGCGACAGATCGTGGCAGGCCGGTACGGGCAAGGTGGTTGAGGACCTCGTCAACTGTCATCGGCGGATTGGTCAGGGCCGAAGCCTGTGCATTGACGGTGTCGAGGACGGTCTCGGGGGCAAGGTCAATCAGGTGAAGCACGAAGGTATCGGGCGACTGTGCCTCGATGTCATATGGCGCAAGAACTGCTGATGGGAAGTCTGAGAGGTTTTCGGTCACAATTACTTCGGTTCCCGCACGGATTGCTGCTGCCAAGACGTGACGATCGTTGGGGTCGGGCAACCTGAGGCCGGGGATCAGGTTGTGGTAGCCGGTTGTAAGGCAGTCAGGTACGGCCTTGCACATGTTGTGTCTGGTTTGTTCGAGTTGGCTCAGATGAAGGTCAGGCCGGCGACGAGCAACCGAGTCGACCATCTCATCAAGGATCTCGTCTGTCCATCTGGCACGGAAGAGGCCTGTCATCGCCAGGCGGATGAGCAGGTCGCGGAGTCCCGCCGGATGCAGTACGCATGCGTCGAAAGTGGCGCCGAAGGCCACGGTCGCGGCGCCTAGGTATACAGGCCGAGGCGCTGGGCCTCGGCCGTCAACTCATCGGCGATCGCCAGGCGTTCGGCATCGTCGATCCTCTTGTAGGCAACCAGGTCTGTGAGCATCACACGTCGACGGTTGCCGACTCGACGGTGGGGGATCTTTCGCTCCTCAAGGAGTTTCACGAGGTATGGACGGGAGACACCGAGGAGGTCAGCTGCCTGCTGGGTGGTCAACTCTGCGTGAACGGGTGCAATGGTCACAGCGTTTCCGCTGGCGATCTGGGCCAGCACATCGGCAAGGAGTGTCAGTGCCTCCCCAGGGATCTTGACGGTGGTGTCCGCTGTATCGGCTACGAGGCGAACCGTCGCGTCCGAGGAATCGGGGTGTTCCGAGAGGAACTGCTTGAGAATGTCGGCGGCAACGCCAGCCTGAGTGGCGGAGCGCTCATTTGGCAGGGTCAACCGATGGTCTACAAGTGTGCTTGATGCCATGCTCCCGTTCTCCCTGGTTCGCGTCTGTCGGCGGCTCCTGTGGTGATCATACCGGTTGACTGTGTTAGGCGCAATATTCGAAATAGACGAAATATTCGACAACTGGGACTTACCTGTCCGCTCAACTGGGTTGTATTGCTGGACCTCGGCCGCTGGGGAGCCCGCATAGGCAGCATCGGCGACCAGATGGAACGGACATACGAGGACATCACCCGGAGACGTCGTGCCCGCCTTTCACCGGAAGTGCGAGCCCAGAGTCGAGTTCTTGAACAGGCCTACGACATTGCAGCTGGACTCATCGGCCTACGGTTGAGCCACGGGCTGACCCAGGTCGAATTGGCGGATCGCTGCGGCATCGACCAGGGCGACATCAGCCGGATCGAGCGTGGTGCAACCAGCCCGACTCTCAGAACGCTTTAGCGGATCGCCGAACACCTGGACGCCGACCTGCAGCTGGTACGCAGAGCGTCGTGACTAAGCCTTGTCTGGACTGTCAGGCCTTGGCCGCCAACTCATCGGTGGTCCGGGTGACGGAGAGCTTGAGCCGGTAGCCGAGGCTCGTCAGGTAGCGGGACAACGTGCCGATCTTGATGTTGCCGAGTGGACGGGACTCCAGTTGTGAGACCGACGAACTTGACACGCCCATTGCCTCGGCCACGTCCATCTGGGAGATCTCCAGAGCCGACCGGAGTGCCACGATCGACCTGTCCAGATCGAGCAGTTCAGTGGTTCGGTTGCCTATCCGGAGTCGCTGCTCGTTCGAGAGGTCGATGCCCTCCAGAACGTCGTTGACGACCGTGAAGTCGGTTGAAGAGTCTGTTTCTATGGAATTCATGACATCACCTCTGTTGGCGGAAGTTAATCTATAGATTAAGTACGGTCAAGTGTCCCTGCCCTGTGCACGTATGACCCCGCTATCGAGAATCCGCCCCCAGATCATGTCGGCAAGAGGGACTGCCTGGTCGTACCAGGCGTTACCTGTCCGGTCATTCTCGCCAGTTGCGTTCTTGTCGCCCATTACCAGGAGTGCACAGACGCTCTCGTCGATCGGTAGGGCGAACAGCGTTCGGATGAACTCCGTGTCTCCGTGCACGTGGCTCCGGACCTCGCCCATGACACTGGAGTAGCGCGACTGCGATAAGCCAAACCGGACCTGCGGCAGGCATGCGCTTCGCCTTCGTCGGAGGAGGTAACGAATGTCGGCTGCGACCTCGACAAAGAGGTTGCCATCACCTGAGTGAAGTCGATGGAGGGAGCTGGTGAACTCCTGAGAACGGATAATCAGCATTCGCCTCGCGTCTCCGACTTCCAGGTTGATTGGTCAGTCAATTAGGCGGCAATTCGCGCCTGATACTCGGAGGAAGCGGATGAGCCTCGTTGCCCTGAGATCGAAGTTACCGGTATCAGGGTTGATACGACACCAGTGATCGAGATCTCACCGGCTGCCGTACCTACCGTCGCGGTAGGCAAGACTG
>JABHCN010000074.1 GCA_018673475.1 Actinomycetota bacterium | reverse complement strand
CTCAACGGTGTCACCGGCTACTCGGGTCTGATTGGAACAATGGCCTGTGACGCCTACGGCGACTGTTCGTCATCAAAGATCACCGTCATACAAAACATCGACACAGGCGACTACGACGCCTCAACAGCCAACGTCGTCTACGAGTACGCACCCCTGGCCGCAACCCAGGTCGGCGACATCGTCGCCGGTGCCGAAAAGCCCACCTATGGCGGCTCGGTGACAATCGGAGTCGAGGCAGAGGCCACCGGCCTGCGTCCCTGGGAGGATTCATGCTCGTCACCCTGCTACAACATGATGATCGCCGTGTTCGACAAGCTGTTCGAGCAGAACGAGGTGGGCTCCTATGTGCCGAACCTGGCGGCCGGCGCCTCCGCCAACGATGACTTCACGGTCTGGACGGTGTCGCTGCGGAGCGGTGTCAGGTTCCACGACGGCAGTGCGTTCAACGCCCAGTCCCTCGTGGACATGTGGGCCATCCAGCAGGGTGGAGCAGCAGCTGCGGGTCATATCGCTGCAACGGGTCTGACTGCGGTCGAGGCGACCGGTGACCTCGAGGTCGTCTACACGCTGTCGAAGACCAACTCGGCGTTCCCGAGCTACCTGGCACGTGCGCCCCTCGGGATGGCGTTCGAGTCGGGTGCGGCTGCGGCCGACACCGATGCCTTCAGCATCGCTCCGGTCGGTACCGGCCCGTTCGTGATCGAGTCACGTGACATCGACAACGAGACGGTGTTCACGAGGAACCCGAACTACTGGCAAAAGGACATGTGGGGACGGCCCCTGCCGTACCTGGACAGCTTCGCCGTGCGCCCGATACCCGATGAGACAACGAGGCTGGCCTCGTTGACCTCGGGCACCGTGACGGCCATGCAGAGCCTCAGGCAGGCGACCATCCGTGACGCCCGCGAGTCAGAGGGCATCACCCTCTACGAGTTCCAGGGCAACAACGCCGGTGGCGGTATGTTCAACGTGCTGCTTGCACCGTACGACGACGTGCGCGTCCGTCGTGGCCTGAGCCTGGCAAACAACCAGTTGGCCGTTATCGAGGCGCTCGGCGGCAAGGGGATCTCGGGTCCGGCTACCCAGTTCTTCTCCACGGACAGCCCGTGGTGGTCACAGGCCGTGTACGACGCCTACCCGCACTTCGACTACGAAGCCGGCAAGGCGCTCATCCAGGAGTACCTGGACGATCCTGAGCGGTCCGACGGCAAGGCTGTCGGTGAGAAGATCGACGTTGACCTGTCCTGCCCACCGGACCCGACGCTCATCGCCGCAATGTCGGTGCTGGAACAACTCTGGACCGGAACCGAGATGGTCAACGTGAACCTGCTCAACACCGACCAGGCCACCCACATAAACACGGCCCTCGGAATGGGCAACGGCTTCATGGGAGACCACGGAGCGCACTGCTGGCGCTGGGGTAGTGAGGATGACCCATCGGTGGCCCTGGGCGATGCCTATGCCCCGTGGCAGATGTCGCCGCTGAACTTCTCCAACTACTCCGATGACGAGGCATCGGCTGCACTTGCCGAGGCGATCACGACCGATGACTTCGTCCGTCGTAAGGAGTTGTACGAGATTGTCGGCCTCATCGGCGCACGAGACATGCCGATGTGGTACTCGGGCTCGACGGCGACCCTGATAGCGGTTGCCAATGGCATCGTTGGGCTCGACAACTGGACCACGGTGGACGGTCAGCTCGGCATCGGACACCCCAACGCCGAGGGGCGCTGGCACCAGGTCTGGTTGAACAACTAGGCCGTAGGGCATTCTGATACGCCTCAGGTGGGGCGGGGCCACGGCTCCGCCCCACCAGGGCGGTACAACTTCATATCCGCTCCCGCCGGGGGGCCCTCAGGGTGGAGGGTCATGGTCCGGCCCCGACCGTGAGAATCGGCTGCCTTGGGCTCCTTCATAGCGACACGTCTGGTGAGGCTGGTGGCCACGCTGCTGGCCGTCTCGTTCCTGACCTTTCTTCTGGTGAACCTGCTGCCGGGTGACGCCATCAACGCTCTCATCCCGATCGAGGCCCAACAGGACCAGGAGTACGTGGCCCAGGTGAGGGCCGAGTGGGGCCTCGACGATCCGATGCTGGTGCGATACGGCAAGTGGCTGGGCGACGCCGTCCGAGGTGACCTCGGCGACTCGATCGTGACCTCGCGGGCAGTGAGTAGCGAGATCGCCCACCGCATACCGGTCACCGGTGAGCTGATGATCGTGACCGTGATCTTCTCGGTGCTGTTGGCCGTACCACTCGGGGTTATGAGCGCCTACCGAGAGGGCTCCAGACTGGATCAGTTCATCTCAGGGGGCGCACAGTTCGCGCTCAGCGTGCCCGGATTCGTGGCTGGCCTGCTCTTCATCTACGTATTTGCAATGAAGCTGGGATGGTTCCCGGCAACCGGCTGGACACGCATCTCAAACAGCATTTCCGGCAACCTGATGACGGTGACGCTGCCGGCCCTCTCCCTTTCTGTCATAGAGGTTGCCGTCTACACCCGGGTCGTCCGCTCAGACCTGGTGACGACACTCAAGGAGGACTACATACTCTCGGCCAGGTCCAAGGGCCTCAGGGACGGCTTCATCCTCTTCAGGCACGCCCTGCGGCCAAGTTCCCTGACGCTCATCACCGTGGTTGGCCTCAACATCGGCCTGCTGCTCGGTGGAACGGTTGTGGTGGAGTTCCTCTTCGCCCTGCCGGGCCTCGGAAAGCGCCTCCTGGACGCAATTTTCCAGCGGGACTTCATGATGGTCCAGGGGATCACCGTGTTCGTGGCGATGGTCTACGTGGTCGTGAACACCCTCGTGGACCTCGTCTACCTGGTGGTCGACCCCCGGATCAGGAAGGCCGACTGAGGTGGACACGGCACTCGACCCGGCAGCGCCCACCGAGGCGGCAAGGCGACCCTGGATCAGGCGGTTCGTCTCCAAGATGCCCTGGACCACGCGCTTCTGCGCATCCTGGCTGATCGTGATTGTGGGCGCAGCCGTGTTCGCCGACCTCATACCCGGCCTTGCAGACCCCAACTACCAGGGGTTCCTGTTCGGTGACGGGGCCACCAACGAGAGTCCGAGCCTCACCCACTTCCTGGGAACCGACAACAACAGCCGCGACATCCTTGCCCGGATCGTCTACGGCGCCCGGGTATCGCTCACGGTGGCCCTTGCAGCAGTGTTCATGGGGGTCGTGTTCGGTGGCTTCTTCGGTTCGCTTGTCGGGTTCGTTCGCGGAAGGACCGATTCGGCCGTGATGGCAGTCGTCGATGTGATCCTTGCCTTTCCCGGGCTGGTGCTGCTCCTCACCGTCGTCACCCTGCTCGGTAGGCGTGATCTCGTTGTCATAGCCACCGTGATCGGCTTCCTCAGCATTCCCCCCTACACCAGGGTCGCCAGGGCCAACGCCCTCTCCATCAGCCGAAGGGAGTTCGTCACGGCAGCGCGGGCGATCGGAACCAGGAAGCGATCGATCCTGTTCCGCGAGGTCATCCCGAACGTGTTGCCGACCCTGCTGGCCTACGCAATGGTCAACGCCGCCGTCATCATCCTGCTCGAGGGTGCGCTGGCCTTCCTCGGCCTGAGCGTGGAACCGCCGACCTCGTCATGGGGAACGATGGTCAACGCAGCCCGCGTGGACCTGCAGATAAACGTGTGGCCCGCCATCTGGCCGTCCCTCGCCCTGGTGTTCACCGTGTACTCGCTGAACAACGTGGGTGACTGGCTGCGAAGGCTGCGTTCGGTCCGATCGGCGGCGCTCTGATGGCTGACAACGTGGCGGGCAGTCCGCTCCTGGAGGTGGATGACCTTCGAACCACGTTCACCATCCCAGCCGGCGACGTGAAGGCGGTAAGGGGTGTCAGTTTCAGCCTGGAGCAGGGCAGGACGCTCGGCATCGTGGGAGAGAGCGGCTCGGGCAAGACCGTCCTGGCAAGGTCGATTATGCGCCTCAACCTGGGCAGCAACGTGACCACCACCGGAACCGCAGCCTTCAACGGAAGCGATGTGCTGACGAGGTCGCCTGGTGAGATGCGCGAGCTCTGGGGTACCGAGATGGCCATGGTGTTCCAGGATCCGATGACCTCGTTGAACCCTCTGGTGCGGGTCCAGAGGCAGGTCACCGAGCATCTCTGCAGGCACCTGAACCTGAACCGGGCCGAGGCCCGGCAGGCGGCCGTCGACCTGCTTCGGGAGGTCCGCATCCCCGATCCCGAGACCAGGCTGCGGTCCTTTCCGCACGAACTGTCTGGAGGAATGCGCCAGCGCGTCTGTATTGCCGTCGCCCTGGCCTGCGAGCCGTCGCTGCTCTTCGCCGACGAGCCGACCACGGCACTGGACGTGACTGTCCAGCATCAGATTCTGAACCTGCTCAGCCGGGAGCAGACCGACCGTGAAATGGCCATGGTGCTGGTTACCCACGACCTGGGGGTCGTCGCGGGCCGCACCGACGACACCATGGTCATGTACGCCGGCACCGTGGTCGAGCACGCACCAACGGCGTCGCTCTTCGCCGACATGCGCCACCCCTATTCGGAGGCGCTGATGCGGTCGATTCCCCGGACGAGCCTCCCCAGCCACACGAGGCTGGCTGCCATCACGGGTCGACCACCGGACCTGATCGACCCGCCGAGCGGCTGTGCCTTCAGCCCACGGTGCCCCTATGTCCAGGACCAGTGCGTCAACGAGGAACCACCGCTGGTGGAGACCGACGACCCGGCACACCGCCTGGCCTGTTGGACCCCCGTTGGCTCGCCAGAGGCCAGGGCGGCCTTTGAGAAGAACCTGGCGGCCGGCCTGCAACAGGCGGTGGCGGTCGACATCTCGGCCGCCCCATCATCTACCGGTGGGGTGGATGGCTGATGGCTGGTACCGGGAAGGCCCATCTCCGCACCGGTGAGGACGTGCTCGTCAGCGTCGAGGACCTGGTTGTCGAGTTTCCTTGCGGACGCGGCAGGACCGTCAAGGCCGTCAGCGGCATCAGCTTCGACATCAGGTCCGGGGAGACCCTCGGGCTAGTAGGCGAGTCGGGCTGCGGAAAGTCCACAACCGGTCGGGCGATCATCCAGCTGCCGCGACCAACCTCTGGAAGTGTCGTGTTCAGGGGAGTCGACCTTGCTGACCTCTCTGACGAGGAGATCCGACAGAGGCGAACCCATATCCAGATGATCTTCCAGGATCCGATCTCGTCACTGAACCCGAGGCGCACGGTCGGAGAGATCGTGGCCGAGCCCCTTCGGGTCTGGGGCCCCTCCGATGCGGATGAGCAGAAGGCCATCGTTGACCGGATGCTCGACGCCGTCGGTGTCGACCCCGACGCGGCACGTGACAAGCGACCCCACGAGTTCTCCGGAGGGCAGTGCCAACGCATCTCCATTGCCCGGAGCCTCGTGGTCGGACCTGACCTGTTGATCTGCGATGAGCCCGTGAGTGCCCTGGACGTGAGCGTCCAGGCACAGATCCTGAACCTGCTCGAGGATCTCAAGGCCGAATACGGCCTGACCATGGTGTTTATTGCACACGATCTGGCTGTGGTGAAGAACATCAGCGACCGCGTTGCGGTCATGTACCTGGGCAAGCTCTGTGAGGTGGCAGGTCCAGACACCCTGTATGCCGAGGCGGCACACCCCTACACGGACCTGCTCCTGGGGTCGGTCCCCAAACCTGATCCCACCGTGGAGATCGATGAGAGCCTCGTCGATGACGGCGAGTTGCCGTCACCCATCAACCCACCATCGGGGTGTCGCTTCCGGACCAGGTGCGACCGGGCTACCGACGTGTGCAGCGCCGAGGAACCGAAGATGCGTGCCGTTGACGACGAGCATTTCGTGGCATGCCATCACCCACTGGTAGCGGTGGCCGGGTAGGGCCTGAGTTTGCCGTTCCCGCCCCAGTGGGCGATGATGACGCATTCCAATGCTGCCCGGTCCTGACCGTGCGCCTACACCGATACCCAACTGAAGGGAAATGACAATGCGTCGAAACGGACGTGTTCTGCTTGCGCTGGGCGTGGCCTTCACGCTGATAGCCGGGGCCTGTGGCTCCGATGCGGCTGAAGAGGCGGCTCCGGCTGCAACCACTGCAGCCGCTCCGGCAACCACGGCGGCGGCTCCGGCGACTCCGGCTACGACGGCGGCTCCGACCGCTCCAGCGACGACAGCGACGCCGATCACGGTGCCCGCGAGTGGTTTGGCTGCTGTTTGTCCTTCGCCGTTGGTGATTCAGACTGACTGGTTTCCTGAGGCTGAGCATGGGCCGATGTACCAGATGATTGGTGATGGCTATTCGGTTGATGCTGACAACAAGGTTGTGAGTGGTCCTGGTCAGTTGGGTGGTGCGCCTTTGGGTATTGACATTGAGGTGCGTACTGGTGGTCCTGCTATTGGTTGGGCTCCGGTGTCTTCGTACATGTACACCGATGATTCGATTCATCTTGGGTATCGGTCCACTGATCAACAGGTCTTGGAGTATTCGGATGCTCCGATGTTGTCTGTTGTGGCTCCTTTGGAGAAGAACCCGCAGATGGTGATGTGGGATACCGATGCGCATCCCAATGTGAGGTCTTTGGCTGATCTGGGCTCTGAGGGGATCACGATCAATGTGTTTGGTGGTGGAACGTTTGCTGATGTGTTTGTGGCTGAGGGCATCTGGTCTGCTGACCAGGTTGATCCTTCCTATGACGG
>JABHCN010000017.1 GCA_018673475.1 Actinomycetota bacterium | reverse complement strand
CGTCGGCTTCGAGACAGGCCAACTCACCGCAATCATGGGGCCGTCCGGCTCCGGGAAGTCAACCCTCATGCACTGCGTGGCAGGCCTCGACGACCTCACCTCGGGCAAGGTCTTCATAGGTGACACGGAACTGGGAAGGCTCACCGACCGCGACCTCACCCTGCTGCGCCGCGACAAGGTCGGCTTCGTGTTCCAGTCTTTCAACCTGATCCCCACGCTCACGGCAGCCGAGAACCTGACCCTTCCCCTGGACCTGGCCGGCCGCAAGCCCGATCGGGACTGGATGGACAACCTCGTCACCTCTCTCGGAATCGGCGACCGGCTGCGCCACCGTCCCGACGAGCTCTCGGGCGGCCAGCAGCAGAGGGTGGCAATCGGCCGGGCGCTGGTCGGCAAACCGGAAATCGTGTTCGCCGACGAGCCGACCGGAAACCTCGACTCCACCACCGGTGGCGAGGTGTTGGACTTCCTGCGAACGGCGGTCGACGATCTGGGCCAGACGATGGTCATGGTCACCCACGATGCCAACGCTGCGGCGACAGCCAACAGGGTCCTGTTCCTGGGTGACGGCAAGATCGTCTCCGAGATGGAGGACCCCACCCCCGACGCCATTTTGGACCGCGCCAAGCACATCGGCGGCTGAACCGGTGTTCCGCCTGACCCTCCGCAACATCAGCCGGCAGAAGCTCCGGTACGCCCTGACCACCCTGGCAGTGGTTCTGGGGGTGTCTTTCCTTTCCACGGCGTTCTTCCTGACCGACCGAATCAGGGATACCTTCGACGAGTTGGCAGTCGACATTACCGGTGGCCTGGACCTGGAGATCAGGACCTCGATAGGTGACGGCGACCGGCTGAACCGCCTGCCCGTTCCAGCCGACCTGACAGAGGTGATCACGACCGAGATTCCCGGTGTCGCCGCTGTTGAACCCCGTATCACGGCTTTCAACGTGGTTCCCATCTACACGGACGACATGGGCCAGCCAGCGGCGGTCTCCTCCAACGGACCCAAGTTCGGCATGAACTTCTCCAGCGTCGAGCCGCTCAGCCAGCTCTTCATCGCAGAGGGCCGCCCCCCCGAACGGACCGGGTCACTTGACGACCCGGCAACTGTCGGAGAGTTCGTACTCGACACCAGCACGGCCTCGAAGAACGGGTTCGAGGTAGGGGAGACCTATGTGGTCAGTGCCGCCGGCGGCAACAGGAAGTTCAGCCTGGTCGGCCTGGTGTACTTCGGTTCTCCCGACGAGAACAAGACGCCTGGCGCCGTCATCAGCGCCTTCGACTCCGCAACTGCCCAGGAGTTCCTCGGACGCGAAGGGCTCTACGACTCGATCGCTGTCGCGCTGACCAGCGGTGCCGACGAGGGCGCCGTGATCGCTGACATACAGCAGCGGCTGGATGTGGCGACGGCCGGGTTCCTCGCAGAGCTTGCGGCGCTGCCCGACGATCAGAGCGAGATGCTGGCACCGTTCGCCGAGGCCCAACTCGAGGTTGTGTCGGCGACCACCACCACTGATGAGGACCGCGAGGACTTCGACCAGATCGTCTCGGTGCTATCGAACGTGCTCTTGGCCTTCGCCGTGATAGCTGTGGTGGTGAGCGCCTTCATAATCAACAACACGTTCTCGATCGTGCTGGGCCAACGGGTCCGGGAGCTGGCCCTGCTCAGGACGCTGGGGGCCACAGGCCGACAGGTCAGCCGATCAGTACGGCTGGAGGCCCTGGTCATCGGTGCGGTGGCAACCGTGCTGGGCCTGATCGGTGGCTACCTGCTGGCCACGTTCCTTCGTTGGGTTCTGGTGGCGATCAACTTCGGGAACCTGCCGGGAGGCATTCCGATCCGGTTGAGGACGGTCGTGGTCGCCGCAGTGGTAGGAATCGGCGCCACCGTGCTGTCGTCTCTGGGACCGGCCCGCAGGGTCCGCAGCATTCCCCCGGTGGCAGCCCTGAGGGACCAGGCCAGGATGACTCCGACCGGGTTGCGACAGCGCATCTGGGTGGGAGGAGCAGTGACCCTGGCAGGGATCGCCCTGCTGGCCTTCGGCATGAACGCCGAGTTGGACACCCGCCCCCTGCTCCTCTCGCTCTCGGCCGGAGCCCTCGGAACCTTCATGGGCATCTACCTGCTCAGCCCGGCGGTGGCACGCCCGATTGCGAACCTGGTTGGAAAGCCCATTGAACGCGTCTACAAGGTGCCCGGTCGTCTGGCCCGCGAAAACGCTGCGAGGGCTCCCAGGCGCACTGCCGCCACCGCGGCGGCCCTCACAGTGGGTCTTGCACTGGTCAGCCTGGCCGCAGTCGTCAGCGACTCGATGAAGGCGACCCTCGTGCAGGCCCTGGACGACAGCGTCGAGTCCGACCTCTTCATCTACTTCGACACCTTCAACCCCACGGCGGGTTTCTCAGGCGAACTGGCCAGTGGTCTCGATGCTCTGGCCGAGAGTCGACCGGATCTGGTGAAATCAACGGTCCGTTACCGCTTCGGGCTGAACGGGATGAGCGTCGACGGCACCGGACGCGACGTGGTCAGTGCCGACCTGGCACTCCTCGACGACCACATGGACCTGCAGGTGGTCGAGGGATCAACCACCGGGTCGGCGGCTGCCGGAACTGACGGGACGGTCCTCGTCCACGTCGACCCGGCCCTGGACCTGGGCCTCGAGATCAACTCGATTGTCACCGCCGGGTTCCCGGGCGACCGCGAGGCCACATTCACGGTGGCGGCGATAATTGCCGACTCCTCAATGCTCGGCAACTGGGTGGTCGACACCACCACCTTCGACCGGTTCTTGCCCAACGCTCCCGACAGCTTCGTGTCTGTCGTCTACGCGGAGTCCGCTCCACGCGATGAAGCAAGGGCCGCCGTCGAGTCCGTTACCAGCGGCTTCCCGCAGCTCACCGTTGAGAACAAGGCAGAGCTGCGGGCTTCCACAGAGGCGCAACTGGACCAATTGCTGGCCATCATCACGGTCTTCCTGGGGCTGTCTCTGTTCATAGCGGTACTCGGCATCACCAACACCTTGGCGCTGTCAATCTTCGAGCGCACACGTGAGCTGGGCCTACTGCGGGCCATCGGCATGACCCGACGTCAACTGCGCCGCATGATCAGGTGGGAGGCCGTGATCAT
>JABHCN010000073.1 GCA_018673475.1 Actinomycetota bacterium | reverse complement strand
CGCCTGTTGAGGAGGCTGCGGCTGATGAGCCGGTGGTTGAGCCTGCGCCTGTTGAGGAGGCTGCGGCTGATGAGCCGGTGGTTGAGTCTGCGCCTGTTGAGGAGGCTGCGGCTGATGAGCCGGTGGTTGAGCCTGCGCCTGTTGAGGAGGCCGCAGCTGATGAGCCGGTGGTTGAGCCTGCGCCTGTTGAGGAGGCTGCGGCTGATGAGCCGGTGGTCGAGCCCGACGACGCCACTGACGGCGAGGTCACGACATGACCGATATCTCCGCCGCAGACGTAAAGGCTCTGCGCGATGCAACGGGTGCCGGGATGATGGACGCAAAGAGGGCGCTGGTCGAGGTCGACGGAGACTTCGATGCAGCCACCCAGTTGCTGCGCGAGAAGGGCCTCGCAAAGGCCGCGACCCGATCTGACCGCCAGAACGTCGAGGGAGCGGTCAGCATCGCCACCGGAAACGGTCGGGCGGCGCTTGTCCACCTCAAGTGTGAGACAGACTTCTCGGCCAAGTCCGAGCGATTCCTGTCCCTGGCCAACGAGATGGCCCAGGCGGTGCTTACAGACGGAGAATCAGCAGTTGAGGCCCTTGCCCCGGCGCTCGACGACCTCCGCCTGGCGGTCAAGGAAAACGTTGAGCTGGGCGAGGTTCGTCTCGTCGAGACAGATGGCGACGCCGCTCTCGACACCTACCTCCACCTCCAGGACGGGCGCGGTGTAAACGGCGTGATCGTCGAAGGCACGGGTGTCGACCAGGAGACCCTTCACCAGGTGGCCCTGCACATTGCGTTTGCAAAGCCCTCGGTGCTCAACCGCGACGAGGTAGATCCTGATCGCGTCGCAACCGAGAGGGCTGCCCTTCTCGAGATCACCAAGGCCGAGGGCAAGCCGGAACAGGCATGGGAGAAGATCGTCGAGGGCCGCCTGACCGGGTGGTTCCGCGAGATGGTCCTCCTGGAACAGGGTCTCCACGGCGACAAGGTAAAGGTTGCCGACTCACTGAACGGCGGCACGATCACCGGTTTCGCCCAGGCGTACCTGGGAGCCTGAGCCGTGGGTTCCGGGACCGACACACCTGGTGGCAAGACCCCCGCCCGTTGGGACCGGGTGGTCCTGAAGGTCTCCGGCGAGGCTTTCGCCGGGTCAGAGGGATTCGGAATCGACGGCGAGATTGTTGGCCAGATTGCAGCCGAGATCGTCTCTGTCTGTACCGAGTTCGACGTCGACCTGGCCATCGTGGTGGGCGGAGGAAACATCTGGCGTGGAATGTCGGGTGCCGGCGCCGGAATGGACCGTGCCCAGGCTGACTACATGGGCATGCTCGCCACGTCCATCAACGCACTCGCCCTCCAGGACACGCTTGAGCAGTTGGGCCAGCCGACACGTGTCCAGACCGCAGTCCACATGGCCCAGATCGCCGAGCCGTACATCCGGCGACGGGCGGTCAGGCACCTCGAGAAGGGTCGGGTAGTCATCTTTGCCGGCGGAACAGGCAACCCGTTCTTCACGACCGACACAGCAGCGGCGCTTCGGGCCGTCGAGATGGAGGCCGGAGCGGTCCTCAAGGGGACGCATTCAGGAACCGACGGGATCTACACGGCTGACCCGCTCCTCGACCCCTCTGCCACCCTCCTCGACGAGGTCAGCTACCTCGATGTCATCCAGAAGGGCCTCAAGGCCATGGACGCCACGGCGATCACGCTGTGCATGGACAACAACATGCCGATCGTGATGTTCGACCTGATGAAGACCGGAAACGTTCGGTCCATCCTCGCCGGGGAGCCCGTCGGTACGCTGGTCTCCTGAAAGAGGGAGTTCTGTGAGCGACGAGATGATCATGATGGTCCTTGAGGGGGCCACCGAGAAGATGGCCGATGCCGTAGCCCATACGCGCCGCGAGTTCTCGACCGTCAGAACCGGCCGTGCCTCGTCTGGGCTCTTCGAGCGCCTGACG
Organism: Actinomycetota bacterium; assembly: GCA_018673475.1. Lineage (GTDB taxonomy): Bacteria > Actinomycetota > Acidimicrobiia > Acidimicrobiales > MedAcidi-G1 > UBA3125. The sequence goes on along the minus strand of JABHCN010000073.1, from coordinate 8,297 downwards.
GTCAATGCCTACGGCGTCGATATGCGTATGCAGGAGCTGGCCAGCTTCTCGATACCTGAGGCGCGGCAGCTGTTGATCACCCCACATGATCCGTCCAACGTCCCCGCCATCGAGAAGTCGATCATGACAGCCGACCTGGGTCTCACCCCGAGCAGTGACGGGCGCACCATTCGTCTGGTGTTTCCCGACCTGACCGAAGAACGGCGCCGAGATCTGGTACGAATGATCAACGCCATGGCCGAAGAAGGTAAGAACCACCTTCGAGGGCTGAGGCGGAGCGCCCGAAAGGACCTCGAGGACTATGGGGCCGAGGGGCACGTTTCCGAAGACGACATCAAGTGGGCCGAGAGCCAGTTGGATGACCTGATCCACAGCCATGAGGGTCAGGTCGAGCAGGCTCGCTCAGCCAAGGAGGACGAACTGCTCGAGGTGTGAGCCTCGACAGGTGGTCCAGACAAGTTCAATGGGAGGTTCCGTGGACGAACAACAGAACCCGGGAGTCGGGCAGCCAGGTCAGGTCTTCGAGGAGATCCGTATTCTGGGACTCGAGACGGCTGACGACAGCGTAGAGCCCGGTCGATCCGTGTTCGACGAGCAGCTGGCCAGTCAGGACCTTCCACACTGGACCGAACAACCCGCCGCTGCCGAGACAGCCGCGTCTGCTCCGTGGTCGGGCCTCGACGACTCCCCGAAGTGGGCAGATCAGGTTCCGGCCGACCACGAGTCCCAGCAACCGGTGGGAATGATCGACAAGTCTGATGCAGCCGCTCTGTTCTTCGACGACGACCCTGCCGGTCCGGGTGCGGGCGGCATGGAGTTCAACCCGCCACTGTTGCCGCCCGAGAGCCCGCAGCAACCTCAGGCGGCGCCGGCGGTGGCAACTGCGTCAAGGCCCGATGCTCCCGCACGGCGTGGGCCGAACGGCGGCGGCGGTATGGGTGGCGGTGGCCGCAGCGACGCCCGTGACATGCCCATGGCGATCATCACCGGTATCGCACTTGGTGCGCTGGCACTGATTGCCTTCAAGTTGGGCACCGACGCAACCCTCGCCCTGGTAACCGTGGTTCTGACACTGGGGGCAGCCGAGTTCTTCCTGGCCGTACGCCGAGCCGGGTATCAGCCGGCGTCGCTGCTCGGGATAGTTGCCGTCGCCGCTCTGAGCCTTGGTGCCTACTGGCGCTTCGAGGCGGCCATTCCGCTCGTGCTCGGGTTGACCGTGCTGTTCTCGCTGCTCTGGTACCTGACCGGAGTCGACCGTGACGCTCCGATGCTGAACGTCTCGGTAACGATGTTCGGGGTTCTCTACATCGGTCTGCTCGGGTCCTACGCAGGCCTGATGCTGAGCGATCCGAACGGTATCGGCATGCTGCTGGCGGCTGTCCTGGTCACCGTCGGCTACGACACCGGAGGACTTCTGGTCGGAAAGATGGTTGGGCGCACGCCTCTGGCGGCCGTCAGCCCGAACAAGACCATGGAGGGCCTCATCGGTGGCATGGGCGTCGCCTTCGCCGTTGCGGTGCTCGTCGTAGGGCGGATCACCCCCATGGGGCAGGCGCCCGGCGATCTGGGTTCGGCATTCGTACTCGGTGTGGTCGCTGCCCTCGCTGCGCCGTTGGGCGACCTCTGCGAGTCGATGATCAAGAGGGATCTCGGAATCAAGGACATGGGAACCGTCCTTCCCGGCCATGGTGGGTTCCTCGATCGGTTCGATTCCCTGCTGTTCGTTCTGCCGGCCACGTACTACACGGCGCGCCTGCTGGACCTCTTCGCCGCCTGAGTCGGGTTATCCGGCCCAGCGGCAGTCACCTGACGTCACCCCAACTGGATGCCAGCGACCACAGTCGCCGTTCTCGGGTCAACAGGATCCATAGGCACCCAGACCCTCGACATAGTTGCCGCCCGACCCGACGATTTTGACGTCGTGGCCCTCGGGGCCTACCGGTCGGCTGATCTGCTCGTCGAGCAGGCAACGATCTTCCGTCCCAGGGTGGTTGCCGTCGCAGATCCGGTGGCGGCAGCCGATGTGGCCGCCAGGGTCCCGGCCGGCATCGAGGTCCTGTCAGGAGCCGACTCCCTCGCAGAGGCCGCTGTTGTCGCAGACGTGGCGATCAACGGCATCGTGGGTTTTGCTGGGCTGCCGGTAACCCTGGCGGTCCTGGAGGCGGGCAATCGGCTGGGACTGGCAAACAAGGAATCGCTCATTGCCGCCGGTCCGGTTGTGCGCCGGGCACGTCAGACCCCTGGAGCCGAGTTGCTGCCGGTCGACAGCGAACACTGCGCCATCCACCAGTGCCTGCGTGCCAACGACAACCCTGAACGCGTCGATCGGATTGTCCTCACGGCCTCCGGTGGTCCGTTTCGGGGCCGTTCCCGATCCGACCTGGAGTCGGTGACCGTCGAGGAGGCCCTGAACCATCCCACCTGGTCGATGGGTCCAAAGGTCACGGTTGACTCGTCCACCCTCATGAACAAGGGGCTGGAGGTAATAGAGGCGCATGAGCTCTTCGACGCCGGATACGACCAGATCGATGTGGTCGTCCACCCGCAGTCGATAGTCCACTCGATGGTCACCTTCACCGACGGTGCCACGATTGCCCAACTTTCCCTTCCTGACATGAGGCTCTGCATGGGCTATGCGCTGGCCTACCCGGATCGGCTGGACCTGCCCTTCGGCGAGGTCGACTGGGCGAGCCTGAACCGGCTCGACTTCGAGCTGCCCGATCGCGAGGCGTTCCCGTGCCTTGACCTCGCATACAGGGCGGGCAGGCTCGGCGAGACGGCACCGGCATGGTTGAGCGCAGCCAACGAGGTTGCCGTCGGGTCCTTCCTGTCCGGGAACCTGGCATGGGTGGCGATAGCGGAGGTGCTTGCCGAGGCTCTCGAGTCCTGGCCCGGTGGGGTCGCCGACAGCATCGAATCGGTGCTCGACGCGGATCGACGGTCACGTGAGGTCACCGTCGCTCTGGTCGAGCGAGTTCGATGAGCACCCTCATTCCGGAGGGCGACAGGCTGGTCCGATTGCTGCTGCTAGCCGGGGCACTGGTTGCCCTGGGTCTGCTCGGCAGCGTGTCGACGATTGTCGTCGTCCTGTCCTTCGTCTTCATGCTTGCGTTCCATGAACTCGGCCACTATCTGGCGGCACGGTGGACCGGAATGCAGGTCACCGAGTTCTTCATCGGGTTCGGCCCGAGGCTCTGGTCGGTTCATCGGGGCGAGACCGAGTACGGGATCAAGGCCATACCGGCCGGTGCGTACGTGCGGATTACCGGCATGACCAACCTCGAGACGGTCCCCCCGGATCTGGAGCACCGTACCTACCGGGCCCAGTCCTATCCCCGGAGAATGGCGGTTGCGGTTGCGGGCTCAGCCACCCATTTCCTCGTGGCGGTCGTGCTTCTGGCGATGCTCTTCGGTGCTGTCGGCCGCCCCGACCCAACGGAATGGACGGTCAGCGAGGTTGTGGCCGGGTCGACTGCCGACGAGATCGGTGTCCTACCGGGTGACAGGATCCTGTCGGTCGCCGGTGTCGAGACCACCGGGTTCGACTCGTTTGGCCGGGTCGTCCGAGTCGTTCCATCTCACACAGTTGAGATTGTCGTTGAGCGCAACGGCGTCCGTAGCGAACATTCGGTCGTCATGGGTGAACGTCCCACACCGGTCGGAACCATGGAGGGCTTTTTTGGTATCGGTGCCGAATACCCGATGAGGCGGGTTGGTCCGGCTGAGGCAGTGACCGACGCCGTCAGCCAGTTCGTCGACCTGGTGGCCATCTCGATAGAGGGCCTGGCCCGGTTCTTCACCCCGGGTGGACTGGCAGGCTTTGTCGGCGGAGCAGTGGATGGTGGCGGCCCGGACACGGGAATCGTCGTGGCCTCCGGCACTCCCGATGATGCCCGGATGTTGTCGATCTATGGGGTTGCGCGCCTCGGGGGAGTGGCCCTCGAGAGTGGACTGGCCAACTTCTTGTGGTTTCTCGTCCTCGTGAACGTGTTTGTGGGTGTCTTCAACCTGGTGCCACTGCTTCCTCTGGACGGTGGACACGTGGCCATCGCCACCTACGAACGTCTTCGCTCGCGGGGCGGACGCCGCTACACAGCCGACGCTGCGAAGTTGATTCCGCTCACCTGGGCGGTGGTGACCCTTCTCGTCGGGGTGGCCATCATTGCCCTCTACCGGGACATAGTGGACCTGCCAGACTTCGGCTGAACACACCGGTAGCCTCCGTGACGTGGAGGTTCAGGCGACGTTTCCCCGACGCGAGACACGCCAGTTGATGGTCGGCGACGTTCCAGTCGGCGGCGGTGCACCGATATCGGTGCAGTCCATGACGGTCACCAGGACCGCCGACCACGAGGCCACCCTTCAACAGATCTACGACCTGGCCATGGCTGGGGCCGACATCGTGCGCTGCACCTGCAATGAGATCGAGGCTGCCGAGGGCCTCGCCAGAATCGTGCCCCGGTCACCTGTGCCGATCGTCGCCGACATCCACCACAACTACAAGATGGCTCTGGCGGCGCTGGAGGCAGGTGTCCACTGCCTTCGCCTGAACCCCGGCAACATTAAGAACCCCGACCACATCCGAACTGTGGCCTCCGAGGCTGGGGACCGTGGCGTTCCCATCAGAATCGGCGTGAACGGTGGGTCGCTGCACCCTGACCTGTACCGGAAGTACGACGACACCGTCACGGCCGAGGCCATGGTTGAGTCGGCTCTGACCGAGGTCGGCTACTTCGCCGAGGTTGGGTTCGACAAGATCAAGATCTCCGTCAAGGCTTCAAGCGTGCCGCTGATGGTCGACGCCTACCGACAACTCGCCGAGGTGACCGAGTACCCGCTTCATCTGGGCGTCACAGAGGCTGGGCCCCCACCTGCGGGCCTCATCAAGTCGTCTGCCGGTATCGGGGCACTGCTGGTCGAGGGCATTGGAGACACCATCAGGTACTCGCTGACGGCCGATCCGGTGCAGGAGGCACGCGCAGGTCGCCAACTTCTTGAGGCCCTCGGCCTGCGCGAACGAAAAAACGTGGACCTGATCGCCTGTCCCAGCTGTGGTCGCGCCGAGGTCGACGTGATCACCATTGCCGAGGAGGCGATGGAAGCCTTTGCCGATCGCGAGATCCCACTCCAGGTGGCCGTAATGGGTTGTGTTGTGAACGGTCCCGGCGAGGCCCGCGATGCCGACCTGGGTATAGCCGCAGGCAACAAGCGGGGCCACCTGTTCGTGAAGGGTCAAAACGTGGCAGTTGTTCCAGAGGACGAGATGGTCGATGCCCTTGTGGAGTGGGCCGAGTTGATCCATGGCGAGGGGGTCGAAGCCGCCCTGGCCAGGGTCGACACCGAGAAGGCCGCCCGGGAGGCGGAACTGGACCGGAGGCGCCTGCTCTCCGATCAGGGTGAGGACGCCAACGATACGGGTGCTGTGATCGAGGCAATCCGGCGACAGTCGGGCTGAAATCGGGCGGCCTCCCTGGGTCGAATGCCCCTGAGCGCACCAGCCCTACCTCAGGTATGATTGCCGGTCGCGTGCATCGTTCGTGTTCGACGACGAGGCGTGGGCTTTGCCCACGCCTTTCGTTTTCGGTGGTGGTCGATGCGTGACAGACCGAAAAGACCGAATACAGGAGAGGAGGAGCCGTGGGTGTGACCGACCGGGTGGACATCATGGCGGCCCCTCTGTGTGAGCGTGTCGGCGTCGAGTTGATCGACGTCGAGTTCGAGGGTGGAATCCTGCGGCTCACCATCGACCATCCCGAGGGTGTGGGGATGGAGTCGATTGCCAGCGTCACCCGCGAGGTATCTCGTGCCCTCGACCACGAGGACCCGATTGGACCGTCCTACACGCTCGAGGTGACCAGCCCCGGACTCGAGCGCCGCCTGAAGCGCCCTGCGCACTTCCTCAAGGCACTTGGCGGCCAGGTAGCCCTCAAGACACAACCCGGAGTCGATGGCGACCGCCGCCTGTCGGGTGCGCTCGAGGCTGCCGATGCCCAGGGGGTGTCGGTTCGTTCGGCAGATGGCGCTCTCCGCTCCATTGCCTACGACGAGATCCTCCAGGCACGCACGGTGTTTGCCTGGACTCCGGAGCCCAAGTCGACTCGCCGTGATGGCGGCAGCGGCAGCCTGCCCTCTGCCCCGGCAGCCGATTCGACGGTGGCCCCAGCGGCAAGAACTGAGAGTACTGAGAGCACTGAGAGAAAGGCCGGCACATGAACCCCGAGATGATGGAGGCCCTTCAGGCCCTTGCCGGAGAACGCGGGATCACCCTTGACACCCTCTTTGCAGCGTTGGCGGATGCCCTCGAGTCGGCGTACAAGCGGATGCACGGAGCCCACGAGTTCTCATGGGTGACCATCGATCCCGACACCATGGAGATCCGGGTCTTTGCCCAGGATCTCGACGAGGAGGGCGAACCGGTCGGCGAGGAGTACGACGTCACTCCCGACGACTTCGGCCGCATCGCGGCCCAGACAGCCAGACAGGTCATGACCCAGCGCATTCGCGAGGCCGAACGCGACCTCAAGTACGAGGAGTACGCAGGACGCGAGGGAGACATCGTCACGGGAATGATCCAACAGACCGATGCCCGCTACACCCTCCTCGACCTTGGTCGGGTCGAGGCACTGCTTCCGCAGGCCGAGCAGGTTCCCTTCGAGCGGCCTGAGGCCAATACCCGGCTGAAGGCCTACATCGTCGAGGTGCGCAAGACGGCCAAGGGCCCCCAGATCGTTGTCAGCCGCACCCATCCGGGTCTCATCAAGCGACTCTTCGAACTGGAGGTGCCTGAGATCGCCGACGGTGTGGTCGAGATCAGGGCCTGCGCCCGCGAGCCCGGACACCGCACCAAGATCGCTGTCGGTTCCAACGACTCCAATGTCGACCCGGTCGGCGCCTGTGTCGGAGCACGGGGCGCACGTGTCCGTATGGTCGTGAACGAGTTGCGTGGTGAGAAGATCGACATTGTCCCCTTCTCGGAGGACCCCGCCGACTTCGTGATGAAGGCCCTTTCCCCCGCCAAGGTCAAAGAGGTCCTCATCGATGAGGAAACCGGAACTGCAACGGTGATCGTGCCCGACTACCAGCTTTCGCTTGCCATCGGCAAGGAGGGCCAGAACGCACGTCTTTCTGCCCGGATGACCGGCTGGAGGGTGGACATCAAGAGCGAGACCCAGGTGGCCGAGGAGGCTGCATACGCCGACATCGAGTGGGCCGAGGGCGAGTGGATCCTCGACGAGGCCACCGGCGAGCAGGTCTGGAAGCCCGCCGAGGGCGGCCCGGCAGTTTCAGCCGACCAGTGGACCGAGGCAGCGGTTGCCGACGAGGAGTCTCCGTCAGAGGAGGCAGTGGCCGAAGTTGAGGCTCCGGTTGAAGGCGAACCGGAGGCCGACGAGGGGTCGGACGCTGCTGGCGAGGCAGTGGCCGATGATGACGTTCCCGAGGACTCGGATGCCGCTGATGATCAGGCATCCGATGAGGCTGAGGTACCGGCCGGCGACGAAGACACCGAGTCGGAGCCGCAGGCATAACTCCCGAACGGACCTGCATCGGTTGTAGGCGCAAATCGGCGACAGCCAACCTGGCCCGCATCGCCTGGAGCGACACCACCGGTGCACCAGTGCCTGACCCCAGAGGGTCCGGTAGGGGTGCCTGGTTGCATCTTGATGCCGATTGTGCCGCACTTGTAGGGCCTGATGCCCTCTCCAGGGCTCTGCGGAGGGCGGTCGGCCGTGTTGAGGCCGACAACCTGCTGGCCCGGTGGCCTACGATGGTGGGGTGGACGGCCCAATCGAAAGGGTGATCGGGGTCGCTGGCCGATAGCGTCAATGGCCGGTCCCGCCCACAGGCCCGGAGTGCCGTACCCCTGAACCGGTAGGGCAGGTCTGAACCGGAACTTCCGTCCAGCAAGCCCTCGATTCGACAGGACATCAGAACCACAGTGCCGAAAAACATCCGCGTCTACGAGTTGGCGCGAGAACTCGGGATGACCAACGCGGAGGTCCTGGACCTCTGCAATTCCCTCGGAGTTGGTACCAAGAGCCACTCGTCGGGCATGGTTGAGCCACAGGCTGACCGGGTGCGGCGCAAGGCTGTGCGGGAGGGCCTGACGCGCGACGAACAGCCTGAGGAACCCGGGGCCAAGAAGCCGGCGAGGAAGAAGAAGTCTGAGCCGGTCCCTGAGCCTGAGCCGGTCCCTGAGCCTGAGCCGGTCCCTGAGCCCGAGCCGGTCCCTGAGCCTGAGCCGGTCCCTGAGCCTGAGCCGGTCCCTGAGCCTGAGCCGGTCCCTGAGCCTGAGCCGG
>JABHCN010000016.1 GCA_018673475.1 Actinomycetota bacterium | reverse complement strand
TGACGGCTCTGGATGACGGCCGCCTGTCGCCGGGTCGTCTGGACGAGGCCGTAGGACGGGTTCTGGCCCAGCGGGGGGTGGATCCGTGCGGGTTCGTCTGGGAATGAGATCGACATGGGCCAGACTCTGACATGGCTGACCTGACCGGACCGTTCCTGCCGTCGGCCGACGAGCGGGAGTTGAATCAGCGACTGCGGGCACAGGCCCTTGAGCATCTTGCCCAGAACCCTGACTGGGCACCGCCCGGTCTGGACCGGTGGCCGAGGGGGGTGGTGCGTTTCCACAACCGTCTGGTGCCCCGGCTCCCGATGACGGGTCCTCTGGGTTGGCTGGACGGCACCACCTCGGCGGACGAGATGGAGCGGGAGAGGATCGGCGCCCTCTCAGCCGACGAGCAGGCGCTGGCACGGCTTCTGCATGCCAGGGCGGTTCACTTTCGCTGCGTGCGTACGACGCCCGTCCCGGTGGGGGAACAGGCTGACTGATGGTGGGTCGCCCGGGGCTCGAACCCGGCGCCTGAGGATTAAAAGTCCCCTGCTCTACCCGATGAGCTAGCGACCCGACGGCGGATCGAAACCCGGCGCGAAACCCGGTCGACCACCGCCGGTCAGGGTACAGGTAGGTGCCGTTGCGTTGGACTTGACGTGTCCAGTCGCGTGTGGGTCACACTGGTGTAGTCGTCAGCAGGGGAGAGCAGACACCGTGGACTACGAGAATCTCGAATGCGAACGGGACGGTGAGTACGTCACCATCACGCTGAGCAGGCCCGACCGTCGCAACTGCCTATCGACGCAGGTCCTGATGGAGTTGGAACACGCCGTTCGCACGACCGGGGAGCATGACGACGTGGCGGGGATCGTGCTGGCATCCACCGGCCCTGTATTTTCCTCCGGCCACGATCTGGCAGAGATGGCCGGGATGACCGGGGACGAGCTGCACGAGCTGTTTACCGTGTGCACCCGGGCGATGACGTCTCTGGCCGAGGTGCCCCAGGTGGTCATCGCCCAGGTGCAGGGCCTCGCCACCGCGGCTGGAGCGCAGTTGGCCGCCAGCACCGACCTCGTCGTAGCCAGCGAAGAGGCCAGGTTCGCCACACCCGGTGGCAAGGGCGGCCTGTTCTGCCACACGCCGATGGTGGCGGTTGCCCGCCAGATCGGTCGGAAGCGGGCGGCCGAGATGGCGCTAACGGGAGGCGCAATCGACGCGGCCACGGCTGTCCAGTGGGGCCTCGTCAACCGGGTGGTGCCGGCAGTGGACCTGGAACAGGCGACACGTGACTTCATGGGGTACGCAACCCGCGGCAGCCGCTACGCCAAGGGCCTCGGCAAGGCGACCATGTACGCCCAGATGGACATGACCTTCCAAGACGCCTACGAGTTGGCGGTGAGCGTGATGTCCAACGCCGCCGCTAGTGGCGACGGCAGGGAGTGGCCCACGGCTTTCGTGGAAAAGCGCCGCCCGGAGTGGTCCCACGAGGGTTGAGCTTTGATGCAGGCCTTCCTCACAGCCAAGGCGCTGGTCAGCCAGGTGCCCGTCTGATTCAGGGCCTTGGCCTCCGGATACCCCGGTAGGGAGCGCCAGCGGCCTCAAACACCCCGTACAGCTCGAAGAAGGCTGGTCCGAACGGGTCGATGCCGGTCAGCGGCATGGCGGCCCGCACGATGGTGAAGTCGTGTGGTGCCAACTCCCTCGCCCTGTCGAAATGCCGCTTGGCCACGTTGTCTAGGCCGGCACGTCGTGCATGGACCGCTATCCGAAAGTGGAGGCGTGCAGAGATCTCATCGGCGTTGAGATCCGGAACCTCAAAGTCAGCGTCATCAGGCACGGTGCCGTCTTTGATCCACGCCCGGACCTGTGCCATGTGGTCCTCGCACCTGATACCGGTGAGCTCGGTGAACATGTCCGAACCGAACTCGTTGGCGTTGGGTCGGACGATGCGGTCGGCCTCGTCGATCCACATGACGGTCGGGACGTTGTTGACGGCGTAGAGCTCAGGAAGCCGGTGCTCTGTGTCGACCAGCACGGGGTAGGTGATTCCCTGAGCCAGCGGTGCGACGACGTCGATGTTCTCGTCGATGGCGACGGCGATCACGGTGAAGTCCGTATCAGCGAGTTCGTCCTGCAGTGCCTGCCACCCGGGCAGGTCGAAGGCGCATCCTCACCAACTGGAGAATGCAACCAGCAGACGTCTTGTGCCCGACCACTCCGACAACTGGCGCTGATTTCCCTCCAGGTCCAGGAGCGTGGCGTCAGGCGCCTGTCGGTCGACGAGCGCACGTTGACGGTCATCGGCCGGCACGCCGATGGCAACCATGTGGGCATCAGGATCAGCCAGTGATGGGCGGCCAAGGGCGCCCGCTGCAGCCATCAAGTCGATGCCCTCTGGGTGTTCGAGGGCAGATCGGTCCGGTATGGGGACACAGGTGTCCCCCCGGCAGAGGCCTTCAGGCTTGAGATTCCATCCGAGGAGGGCCCACAGCGCGGCAGGGTCGACCACTGGCCGGTCGTCGAACCATGTTGCCCCGACAACTGTCTCGTCGTCGGCAATCACGATTGTGGGTGCGGATGTCTCGTTCACGCTGGGAACTCCAGAGGTGGTTGGCGACACTGTCGGTCATCGAACCTAGTCCCACCGGGTTCACATGATCCCGCCAGACTTGGCATGATTGCGCCCGCCCGGGTCGAAACCCCGCTGACACCCCACGTCACGTGCAGCCAATGCCAAGGAGTCCGAAATGACAGAACAGACCGGCAGCCCGTTTGAGGTCGACGCCGTCATCATCGGAGCGGGTGTACTTGGTGGGGCGATCGCCGTCGAGCTGGCACGAAGGGGCATGCGAACCCTGAGCGTCGACAAGGCGTCAGCGGCCGGAGCCGGCTCAACAATCAACTCCTGTGCCATCGTGCGCTTCACCTACTCGACGCTTCCCGGGGTGACCATGGCCTGGGAGGCAATGCACTACTGGACCGACTGGCCCGCCTACATCGGGGCCGACGACGAGCTCGGTCTGATCCAGTTCCACCAGTGCGGCATGTTCAACCTGCTCCTCGGAGAGGAGGGTCATTCATCAAAGGTCAGGGCTCTCTGGGAGGAACTGGACATTCCGTTCGAGGACTGGACTCTCGACGACCTTTCCGAACGGATGCCCCTCTTGGACCACGGCCGGTACGGGCCACCCAAGCGACCTGACGACCCCCACTTCTGGGACGACCCCACCGGAACCATCTCCGGGGCGATATTCGCCCCTGACGCGGGCTATGTCAGCGACCCGCAGCTTTCCTGCCACAACCTGCAGCGGGCCGCCGAGGCCAGCGGTGCCCAGTTCTGGTTTAACGCCGAGGTCATCTCAATCGACAGGGCTGGCGGTCGCGTGGAGGGTGTGACCCTGGCCGACGGTCGACGGGTCACCGCGCCGGTCGTTGTCAACGTGGCCGGTCCCCACAGTGCCGTCATTAACAAGATGGCCGGGGTGTACGACTCGATGAACATCAAGACCCGGGCACTGCGCCACGAGGTCCACCACGTGCCGGCACCCCAGGGTTACGACTTCATGGCCAACGGCCTGGTCGGTGCCGACGACGACACCGGCTTCTACTTCAGGCCCGAGACAGGCAACAACGTGCTGATAGGCAGCGTCGACCCGGACTGTGATCCCCGCGAGTTCGTCGACCCGGATGACTACGACACCACGCTCTCCCAGGAGCAGTGGGAGGCCCAGGTGCTGCGGGCCAACCGCCGTATCCCCACCCTGGGGGTTCCCCACGAGAAGAAGGGCGTGGTCGACCTCTACGACGTCTCAGACGACTGGCTTCCCATCTACGACCGCAGCGATCTGGACGGCTTCTACATGGCAATCGGCTCAAGCGGGAACCAGTACAAGAACGCAGGTGCCGTCGGCCAGGTAATGGCCGACCTGATCGAGGCCGTCGAGTCCGGGCACGACCACGACGCATCGCCGGTTGTCGTGACCGGCAGGTACACCGGACGGGAGATAGACGTCGGGTTCTACAGCAGGAACCGTGAGGTCAACCCCGATTCGTCCATGTCGGTCCACGGCTGACGGGCTACGTGTCGTGTTCGAGGCGTCGTCGGAGCTCATGTAGTTCGGGCAGCGCTTCACGGTCCTTGTCCCGGTCAACGTAGGTCTTGGAATCTATGAGGTCATCAAGGGAGGCGACACGGATACGTATCGCTCCAGTTGGTGTGAGCACCGACCGCCTGGCCAACTGGTCATAGTCGACTGGTTGGCCTGTTGCGTCGGCAATGTCAGCGAGAACGTCGATGCTGCCGTGATCGGTTCGCCAGGTGGAAAGAGAAGTGCGATCGAAGAAGTCGGGATGGAGAAGACGCCGCGACAGTTCTGTGGCCGTGTCATCGTCGACTCCTTCTATTCGGAGCCGTGGGTGGCCCATGGCCTCAAGGGCGTTACAGAGGCGCTGATGGTTTTCTGTGGTCTGGCGAACAACGCAGTCGACGTCGCGGGTGGCTCTAGTAGCGCCCCACAAAATAGCGGCGCTTCCTCCGACGACCACGTACTCGACCCCACTCGCATCGAGTTTGGTGAAGATCTCGACCTCGTCGAGTCTGCCGAACCCGTCGCCCTTGTCGCTCACTGCGCCAGGAGGCCTTGACTCTCGAGTTCGGCCGCAAAGGACCTGAGGTCGTCTGCCGTACGAAGGCGTCTACCGCTACTGGTGAGGGTTGCATCGTCTGCCGTTGGCTCGTGTTGCCCCTGGAATCGTTCGCCGAGCCGATCAAGGGTTGCAGGGAGGCCCGTCGGTGTTGCACGGAGTTCATACCCGCAGGCCTGGAGCAGTCGTTCAAGAGTTCTTGCGCCGGGATCGACCAGCCCGTTCTCGTAGCGGGAGATCGTGGGCTTGGAGGTTCCTGCACGAGCAGCGAGTTCGGCCATCGTGATTCCGGCCTCGCTGCGGGCCTTCTTGAGCAACTCTGCTGCGACTCCCATAAAGAACAGGTTATCAGAACAAGCAACTCACGCCAGGGGTATATTTGGATGGCTCCGTCTGGTTCGCTGGTGAGTTGCGGAAATAGTCTGGCCAGATGTCATCCAACTCGGCAGACGTGGGTTTTCCAGATGGCTGACAGGTCCAACCCGCTGCAACATGCCGCATACGGCGGGCCCGGCTGGCAGCCCCGTGTGCGTCACCTTCGTGACGAGGCCAACGGCATCTGGGGCATCTTCGGTATCGACTCCGAGTACGGCACGCTTCGCAGCGTGCTGCTCCACCGACCCGGACCCGAGATCGTCTCCGACGACCCGAACGGGGCCCAGATGCTTGACCGGGTCGATGCAGACAGGGCCGGCCGGCAGCACGACGCCATCGTTGAGGCCTACAGGGCGAACGGAACCGAAGTCCATCTGATCGGGCCACCACCGGTGCCTCAACCGAACCAGATGTTCATGGCCGACCTGTTCGCCATGACCCCGGAGGGGGCGATCCTGGCCCGACCGGCCTCGGAGGTGCGCGCTGGAGAGGAACGTGTCGCCGCCGTTGGCCTGGCTGCCGCTGGCGTTCCGATCCTGCGAAGCATCTCGGGGACCGGAACCTTCGAGGGGGCAGACCTGATGTGGCTGTCTTCGACGCACGTGCTGGTTGGCCGGGGCCTGCGTACCAACACCGAGGCGATAGACCAGATCGTCGACGTAATGGCGGCGATTGGTGTCACGACAACCCGGGTGGACCTTCCGATCGGCACCATGCACCTCATGGGAATGCTGCGCATCCTTGACCGTGACCTGGCGGTCGCCTGGCCGACGCGTCTGGCCGTAGCGGCAGTCGAGGCCCTCAGGGACGAGGGCTACGAGGTCCACTACCTGCCAGACCTTGATGAGGCGATTGGTGGATTCGCCCTGAACGGAGTCACGCTGGGACCCCGCCGGTTCCTGATGGCTGAGGGAAACCTGGTCACGCAGGCGTTCTACGAGGCGCTCGGTGTCACCTGTTCCACCGTCGAGGTCGACGAGCTGGCAAAGGCGTCAGGTGCCATCGGCTGCCTGACCGGCGTCGTGGCCCGTGACCTCGCGTGATGGCTCTCCGGGCGGTGGTTCTGGGAACTCGACAGTTTGTCGTCCTTCTCGTCGCCGTCCTATTCCCGGCAATGTCATGTAGCGCCGGGTTGGAGCAGCCCGAGAGCCCTCTGGCCGCTCCGACCGTGACCTGGCCCACCTACCCGGACTGGTTGGTCGGTGTGCAGTGGTCTGTGGTGAGCCTCGAGGTTGATGGCGAGACACTCCTTCCTCCCGACGGAGCCGATGTCCACGTCACCTTCGAGACGACCGGTCGGCTCTGGGGGAACCTCGGCTGCAACAGGTTCGAAACGGCGTGGACAGGCGAGGACGACGATCCCGACGAGATCGGGATTGCCTGGACGGAAATGGGTTGTGTTGACGTGCTGGACTGGTTCGAGGTCGCCTACCTGCTGAACAGCACCTATCAGAATGGCTGGTACCTGCTGGTGAGAGACGACGTGGGCGACGCAGTCGAACTGGAGACCCCTTCCGGGGTGATCGTGCTAGCCGAGGCCGGGGGCTCCGGCGTAGGCGGGTAGGGCCGGCTGGCCACCCAGGTGCGCATAGAGCACCTTTGAACCCGGTGGGATCACGCCGGTCCTGACGAGGTCGATGAGGCCTGCCATGGACTTTCCCTCGTAGACGGGGTCGGTGAGCATGCCCTCTGTTCGGGCCACCAGATGGATGGCGTCAATGGTCTGTTCATCGGGAACCCCGTAGGCGGGGCCCTCGTATCCGGCCAGCACCGTGATCTCGTCGGCGCCCAGGTCGCGCCCGACACCGATCCGTTCGGCCGTGTTGTTGGCAATCCGGGTGACCTGGTCGGTGGTCTGGTCAAGCGTGCCCGATGCGTCGATGCCCAGGATCCGCCTGTCGCCACGCCCCTCGAGGGCGAAGCCGGCGATCATGCCGGCGTGTGTTGAACCGGTAACCGTGCAGACGATTACGTGGTCGAAGAACACGTCGTGTTCGGCCTCCTGGACGGCGACCTCCCGGGCCCAGTTGGCGAACCCCATGCCACCGAGGGGGTGGTCCGATGCCCCAGCCGGGATTGGATACGGCTTTCCTCCAGCCGCTTCCACAGATTCCAGTGCCGCCTTCCAGCTGTCCCTGATGCCTATGTCGAACCCCGCCGGATCCATTCGGATGTCACCGCCGAGTATGCGGGTGAGCTGGATGTTGCCGACCTTGTCGTAGGCCGGCTCGGGCCAGTCGACCCACCCCTCCTGGACGGTCACCGCGCCGAGGCCCAGGTGGCGTGCCACCCCGGTGACCTGCCTCGTATGGTTGGACTGGACCCCGCCGATCGAAACCAGCGTGTCGCAGCCCTGTTCCAGAGCGTCGGCTACCAGGTACTCCAGCTTTCGGACCTTGTTGCCTCCGAACGCGATGCCCGAGTTGCAGTCCTCCCGCTTTGCCCAGACCTCGACACCACCGCCGAGGACCTCGCTGAGCCGGGGCAGGGGATGAATCGGAGAGGGTCCGAACAACAGGGGCGTGCGGGGGAAGTCGTCAAGGCTCACGTGGTCTCCAATCGTGGGTTTCGTCGAGTTTCCACCATCGCCTGCCGGGGCTGCGAATCCGGGGACTGGCCGTTGTAGCCGATGTTTCGGCCCACATCCAGGTGCGGATAGAGGGCGTAGTTCTGGAACACCATGGCCACGTTGCGGTCCTTGGGTTCCACGTCGTTCATTCGCTTGCCGGCGATTGTGAGCGTGCCTGACGTGATCGTCTCCAGACCAGCGACCATCCGCAGCGCAGTCGACTTGCCGCAACCTGACGGTCCTACAAGCACCAGGAACTCACCGTCGGCGATATCGAGGCTGAGGTCGCTAATGGCCTGGAAGCCGTTTGGATAGACCTTTTCCAGATTCTGGAGGGAAACCTCAGCCATCACGTACCCCTGATCGTGAACGCATTATTGGAAGAGCCAGCCCTACTTGCGGCAAGGTGCGCCCAGCGAGGTCGGTGGTGCGGCTTGATGCACCGGTGTCGGCCGGTACCGACAAGTTGGAGAGGTGTAGCCTTCGCCGCGTGGTGGAGTTCGGGTCAGGTGTGGGGCAACTCCGGGAAGGATTCGGGAGCGACGGCTTCGTGTCGCCGGTGCGGGTCGTCTCCGAGGTCGAGGCCCGGCGGCATCGGCGGGCCCTCGAGGACGCCGAGGCAGAGGTCGGCCCGCTCCACTACCAGTACAAGATGCACACCGTCATGACATCACCCCTGGAGTTGGCGACACATCCAGCGATGCTGGATGTCGTCGAGGAACTCCTCGGGCCCGACATTCTCCTCTACAACGCGTGCTACATAGTCAAGGAACCCGGCACGTCCGCCCACGTAGCCTGGCACCAGGACCTCACCTACTGGGGATTCGACTCGGACGGGCAGGTCTCAGCTTGGCTGGCGCTCTCGCCGGCCACCGCCGAGAGCGGAGCCATGATGATGCTCCCCGGTAGTCACACGAACGGGCGGCTTGACCACAAAGTCGGCACCGATGGGTCAAATGTGCTCGACAACGACCAGTACGTGGCTGGCGTCGACGAGACCGATGTCGTTCTGTGCCCGCTGAGGCCCGGCGAGGCCTCGTTTCACCACGGCTGGACCCTGCACGCCTCACGTCCCAACGCGAGTGGCGACAGGCGGATAGGTCTCAACATTCAGTATCTGCACCCGAGCGTGCGTCAGACCCTCCACGACCTGGACACGGCCATGCTGGTGCGCGGCGAGGACGCCTACGGCAACTTCGGCACCGATGTCCCAGCCACGGGCAACCTGGAGCCATGGGCGATGGAACAGCGTGCCAAGCGGGAAGCCCTCGTTAAGGGCACCTACGTGTCGGCACTGGAGGCAACCTGACCTCCCGATGGTCGGAAGGGTCGAAACCGGGCACACGGGGCTGTCGACGACCAGATACCAGCATGGGTACCTGCCGGTACAATTCGGATAGCCGGGCGGGAACGTCATGACAGACCGGAGGAGCACGTGGCAGCCGCAGAGAACCAGGGCAGGGAACTGCTGGCCACCGCTGGGGTAACCGTGGGTGGCGGCGAGCCATACGACCTGCAGGTGAACGACGACCGGTTCTGGGCACGTGTGCTCAAGGACCGGGAGCTGGGCCTGGGTGAGGCCTATCAGGAAGGCTGGTGGGATGCCGAACGGGTCGACGAGTTCCTCGTGAAGGTGTTTACGGCCGACCTGCGTTCGGCGGTTCGGCCCAGCCCGGCGCTCTTGTGGAACGTGGCCCGAGCCAGGTTCTCCAACCGGCAGACAACCGGCCGGGCCGCACAGAATGCAAGCGCCCACTACGACATCGGCAACGACCTCTACGTTCGGATGCTCGGTGAGGAGATGGTCTACAGCTGCGCTGTCTGGGACGGCACAGTCGACCTGGCTGCCGCCCAGGAGGCCAAACTGGACCTGATCTGTCGCAAGCTGCACCTTGAGCCGGGCATGCGGGTGCTCGACATCGGATGTGGGTGGGGCGGCTTTGCACGCCACGCCGCCGGCAGGTACGGCGCACACGTAGTGGGTATCAGCCCGGCGGGAGAGCAGGTCCGTGAGGCCCGGGATCGGTCCGGCGACCTGCCGGTCGAGTTCCACCAGCAGGACTACCGGGATGTCACCGGCACCTACGACCGCATCGTCAGCATTGGCATGTTCGAACACGTGGGTCCCCGCAACTACCCGGGGTTCTTTGACCGCTGCGACGAACTCCTCGCCCCCGACGGGCTGATGCTGCACCACACCATCGGCTCCAATGAGTCCAAGGAGTCCACCGACGCCTGGTTCGACCGGTACATCTTTCCCGGGGGTGTGGTTCCGTCGCTCCACCAGATAGCCGGCGCGGCCCAACCCAGGTGGACAATCGAGGACGCCCACAACCTGGGCCCCGACTACGACCGCACGCTGATGGCCTGGTTCGACCGGATCGAGTCCCGCTGGGACGAGATTCCCGCCTACGACGAGCGGTTCCGCCGCACCTGGTGCTACTACCTGCTCTCCTCGGCCGCCTCGTTCCGGGTGCGCAACCTGCAGCTCTTCCAGGTGGTGTTCAGCCGCACCGGACAGGTCTCAACCACCTACCGGGCCACCCGCTGAGAGGGGTGCCAGCGGTGCATCTCCGAAACGGTTTCGGTGGCAGCCTCGACAGGGCCACCCGCTGAGAGGGGTGCCAGCGGTGCAGTAGTTTGCCGACAATGACTGCTATCGCTGCTCAAGGGGGCCGCCGGGTTGAGTGGCAGACCGTGGGCGTGGCTGTCGCCATCTACGGCGGATGGCTGGCGATCGTGCTCTTGCACGAGGTTGTTCCCTGGCCCGTAGGCGCCGTTCTCCTGGCAGTCGTGATCGCCTGGCACGGTTCACTCCAGCACGAGGTACTCCACGGCCACCCCTTCACGAACCCATGGGCCAACGAGGTGGTCGGGTCGATACCGATAAGCCTGCGCCTGCCGTTCCGGGTCTACCGGCGCTCACACATCAGCCACCACGAGTCCGAGGACCTGACCGATCCGGCAACCGACACCGAGAGCTTCTTCATCACCGCCGCCACGTGGGAACGCCTGCCAGCCCCCGGCCGCTGGTTCCTCATCGCCCACCACACCCTCCTGGGACGGATGCTGCTGGGTCCTCTCGTTGAGAACGTCTCAATGGTGAGGCGCGACGCGGCGGCCATCAGGGCCGGTGACCGGCCACTGCTGCGCTGGTGGTCCGTTCACCTGGCAACCGCGGCCGTACTGTTCTGGCTGGTCGTCCGGGTTGTGGGCATGCCCTGGTGGACCTATCTGCTGGGCGTCTACCTGGGCATCGGCCTGGGCCTGGTTCGTTCCTACTGCGAGCACCAGTGGGCCGAGGGCGACGCAACCCGGTCGATCGTCGTTCGCGCCGGCTGGTTCTTCCGGCTGCTGTTCCTCAACAACAACCTCCACCACACCCACCACGCCGAAGCCGGGGTGCCCTGGTACGGGCTGCCCGAGTTGGCGGACCGGATCGGGTCAGACAACCTCGCTGCAGCCGGGGCAGGCCTCTACTCGGGCTACGGGGAGATCTTCCGCCGTCACCTCGTCCATCCGTTCGACCATCCGGTTCATCCCTTGGAGCGTCGCTCGGCCTAGTTGGACAGCTACTCGACCTGTGTGGAGGCCGTGACCTCGTCGAAGGTGTCCACGTCTCGCAGGGCTGGGAAGAACACCGCCCACAACCCGACCACGGC
>JABHCN010000015.1 GCA_018673475.1 Actinomycetota bacterium | reverse complement strand
GGTGCTGCCGGTGTGTCGTCGCTGTCATCGCTGCCGCATGCGGCGGCAATGACACCAATCGACAGGAACAGTGCAAGCAGCCTTACAAGCTTGCTCTTCTGCATATGAACCCCTCCGATTCGTCTTTCGACTCAATCTGATTGATCATCCGTGCAGGCAGTCCGATTAGGACGAGGTGCGCGGATGGCTACCCATCGTTGGGTAACAGACATTCACGCTAGGTGCCCGTGATCACACTGGCAACCCGACAGGGGGGGGGTACGCGTGCATTCAGCGCCGTCTGGCGGTGCCTCTACTCCTGGGAGTGGGTAGGTGAAGGCGTTGTGGGAGCATGGAGCCATGCCGGTTGATCCAGCGGAGTCAATGGATGTATCCGGGGACACGCTGGGTGCTACCGGTGCCAACACCGTTCAGACCGTTACGGGTCCGATTCCGACCGCCGATCTGGGGCGGACGCTCATGCATGAGCACCTCAGTATCGGCTATGCGGGTTTCGAGGCCCATTCCAGCCGTCCGGGTCCCGGTAGGGCCGAAATGGTTGCTGTGTGCACGGAGAGGATCAGGCAACTACAGGACCTGGGCTACTCCTCGATGCTCGACCCCTGCCCGTCTGACCTGGGGCGCGATGTGGACCTGATGGTCGAGGTTGCCGAGGCGACCGGTTTCAACATCGTCTGCGCGACCGGCCTCTACAAGGAGGAGGAGGGTGGCACGGCCTACTGGCACTTCAGGGCCCAGTTCGATGACGTCGGTGCCGTCATGGCCGACCAGTTCATCTCGGAGTTGACAGACGGTGTCGGCAGCACCGGTGTGAGGCCGGGGATCATCAAGTGTGCGACCGGTCCGGGGGCAATGACCGACTACGAGCGGACGGTGTTTGATGCGGCTGCGGCAGCGTCGGTTGCGACTGGTGCACCGGTGACCACACACACCGACAGGGGAACGATGGGGGGCCTGCAACAGGATGTGCTCACGGCCGCAGGGGTGCCGGCGAACCGGGTGATCATTGGGCACTCATGTGGCAGCACAGATACCGGCTACCACATGGGGATTGCGGCAGGGGGCAGCTACCTGGGCTTTGACAGGTTCGGCATCGGCACGCTCATGCCCGATGTCGACAGGGTGGCCTCGCTGGTACGCCTGTTCGAGCAGGGAGCCGGCGACAGGGTGGTCGTCAGCCACGACTCCGTCTGGTGCTGGAGGGGTGAGCCCTTTCCACCAGCGCTGGCCGGACGTGTCAGCGACCTGTTCGACCCAACCCGCTTCGACCGCGAAATCGTGCCGATGCTGCACGACAGCGGTGTGACCGATGAGCAGATCGAGATGCTCGTGGTCGACAACCCCCGGAGGTTCTTCGAGGGCGTGCCGCTAGCGGAACTGGGGACCTAGTTGGAAGGTCGGTCTGAGAGTTGCTCGTGAGATCCACGGCGGGTCAGGGCCGCCGCAGCCAGGGCTGCTCCGACAACCCCACCTGAGGAGGAGAGCACCAGGTCGCCGACGGTGTCGTCGTAGGTGAGCTGCAGGCCGGTGGTGCCCATCTCCTGGATGATCCACTCGACCCCCTCCCACGCAATGATTGCAAGTGCCCCGAATCCGGAGCCGAGGAGCACGAGGTTCCAGCGGGCGAGTCTGGCCGGCCGCAGGAACAGGACCATCGCTGCCACCAGGAACGTCCAGTTCACGAAGTGGAGGATGTCGTCGAACTGCTCGAAGGTGTCGTAGAGGTTCACGAGGTTGCCGGCCAGGTCCAAAACGAACGGGATCACGAGCAGGGCATCGGCCAGGTAGGGGTAGGTGGAGCGTGGTGTGGTGTCAGGAACCTGGCGTCCACGCGTCATCCACCAGACAATGGGAACGATGAGCGCCGACAGCGGATAGCCAACGGCCCGCTCAGGCCATCCCTTACCCGCAACCCCCGGTATCTCGGGAAACAGGAGGCCTGCAACGAGACATGCTGCGAGTGCAGCCTTTACGGCCCACATGGCCAGCCGTTCACGACCTGTTGACGCTGCCGGCTCCGGTTCTCTCTGTGTCACGCGTTCTCGGTCCCTCCATCTGCCCGATCGGGCATTCCTAGTTGACCTGCTTCGCCATTCCCTCCCAGTAGGGGGCCCGGAGCTTGAACTTCTGGAGCTTGCCTGTGGCGGTGCGCGCCAGCTCGTCGCGGAACTCGACTGATGTCGGGCACTTGAAGTGCGCCAAACTGTCACGACAGTGGTCGATCAGGTCCTGCTCGCCGGGAAGGTCCGCACCTTGATTCCCTGGATCGTCCGAATCTCCGACATCGGCCAGGACGACCAGGGCCTTGATGGTCTCGCCCCACTTCTCGTCAGGAACCCCGATGACGGCCACCTCGGCGACAGCTGGATGTGAGAAGAGGCAGTCCTCGACCTCGATGGACGACACGTTCTCACCGCCCGAGATGATCACATCCTTTTTGCGGTCGGTGATGGTGACGTAGTTGTCGTCGCCGATCACCGCTCCGTCTCCGGTGTGGAACCAGCCATCTGCCAGGGCTGCTGCGGTCTCCTCGGGTTGGTCCCAGTAGCTCTTGAGCACGTGGTTCGTACAGGTGAGGAGCTCACCATCGGGTGCCGTGTCGATGCTCACGCCGAGCGCCGGGGCTCCGGCGCGCGACAGCATTGAAGCCCGCTCGCCGGCATCCAGGTGGTCCCACTCTGAACGGTTCCTGTTCATGGTGACCAGGGGAGCGGTTTCGGTGAGGCCGTAGATCTGGATGAACTCCCAGCCCAGTTCGGTCTCAACCCTCTCTATGGTCCTCGTGGGTGGTGGTGCGCCTGCGACGACTATCCGCATGGTGCCTGAGCCTGGAATCGGACCGTCCCAGTCAGCTGCCGCATCCAGGACGGCAGAGATCACGGCCGGAGCCCCACACAGCAGCGTCACACCGTGGTGTTCGATGCGGCGCAGTATCTCGGGCCCGTCCACCTTGCGCAGGACAATGTGCTGGCCACCCATTGCCGTCACCGCATACGGCATCCCCCAGCCGTTGCAGTGGAACATCGGCAGCGTGTGGAGGTAGACGTCCCGGTCGTTGACCCCGGTGTGCCAGCCGAACACGGCTGCGTTCAGCCAGAGGTTCCGGTGGGTCATCTCCACGCCCTTGGGGCGGGCTGTCGTGCCGCTGGTGTAGTTGATGGTTGCCGTTGCCCCCTCGTCGGGTGTCCATGGACGGGGCTCGGCACCTTCGTTCATGCCCCGGTTGAAGAGGGCGTCGGACTCCTCGCCGGCCATTAGCCGGTGCTTCACCTTTATATCGCCCAGATCCTCCTCGAGTTCCGGGTCCATGATCAGGACCTCGGCGCCGGAGTGGTCGACTATGAACTGCACCTCTTCGCGGTTAAGCCTGAAGTTGATCGGAACTCCAACCCGTCCGAAGGCACTCGTTCCGAAGAGGAACACGAGCAGGCGGGCCGTGTTGTGAGAGACCATCGCTACCCGGGCGCCCAGTTCCAGGCCCAGGTCATCGAGCCCGACGGCCATCGAACGCGCCAGGTCGGCGGTGCGTCGGTACGTGAGGTTGGTCAGCGGCGATGCGGGTTGTTCCGGTTCGTCGATGATTGCGACGCGGTCGCCGTAGACGAGCTCGGCACGCCGCAGGTGATCGGCGACTGTGAGCGGAATCTCCATTGTTTGCCCTTCTGGTTACGACAGGTCAGTGGAGACTAGTAGCCACTGGCGGGCTGGATACCAGCGCTGGAGCATGAGCTGGTGCGCCTACGCTGCTGGCATACAGCGAGAGGAAAGCGTGATGGCAGGCATTTCAGGCGAGGATCAGGTGCTGGCTGAGTTCCGGGCCAGCATCGACAACATCGACGCAGCCATGATCCACCTTCTGGCTGAGCGCTTCAGGGTCACCCGCCAGGTGGGTGTCTACAAGGCCGAGGCCGGCCTGCCGCCGGCTGACCCCGAGCGGGAGGCCGAGCAGATCGAACGCATGCGGGGCATGGCCGAGGCTGCCGGTATCGACCCGGTGTTCTCCGAGAAGTTCCTGAGGTTCGTGATCGACGAGGTCATCAGGCACCACCTGTCGGCCGGGGACTAGTTGGCGGCCGCGGCCTCTCTGGCTTCCTCTCTGTCCTTCGCCACCTCGTCCAGGTCGGCGTACTCCTCGCCGGTGTCGACCCAGTTCTCAAACTCGATTACGCCGATATCGGTGAAGCGGTCACGCAGCCAGCCGTCGCCAGCATCCAACAAACCCAACTTCTTGCAGTTGGGGACGATCTTTGAGAACAGCAGTCGCTGGAAGATGCGCAGTTCGTCGGGCATGCCGAGCTGGAACTTGACCATTTCCTTTACGTCTACGCCGAAGCGCTCCCACATCTCCTGGCGCATGAAGCGGTCGCGCATTCGCAGGGCTGCCTCAAAGGCGAACTCCTGGCGGTCCCGGAGCTCGGCGACCGTCAACTGCTGGTACACCTCCTGGAGGCTGATCACCCCGAAGGCCACGTGGCGGGCCTCGTCACTCATCACGTAGCGGAGCAGCTTCTTGAGTAGCGGTTCCTCGATGGTCTGGTGCATGAAGCCGAATGCCGCCAGGGCAAGGCCCTCAACCATTATCTGCATGCCCAGGTAGGTCATGTCCCAGCGGCTGTCGTTGAGGATGTCGTCGAGCAGCAGGCCCAGGTGGGTGTTGCATGGGTACTTGATTCCGTCCAGCTTGGTGTCCAGGTACTGGGCGAACACCTCTACGTGTCGGGCCTCGTCGACCACCTGGGTGGCGGCGTAGTACTTGGCGTCTATCCATGGGACCGTCTCGACGATCTTGGCGGTGCAGAGCAGGGCGCCCTGCTCGCCGTGCATGAACTGGGCCAGGCTCCAGTTGAGCGACTCGACACCGACCTCTGCCCATTCGGCATCGTTGAACTTGTGGAGCGGCGACTCCGGGTTCTCCGCGAAGTACTGCACCTCGAGGGGGTCTGCTGGGGCGAGGGTCTTGTACGGGTCCACGTCGATGGACCAGTCCAGGTCGGTCTGGCCGTTCCATTGTGATGTCTTGGCCTTTTCGTAGAGCTTGTCGAGCGCAGCCCTCTCGCCCTTGTCGTAGTTCCAGGTGAAGATGGCGTCGGCGTTGTCCTCCACTGTGTGGATCACGCTGGCTACGTCCTGATTCCAGACCGAGTATTCGGCAATGCGGTCCGGGTCGTTGGCGTATGTCTCAAGATCGAATGCCCGGCTGAGGGGGTTTTCGGCCGTTGGTGCATTCTCGGTGGTTGTCACTCTGTTTCTCCTGTTTGTCGGGGGGTGCCCGGTGGTGGGTTGGCCTGGTCGTTGGGCGAACGCTGCTGGCTGGCCGGAACCGCCAGGGATCCGATGACCCTGTCGATAACCGTGGTCCACGTGTCGGACTCGGGTAGGTCCAGGCCCATTACGCGGGTGAGGGTCATGCCGAAGCCGATGGCGTGTGCGAGGCGGACGGTTGCGAACCGGTCGAGATCCGGGTCGAAGACCCCGTCTGTGGTGGCCTCATCGACGAGCTCTGCCAGCCTGGCGTCTTCGTCCTCGACACGTCTGCGGATGGCTGCGGCCAACTCAGGGTCACGCCGGCCTGCCACGATGGCTTCGAGGAAGAGGCCGTACCCCCTGGGCAGGTCGTCGACAAGGTGGGCTCCCAACGAGGACAGCACGTCTGTGGCCGACTCGCCGGGGTGGTCCGACCGGAGCAGCTGCTGAATCTCGTCGGGTACGTGCAGGTCGACGGCGGCCAGCAGCATCTCGGCCTTGCCGGTGTAGCGGCTGTAGATGGCTCCTGTGGTTACCCCGGCCCGCCGCGCGATCTCGGCGACGCCGGCCCGTTCGTATCCCTGTTCTGCGAACACCTCTGCGGCGGCATGCAACAGGATCTCGGTCAGGTCCTCGCCCGTTGGAGCGTCGTCTGCTGCAGGGGGTGGAGCGTCGCCAGAAACCACGCGCTGCGACGGGTCAGACCCGGTCCCCACTACAACCATCCAGCGATGATAATGCTTGTTATCCATATGTCAAGCTGGGATGGCACTGGCTGAGTCGTGGTCTGAGTCGAGGAATGAGTCGTGGGCTGAGTCGAGTAATGAGGCCGAATCCGACCTCAGGGTCTAGGGTCGGCCACTCGACGAACCGGGACCAACGGAGCGGCCATGTCAATCACCATGAAACTCGGAGTGAGCATCTTTCCGTGCTCCTACACGATCCCACCGGCAGAGTTGGCGGTAGCCCTCGAGCAGCGTGGATTCGAGTCGCTCTGGTTTGCAGAGCACAGCCATATTCCGGTGGGCCGTACCGCTCCATGGCCCGGTGGGCCCGTGTTGCCACAGATGTACTACGACACCATGGACCCCTTCGTGTGCCTCAGCGCAGCAGCGGCGGTGACAAGTGAGCTCAAGTTGGCCACCGGTATCGCACTGGTTGTCCAGCGTGACCCGATCCATCTCGCCAAGTTGGTGACGAGCATCGACGTGCTGTCAGGGGGCAGGTTCCTCTTCGGCGTCGGAGCCGGCTGGGGCTTTGAGGAGATGGCAAACCACGGCACCGACCATGAGAGGCGTTTCGGGCTGATGCGTGAGCGGATTGAGGCCATGAAGGAGATCTGGGCCTCAGAACAGGCCGAGTACCACGGCGAACAGGTCGACTTCGACCCCATCTTCCAGAACCCCAAGCCGCTCCAGAAGCCCCATCCGCCCATCCACGTTGGTGGGGTCATGCCGGGCGGCCTGAAGAGGGCCGTGCGGTACGGGAACGGCTGGATACCGATTGCCGGTCGCGGCGAGTTCAACCCGTCGGCATGGCTGACGGCGAGAGACGAGGAGTGCGAGCGGGCGGGTCGCGATCCAGCCGAGGTCGAGGTGAGCGTGTACGGAGCACCCCACGAACGTGCTGTTGTGGAACATGCCCGTTCCCTTGGGGTTGACAGGCTGGTGTTCGGGCTGCCGCCAGACGGTGCCGACGTGGTGCTGCCGATCCTCGACAAGTTGGCGGATCTGGCCGACCTGGGTTAGTCGTCTTCCAGGCTGGGCGGGCTACGCCGGCGGGTCGTCAGCCGCGGGTGGCAGCCAGGTCGTCTGCCAGGGCTCGGCACTGGGCCTTGTCGAGGTTCGTCTCCAGGACCATGCCCGGGAAGTCGCAGCCAAGGGCGACGGGTGGAGTTGACAGGTCAAAGGTCAGATACTGCACTGCCGACAGGCGGTCGGTGCCGACCTGAGATGGGTCGAACCCGGCGTAGGAGCGGTTGCCCTCGTGGTCCAGTGCATAGAGGTGTTCCTGGAGGCCCAGCCACGCCGTGAGCATCTTCCTTCGCTCATCCTCGTCGTCGATTTCGATCAGGAGGGCGCATCCGAGCTGGCCGACTCCACCGAGCAGGCCGTTGTAGGTGTCCAGTTCCTCGGCGATCGAGGCCTCACGGACGATTTTCTCGGCCCTCATGATCTCCTGGATCTGGTAGTGCATCGTGTCGTGGTTCTCGAAGAGGAAGGTCAGGTGCACGCCCAGGTGGATTCGGCGCGGTGCCTTGATGGCCATTGCACCGCTGCGAATCTCGCCACGGTTGTCCTCGTAGGTCTGGTAGTCGACTATCTCCCCACGACGTACGTGGTGAGGGTGTCTCCCTCCTGGAGCGGTCGGCACCTCGGTCATCGGGGGCCTTCCTGATCGACAGGCGTAGGGAAACCGTCGGGCTCATATGCCCTCGCCAAAATCGACATCGGGTGCATGGGTCGACGGCCAGCGTGCTGGGCGAACTGCAGGGCCGCCAGCGGGCAGTCGGTGGCCCACACCTCTGCATCAGGTGAGGCGATGCCGTCAAATGCCTTCTTGCCGATCCTCACCGATACCTCATAGCCCTCGGTCTTCATGGCGAAGGTGCCGTCGTGGCCGCAGCACTCCATGGTCGTGGATGGCCTGACGCCGGGAATGCGACGCAGGAGGTCGCGTCCCTTGAAGCCCACCGCCTGAGCTCGCAGGTGACACGGGGCGTGGTAGCTGACAGTTGTCGGGGTGCTGGCGAAGCCGCCGTCGAAGCGGTCCTCGTCGCGGATGGACCAGAGGAACTCGCTTGGGTCGACGACGGCAGCAGCCAGTGCCTGTGCCCGTGGACGATCCTCTTCGGAGACGAGTTCCGGGTACTCGCGGCGGAGCATCATCGAACAGGTCGGGTTGATTGCCACCACGGACTTTCCTGCATCCACATGGGGCATCAGGCGGTCCAGGTTGATGCTGGCCTTCTTCTGGAGTGTCTCGAGGTCTCCGGACTCCCATGCCGGCATACCGCAGCACTGGAGGCCCTTCTCGCAGGTGACGTCCACGCCGTTTCTGGACAGCACCGACACGGTGTCGTGGCCCACCTCGGGTTCGTTGTGTTCCACGTAGCAGGTGGGGAACACGACGACCTCACCGTCAGAGGGATCGTCGCCGACGAGCCCCTCGTCCTCGGCCCACGATGTGAAGGTGGTGCGGGCGAACCGCGGTAGGTCCTTGTCGGGGTGGATTCCAAGGAGCAGGTCCAGAAAGCGTCGGTGTAACCGGCTCCTGGAGTTGAGTGCGTTGGCCAGCCCACCGGATGCCCTGGCCGCCCTGGCAGTGCGGTCCGGATCACCTAGAACCCGGTCACGCAGGCTCGTCCTGCCGGCCCGGGTCTGCTGTGCCCTGTACCTGTGGACCAGCTTCGGGAAGTCCAGTTGGAAGTCGTGCCCGTCGCGGACGGTGTAGGGGCATTGCACCTCACAGAGCTTGCACTGGAAGCAGGCGTCCATCACCTGGGCGGTCTCGTCGCCGGTGACCAGCCTCACGTTGCCGTCGTGGCGTTCGTCGAGAAATGAGAACAGCGACGGGAAACTGTCGCAGTACTTGAAACACATCCGACATCCGTGGCAGATCTCGAACGTGCGGTTGATCTCCCCCTTGAGGGCGGCTGGGTCCCAGTAGAGGTCGTCTGACGGGTCGTATGTAATCCCGGCGGTCGGGGAGTACGAGATGGAGCCGTGGTCTGATTCCGTCACAGGGAACCTTTGGGCCTGGAGCAAAGGCCGATGGCATGGCCTCCGGCCGCACCTGCCTTCAAGATGGCGGCTGGGTTCAGCTGATCGAGTCGAGCATCGACTGGAACCGACCGGCGTGGGCCTTCTCGGCCTTTGCGAGGGTCTCGAACCAGTCGGCAATCTCATCAAAGCCCTCGTCGCGGGCGGTCCTGGCCATGCCCGGGTACATGTCGGTGTACTCGTGGGTCTCGCCTGCCACCGCTGCGGCCAGGTTCTCGTGGGTGTCGCCGATCGGGAGGCCCGTGGCCGGGTCGCCAACACCCTTGATGTAGTCGAGGTGGCCGTGGGCGTGGCCTGTCTCGCCGTCGGCGGTGTCGCGGAAGTTGCCGGCCACATCGGGGTAGCCCTCGATGTCGGCCACCTTGGCGAAGTAGAGGTAGCGGCGGTTGGCCTGTGACTCGCCGGCGAAGGCGGCCTTAAGGTTCTCGTGCGTCTGGGTTCCGTCGAGGCTCATTGTGATGCTCCTGATCTGGAGATGGTGTGTAGAGGTGATCTTTGGGCGGTATACCGGTCCGGCCATGAGCCTAGGCCCGTAGACCAGCCCTGCACATTCTCCGGAGGCCCGGTCTGTCCAGTTTGAGGGCTTCCCTATGTGCCTCTATGTCCCGTAGACGGGCACGCCGGGGCCCACGATTCCCCTGAAGATCTCGAGCACCTCGCCATCCTCGGCGTGTCGGTCGGTTTCGTCCTTGGAGTAGACGAGCTCGCCGTCGACCCGTACGTCGTAGACGCCCTTGGAACCCGTGACCAGGCGCAGGTCGCTGATGACGTGCTGGTAGTTGGAGAGGAGGTCCCTGACCGCGCTCACGGCGCGAGGTGAATAGTCTCAGGGAACGCAGTAGGTGATCTCGATGCTGTGCATGTCCATGGTGTCTTTCATGCAGGCTGACATTAGCCGCGGGGCCTGCCTCAGGTTGAGGCTCCGGCAACCAGAAGAGATGCCTTGTCCGCCCTAACGGTCGTGCGGCCACCGGGAGGAATCGGTTCCATGGCCTCGCCGTCGGCCCGCAGGTCCCCGGCAGCGCCGGTGCCTCTGGGGTCTTCCAGCAACTCCAGAGAAACTTCGGCAGCCCTGAACATCGAGACTCCGGGGTGGTTCACGTGGGCACCGGTGTCGACCATGCGGAAGGACTGGAGTAGTTCGATCCGGCTCACGTCTCCGACTACACAGATGTCCATGAGGCCGTCGGTCGGCTCGGCACCGGGGCAGATCTCCATGCCGCCCCCGAACCACGCCGTGTTGGCAATGACCACCACTGCCGCAGTGAGGTCGACAGCAGCACCGTCGAGGGTGAGGCGGTAGGTGGTGGGGACCATGCGCGGTATCTCGAGGAGCGTGGCGATCGTGTAGCGGGAGGCACCGCGAGGGAACCGCATTGCGTTGGCCCGACTGTTCACGGCAACTGGGAATCCGGCTATGAGGCTGGTGACGACCGGTCGTTCTGCGCCGGTGATGAGGTTGATGGACACCGGTTCGGAGAGGGCCCGGTCAACGCGTAGGGCCAGATCGCCGTCGAGAAGTCCAAGTGCCCTCGCAGCGTCGTCTCCTGTTCCACACGGGAGGATTCCCAGGATCCGGTCGGTGTCTGCCAGGACAGAGGCAGCCAGGTGGACTGTTCCGTCCCCGCCCATGACGAGGACCCGTTCGGCAGTGGATCCGGCAACGGCCCTGATGCTCTCGTCGGCAGATCCGGCCGCCAGCAGGTCGACACCTGTGTCGCGCTCATGGAGTACGGCCAGGACCTTGTCAAGATCGCGGGTGGCCGTTCCGGAGTGCGCCGCAGGGTTGGCTAGCAGCGCGACCTTCCCGCTGTCCCTGTTGGTCGCCTCTGCCATGGAGACATCATCGCCCATTGCCAGTCCCCATGAGTGCCTTCCATCGGTAGCCTCGCCGCGTATGAGGGACACACCGAACTCCACCTGGCGTCGTTTGACGGTTGTGGTCCTGCTTGTCGGAGTGGCGGCGGCCTGCGGTGGTGCTGCAACTCCGCTGCCAGAACCTGTTGACGGGATGCTCCGGGTGGTCGCCCTGGACACGTTGGACTTCGACCTGGACCAGTACGGGGCCGAAGCCGGCGAGATAACCATTCAGTACGTGCTCGATGGGATGCAGGGCCACTCGCTGGTCGTCGAGGGCCACGAGGACAGCCTCCGCCTGGAGGTCAGCGGTGGGTCGACAGATGTGGGTCAGATCAGCCTTGATGCCGGTCGCTACATCCTCTACTGCGACATACCGGGACACCGTGAGGGTGGCATGGAGGCCCGGTTGCTGGTGGGCTGACTCTTCCCGGATGCGGAGCGACCTGCTTACCTGGACGCGGAGCAACATCCTGACCGGACGCGGAGCGACCCGCCCCAGAGGGACGGGTCGCAGCGTCAGAATGTGTGTGGTGGTTGCTCAGCCCAGGATCTCAAAGAGCACGTAGAGCACCACGGTGATGGCGAATCCGTACTTGATGGTGTCTGTGTGCTTGTCGAGGGTGATCCGGTTCAGGACACCGTCGTATCCGCCCACCTTGCCGAGCGCCGAGAGCTCCATGGCGATCCAGATGACGGCGAACACGATCCAGAGCACAATCCGTGAACCCGAGTCGGGAGTACCGAAGTTGGGACCACCGAAGTGGCTCGGCCACATCATCATGAAGATGAGGGGGATGGAGAACAGGGTGTTGACCCGGCTGGCCCGACCCGCCCGCTTGGCGGCGGCAGGTGCTGCCGGGTCGGCCTCGCCGCCGTCGGCCACTGCCACCGACGAGCCAATCACGATCTGCTGTGCGGGCCAGATAACCATCCAGACGTTGGCTGCCATGGTCGTGCCGAGCAGGGCTCCGAAGAGGATTCCCATTCCCGCTGCGGACTGCCAGTAGGTGGTGCTTGACAGGACCTCCTGGTGGGCCAGGATCCAGATGCCCGACACCCAGGTGAGGGCTGCCGCCCATCGGAACCACCACAGCGTGCGCCAGGTGATCTTGCGGAGGGCCTCACCCCGGGCGGCCTCGCCCATCTCGCCGAAGGCAGAGCCCTGGATGAAGTTGAAGAAGTAGAGGAGGCCTATCCAGGTGATTCCACCCAGGTAGTGGGCGAACCGGCCCATGGCCTGTCCACCTCCGGCAATACCCATCCATTCGCTGAACAGTTCCACAGGGGTCCCCTCTGTTGATGCTTGGCCTACTTGTCAGAATTGCTGCGCGGTTCACAGGATTGTGTGACCGCGACCGGCTAATCATGACACGATCCGGAGCCAGCGCCAACCATCCCGGTCTCAACCTGCAGCCCGATCTCAGTCCACCAGCACGTCGGCGAAGCGGTCGCGGAGCGTCTTCTTGGAGAACTTGCCCACCGATGTCTTGGGCACCTCGTCGATGAACTCGACCCTGTCGGGCATCCACCACTTGACCACCCGTCCGTCCAGCCATGCGAGGATCTCGTCGGCGCTGAGGGTCGCACCCTCGGCGGTCACGACACATGCCATGGCCCGCTCACCCCACCTGGTCGAGGCAATACCGATTACGGCCGCCTCGGCCACGTCGGGGTGCGCCATGATCTCGTTCTCCAGCTCGACCGAGCTGATCCACTCTCCGCCGGACTTGATCAGGTCCTTGGTTCGGTCCACCAGGCGGATGTAGCCCTCGGAGTCTGCGGTCGCCACGTCGCCGGTCCTGAGCCAGCCGTCGTCGGTGAACGAGTCGGCTGAACGGTCGTCGTTGTAGTAGGTGCGGGCGATCCACGGCCCTCGGACCTGTAGTTCGCCTCTGGACTCGCCATCCCAGGCGACCTCCTCGCCCGTGTCGGCATCGGCGATGCGGAAGTCGACCCCTGGTGACACCAGACCGACCGTGGTTCGAAGGTCAGCCTTGGCGTCGTCGTCAAGGTGGTCGAGGGTCGACTTGATCTGGCAGACCGCTGCCAGCGGGCTGGTCTCGGTCATGCCCCATGCCTGTAGCAGGGGCAGGCCCGTTATCTTGCGGTAACCCTCCGAGAGGGTGCGGGGTACGGCTGAGCCTCCGCACGGAATGGCGCGGAGGGCAGAGAGGTCGCGGCCCTCGAGTTCCGGGAGCACACCCATCCAGATCGTGGGGACGCCGGCGGCGAGGCTGACCCCCTCGGTCTCGACGAGGTCGGCGAGGGCGCCGGGGGTGAGGTTGGCTCCCGGCATTACCAGCGTTGCTCCTGTGGCCACACCGGCGTGAGCCAGGCCCCATGAGTTGGCGTGGAACATGGGTACTACCGGCAGGATCACATCCCTCTCGTTCACACCGAGTGTGTCGGCCATCATTGCGCCGAAGGTGTGGAGCACCATCGAGCGGTGCGAGTAGACGACCCCCTTGGGGTCACCCGTGGTTCCCGAGGTGTACATCATCGACCCTGCGCGGTTCTCGTCGACGCGGGTCCACTCCACCGGTGAGGCAGCTTCGAGGAGTTCCTCGTAGTCGTGTACCTCGGCCCTGATGGCGTCGGCGTCGGGTGCCGGAGCGCCGTCGTCCATGAGGACAACGTGTCGCACCGTGTCGAACGTGTCCATGAGCGGCCAGATCAGGCCTGCCACGGACTGGTCGACGAAGATGACCTCGTCCTCGGCGTGGTTGGCGATGTAGGTGAGCTGGTCGGGGAAGAGGCGCAGGTTCAGGGTGTGGGCGACCCTTCCGGTGCAGGGTGGGGCAAAGTAGAGCTCGAGGTGGCGGGAGGTGTTCCATGCGAATGTGGCGACCCGACCGTCGTCGCTGATGCCGAGGTCGTCGAGGACCCCACCCAGGCGACGGGTTCGCTCGCCCCAGTCGCCATAGGACAGGCGCTCCCGGCCGCCTGGTGTTGCCGTCACTATCTGCTTGTCGGCAAACAGGTTGGTGGCGCGGTCGAAGAGGTGGATCAGGGACAGGGGGTTGTCCATCATCAGGCCATCCATTGAAGGTGCTCTCTATTCTGGTCGCTGTTAGAAGGAGTGTCAGTGGGAGTGTCAGTGGGAGTGTCAGTGGGAGTGTCAGTGGGAGTGTCAGTAGGAGTGCGTGTCAGTAGGAGTGCGTGTCAGGCGGTTCCGTGCGCGAGGGCGGCACTGGCCAACTCCACCAGTTCGGCCCTTTCGTCGCTGGTGAGGCACTGCAGGTCGGCCGCCGCAGCCTGGTCGGTCGCGGCCTCGATTGATGCGTGGGCCTCGGGGTCCAGAGGACCACAGGACAGGTCGTTCCAGCCGAACAGGTTGGCGTTGGCCTCACCGCCCTTGGTGAGGACCAGTGCCAGCGGATTGGCTCCGGCCGCCTGGACGACAGTGACGTGTCGGCAGAAACGGAGTTCCCTGGCCACCTGTGTGAGCAGGTAGGCCCGACCCTCCGGGTCTGTCGGTCGTTCCAGATCGCGCCAGCCGGCGAACAGGTCGGCATCGGTGTCGTCGGCTGAGTCGACGACCCGTTCCAGCAACTCGGCGAGGCGAGCGGCGCCCTCGAAGCCGGCCAGGTAGACCCGGCCGCGCTCAACGCACACCTGGCCGTACAGGGGGGCTGCAGCAGACGGGGTGACAGCTGAATCGTCGGCGGACCAGTTGGTGGCAATCGTGTCAGGGTTCCAGAAGAAGGCGGCAGCCACGGCAGCGTCAAGGTCCACATCGCCCATCACCCCCAGACGCCCGAGCACGTAGGTGCCCATTCCCGACGGCAGTCCCAACTCGGCTCCGCGCTTGTAGGCGAGGCCATCAAGCATGAACCTGGCTCCCAGGTCGCCGATCGGCGTGGCTGTGTGGCGGGCGGCGGTCAGTGCATCCATGGCCTGGTCTCCTCAAGGTGGTCGTGCCCGAAGGTGGTGTCTGCTGGGTTCCACCTTCGTGGTTGGGACGGTAGCAAACTGGCTGCGACCGGTCTCAGCCCAGCGTGGATGCAACCCCGAGTCCGATCAGAACCAGGTTGCGTGCGATGTCCCTCCACGAGAGGGACCGGCGGGACCATGCCCCGAAACAGCCACATGCATCGTGGTGGCCTGCCATGAGGCGGCCTGCGATCAGTGTTGTGAAGGCCGCCAGGAGGGCAACAGCGCATGGGCCACCGGTTCGTGGGTTGACAACCAGCAACAGAGCGGTTGCTCCCTCGGTCACGGGTAGCACCACGGCAAGCAGGCGGGGGTTGGGCAGGCCGAAGCCCCGAAGGGTTCTGCGCGTGGCCAGGGGGTCACGGAGCTTGGAACCGGCTGCGACCACGAACACGATGGCCAATACGGCAGCGGCCAAGCTTCCGATACCCCCAGTCATCGATGGTCCACCCTTCTCACCTGTGGGTTCTCAGTAACCGAGGGCCACGTCAACTGTGGCCAGCAGGTCCCTGTGTTCCACGAAGCGCCGTACGTTCTCCTCGACGAACGGGAGGAGCAGAGCGAGGCCGGTCTCTGGTGTGTTGCCGATGTGGGGAGTTATCAGGCAATTCGGAAGGGACCAGAGCGGATGGCCATCGGGTAGGGGTTCCGGGTCGGTGACATCGAGCGCTGCGCCCCCGATGCTGCGCTGGGTGAGGGCTGCTACGAGGTCATCGGTGACGATGTGGCCACCTCGGGCCACGTTCACGATCCAGGCGTCGTCAGGTAGCAGGCCCATCCTGCGTGAGTCGATCATCCCGGTGGTCTCGCGGGTCAGGGCAAGGGCCAGAACCAGGATGTCGGTCTCGGGTAGGACGTCGTCGAGGAGGTCGACGGTGACCGTGTGGTCAGCTCCGGGGAGCGCGGCGCCGCTTCGTCTGACAACAGTCGTCTGGCAGTCAAAGGGTGCAAGCAGGGGCAGGAGGCTGGTAGCGATGCCTCCGCCTCCCAGCACGGTGATACGGGAGTTGGCCAGCTGGCGGCCAGCGGGGCCCGACCAGGTGCTGGCCCGGGAGTAGCCGTGGAGGTTCTTGCAGGTAGCCAGGATGAGCGCCAGCACCGTCTCAGCTACTGCGGGTGCGTAGACCCCCTTGCCACAGGTCCACCTGAGACGGGTGTCGAGGTGGTGTGCGAACGGCTCGATCCCCGCATAGGGCAGTTGCACCCAGCTCAGGGAGTCGGCTCCCTGGATGGTCGACGGGAACAGGTCGGGCCGAGCCGGGTCGGCCCAGACCAGGCCCTCTGCATCTACGGGGTCGACCAGTTCGGCACCAGCCCGTTTGACAGCTGAGCACATCGCCTCGTACATGGGAGGCCTCGTATCGGGAGCCACCGCCACTGGTCGGGTCACCGACAAACCCTACCTACCGGCAGGCTCATCAACCGGGGAGATCCCGGCCGGGGCGAGTTGTTCGTCAGGAGGTGGCAGGGGTACCGGCGTACGGGGCCGGGTCTGCCGCCACAGGGATCTCGGGTCTGGTCCATGCGGTCAACTCCGCAAGGTCGCTGGCAACCTTGCGCCACGCCTCGGGATTCCAACCCTCTGCTGTACCGATGGTGGAGCCGTCATGTCGGATGGCGACAAATGCGGGAAGGGTCGTGAGACCGAGGGATTGAGCGAACCCACGGTCCGGGTCGGCGAGGCAGAGGGTTGACTCGGCAAGCGGTCCCATGAATCTGGCGGCTCCGTCGCTGCCGGTCCCGCTGATCACGAAGGCGACACGAACGTCGGCACCGCTGAACGCGTCAAGGACGCGGCGGGCCGTATCGAGGATCCATGAACTCTCATGGGTGAACGGGTCCAGGACAACGGCAGCCATGTGGAAGGTCGTCAGCCACTCGGAGACGGGACGCGAGGTTCCCTCCAGGCTCTGCAACTGGATCTCGCCAGGGTTCTGGACTGTCTCTGTGTCTGCCACGGCGGATGACGCTAGCGCGCCGGTGTCAGATCCACTGGTTCCTGTCCGGAGGTCCAGAATTCAGCCGTCAACGGTGAGGGCTGCGACGAGGGCACCTACGGCGTCGTCCGCCAGCGCCGACATTTCCTCGTCGGTTCTGTCCTGGATGGGGTGCTCAACGAACACGCGCCGGACCGGTAGGCCGAGGGCCCTGGCCTGGATTTCCGCCGCATCCTCGAACGGGCCGGAGGCCACGAACACGCCTGGAACTCCCCGTCGCTCAAGATCGTCGATGTCGTGCACACTGCACGTCGTACAGGATCCTCAATCGGCGAGCGCTTCGATGACAGCGTCACAGTTGGTCGCAATCTCGTGGCGAAGGTCGACGGGGGCAGGCTTGGCGAAGGTCGGCTTGGCATAGCGCTCAACGCCCGCACCAATCTTCACGAGGTGTTCCTCGAGCCTGTCGAGGAACACGTTTCCGCGTGGCTTGGAGATGTCGAGCAGGCCGACGGTGAGGCCGGCGAGCGTCTCTGCCCGGGGAGTCAGCTCGCGTTCGGCCGGGCGGCCCTCGGCCGTCGGGTCAAGGACCGTCAGGCCGGTCTGGGAAGTGCCTGTCATGGCGTGATCTCCTTCGTTACGGGTTCGCTGCCGGTCGGGCCGTTGACCCAGCCTCCAATTACTGCCGAGAAGAGCCCGGCAGGGCCACCTGCGTGGACGACGAGTAGGCCACCGGGCCGAAACTTGGGCAGGGACATGCCAGTGAAGTCCTGCGGTAGGCCCTCTTCTATTCCTCCGGATCCAATGAGGATGGTGTCGGCATCGACCATCAGGTGGCTTGCCAGTTCCTCCATGAACCGGGAGCGATCCCAGCCGGCATCCCTGTACCTGGCCATGTGCTCCGGGGAGAGCACGAGCATTGCGTCGATCCCCATCACGACACGGGACGAGACTGATCCGAGTAGGGACTGGGCCAGCATGCGGGTCAGCGAGTCGGCTGATCGGCTCTTCTGGTCCATGAGAATATGGGGTCCTTCGCCGGCAAAGGCCGTGACCGTGTTCTGGTCAGGACCGAAACCCCTGTCCTCGGAGAGGCTGGTCCATGGAGAGCCGACCTGGTCCTCGGCGAAGCAGAAGCCCTGCTTTCCCATGTGGCCGAGGGTGGCCCGGTCGATGCCTCCCGGGGCACCACCGCCGACGTTGCGGATCACGAGTTGGACTGCCCTGCCGATGGTGCTGTTGGCCCGGTTGCCGTGCCCGAGAACGTTGATGCCGTGGTTCATCTTGATTTCTGCCGTGATCGGCCCGCTCACGACAAGTACCGGCCCGACCGACATCGTCGTGGCAAGGACGCCGTGCATGTTGAAGTCGTCGGTACACACGGCTTCGAGAGCGGTCAGCACCACTGGCAGGTACTCGGGTAGGCAGCCCGCCATGACGGCGTTGATGGCGACCTTCTCCACCGTGCAGTCGACCAGGTCGGGTGGGACCACAGCCACGAGGTCGGCCGGACTCCGCGATGTGCCGGTGAGCATCCGTTCGACCCTGGCTTCGGTGGGTGGCACGACCGGAAGGCCGTCGGTCCAGCCTCTGTCGAACATGGCCTCGGCGTCATCTTCGAGTGAGGCGATCTGAACATGACGTGACCTGAGTTGTGTGTCGGAGTCGGAGTCGTCACCCGGTGTTCCGTACCTGGCCCTCAGTTCGTCGACCCGCCCGGGGTCGGCTGTGAGCGAACCTCAACCGGGCTTGAACGCCGGCAGGTCGGGGCCAAGGCCGGTCTGGCCGGTCAGGTCCTCCCATGCGTCGCGCATCCAGCCTGTGGTGCGTTCAACCTCCTGACCGCCCTCGAACCGCAGCAGGGTGGGGACGGCCTCAAGGTCGAGCCCCCAACTCACGGAAAGGTCTGTGTCGTCGACAACCCACGGCGCATCGGCGGGGAAGGCCGGGTCGTCCTGGGTGAAGACCGTCAGCCCGGCCCCAGCGGCCAGTTGTTCAAGGACTGGAACCACCAGTTGGCAGGCGGGGCACTCCCGCTTCACCACTGCCACAAGGCCGTCTGTCATCGGGGAGGGACTCACACGGTGAGTATCGCGCACGCCGGTGCCGAGGTGGCCAGCAGGCGGCGAGAGTAGCGACCTTCTTGGGGACTGGACCTGAGACATCTGCCACCTGAGACGTCTGACACACCGCCACAAGTGGAATCAGGCCCACTCCTACCCTCGTACCTGATGGCCGACTCACTTGACGTTCGCTTCTACGGGGTCCGGGGCTCCACCCCCTGCCCGTGTGATGCCAACAAGCGCTACGGCGGCAACACCTCATGTGTCGTGCTGCAGGCTGACGGCGCCGACCCGATCCTCCTGGACATGGGTACCGGCCTCCGCAACTTCGGCATGGAGGTCGATCGTGAAGCCGATCGTGCACACGGGGTGGAAGGTGGGCGGCGGGACATGACGCCTCCGTTCAGGGGAACGGCGCTTGTAAGCCACCTCCACTGGGACCACGTTCAGGGCCTTCCCTTCTTTGGTCCGATCAACCGGCCCGGAGCGCACCTTGACGTGTTCGGACCGGCCGACGGGAACCGCTCCATGGAGGCTGCCTTCGCCTTGTTCATGAACCCGCCCTACTTCCCGATCTGTGTCAACGACCTGGCGGGGAGTGTGTCCTTCAACGACGTCGATGACGGAACCATGTCGATCGGTCCAGCAGTGATCAAGACTCGGCGGGTGCCCCACGTAGGCTTGACCAACGGATACCGGATCGACTGGGGTGGAGTGAGCGTCGCCTACATCAGCGACCACCAGGAACCGGTCGACGACCCCCAGCGGGTGGACGAGGCTGTGCTCGAGTTGGCTGATGGCGTGGATCTCCTGATCCACGATGCCCAGTTCACCACCGAGGAGTTCGCACAGCGGAGCGATTGGGGACACAGCACCGTCGCCTATGCGCTCGAGGTTGCACATCAGGCCTCGGTTGTTGAACTTGCCCTGTTCCACCATGACCCCTCGCACTGCGACGACACGGTCGACGGCTTGCTGGAATGGGCCGGCAGCACCGCCGACGGACTCAACGTGGGTCGGGTGAGCGCACCGGCCGAGGGTCAGACGGTGACGCTGACGGCCGCATGGTCGGCTACTGAGAACGAGCACCAGATTGGCCTCTCCTCGACGGCCTGAACGAGGAGCGTGTCGGGTTACCCTCGCATCTACCTTCATATCGGCAGAGGACAGGGGGACATGTGGAAGCCAGCCAGTACGACCGCTCGGCCCGGAAGGGTGACATCACCCCCGAGGCCTATCGGCAGGTACTCGGACGCTCTCCAACCGGGGTGACCCTCGTTACCGGCATGGACGGCGATGAACCCCTGGCCATCGTCATCGGATCATTCGTGTCGGTCTCGATGGATCCTCCTCTCGTCGGGTTCCTTACCGGTAGCAATGCACGGACCTGGCCTCGAATCAGTGGAGGTGGTTCGTTCTGCGTGAACGTGCTGGCCGACGACCAGGCCGATCTGGCCAATGCCTTCTTTACCCGCGACGGAGACCCCTGGGAGGGAACCGGCTGGGTTCCGGCACTCACCGGTTCTCCCGTCATTCCCTCCTGCGTTGCCAGCATCGACTGTTCTGTCTTTGATGTCATGGAGGCCGGCGATCACCTGTTCGTGGTGGGTGAGGTTGTCGACCTCAGGGACCACGAGACCGGTGGCTCGCCGCTGGTGTTCCTGGGTGGCTCGTACGGTTCCTTCGGCCCCGGTGTCGGTTCGGGTTCCTGATGCCGCTGTACGCGATCGGCGACATCGTCCCTGAGGTTCATCCCACCGCCTA
Source organism: Actinomycetota bacterium (assembly GCA_018673475.1). Lineage (GTDB taxonomy): Bacteria > Actinomycetota > Acidimicrobiia > Acidimicrobiales > MedAcidi-G1 > UBA3125. The sequence goes on along the minus strand of JABHCN010000015.1, from coordinate 23,240 downwards.
CGTCCATCCCGAGGCTGTCCTAATCGGTGCCGTTGTGCTGGGCCCCGAATCGAGCGTCTGGCCCCATGCCGTAATCAGGGCCGACGAGAACCAGATCGTGATCGGGGCGAGGTCTTCGGTGCAGGACAACGCCGTCCTCCACTGCACAGCTGACCTTCCGACGATCGTCGGCGACGATGTGACCCTGGGCCATCTCTGCCACCTCGAGGGTTGCACGATCGAGGACCAGGTCGTTGTCGGTGTCGGGTCCGTGGTCCTCCACGAGGCCCTGGTCGGACGGGGATCGATCGTGGGTGCGAACGCAGTTGTGCGCAACGGCCAGGTTGTTCCACCCCTGTCCATGGCCCTGGGGGTTCCCGCAACCGTCAGGGAGGGCGTGATGGCCGAGGGTGCCAACCTCGAGAACGCCGAGGTCTACGTAGAGAGGGCCCGCCTGTTCGCCTCGGTCCTCCGTCGTCTGGACTGAGGCCGTGGACGGGAGCGCAAACCACCACTACGGGTCCGGTGGCCTGCGTCTTGCGGCGCACCTCGAAACACCTGACCCTGAGGACGCCGTAGCCAACGGTGGTCCGCAGCCCGACGAGCACGTTCCCGCCGTCCTGATCTGCCACGGGTTTCCCAGTGGTCCCGGTGGGGGAGCCAACTCGCCGGCCACGTTCCCCGAGTTGGCCCGAAGGATCTCCAGGCAGTTGGGGTGGGTGGCGATGGTTCCCTACCTGCGTGGAATGCCGGGGTCTGAGGGCAATTTCAGCCTCGATGGCTGGCGCGATGACCTGCTGGCGGCGGCTCGACACCTTCGCGACAGCGACGAGGTCGGAGTGCAGGTGGGTGGCATCTGGGCAGTCGGCTTTGGGACCGGTGCGGGCCTGGCCATCTGTGCTGCAGCTGCAGAGCCGGCGATAAGGGGCGTTGGTGCCCTCGCCACTCCTGCCGACTGGTCCGACTGGGCTGACAACCCGCGCCGACTGCTACTGCACGCACGTGACGCCGGCCTGCTGTCTGACCCGGAGTTTCCCGCCGACTTTCACAGTTGGGCGGGTGCGCTGGCGTCTATCTCCCCGGAGGCATGCGTGGACCAGCTTCGACCGAGGAACCTCCTGTTGGTGCACGGAAGCAACGACAATGCAGTGCCCCCACTGGACGCCCGGGCCCTCGCGGCGGCCCATGGTGCCGCTGACCTGCGCATGATCAGCGGGGCCGGTCACCATCTCCGTCATGACCCGCGGGCGATTGCAGTGCTCCTGGGCTGGTTGGTGCGTCAGCGCCGCCTGAACGGTCGCATCGACTGACGCCGGAGAGTCTGCTTATTCCGTAGACCTCCCTTGAAAACCCGGGTAGAATTGTTACTATCCACGTAGGAGAAATACCCGATGTCGGTACCCGCGGGGCTGATGTCGCGACAGTGGAATATGGAGTCAAATCCAATATGGCACCTACCGAGATCGATCTGGACCTGAGCCGTTACAAGCTGGGCTGGAGCGACGCGGAGGACTACGTCTTCAAGCCCAGAAAGGGCATCAACGAGGCCATGGTCAGGGAGATCTCCGGCATGAAGGGCGAGCCCGACTGGATGACCGAGTTTCGCCTCAAGTCCTTCCAGCGCTTCGACAACCGCCCGATGCCCCGGTGGGGTGGGGACATGTCCGGCATCGACTTCGACGACATCTACTACTACATCAAGCCCACCGAAGGTCAGGTCGATGACTGGGACGATGTTCCCGAGTCCATCAAGAACACCTACGAGAAACTCGGCATTCCCGAGGCCGAGCGCAAGTACCTCGCCGGGGTAACGGCACAGTACGAGTCCGAGGTCGTGTACCACCGAAACCGCGAGGACCTCGAGGCCCAGGGCGTCATCTTCTGTGACATGGACACCGCCCTGCGGGAGCACCCTGAGATCGTCAAGGCCTGGTTCGGCCGGATAATCCCGCCCAACGACAACAAGTTCTCGGCGCTCAACTCGGCCGCATGGAGTGGCGGCTCGTTCATCTACGTACCGCCCGGCGTGAAGGTCGAGATGCCCCTTCAGGCCTACTTCCGCATCAATGCCGAGAACATGGGCCAGTTTGAACGCACGCTGATAATCGCCGACGAGGGCTCCGAGGTCCACTACATCGAGGGCTGCTCCGCACCCGTGTACACAACCGATTCTCTCCACTCGGCGGTCGTCGAGATTGTGGTCAGGCCATCGGCACGCGTCACCTACACGACCATCCAGAACTGGTCCAACAACGTCTACAACCTGGTCACCAAGAGGGCCAGGGTCGAGGCCGAGGGCCACATGGAGTGGATCGACGGCAATATCGGATCGCGTCTCACCATGAAGTATCCGGCAGTGGTGCTGGTGGGTCCCAAGGCATCCGGTGAGGTGCTCTCGGTGGCGTACGCGGGGGCCGGCCAGCATCAGGATGCAGGAGCCAAGATGACCCACGCCGCTCCCGAGACAACATCCAAGATCGTGTCAAAGTCCATTTCAAAGGACGGCGGTCGCACCAGCTACAGGGGTCTCGTGAGGATTGAGGACGACGCATACGGCTGTAAGAGCCATGTCCAGTGCGATGCCCTGATACTCGACGACGACAGCATCTCCGACACCTACCCGTACATGGAGGTCGGAGCCGCCGATGCCGTGGTGGGGCACGAGGCGACTATCTCCAAGGTTGCCGATGATCAGCTCTTCTACCTGATGAGCAGGGGCCTGACCGCCGAACAGTCGATGTCAATGGTCGTGAACGGCTTCATCGAGCCGATTACCCGGACCCTGCCAATGGAGTACGCAGTTGAGTGGAGCCGGTTGATTGAACTGCAGATGGAGGGGTCTGTCGGCTGATCGCCCGGATCGGCTAGGAATACGCCATGCCGATGCGGGAGGACTGCAAGCACTTCGAGAGCCGTAGCTATCCCAACGGCGACACCGTGCGCAAATGCCACCTCGACCTGGCTCCCGAGGCCCCATGGAGGTGCCCCGTCGACTGTCCTTCCTTCCAGAAGCGGCGTATCGACGTGAACTGGAGTCACGGATCGCTGGTGACTCCGGCCACCCCGGATGAGCCGCAGGGCCTGGGCGACGATGACAGCATCGCTGCGCTGCTGGATGCCGCCGAGGACATCATCAACGAGGCTGTGCCCGGCGTGATAGCCGACCTGGATGCTGAACGCGGAATCGGTGGAAAGGTGCGGAAGCGTCTGAGGCAGGGTAGGAAGGGCAAGCGGAACCGGAAGGGCAGACGCCGTCGGTGATGTCGGCGCAGCACATCATGCCGTGACTCTTCCGGATGCGCTCTGGCCCCGGTTGTCAGGGGCGTCAGCGTCCCGGTGAGAGCCTCACCTCGATCAGCGACGGAAGGGGTACGTGGACCATCGAACCGTCCGCGGACCGCAGCATCATGAGGTCCTGACCGAGGCGTTCGAGCGTTCCGGTCTGAGCCGTCGTTGAACCGGCCACCACGATGGTGACCTGTGGCTGGTCGCTGAGGAGTCGTTCCAGCACGCTGTGGAGGTTGGTGTCGCGGATGGGTGTGGGGCGGTCGCCGACCAGGTCCGTGTCGGGTCCAAGGCTGACAAAGGCGATGGAGGTGAGAGCGAGCAGGCTCAATCCACCGTCGTCCAGACGCAACCCGATGAAGTCGGCACCGATCACCTCGATGTGGCCGTTGCGGTGAGCCCCACTCGACAGTGCCACCCCTACGGGGTCACGCCTTTCGGCCAGGTCGGTCAACAGTCCCTGAAGGTGGCCGGCCTCCTCGGAGCGCTGGCGTAGCCACGCCTCGTGCCCGAGTCGACGGACGGCCTCCTCGGCACCGGCCTCTGCCGTGAAGCGCTCGAGCGCCTCAAGTGTCGGCTCGGGAGTGTCCGGTGGGGTCTCCCCGGTCTCCGGTTCGGGTGGCGGGCCACCCGCTTCTGCGACCATGTGTCGAGGGTAGCCGGGACCTTCCGACGACGGGAGGGGTAACCTGTGTACACCCATGCAGGAGACCACCGTCAAGTTGAGCGTTCCCGGTAACGACCTGATGTCGATTCTGGTGGGTGAACACGACGAACTGCTACGGCAGGTCGAGGGGGCCTTTCCCCACGCCGACATCCATGTCCGTGGCAACCAGATCACAATTGACGGTGAGCAGGCCGACGTCGTTCGCCGTGTCTTCGACGAGTTGGTACTGCTTCTGGAGCGTGGTCTGCCCGTCGACTCGCTCACCCTTGAGCGTGCGATCGACATGGTTCGGGCCGATGAGCGTCCCTCTGAGGTTCTGACCAGCGAGATCTTCCGGACATCGCGGGGCAAACCAGTGCGGCCCCGGTCGGCTGGCCAGCAGCGCTACGTCGAGGCCGTTACCGACAACATCATCACCTTCGCGATCGGCCCGGCCGGAACGGGCAAGAGTTGGCTGGCTGTGGCGCTTGCCGTAAGGGCACTTCAGGCTGGTCAGGTTGACCGGATCGTTCTTACCCGTCCGCTGGTAGAGGCGGGCGAGCGGGTCGGGTTCCTGCCCGGCGACCTGATGGCCAAGGTCGACCCCTACTTCCGGCCCCTCTACGACGCCCTCTTTGACATGCTCGACATGGATACGGCCCAGCGTCTCCTCGAGCGCGGCGAGATCGAGGTGGCGCCGCTTGCGTTCATGCGTGGCCGCACCCTCAACAACAGCTTTGTGATCCTCGACGAAGCCCAGAACACCACCCCCGAGCAGATGAAGATGTTTCTGACCAGGCTCGGATTCGGGTCCCGGGTGATCGTTACCGGCGATATCAGCCAGACAGACGTGCCCGGCGGGCGCAGTGGGTTGGCTGACCTCGAGCCCATCCTGGCCAACATCAGCGGCCTTGACTTTGTGTACCTGACCAGTCGAGACGTTGTTAGGCACAGGATCGTCCAGGACATCGTGGAGGCCTATGGGGCAGCAGGTGCCGACGGGGCACCTGGTCCCCGGGCCGAAACGTGAGATGAGGGTGAGCCCACGATGAGAGAGGAACCTCCTGAACCCCGTCCGCGTGTCGTTGTCGACGCGCGGACCATGACGACCGCTGATGGCGTCTCTGGTGACACGTCGCGGTGGGTGGCGCTTGCAGAGCACGTCCTGGTCGACGAGGGTCTGGGTGCTCGTCCAGTCGAGTTGACGGTCCACATGGTCGACGAGGACTCGATAACCGATCTGAACCGTGAGCACATGGGTGCCGATGGACCCACCGACGTTCTGGCGTTCCCGGTCGATGATCCTGCCGAGGTGCCCGGTGACCTGCCGGTGCTCCTTGGTGACGTGGTGATCTGTCCGGCAGTGGCGGCAAGGCAGGCCAAGGGTGTCGACGGTGGCCTTCAGGGGGAAATGTCCCTGCTGCTGGTTCACGGAATACTCCACCTGCTCGGCCACGACCATGCCGAGCACGAGGAGCGCGAGGTAATGCAGCGGCGCGAGGGGGAACTGTTGGCGGGGTTCGGGTTCTGATGGGTGTCACCGAGGTGGTGGGCCTGGTTCTCCTCGTCGTGGCAACCGGTTGCTCGGCTGTGCTGGTTGCAGCCGAGACGAGCATTGTCCACATCGGTCGAGCCAGGGCCGAGGTAATCGGAGATGGTCTGGGCGACGACGACCGTGTCGAGGCATTGCTGGCGCTTCTCGACCGTCGCTCTGAGGCTCTGCGCCCGCTCGTGTTGGCCCTAGTTCTGTGTCGGACAGCTACGGTCGCCCTGGTGGTCAGCTGGGCCTACCAGCGCCCCGGTGCCGGGTGGGTGGTTCCATCGGTCGCCGTGCTCGGGCTGGTTGTCTTCGTGGTCGCCGAGGCGCTTCCGCGCTCGGTCGCACTTCGTCGGACGGACACGGTCGCCCTCCGCTCCGTCGGGGTGGTCGGTCGGCTCGCCTCTGTCGTGCCCCTGCGCTGGCTGGCGACCCTTCTCGCCACGATCTCCGACCGATTGCTGCCAAGGTCCGCCCGCGAGGTCGGCCCGGATGTCACCGAAGAGGAGTTGTTGGCCGTTGCCGACAGGGCACTGGCGACACGCTCAATCGACGAGGAGGAGCACGAGCTCATCGGGTCGGTAATCGCGTTTGGGGACACCTTGGTCAGAGAGGTGATGGTTCCCCGCCCTGACATAGTCGGTGTCGAAAATGGCTGCACTGTGCAGACGGCACTGGAAGAGGCCGTTTCCGGTGGACACAGTCGCATTCCGGTCAGTGGCACCGGGATTGATGACATCGTCGGCGTGGTTCATGTCAAGGATCTGGCAAGGGCCCACCTGGATGGCAGAAGTGACGAACCCGCGGTGCACATGTCGCGTCCTCCGACCTTCATCCCCGAGACCATGAAGGCCGACGACCTCCTGCGTCAGATGCAGTCCGAGCGGTTCCACCTGGCGGTGGTCGTTGATGAGTATGGGGGTACCGCCGGCCTGGTCACCATGGAGGACCTCCTCGAGGAGGTGGTCGGTGAGATCGTCGACGAGTTCGACCTGGAGGAACCGCTGTCCCAGCCACTCGCCGGTGGAGATCTCCGGGTCCACGGACGAATGCCTGTCGACGAACTGAACGACCTGCTCGGCGAGAACCTCCCAGACGGCGACTGGGACACCGTTGGCGGCCTCATCTTCAACGCCCTCGGCCATGTGCCCGAGGTGGGGGAGGCAGTCGAGTTCTCAGGACGTCGTTTCTGTATCGAGCAGGTTGTCGGTCGTCGGATAACGAGGATCCGCGTGGGCGCTCCGGAGGTCAGCCGGTGACCCAGGAGGCCCTGGAGCCAGATGAACTGAATGAACTGAATGAAGAGGTTGGCGGGGAGCCAGCAGTAGAGCCGGGTGCAGGTGAGCCGATGGTCGTTGAGCAGCCCGAGGGTCACCGTTCCGGTTTCGTGACCCTGGTCGGAAGGCCCAACGTGGGCAAGTCAACCCTGTTGAACCAGATGCTGGGCACCAAGGTGACCATCGTGTCCGACAAGCCCCAGACCACCCGTACAGAGGTGCGCGGTGTGTTCACGAGACCCGATGTGCAGGCCGTGTTCTGTGATACCCCGGGAATCCACAAGCCGAGGACCCTCCTGGGTCAGCGACTGAACGACACCGCCCGTGCTGCGCTCGCCGACATGGATGTCGTGCTGTTCCTCGTCGAGGCTGATGGACCCATCGGCAGGGGCGACCGCTATATCGCCGAGAGCCTCCCGCCCGAGAGGACGATTCTTGTACTCAACAAGATCGACTCGGTTGGCCGCGACCATGTGATCGGGCAACTGGTCGCGGCATCAGAGCTGGAGTTCGACGAGTACTTCCCGGTGTCTGCAAAGACCGGTCGGGGAGTAGACGCCCTGCTCGAGCACGTCCTGAAGCGGCTACCGGAGGGTCCGCGTTTCTACCCCGAGGAGATGGTCTCCGATGTTCCCGAGGCGTTCTGGGTGGCCGAACTGGTCAGGGAGCAACTGCTGGCGGTCGTGCGCGAGGAACTCCCGCATTCGATCGCCACCCGGGTGACCGAGTGGGACTGGCCCAGAGTTCGCTGCGAGATTCTTGTTGAGCGTGACTCGCAGAAGGGGATCGTCATCGGCCGGAAGGGGTCGGTCCTCAAAGAGGTCGGAACAAGGGCGCGGGCCCAACTGCCCGAGGGCGTCTTCCTCGAGTTGGTTGTCAAGGTGGACAAGGACTGGCAGCGCCGCCCCAAGGCCCTGGATCGACTGGGTTACTGACTCCGGGGTGGCTGGGTGACTGGCTGAAGGCTCAGGAGAACAGGCTGCCCAGGAATGTTGCGGCCTCTTCGGGGTCTGATGTTCGGCGCATGGGTGGAAGCGCGGTGAGCAGGGCGCCCGAGTAGCGGGCTGCGGAGAGGCGGGGGTCGAGAACAGCTGCCACCCCATGGTCGGTCCGGGAGCGTATGAGGCGGCCAACTCCCTGTGCCAGCCGGAGGGCGCCCAGTGGAAGGTCGACGGCTCCCCATCCATCAAGGCCGGCCCTGTCGCGCCATGCCCTGGTGAGGTGCTCGTCGGGTCGCGGAAACGGAATCCGGTCTATTACGACAAGGCCCAGGGACGGGCCGGGCACATCGATGCCCTGCCAGAAACTGCGGGTGGCGAAGAGGCATGACGACTCGTCGGCGGCGAACTCCTCGAGGAGTGTTCTGGCCGGAAGGTCTCCCTGTTCCAGTATCCGGTACGGCACGAGCGGCCTGATTGCCGTAGCAGCGGTCTGCAGCCGCCTCCAACTGGTGAAAAGGGCGAGCGTGCGTCCACCGCCGGCGCGGATGAGGAACTCCAGTTCTGTGAGCATCGCAGCCGACCAGCCAGGTTCGTCTTCGGAGGGGCTGGGAATGTGCGTCGGGCAGTAGAGAAGGGACTGGGTCTCGTAGTCGAACGGGCTGTCGACGGTGCTGGTGTCGGGCTCGGGCAGCGCAAGGCGTGCGGGGAGGTTGATGGGAACCGTCGCACTTGTCAGGACGGCCGTGCGTAGAGGCCAGAGGTCGCTCGCCAGGCGTGGTCCAACCTCGATTGGTGCGACACGCAGCACCATTCGGGTGCCTGAGCGTTCCACCCACGCCAGGTGGTTGTCTCCGACAACCGTCTGACCGGCTGAGGTGTGTTCACCGAGCTTTCGGAGCAGCTCCCTGGCGAACCGGATGTCGCCTATGAGAGTGCTTCCGGCATTCACCAGACGGGTCAGACGACGGCGCTCTCGCTGGGTTCCCGGGTCGTCGTTGTTCTGGTCGATGTCACGCACGGCCTTTCGAGCAGCGACCAGCACGCGGTCGATCCGGGTCTCTGCCAGATCCAGCACCGGATCGAGGTCTGAGCACGCGTCAGCCACGAGGCGTCTGTCGGGATTATCGGCAAGCCATGTGGAGAACCGTGTAGCCGCATCGTCCAGTCCGGCTGCCAGGTCAGCCTGCTTGAGGGCCGGTCTGGCGAGGCGGGCCAGCCAGCGGAAGCGCCCAGCGGTCAACTGGAATCCGAAGGATGCGGTGAAGACCTCCTCAAGCTGGTGGGCCTCGTCGAATATGACGAGTTCGTGTGGGTTGTCCGGGTGGTCGAGCAGCATGCCGTTGAGGGCCACGTCGATGGCATAGAGGTGGTGGTTCGTGATGCAGATATCGGCGTCGCGGGCGCGTTGTCGTGCTCTGGCGGGGCGGCATTCGGCTGCAAACGGGCACTCAGCCAGCCCGATGCAGTCGTCGGTACCGACGCTGACCGAGGACCAGGTGGCCGGGGTGGGCTCGAACGGGAGGTCCGCACGGTCGCCTGACACGCTCGTGTCTGCCCACTCCAGGATTGAATCGACCTGGGTGTCGTCTGAGCCGTCGGCAAGCCCGTGGAGAGCCTGTTGACGTCCCGGTGCGCGAATCTGGTCCAGGCGCTCGTGGCAGACGTAGTTGTCCCATCCCTTGAGCACCGCATGGCTGAAGGTCCTGTCAAGGTGATTGACGAGCATCGGCAGGTCGGACCTCTCCATCTGGTCCTGGAGTGCCTTGGACCAGGTGGCGATGACGGTCCTGCGACCGGAGAGAATCGCCGGAATCAGGTAGGCGAGGGTCTTTCCTGTTCCAGTGCCCGCCTGGATGACCAGATGATGTTCGGTGTCGATGGCCTCTGCTATCTCGAGGGCCATGGAGCGTTGACCCCTTCGGACCTCGCCTCCGCCCGGCAACGCCCCGGTGACCTCCTCGAGGGCTATTGAAACCTCATCGGCCGTGCTCATCAGGAGGACTCTACGGGCCGACTGCGCCACCGACCGGAGGCAGCGAGGGGGTAGGTTTCGTAGATGCTCTCGTCCGATCTGGATCCCCGACGGATCCCCGTGCACATCGCATGCGTCATGGACGGCAACGGCCGTTGGGCCGAGCAGAGGGGCCTGCCCCGCACGGAGGGCCACACCGCCGGCGAGCAGTCGCTCTTCGACGTTCTCGAGGGAGCCAACGACCTGGGTGTCGGGTGGTTCACGGTGTACGCGTTCTCCACCGAGAACTGGCGACGACCGGCCGACGAGGTTCAGTTCCTGCTCAGGTTCAACGAGCAGATCCTCATCAACCGTCGCGACGAGATGCATGAGCGAAACATGCGCATCCGGTTCATCGGCAGACGCGACCGGCGGGTGCCAAGGCGACTCGTTCGCCTGATAGACGACGCCGAGGAGATGACCCGGGGCAACAGCGGCCTGACCTTCACCGTGGCGTTCAACTACGGGGGCAGGGCCGAGCTGGTCGATGCCGTGCAGCGCCTCGTGGACTCCGGGGTCAGGCGTGTCACCGAGAAGGCCATTGCCAGGAACCTCTACGACCCCGAAATGCCCGACCCTGACCTCGTCATCCGCACCTCTGGCGAGTACCGCATCTCGAACTTTCTTCTCTGGGAGATCGCCTACAGCGAACTTGTGTTCAGCGAGACCCTGTGGCCCGATTTCAGACGCGAGCACCTCTACTCCGCCATCAAGGAGTTTCAGGACCGCGACCGTCGTTTCGGCGGTGTCGGAGAGTCGTGACCCTCTACCGCGACAAGGGCGTGGTGATCCGGACGTGGCGGCTCGGTGAAGCCGACCGGATTGTGGTGCTGCTCACACCGGAGCACGGCAAGGTCCGGGCCGTGGCAAAGGGTGTACGCAAGACCCGCAGCAAGTTCGGCGGCCGCCTTGAGCCGACGAGCCATGTGGACCTCCAGCTCTACGCCGGCAGGGGAGACCTCGGCATCGTCACCCAGGCCGAGACCATCGACCGGTTCGAGAACGTCCGTGCTGACCCCGACCGGTTCAGCGAGGCATCGGCCCTTCTAGAGGTAGTGGACGTTGTCTCCCCCGACGGCGATCCTGACCGTCAGCGCTACGAGATGCTCCTCGGTGCGTTGAGGACCCTCGATCAGAATCCGACCCCTCTGCTGGTTCCGGCCTTTTTCCTGAAGTTGCTTGCCCGCGAGGGGCTGGCACCCCACCTCGACTCATGCGTCAGTTGCGGTTCATCAGGGCCCTTGGTTGCCGTCGAGTTTGGCGAGGGAGGCACGCTCTGTGGGGGCTGTCGACGGGGCCGACCGGTGTCAGATGCGGCACTTGCGGTGATGAGGGCCGTTTTGGGTGGCGGCCTGGTCGATGCCCTGGCGGTGGTTGACCCTGAGGTGTGCACGGAGGTTGATGGCACGGCGACCGCGGCCGTCGAGTACCACCTTGAGCGCCGCATGAAGTCTCGGCGGGCAATGGAGAGGGCCTGACGAGGGCCTGACCTCAGTCGAGGGCGGGAACGACTGGAACCTTGCCGGCCTGGCTCCTGTCGACCACGAGGGTGCCTCCGATCCTGTCGCCGAGACGACGGTGCCCGGCGCTGGTCAGCGTCAACCCAATCTCGACCACCACCATGACCGGTGCCAGCAGGCCGAGAACGGTCGGGATCATCCACGGGAGGGTGCGGCCGACAGATCCGGTCATCCCGGGGAGGCCTCCGTTTGAGCGTCGGACGACACGCAGGCCGGTTACCGCCTTTCCGAGACTGAACCCGGTAAGCGAGGTCAAGAGGACCTGGTTTGCCAGGAAGGCAAGGGTCGGAACCAGCACATGCGTGGCTCCGAGGCCTACGTCGATCTGCCAGGCCTCGTCGCCGATGACGATGCAGCCCTCTTCGGAGGCAAACAGCACGGAGCAGGCGTCGGCGGCAGCGAGGTCGGCTGGAACAGGCCTGCTCTCGGCGCCCGACAGCAAGATGATGGTGAACAGGGTGGCGATTATCAGGTTGTCCAGAACCCACGCGATGAGGCGGCGTCCGAGGACCGCTGTCGGATCGGCGTGGCTGTCAGCGTCGGACTTCTCCATTGGCCCAGTCTGGCCGATCCGGGAGCATCGAGGCTTCCACCCGGGGTGGAACAGTGGCGGGGTATCGGCCGGTACCCTGCAGCGCCATGATCCCGAACGACGAAACCCTCTTCGACAAGGTGGTGAACCTGTCCAAGCGTCGCGGGTTCGTGTTCCAGTCGGCCGACATCTACGGCGGCTTCCGTTCCACCTACGACTACGGACCCATCGGCGTGCTGCTGCTTCGCAACGTGAAGGAGCAGTGGTGGCGCACCATGGTTCAGTTGCGCCACGACGTAGTTGGCCTGGATGCGTCCATCCTCACCCCTCCCGCTGTCTGGGAGGCCTCCGGTCACCTCGCCAACTTCACCGATCCGCTGGTCGACTGCAGGGAATGCGGCGCACGCCATCGTCAGGACAAGCTGGACGACCCCGACACCTGCCCGGCCTGTGGCAAGACCGGTTCCTTCACCGAGGCCCGACACTTCAACCTCATGTTCAAGACCCACGCCGGCCCCATGGCCGACTCTGCAGCCGAGGTCTACCTGCGTCCTGAAACCGCCCAGGGCATGTTCACCAACTTCGCCAACGTGCTCAACACGAGCCGCAAGAAGCCACCGTTCGGGATCGCCCAGATCGGCAAGTCGTTCCGGAACGAGATAACTCCCGGCAACTTCGTGTTCCGAACACGCGAGTTCGAACAGATGGAGATGGAGTTCTTCGTGCCCCCGGACGAGGCCGACGAGTGGTACCGGTACTGGTGCGACGCCAGGCGCGACTGGTACCTGGACCTTGGAATGCCCCAGGATCGCCTACGCCTGCGTGATCACGACTCCGACGAGTTGAGCCACTACTCGACGGCAACCGCCGACGTGGAGTTCCTGTTCCCGTGGGGTTGGGACGAACTTGAGGGAATAGCCAACCGGACCGACTTTGACCTGCTGCGCCATGCCGAGAGTTCCGGAGCGCGCCTCGAGTACCACGACCCGGGTAGCGGCGACAGGTACGTACCCCACGTGATCGAACCGGCTGCTGGAGCCACCCGAACGGCAATGGCGTTCCTGATGGCCGCCTACGACGAGGAGGAGGTCAGGGACGACACCCGCACGGTTCTGCGCCTCGACCACAGGCTGGCCCCCTACAAGGTGGCGGTCCTGCCGCTCTCCAAGAAGGCCGAGTTGATTGATCCGTCCAACGAGGTTCTGGGTCTCCTCCAGCCCCACTGGATGTGCGACTACGACCAGACCCAGGCAATTGGGCGCCGCTATAGGCGCCAGGACGAGATCGGCACGCCGTTCTGCGTGACCATCGATTTTGACACTCTTGATGACCGGGCCGTGACGGTCCGCGAGCGTGACTCCATGGAGCAGGAGCGTGTTCCCATCGAGGGTCTCGTCGAGTACCTCGGCGGGCGTCTCACTTCCTGAGTCAAACCTGAGTTGGCCGGACCCATCCGGTTGTGTCTACAACTCTGGCCAGAGAACCCTGCGACGTCTGGATCTCCGGCCCCTGTCGCCGAGCGCCCACACACGGCGCCATGCGCCGATGTCAGGACCGGTTAGCCCGGGCGAGGTGCCTGCATGTGCCCGCTGTCGTGCCTGCCACCAGTCGTTGGCTGCCTCGTCGCCCAGCGCGGCTACGGCTGCCTCGAGTCTGGAGGCGAAACCGCGGGCATGTTCGCCCTCGGTGGCGAGGAGCGGATCGCCAAAGGTGACCGTCGTGCTGGAACGGCTCGGCAGGAGGTGTCCCTTGCGGAGGATCCGGTCGGTGCCGGCAATGTGCACCGGCACCACCGGGACATTGCAGCGGATGGCCAGGTAGGCGGCGCCACCACGGAAGGGCTGTCCCCAGCCGTCGGGGCTCCGGCCACCTTCAGGAAAGATCAGGACGCTCCAGCCGTCGTCAAGCAGGTCTGCTGCGAGGTTTGCTGACCTTCGGCCCACCTTGGTGCGCTCGATTGGGATGGCGTTGATCAGGAGCGCGGCCAGTGCGCTCCCCAGTCGGGTGGCAAAGAAGTAGTCGGCGGCGGCACCTACGACCACGCGGTGGCGCCACGGCTCGGGTATCGAGGTGAGGAGGAGGGGCGTGTCGGCGTGGCTGTGGTGATTGGCCACGAAGATGACGGGGCCGTCGACGGTGCTGAGGCGGTCGGTTCCCTCGCGGCTTGGCGATGCGACCACCGACATGACGAATCTCATCACGGTCTCGACCAGGGATGCCCTGACTACGCGCGCCGGATACCGCCGCGCCCATGCCGTGTCGTACTCGGCCTTGAGTTGTCGCGTCGGCTGCGGGGGTTCCACACCGGGTGGAATCGGAGCGGCCCGCCACGGAAATCCGAGGCGACCGACCATGGAGCGCAACCTTGCGATCCGCTGGGTCAGCGGGGTCGTGGCCATCAGGTCAGGTTCACCGGTCGCAGGCTCACGTCACGTCCGCCATGAGTAGCGGTGGGTTCTTGAGGTGGGTGATGGTCGGTTGTGGGCCGACGACGTCACCGGCCATCTCCAGGGCGTCTGCCAGCGTGGAGGCCGGCTGGAAGCCAAGCCGCCTGACTGCACGGGTGTCGCCGCCCACGATGATCACCCGACCGACGTGGCTGAGGGCGTGTGCTCCCCAGTACCACATGTAGAACGGGTGCACACCGTGGTAGGCGTATGAGTTGCGGTAGAGGTGGATGTACCACTCGTCCTCGGCGAACCGCTTTTCGTACTTCTTTTCGATCTCTCCCGGGTCGGTTGTGTCGGCCAGCACCTCTTCGAAGAAGTCGATGTAGCTGGGGTGGTGAACCGGGTTGAACTCCCATGGTGTCGGGTGGCTGATGATCACCACGCCACCCTCCCTGACGAGCGGACGTCCCCGGTAGAGGTTGAAGAAGTAACCGAGACCCAGGCACATCACGAGGATCGGGTTCATGATGGAGTTCACGTTGTACGGGCAGATGTAGGGGAGCCCCATGGTGAGGATGTCGGTCTGACCCTCAACGGGTACGAGGTGCTGGCGGTAGACATTTGCCGTTGTCACCTCGTGGACGGCCTCGACCTCGCCAGCCTGCACCGAGGTCATCTCGTAGGGGGCCAACCAAGTGGAGAATGCCTTTCGCTTCAGGTTCGTCGGCATGACCTTCAGCCCCTGCTGCATTGCAAGGAATGAGGCCCGGTCGCGTCCTGACCACTCCCACTCCCGCTTCTGGAGCATCGAGAGCGGTCCCTCCCTGCCGAAGGTGTCGTTGTTGACGGTCGTCTCGATCTGGAAGATCTTGACGCCGGCATCGCGGAGCACCTTGCCCATGCGCCAGTTGGAGGCATGCAGGGCGGACTTGTCGCGATCCATGAATGACGTGGAGTTGAGCATGGTGTGAACGTTGTGGTTGTGGCGCAGGCTGGTGTAGCCGGTGAGGCCCGTGGCGGTGCTCTTGTGGCCGCCGTCCATGGCGACAAGGTTGATGTTGACGTAGATGACGAGGTCGCTCTCGGCTGCCCGCTTGTTGAACTGCACTGCCTCGCCGTGTGGTGTCTCGCCCAGGACGACCATTCCGTCGGGGTCCTCTGCGTCGTGGTTGTAGAGGAGTCCCTTGGGGGCGAATGCGTCGTAGACGCGGTCGCCGACGGCGTGGCGCAGTTCATCCTCGGTCATGCGCCTGTGCAGGGCGAGCGCTGCTATCAGATGGACGTCGTCGACACCGGCCTCTGCAGCGATGTCGAGCACGGCCTCGATGACGCGCTGGCGGATGTCGGGCCGACGCATCGGTGGCAGGGGCAGTGAAATGTCGTCGAAGGCGATTGTCAGCTTCATGTTGGGCCGCAGCAGGGCCGGAAGTGGATCTGAGTCTCCGATGGGGTTCAGGAGGGCGTGGCGGATGGCGCCGTCCGGGTCCGGGAGGCCTTCGAGTGGTTCGGCCGGGTAGATGACCCGGGAGCGGCCTGCCGGGAGTTTCTCCAACCTGAAGCCCTCGCCGTGGTGGAACACGATCGGGGGACTGTTCTTGTCCACGTCCAGGACGAATCCCGGCCGTGGCGCGAGGTGTCTGCCGTTGCTCATTGCCTGTAGCGCTCCTTCTCGTCCCTCAGGTCGAAAGCGATCTTCACTGCACCCCTGCCGCCAGCCGAGGAGGCGTGCTGGATGGCATCCTGATAGCGGTCCAGCGGGTATGTCGCCGAGACCAGGTTTCCCAGGTCGAAGCGGCGAACAAGGTCGAACGCAAGGTCGAACGTGCGTGCGGTGGTGCCGTCGGCCAGAAGTTCTGTGCCGTAGGTGTAGGCGCCGACCAGTTCAAGTTCGCGGTGCCAGAGTGGTGTCAACTCCAGGCTGACGGTGGCTGGCATCCCGACGAGAACGATTCGGCCTCTCGGCCTGGTGATGGCCATGGCGTCGGTGAGGCTGTCAGCGGAACCCACGCAGTCGATTACCACGTCGGCGCCTCCGCTGAGGCGGTCGACGCTGCCGGCATGAGTGTGGCTGCGGGGCTGGGTTCCGGCCTGGCTGACTGCCCGACTTCCTGTCACTCGGCGGACCGCCCGCCGCACCTCGTCGGGGGCTGCGACCATGTCGGCCCCGAGGGTGGCTGCCATGTGGCGCTGTTCGGGGTAGCGGGCCGTGGCGAGGATGGTTCGGGGGTTTGTGTGGGCCCTGAGAGCGGCCAGTGTGAGCAACCCGAGGGTTCCGGATCCGAGGACCACGACGGTTCCGTCCTCTGGCACGTTGGCCATGAGGGCTGCATGGACTCCACATGCAGCCGGCTCGACGATGACGGCGGCCTCGTCGGAGAGGTCGTCGGGAACGGTGTGCAGCTGGCTGCTGTGGGCCCAGAAGGCCGTCGACCATCCTCCGCCCGTGTCATGGCATGAACCTGTCTGAATCCCGGGCTCCAGATCACCGAAGGTGACGTGTTCGCAGTTGCCCAGGTGGCCGTCGCCGCAAGGAGCGCACGTGGGGGTGATGTTTCGGCTGACACATCCGAGGACCGGTTCCAGGACTACCCGGGTGTCGTCGTCCAGGTCGCCGACCACCTCGTGGCCGGGGATGAAGGGAAAGGAGACAAGGGGCTCGAAGTAGCGGGCTGAGCGACCGTTGACGGTTGCCAGATCCGAGCCACAGATTCCGGCGAGCCTCGGTCGGACCCGCACCCAGTCGGAGCCGGGTGGTGCAGGCTGGTCGATGTCGGCCAGCTTTAGTGGGCCGACGCCCGCGCCTCCGCCCGGTGTGACGCTGCCGGCAAGCCTGGCCGCAGCGAACCGGGGGATGTTCCTGTGGAACTCCAGCGCCTTCATCGGCACAACCGCTCTGTCATCGTCATGCGCTGCGTCGGGCCGCTGCCGTCGAGACTGGTGGTGCCAGTGGAAGCAGGCGCCTTGACATGCCGGGGGACTTGGCGAAGTCCTCCACGAGCCAGCCTCGCTTTCTGGCGATGCTGGCCAGACGGGTCTCGGGGTTGACAGCGACCGGGAACCCGACGGCCTCGAGCATCGGAAGGTCGCTGGCCGAGTCGGCGTATGCCACGGACTCCCTCAGGTCCAGGTCGTGCAGGTTTGCGTAGTCGACAAGGGCCTGATAACGGGCCTCACCGGTTGGAGGGGCCGTTTTCATCCGGCCGTCGTAGGCGTCGGTTCCATCAGCCAACTGGGACGTTCCCAGTTCTGAGCTGATGATGTCGTCAAAGAGGGGTCGCAGCGGTTCGACCACGAAGTCGAGTGCGCCGGTGATTAGAACGGTCCTGTGCCCGAGAGCCCGGTGTTCGCGGACCCTGCGGATTCCGGCAGGGAAGGACCTTGAGAGAATCAGGTCGCTGAAGTGCTCGGCAGAGTCCTTGGAAATTCCTGCCTTCGGGGCCCCCTCGTAACGGCGGTAGAAGAAGCGGAGGAAGTCGCTGCGGTCGCGGCGGTCGAGGGCCAACAGCGTCGGGCCTTCGGCAAGGGTCTTGAGAACGAACCGGATTCGGTCGCCTCGCGACAGGTGTCGGCTACCCAGCCAGGCGAAGCTGGCGACCACGTTCGAGGCTATGAGGGTGTTTTCCAGGTCGAAGGCGGCGATGTGGCGCTCCGGGGCCAGAACCCGGTTTCGGAGCCTGGTGGTCCTGTCCTGGACCCCCCTGACCGGGGGCTTCATCGGCACCCGACCCGCCTTGACGACTGACGGCAGGTGGATCTCGGGCACGTAGTGGTCCCAGTCCATTGTGCGGGGGTCAAAGCAGAAGGTCTCGTGATCGCCGGAATCGAGGGTGTCCCACAGGGCGATCAGGCGGTCGAGGAGGTACACCGCCTCACACTCGGCGTAGGCGCCGTACAGGTCCACGTAGCCCATTGCACGTTCGACCAGGTCGCGTTGTTCCTCCAACTTCACGGCCATCTCAGCCTGTCGGCCGCGTATGGGCAGCTTGTCGAGGACCTTGCGGGACAGGTCGAGTGTGGTTCCGGCACGTTCGAGCTGTCGCTTCACCCTCCCCCTGCCGGGGAAAGACCACTCAGGGACCGAGATCGGCTGCCCGTGCTCGTCGTAGATGGGGTTGTCGGTGAACCAGGAGCGAACCAGGTCGACGAGGCGTCCGTAGTGGAGTGGGTTGACGCTGCCAGATGCGACCTGGACGATGTCGGCTCCCTCGATGGGGCCCCGGGCGGCGACTGCGCAGATGGCGGCGACAACGAAGTCCACCGGGATGACGTCGATGGTGCCCTCGGGGACTCCGGGGAACTCCTTGAGAAGACCCCGTGCATAGGAGATGATCACGGGCTCGGCCATACGGAAGCCCCGGATCCAGCCGGGGGAAGGTTCGGCAAGGGCCGATTCGATGATGGAGGGTCGGACGATGCTGACCGGCACATCTCCGGCCGATTCGACGAGGGCCATCTCGCCGAGTGCCTTCGTGTAGGCGTAGGCGTCGGGGAAGCCCAGCGATGCGGCACGGGAGCGCCCGGCCTCGGCCATTCTGTCGTCGACCCAGCGCGACCGAAGTTGCTCGGTCTTGGCTGCCAGAGCGGGTATGCCTGCTGCTCCCAACTCGTCGTGGGCCTCCTTGCGGAAGTCGCCGAGGCTCTCGGGAGAGCGGCTTGCGCCCTCGGTCTCGTGGCGGATGCGCCGGGCGCTCTCCACCTCGAGGCGCCAGTTGACGTCGACGAAGAACGGACTCTCGTCTACAGGTTCCTCGGGTGCCGCCCCTCTACGACTGCCGGCCACGTAGCAGGTCGAGACTGCGACGAGGTGTGGTGTGGTTCCCAGTTCGGCCAGTGTCTCGGTGATCCGTACAGGGCCGAGGAGGTTGACCTCGACCGCCTGGTCCAGGGGTGAGTCGAAGCTGACGATTGCGGCCGAGTGGATCACGATGTCGCATGTGGCGAGTACGGTGCGTCCATCCTCGTCGAGTCCGAGGCCCTCCTCTGAGACGTCGCCGGCGATTGCCGTGATCCGGGTGGACGCCATCTCCTCGAAGGCTTCGTCTCCCAGGCTCACCCTGAGGCGGTCGAAGGCGTCGTTGCGGAGGATGTCGCGGTCGACCCGGCGTTGAGCCCCCCGCCTGCCCGGTCGGACGATGAGAACGAGGGTGCAGTCTGGCACCGAGTGCAGCAGTCGCTCCACGAGGGCGGTGCCGAGAAAGCCTGTACTGCCCGTGATGGCGATGCGGCGACCCGCAAGGGATTCAGCAATCACGACCAGTTGTCTACCAGATGGTCAGGGTATTTACCAGTTGGTAGAGAGCGGCTACCGTGGGCGTGTGAACGACAATGCCGGTGGCAGCACAACTCAGTCTGGAGCCGAGCTCGCAGGAGAGCGGGTTTCCGACCGGGTGCAGGACCGCGTGCAGGAGCGTGTCAACGAGCGCCTCGAGGCCCGTTCCAACACCAAGGCCCAGATTCTGAATGCCGCCCTGGCGTCATTCGGTACAGCCGGCTACGACGGCACCTCACTTGACGACCTGGCACGGGGTCTGGGCATTCGAAAGCAGACGATCCTGTATCACTTCGTGTCCAAGCGTGGCCTGTTGAACGCAGTGGTCGACCGCTGTGCCGGAGACCTCACGGGCGCCATGGACGAGGTGCTGAGCGGAGCCGACCGTGACTGGGAACGCGTTGAGGCCCTTGTCCGCCGGGTGTTCCGAGTAGCACTCGAACAACCGGTGCTGCTCGGCCTCCTCCGCGAGGTGAGCCGGCCAGGATCGCCGGGAACACAGCGCCTGCGCAACCACATGGAACCCATGATGGCAAGGGCCAGGGTGTGGATAGAGGGAGAGATGGCTGCTGGCCGGATGCGCCGTGCAGACGCCCAACTGCTGCTCATCAGCGCCTACTCAACCGTCGTCGGAGTCGCCACCGAGACAGAGGTGCTGCGTGCAGCCGGGATCGAGCCCACGCTTCGCCCGGTGGTGCAGCGCCGCAGGGAACTGCTCAACTTCCTGCGGTCATCCCTCGACCCGAGGGACTGACTCAGCGGGTGGTGTTGCGGCGTCGCCTTGCGTGCCGTTCTACTGCGATGTCGACGAGCCGGTCGATGAGGCCCGGGTAGGACAGCCCGGCCTTCTGCCAGAGTCTCGGATACATCGAGATCGGCGTGAAGCCCGGAATCGTGTTGACCTCGTTCAGGAGCGGGCCGCGTCCGTCAGTAGGGAGGAAGAAGTCAATCCGGGCCATGCCCGAACAGCGCACAGCGGTAAACGCGCGAGCCGCCAGTTCCTGGAACCTGACGATTGTCTCAGGATCGAGATCGGGATCGTCGATCAGCTCGGCGGTTCCATCCTCGTACTTGTCCGCATAGTCGTAGAACTCACCACCGGGACGGACCTCGCCGGGACCCGAAACCTGGGGTACCCGATCTCCGAGCACTGCCAGCTCGATCTCGCGGCCCGTGACGGCCTCTTCGACAACCATCCACTCGTCGTAGGCGGATGCCGCCTCAAGAGCGATCTCAAGGGACGCTGTGTCGGTGGCCTTCATCACACCGATGGAGGACCCCAGGTTGGCCGGCTTTACGAACACGTGTGGTCCCAACTCCGTCAGCAGCCTTGCCAGCAGGGCAGACCGGGCATTGCTACCCGCCGAGCCCAGGTCGTCGACGTGGAGCCCCCGGTAGCGGGCCTGGGGAATACCGTGTCCGTGCAGAATCTCCTTGGTCGCGACCTTGTCCATTGCGAGCGAGGACCCCAGCACGCCGGCACCCACATACGGGACGTCGGCCAACTCGAGGAGGCCCTGAACAGTTCCATCCTCGCCAAGGGGACCGTGCAGGAGTGGGAACACCGCGACCGGTCCAAGCGCAGACAACTCGGCCAGGTGTGGGAGGGGGTC
Source organism: Actinomycetota bacterium (assembly GCA_018673475.1). Lineage (GTDB taxonomy): Bacteria > Actinomycetota > Acidimicrobiia > Acidimicrobiales > MedAcidi-G1 > UBA3125. Next base: position 2,240 of record JABHCN010000015.1, on the reverse strand, counting down.
CCATGACGGGCCTGCGGGCTCGAGGCGGTCGGGCAGATCTCCTGAGTCGAGCGCCTCGACCGCAGAGCCGGCGAGGAACCAGCCTCCTTCACGGCTGATCCCGACAGGAAACACCTCGAAGCGTGACCGGTCCACGGCTTCGAGGACGTGACGTGCCGAGACGCAGGAGACCTCATGTTCGGCACTCTGACCACCAAACAGCAGAACCAGGCGTCGCCTCTCCTGCATGTCAGGCGCTCATTTCGGGAAGGTCTTCCACGGCGGCATCGTAGGACGTACCGAGAAGGTGGCGACGGCACCTTGAGGGTGGCACCTCGCGGGCGGTCCGGGCTGGGAGACTCAACCCCGTGAAGTTTCTGGCATCTCAGGTCGCAGCCGCTGTCGACGGAGAACTGCTCGGCGACGACGTCCTACTGGACGGCGCAACACAGGACTCGAGATCGGTTACACCGGGCTGTCTGTTCGTTCCATTGCGTGCCGAGCGGGACGGCCACGACTTCATTGGAGTGGCCCTTGACGCCGGCGCTGTCGCCTACCTGACCGCCAACGCATCCGAGGTCGGTGGTGGAACTGGAATCAGTGTCCGGGACACCGGCATCGCCCTGTCGGCACTCGGCGCGGCCGCCCGGCGTTCCATGAGCATGCCGGTGGTGGGCATCACGGGTTCTGTCGGCAAGACCTCGACAAAGGACATGACCGCGGCCGTTCTTGCCCGGACCGGCCCCGTGCACTCCAGCCCACGGTCGTTCAACAACGAGATCGGAGTACCCCTCACCCTGGTCAACGCGCCGGATGAACCTGCGGTCCTTGTGTTGGAACTCGGCGCCCGTCAGGAGGGCGACATCGCCTCGCTGTGTGGACTGGGCCGCCCCGATGTCGGGGTCATCACAACAGTCGCCGCGGTCCACACGGGGGTAATGGGCTCGGTTGAGGCGGTGGCCAGGACAAAGGGCGAGTTGCTCGACGCCCTTCCGGCCGACGGTTGCGCCGTCCTCAACGCCGATGTCCCTGCGGTCATGGCACAGGCATCTCGTACGCGTGCAAGGCAACTCACCTTCGGAGCAGGGGGCGAGGTCCGGGCATCGGACATCAGCGTCGATGACCACCTCAGGGCATCGTTCCTTCTGGAGTCGCCATGGGGTCGGACCGAGGTCCGCCTGGGGGCTCCGGGGGAGCACATGGTCGACAACGCCCTGGCAGCAGCGGCGGTTGGCCTCGTGCTCGACGTCCCCCTCGGTGAGGTTGCCGGTGGCCTCTCCGAGGCCAGCCTGTCACCGGGACGCATGCAGGTGTCAACCAACCAAGCCGGGGTGGTCGTGGTGAACGACGCCTACAACGCCAACCCGACATCGGTCATGGCGGCACTGCGGGCCCTCTCCTCACTGCCGGCAGGGGGCCGCAGGCTCGCCGTACTGGGTCTTATGGCCGAACTGGGTGGGGAGTCCAGCGATGCCCACCTCCAGGTGGTGGCCGTGGCGCGTGAACTTGGCATAGAGGTGCTCACCGTCGGTACGGACCTCTACGGCGTCGAACCGCTGGGCGGGGTGGGTGAGGCCCTTGACGTGATTGCCGGCCTGAACCTCGGCCAAGGTGACTCGGTGCTGGTCAAGGGCAGCCTCGTGGCCGGCCTTCAGCAACTCGCCGAGAAGCTGGCTGCCACCTGAGAGGAGCAGCTCAGTCTCCGTCGACGGGAAGTTCGGTCGGCCGCAGGGGAGTGTTGCTCTGGTTCCAGACGGCCAACTCCTCGGCGTCACAGGTCCGACAGAGGTGAACCGTCTGCATCGACTGGATTGACAGCTGGGTCCCACGTGACTTGTCGACAATCGACCGAAGTGCCGTTCGCACATCGGTCGAGGAACAGGTTGGACAGGTGGGGGTGAGGTCCCGCTCCCAGACGAGGGAGCAGGCACCGCAGGTGACGGTGATCGTCTCGTCGCCCGGCGGACCGGAGCGGGTGCCGGTCAGGTCATCATCCTCACCGCATCCCGGGCAGCAAATTGCGTCCACGGGCACAAAGGTAGTGGTGGTGGGAGGGCCGGGCACCGGTGCCGCGACAGGGACCTGGCTGTAGCCTCCTCGGTCTGCGGACCGTTAGCTCAGTTGGCTAGAGCGCTCGCCTCACACGCGAGAGGTCACTGGTTCGAGTCCAGTACGGTCCACCACCTGCTTCCCGGCCGGATCACCACCCGTTGGATTCCCACGGGCGGCCTGTGACACACTCCGGGACCAGCCGGATGCCG
>JABHCN010000014.1 GCA_018673475.1 Actinomycetota bacterium | reverse complement strand
GGTGGTTCGGCGATCACGGGTTATCTGGTTGAGTCCTCTTCCGATGCTGGTGTGAGCTGGTCGACGGTGGTGGCTGACACGGGGTCGGCTGTGACGTCGTATGTGGCTACGGGTCTGGTGAACGGCACGACGTACACGTTCAGGGTGTCGGCGATCAACGCAGTCGGAGGGGGAGGCACATCGTCGACCTCGTCCGCGGCACCGACGGCGCCACCTCCACCACCTCCGCCCACCACCACGACAACAACGACGACGTTGGCCCCGACAACCACCACCACAACGACCACGACAACCACGACCACGACGACAACTACGACCCTGCCGCCGACCACGACCACCACCACGACGACGACCATTCCGACCACCACCACGACGACGACCCGGCCACCACCCACAACCACCGTCCCACCGACCACGACCACCGTCCCACCGACCACGACCACCGAACCTCCACCCACGACGACCACGCTCCAGGACGGTGGAATCCCCCCAACACCGACCTACGTGGGCTGACAGCGCAATATCGACCAACTCATCCACCAGTGGGGGACCGCGCGTCATACACTCGGCTTTCGGCACGTCAACCACACCAGCAGCGGAGAAGCGTCGACGCATGGAACTCGTCACGAACAAGAAGCTCTACCTCGTGTCCGGGCGAATCAGCCGCCCCCTCTCCGAGGCGATCGCCGACGAGATGGGTGAGGAACTCGGCGAACCAAACCTGGCCGAGTTCGCCAACGGCGAGATCCACTGCCGCTTCTCGGAGTCAATACGTGGCAGCGACGTGTTCATCATCCAGACCCACTGCAACGTGCCGGGCACCACCATCAACGACTCCCTGATGGAGCAGCTCATCATGGTCGATGCAGCCCGTCGGGCCTCAGCCAAGCGCATCACCGTCGTGTGCCCCCACTACGGGTACGCCCGCCAGGACCGCAAGGCCTCGGGTCGAGAGCCGATCACCGCAAAGCTGGTAGCCAACCTGTTCAAGGCGGCCGGTGCCACCAGGCTGGTTGGCGTCGACCTGCACTCCGGACAGATCCAGGGGTTCTTCGACGGGCCGGTCGACCACCTCACGGCAATGCCCGTCCTCATCGAGCGGCTCAACTCGCTCGATGGTGACCTGACCATCGTGTCACCCGATGCCGGAAGGGTGAAGGTCGCCGAGCGCTATGCAATGCAGCTTCACGCAGACCTGGCCATCGTGCACAAGCGACGCAGCCACTCCGAGTTCAACACCGTCGAGGCCAAAGAGGTGGTCGGAGAGGTTGACGGCAAGGTCTGCATCATTGTCGACGACATGATCGACACGGCCGGCACCATCTGCGCAGCCGCCGACCAGTTGTCAGAGCGGGGAGCGTCAAAGGTCATCGCGGCGACAACGCACGGCATCTTCTCAGGGCCGGCCATGGAGCGGCTCACGGCCTCCTCGATTGAAAAGGTCATAGTCACCGACACCGTGCCCCTGCCGGATGGGACCGATCCCGACTTCGTCGAGGTATTGACCGTTGCCCCGCTCATCGCGAGGGCCATCGGGGCGGTGTTCGCCGATGCCTCGGTCAGTGAGATCTTCGGCGGAAACAACCTGGCCTGAGCCCGACCGGCCCCGGGCCTGTCCGGTGTCGTCAAGGTCCGCCTCGCCCCAGACGCCGGTAGACTCGCCCGTCGGTCCGGTGACCTCCCGGTCCCAAGCCCCCTTCTGCAGGAAGCGTTCCAATGGACGAGATTGTTCTCACAGCTGAAACTGGTCGAAGCACCGGTACCCGACCCAGTCGGCGTAGTCGCACGGCCGGCAAGATCCCGGCGGTCCTCTACGGACTCCAGCAGGAGCCGGTTACCGTTTCCGTCGACTGGCCCGAGCTGCGTAGGGCCATCACCACCGAGGCCGGCCTGAACGCCATCATCCACCTCGAGGTGGGCGGCGAGCGCCACATGTCGATCGTCAAGGAGATCCAGCGTCATCCGGTCCGCCGCGACGTGCTCCACGTGGACTTTGTCAGGATCGATCCCGACCAGGATGTCACCGTCGACGTGTCGATCGTCATGGTCGGCGAGGCCAAGGAGGTCACCGACAACGACGGCATGGTCGACCAGAACCTGTTCACCCTCAGCATCAACGCTGCTCCCGACAACATTCCCACCGAGATCGAGGTCGACATTTCGGCCCTCACCATTGGCGACTCCGTTCGTGTCGGCGATCTGGTGCTCCCCGACCGTGTCACCACCGACGTCGATCCCGACGAAGCGGTTGCGGTCGGCATGATCACCCGCTCCACCCTCGAGGCAATGGCTGCCGAAGAGGCAGCCGAGGAGGCCGCTCTGGCTGCCGAGTTTGGTGTCGAGGGCGAAGATGGCGAGTCAGCGGCGGGCGCCGACGAGGCCTCAGACGAGGACAGCGGCGACACCGACTCCGAATAGGTTGCGGGTCCGGGCATGATCCGGCGGCCCGGAAGGACCAGCCAGGAGAGGCGTGGCGAGCCCGCGTCGCTTCTGGTCATTGGGCTGGGCAACCCCGGGACCAGGTTCGAGGGCACCCGCCACAACGCCGGCGCCGAGGCCGTGGCGCTGCTGGCACAGAGGTACTCCGCCCCGCTACGCAAGTCCAAGGAGTTGGCCCGTGTGGCCGAAATCCGCATCGAAGGCGATCGGGTGGCCCTTGCGGTTCCTCAGACCTTCATGAACGAATCCGGTCAGGCCGTGGCCAAGCTGGTCCACCGTCACGGAATCGACGACCCGGCGAGGATCGTGATTGTCCACGACGAACTGGACCTTCCCGTGGGTGAGCTGAGGGTTAAGTCAGGAGGCGGTCTGGCGGGCCACAACGGACTCCGGTCGATCACCGCACACCTCAAGACCCAGGACTATCTGCGGGTTCGCATAGGTGTAGGCAAGCCCCCCGGCAGGCAGTCGGGTGCAGACCACGTGCTGCGCAGGCCAGGGGCCGCCGAAGCCACCGAGTTGGAGATCGTGGCCCAGGAGGCCGCCGATGCTGTCGAGGTGATCCTGGCTGAGGGGGTCGCCGAGGCCATGTCCCGCTTCAACTCTCGTTCGTGACCCCGTGAGCGGGCAGTTCCTCACCGGCCTTCCCGACCTGCTGGCAGATGAGCCGGCCCTTGCGTCGGTGCTGGGTAGAAGGCACGCAACCCTCGCGGTTCCCGAACCGGCGAGGGCGATTGTGCTCGCCGCAGTTGCACGCCAGGCCGGGCGAAATCCCCTTGTGGTGGCCGTTCCCACCGGAACTGAGGCGGAGTTTCTGGCAGCCGACCTGCGTCTCTACCTGGGCCACGACAATGTGGAGATGTTCCCGGCGTGGGAGACCCTGCCGTTTGAAAGGGTTAGCCCGGGTGTCGAGACAATGGGGCGTCGCCTGCACGTTCTCCACCGGCTGTCGGGCCTCGCCGATCGACCACAGGTTGTCGTCGCATCGGGAAGGGCGCTGGTGCAGCGCCTGGGGCCCGGGGCCGGCGACGTTGAGCCGGTCTTGATTGGACCGGGTGACGTTGTCGACCAGACACTCCTCGTTTCTGACCTGGTGGCTGCGGGTTATCGACGTGAGTACCAGGTGGAGCACCGTGGCGAGGTGGCTGTTAGGGGTTCGATCGTCGATGTCTGGCCATCCACGTCGGAGGCACCGGTACGCATAGACCTCTGGGGTGACGAGGTCGACCGGCTCTGCGAGTTCGGCGTCGCTGACCAGTTGGCGACCATTCCCCGTGCCGAGGTCGAGATCCTGCCCTGCAGGGAGTTGATCCTCGACGGCGAGGTACGTGAGCGGGCTGCTGCGTTGGTGGGAGAGCAGCCGTGGGGTCGCGAGCAGTGGGACCGTCTGTCCAGCGGTGAGCTCTTTGATGGCATGGAGTCGTGGCTGCCGTGGCTCTCCGGCGACGAGAGGGTCCTCTTCGACCTGCTCGACGACGATGCCCTCGTTGTGGCGCTGGAGCCCAGGCGCCTGCGAGACCGGATCGCAGACCTGCAGGCTGAGGAGGAGTCCCTGGCCGACACCCTTGCCGTCACATGGGGTGCCGATGTTGCCGACTTTCCACGTCTCCATACCGGATGGGACCGGCTGTTGGCGCACACGAATGCGCCCGTGTGGACCCTCGATGCGGTCCCCGAGGGTCCAGGGGTCGAGACCATCTCTGCCTCGGGCTGGCATGTCGTTCCCGGTGCCGTCGATGCCGACTCCGGCGGTGCCGTAGGCCGCCTGGCAAACCTCCTCGCTGATGGCATGCGGGTAGTTGTTGTCGCAGATGGAGAGGGGAGCGTCGACCGGCTCAGCCAGCGGCTCCTCGAGTCCGGAATCGAGGTGGCATTGGCCGATTCCGGCACCGACCCCCGGGCGGGTGGAGCCCATCTGGTCGTGGCACCACTCGAGCGGGGCTTCGTTCTTCCATCCTCGGGGCTGGCGGTCGTGACCGAGGCCGAGATAACTGGCCGGCGGCGGACCCGCCGTCGAACGAAGCCCAGGCGCACAGCAGCAGTACGCGTCTTTGAGGACCTGGCCCCCGGTGACTACGTCGTGCACGAACACCATGGTGTCGCCAGGTTCGCCGGCCTCGTGACCCGCACCCTGGGCGGTGTCGAACGCGACTACCTGCTACTCGAGTACAGGGGCGACGACCGCCTCTACCTGCCCACCGACCAGATCGACGTGATCCGTCCACATTCCGGCGGAGAGAAGCCGAGCCTCAGCCGGATGGGTGGATCCGACTGGCAGAAGGCAAAGTCGAAGGTGCGTTCAGCGGTAGCCGAGATCGCCCAGGAACTGGTTCTCCTGTACCAACAGCGCGTTGCCGCAGCCGGCCACGCCTTTGCTGCTGACACCCCGTGGCAGCGCGAGCTGGAGCAGTCCTTCCCCTACCAGGAGACAGCCGACCAGCTCGGAGCCATCGAGGATGTCAAGGCCGATATGGAACGGTCTCTGCCCATGGATCGCCTGGTGTGCGGCGACGTCGGATTCGGCAAGACCGAGGTTGCGGTACGTGCGGTCTTCAAGGCCGTGCAGGACGGCCGTCAGGCGGCGATCCTCGTACCGACCACGCTGCTCGCCCAGCAGCACGGCCAGACCTTCCGGGACCGCTATGCGCCGTACCCGGTGAGGGTCGAGGTTCTGAGCAGGTTCCTGACGCCGGCCGAGGCGAGGCGTGTCGCCGAGGGCCTGGCGGATGGTTCTGTCGACTTGGTGATCGGCACCCACCGGCTCCTCTCAGGCGACATCGTGTTCAAGAACCTGGGCCTGTTGGTGATCGACGAGGAGCAGCACTTCGGTGTCAGCCACAAGGAGAGCATCAAGGCCCTCCGGTCAGACGTCGACGTGCTGACACTTACGGCAACGCCCATTCCACGCACGCTCGAGATGTCGCTCACCGGTATCCGCGACCTGAGCCTCATGAACACACCACCGGCCGACCGGCAGCCGATACTCACATATGTTGGCGGATACGACGAGAGAGCCGTGGCCGAGGCCATCCGCCGCGAGTTGCTACGCGATGGCCAGGTCTTCTTTGTCCACAATCGTGTCTACGACATTGACCAGATAGCCGGCGGCATCCGCGAGCTGGTACCTGAGGCCCGGGTAGCGGTCGCCCACGGACAGATGGACGAGGTGAGCCTCGAGAACGTCGTGATGGACTTCTGGGAGGGTCGTTACGACGTGCTGGTCTGTACCACGATCATCGAATCCGGCATCGACATGCCGACCGTGAACACCCTTGTCGTGGACAGGGCAGACCTGCTCGGCCTCGGGCAGATGCATCAGTTGCGCGGCCGGGTCGGTCGGGCCGGGCAGCGTGCCTACGCCTACCTGTTCACCCCGCCGGACAAGTCCCTCAGCGAGGAGGCCTACGAACGCCTCAGGACCATCGGCGAGACAACCGACCTGGGGTCCGGATTCCGTATTGCCATGCGTGACCTCGAGATCAGGGGTGCAGGCAACCTGCTGGGGACCGGTCAGAGCGGCCACCTGGCAGCCGTCGGCTACGACCTCTACTGTCAGATGGTCACCGAGGCCGTCGACGAGCTGGCCGGCCGGGTTCCCGAGGTGCCAGCCGAGATCAGGGTCGAGGTTCCCGTCGACGCCCACCTCCCCGAGGACTACGTGTTCCGTAGCGACCTGCGTCTCGAGGCCTACAGGAAGTTGGCTGCCGCCGGAACAACCCCCGACGCCGCCAACGTCGACGCGGTGCGCTCCGAGTGGGAGGACCGCTACGGGCCCCTGCCGCCGGCAGCCGAGGCCCTCATAGCCGTAGGCCGTCTGCGGGCACTGTGTGTGGAGAGGGGACTGACCGAGGTGACGGTGGGGCGTGGCCCGGGCCTCGGTGGGCCAGAACGGGTGGCCCGCTGTTCACCTGTCGTGCTGCCCCTGAGCCGCCAGACACGCCTGGCCCGTCTTCACCGGCATGCCATCTACAAGGAGGGGTCGAGGCAGCTGATCCTGCCGGTCGACGGCGACGATCTGGTGGCTGACCTGATGTCGATGATCGAGGACCTCATTCCCGTTGAGGCCGGGTCTGTCGGACCGGGCGGGGCGTCCCCTACTATTGCGGGCTCGTGATGCTCTTTTCCCGCCTGACCCCTCTGCTGCTCGTGACCGCAATGGTCGCCGCAGCGTGTGGCGCCTCCGATGTTGCCCTCGAGGTGGGTGCCACGACCATCGACCGCACGGCCCTTACCCAACTGGTCGAGGACAGCTACGGGCCCGATTCGGTGGGTGCCACAATGAGCACCGACGGCGTGGTCGAGGTGCTCGACCAGATGGTCCGCTACGAGGCTGTAGTCGACATGCTCGCCGAGCACGGTCTCGAGGCTGGCGCCGACGACCTTGATGCAGCACGCGACAGGCTGATCGTTGCCGGACTCGACCCCGAGGCACCGGCCCTCTCAACGCTCATGCGCTGGCAGGCTGCCCTGGACCTGGTAGTGGCCGGCGGTGATTCCGTCAGGGACGCATACGAGGCCGGCGCAGAGGTTGTCGGCCACGACCTGTGCACCAGCCACATACTGGTTGCAGACGAGGTTGAGGCCCTGATGGTGATGGATCGCCTCGGGTCTGGCGAGGACTTCGCCGACCTGGCTGGTGAACTCTCCCAGGACCCCGGTTCGGCCGCCAGGGGCGGCGAGTTGGGTTGTGCGCCGATCGGGTCCTTCGTACCTACCTATGAGCGGGCGGCACTCGGTGCCCTGAGCGAGGGCGACGATCTCGTCGGCCCGGTTCCCAGCCAGTTCGGGTTCCATGTGATCCGCATCGACCAACCGGGGGCAATCGAGCCCGCTCCGTTCGACACCCTCGGCGAACGCCTCCCGGGCGTGATTCTCCACATGGCCACGCTTACCCGCGACATCACCGTCGACCCCCGGTACGGCACGTGGGACAATGCTGTCGGACGGGTCGTACCGCCCGCCGGGCCAGCATCCCCTGATGGCGTCGGCGGGGGTTCCTGACCCGTCGTGGCGCCGACGGTCACCATCGTTGGTCTTGGCCCAGCCGGAAGCGACCTTGCAACGACCGGCACGTTGGAGGCGATCGCCGCCAACGCTGTTCGGTTCGTCAGGACATCGAGGCATCCAGCCGTCACCCTCCTGGGAGACGTAACCACCCTCGACCACCACTACGAGGCAGCGGCATCGTTTGACGAGGTCTACACGGGAATCGTCGACGAGGTGGTCGCCGCCGCCTCCGAGGCCGGATCCGTGCTGTATGCGGTCCCGGGTTCGCCGATGGTCGCCGAGCGGACCGTTGAGATGCTCATCGCTGATGACCGGGTCGACACCGTCGTACTGCCGGCCCTCTCGTTCGCAGACCTGGCATGGACCCGCCTCGGAACAGACCCTCTGACGGCAGGGGTACGCATCGTCGATGCCCACCGCTTTGCGGTCGAGGCGGCGGGCGAGCGTGGCCCGATGCTTGTCGCCCAGGTAGACACCGATGCGGTCCTGGCCGACGTGGTGGCCTCGGTGCCGGATCCCCCAGCGGTACCGGTTACCGTGCTGCAGGGCCTGGGTACAGCCGATGAACTGATCCGAACAGTCCCATGGGACTCCCTGTGTGACGAGGTCCAACCGGACCACCTGACATGTATGTACATCCCGGAGATGGCGCCCCCCATCGCCGTAGAGGTGCAGCGCTTCGTCGAACAGGTCGCCACGCTCAGGGCGGAATGCCCCTGGGACGCCGAACAGACCCACACGTCGCTGCGACCCCACCTCATCGAGGAGGCCTACGAGGTCCTCGAGGCACTCGACGCCTTCGACGAGGAGACAGGCGATGGCAGCGACCACCTCGAGGAGGAGTTGGGAGACCTCCTCTTCCAGGTCGTGTTCCACGCCCGGATAGCGGCCGATGACGGCCGCTTCGACCTGGCCGATGTGGCTCGGGGCATTCACGACAAGCTGCGAAGGCGCCATCCCCACGTGTTCCCGGAATCGGGCGGCCCGTCGGTGGTTGCCGACGATGCCGATGCGGTCATCTCCAACTGGGACCGCATCAAGTCTGCTGAGAAGGGACGCTCCTCCTCGCTTGACGGGATACCACCGGCCCTACCGGCCCTTGCCATGGCCCAGAAGGTGATCAGGCGCTCCCGTGGAACCGGTGTGGCTCCAGATGTGGTCCCTGTCGCACCAGATCTGGGTTCGGCCGGTGTCGACGACGAGCACCTGGGTGATGCGCTGATGGCGCTGGCGGCGTGGGCCGCCGAAAACGGCATTGACGCCGAAGACGCACTACGCGACGCCATCGGGCGCTTCGCAGACGGCGTGAGAGCCGCCGAGGCGCTGGCGGCCGCCGAAGGGGTCGACCTGGCCGTCGCCGACGAGGCCACGCGCGCCCGCTACAGACAGCAGGCTGGCGGTAGCGTTGGTTCCCGAGAGACGGGGTCAAGGTAAGGGAGCGCACGTGAGCAGCATTGATGTCGTCGTAGGCCGACAGGTTCTCGATTCCCGTGGAAACCCGACCGTCGAGGTCGTGGTCATGCTCGAGAGTGGGGCGGCCGGGCGTGCGATGGTGCCCAGCGGTGCCTCCACCGGTCGTTTCGAGGCCGTTGAACTCCGCGACGGTGGCGAACTCTGGGGTGGCAAGGGCGTATCCACGGCTGTCGCCAACGTGAACGGTGAGCTGGCCGCGGCGGTACGTGGCCTCGACGCCAGCGATCAGAGAACTGTCGATCGGGCCCTCCTTGACGCCGACGGGACCGACGACAAGGGACGGCTCGGAGCCAACGCCATCCTGGGCATCTCGCTGGCCGTGGCGCACGCCGCTGCCGACGATGCCGGGGTTGCCCTGTACCGGTACGTGGGCGGCACCAACTCGCACGTGCTTCCTGTTCCGATGCTCAACGTCATCAACGGGGGTGAACACGCCGACAACAATGTCGACATCCAGGAGTTCATGTTCATGCCTGTGGGAGCGGCCTCGTTCAGCGAGGCCCTCCGATGGGGCGTCGAGTGCTACCACACCCTCAGGGGGGTTCTCGCAGGCCGTGGCCTGGCGACAGCAGTCGGTGACGAGGGAGGCTTTGCCCCGAACCTCGGATCCAACGAGGAGGCTGTGCAGTTGCTGGTCGAGGCGATCGGCTCGGCGGGCCTTGAACCCGGAAGCGACGTGGCACTCGCCCTCGACGTGGCATCAACCGAGTTCTTCGCAGACGGGTCCTACGAACTCGCCGGAGAGGGTCGCAGCCTCTCATCCGGTGCCATGGTCGACTACCTGGCCGACCTCTCCGGGCGCTATCCGATCGTTTCAATAGAGGACGGCATGGCAGAAGACGACTGGGACGGCTGGGCCGCACTCACCGAGGCGGTCGGTGACAGCGTCCAGCTGGTTGGCGACGACCTGTTCGTCACAAACACCGAACGGCTTCAGCGGGGAATCGACAGCGGCGTAGCGAACTCCATTCTCGTGAAGGTCAACCAGATCGGAACCCTCACCGAGACCCTCGAGGCCATCGAGTTGGCGACTGCCAACGGCTACACGGCCGTGGTCTCCCACCGGTCCGGCGAGACCGAGGACACCACCATCGCCGACCTTGCGGTAGCCACCAACTGCGGACAGATCAAGACCGGTGCTCCGGCCCGCAGCGACAGGGTCGCAAAGTACAACCAGCTGCTTCGAATCGAGGAGGACCTCGGCGAGGCTGCCGCCTACAGGGGCGGGTCGGCTCTGGCCGGGGGGCCGGACCGCACGGCGTGAAGGCAGCAGGCACGAGGTTTCTGTCGCTCCTCGGGGTGACCCTTGCAGCAGTTGTCGCAACCCTTGCCTTCGGAGTCGTTCCTTTTCGCGACTGGCTTGACCAGCGTCAGGTGAACCAGGACCTCCGGGCCCAGGTTGACGAACTCGAGCAGGCCAACAGGGACTACGAACTCCGGATCGACGCCCTCAACACCGACGAGGAGATCGAGGAGCGTGCCCGCCGTGAGTACAACCTTGTTCTCCCCGACGAGGAGGCATATGCGGTTCTTCCTCCACCCGCACTGGCCCGCCAACTGCCCGGGGTCTGGCCCTTCAACCGCTGACCTGGCACCCGTCCGGTCCTGGCCGGACTCGGGGCCTCGGAGGTGTCGGGGCTAGCGTCACCGACGTTCCACTTCGTAGGTAACCGGCGGCATGCGGTCATCGCCGACTGAACCGATGAAGGCAGATCTAGGCAGACGAGGATTCGCGGCGGTGAGAGCATGACGGTCGTTATCGAGGCATCGGGCCTCGTAAGGCACTTCGGCGACATCGTTGCCGTCGATGGCGTGGACCTGAGTATCGATGAGGGTGAGGTCTTCGGATTCCTCGGCCCCAACGGAGCCGGCAAGTCCACCGTCGTCAGGATGTTGACGACCCTCCTCCACCCCACATCGGGTTCGGCCAGGGTCGGCGGTTGCGATATCAGGACCCAGGCCGGCGACATCCGGAGGATGATCGGCGTGGCCCTCCAGGACGCCGCCATCGATCCGCTCATGACGGGCAGCGAGTTGATCCGACTGCAGGCGGTCCTGCACGGAATACCGCGCTCGGTGATCCGCAGACGTGGCCCCGAACTGCTCGAGAGGGTCGGTCTGACAGCGGCAGTCGACAGGCGGGTCGGAACCTACTCAGGCGGGATGCGCAGACGCCTCGACCTTGCACTCTCGCTCGTGCACGAACCGCAGATCCTGTTTCTCGACGAGCCGACCACGGGGCTGGACCCGACCAGCCGTCAGGCGCTCTGGGCAGAGGTCAGGCGCCTCAACACAGACTTGGGAACAACGGTCTTCCTCACCACGCAGTACCTCGAGGAGGCCGACCAGTTGGCGGGTCGGGTCGCCATCATCGACGAGGGCAGGCTTGTACGCGAGGGAACGCCCACGGAACTGAAGGCCACCGTGGGTGCACCGACCCTCCGGGTTGAGGTCGACCAGGAGCATGTGGCGACAACCCGAGACGTCATGACGGGCTTCGGCGAGGAGCGGCCATCCAGGGAGGGACGCGTCGCCATCGGCCTTTCCGAGGGTGCCGCCCAGGTCGCCGCTGTCGTCCGGGCGCTGGACACAGCGGGGGTGACCGTCATCCACCTCGAGCTGGATGCTCCCAGCCTCGACGACGTCTTTGCACATGCCACGGGACGTCGCCTGGAGGGCTCCGGAGACGAGCAGTGACAGGCTCGGGAATGTCGGGAGTCCTGACCGCCGGCTCCCAGACATGGGAGTTGACACGTCGGTCTGTGGTGGGCGAGAGGCGGCAACTGCTCTCGGTCATGCCGGGGCTCATCTTTCCGCTGTTGCTGGCAGCGGTCTACACCAAGCAGTTCAGCCGGGTCCTCGACATGCCGGGGTTCCCCGAGGTCGACTCGTTCCTGGACTTCATCCTTCCGGCCTGCATTGTCCAGGCGGTCTCGTTCGGAGCCACCGCAGCAGGTTCCGAGCTGGCCCTCGACATTGAGAACGGTTTCCTTGACCGACTTCTGGCATCGCCGGTGGCCCGCTGGCCGATTCTCCTGGGGCGTCTGGCCGGGGCAGCAGTTGTGGCCTCGGTCAAGACCATCGTGATCCTGGCCCTGTTCCTCTTGTTTGGTGCCAGGGTGGCCGGCGGTCCGGCTGCGATGCTCGTGCTCGTGGTGGTGGCGGCCCTGCTGGTGCTCGTCATAGGCGGCCTGGCACAGGTCATGGCGTTTCGGACCGGTTCCCAGGAGGCGGTCGGTGCGACGTTCCCGCTCATCTTCGTCTCCATATTCATGAGCTCGGCGTTCTTCCCGACAAACCTCATGACCGGATGGTTCAAGGTGGTAGCCGAGAACAACCCGCTCTCGTGGATCATCAACCCCGTCCGCCGGCTGGTCATCAACGGCTGGTCCTCGGCAGATGCCATCCAGGCCCTCGGCCTGCCGGCAGCCCTGGCGGCGGTGACGATTTCAGCTGCGGTCATGGCGCTGAACCGGAGGCTTGCGACACCATGAGCACTGCAACCGTTGCCACCGGCGCCGGCCACGGGTTGAACGTGAGCCTCGCAATATGTGTACGGGGCATGCAGCGTCTACGGGCGCGCCCCGTGCTGCTCATACCGACAGTCGTCATGCCGGTCTTCTTCGTGGTCAGCTTCACCGGGGCGTTCAGCTCGCTGACCCGAATTGAGGGTTACGGCACCTCCAACATCTTCAACTGGATGGCTCCGTACGCGGCGCTTCAGGGTGCCGTGTTCGCCGGCGTAGGCGGGGCAATGTCGGCGGCCGACGACATCGAGAACGGCTTCTTTGATCGACTGCTCCTCACCCCGGGTAGCCGGCTTCCGATTCTCGTCGGCACAATCGGCTACAGCGCGGTGCGTTCGTTCATCCCGACCACCGGTGTCCTCCTCGTGGCCGCCCTGGGCGGCCTGGAGTTGCCCGGTGGGGTCCCTGGGCTCGTGAGCCTGTACGTGGCAACGGCTGGAATGGCGGTCGTGTTCTGCCTGATGGGCCTGACGGTGGCCTACCGCCTCCGCTCCCTGCGCTCGATGATGATCGTCCAGGTGATCGGGTTCTCCAGCATGTTCCTGTCCATCGGGCAGGTGCCCATCGACTTCCTGGACGGATGGCTCCACGACGCCGCACGCCTGAACCCGCTCACGAACGTGCTGCGGCTGTCCCGCCAGGGTTTCGTCGGCGAGATGTCATGGGACCTGACCTGGCCGGGGCTCGTGGCGCTCCTCGCCATGACCGTGGTCGGTGGCCTTGCGGCGCTGAGGGCGCTTACAAGGCTGGCTCCGTGAATGCCGACCAGAGGGCGCACCGGGGCTAGAGTTGCACACCGTCGTACCGGTTTCTGGGGCGGTCGACGGACCCGAACGATGAGATGAGAGGAGACCACCGGTGCAGGTGACAGTGAACATCAACGGCGAGTCCGTCTCCCACGACGTCGAGCCGCGGACACTCCTGGTCCACTACATACGCGACCACGCAGGCATGACCGGCACCAACATCGGATGCGACTCATCGTCATGCGGTGCGTGCACGGTCCACCTTGACGGCGAGGCAGTCAAGTCGTGCACCATCCTGGCGGTGCAGGTCGATGGCCAGGACGTGACCACCATCGAGGGCCTCGCCGACGGTGAGACCCTCCACCCGATGCAGCAGGCCTTCCACGAGAACCACGCCCTCCAGTGCGGCTACTGCACCCCGGGAATGGTCATGGCTGCCGTCTCGCTGCTCGACGAGTGCCCTGATCCGACCGAGGAGCAGGTGCGAGAGGGCCTCGAGGGGAACCTCTGCCGCTGCACCGGCTACCACAACATCGTCCAGGCCGTCCTTGAAGCCTCGGGGAGCACGACATGATCCCGGTTGCGTTCGACTACGAGCGGGCTGACTCGGTCGACCATGCCCTGACCCTGCTCGCAGAGCACGGCGACGAGGCAAAGTTGCTTGCCGGTGGCCACTCCCTGCTTCCACTGATGAAGTACCGGTTGGCTGCACCTTCCATGGTCATCGACATTGGCCGAGTGTCTGACCTCTCCTATGTCCGGCAAGACGGTGACCACATCGCCATCGGTGCCCTGACGCGCCATCGTGACGTCGAGGTCAGCGACCTGGTGATCGCCGAGGCCGGGCTGCTGGCTGCGGCGACCGCCAAGGTGGGAGACCCACAGGTACGTCACAGGGGAACCCTCGGTGGTTCGCTGGCCCATGGAGATCCAGCATCGGACCTGCCCGCCACCGTCATCGCCCTCCGCGGCAGCCTGGTGATCAGCGGGCCCGGCGGCAGCCGCGAGGTCCAGGCAGACGACTTCTTCACCGGCTTTCTAGAGACAGACCTCGCCGACGACGAGATGCTCACCGAGGTGCGCATCCCCAGAAGGCCCGACGCGACCTGGTCCTTCCAGAAGTTCAACCGCCGTGCCCAGGACTGGGCGATCGTCGGCGCCGCAGTCGTTGTCGATGGTGGAACCTGCGGTGTGGGTCTCGTCAACATGGATGCACGCCCTGTAAGGGCCGCCGCCGTCGAGGCTGCGGTCGCCTCGGGGGCCTCAGCCGAGGATGCCGCAGCACTGGCCGCCGACGGGCTCGAGCCCACTGCCGACCTGAACGCCTCGGTCGACTACCGCTGCCATCTGGCCCGTGTGCTCACCCGCCGCGGTCTGGAAGAGTCAGGTCGCTGAGCCGAACCGGTTGCGGTAGCCCGGTTGCCGGCAAATGGTGTACGTCCACGCCTCGCTAGCCTGACCTGATGGGCGTTCACGATGTAGCAGCCGTCGACGACGTGGTCGAGGCACTGGCAGGCCGGGACTACCTGGCCGACGAGGGACTTGCCACGGCCATTTTCCTGGCACTCAGGCTGCAGCGCCCCCTGCTGCTCGAGGGCGAGGCCGGGGTCGGCAAGACCGAGGTCGGAAAGGCCCTGGCCTCTTGGGCGGGTGGCGACCTGATCCGCCTGCAGTGTTACGAGGGCCTCGACTCTGCCCAGGCGGTCTACGAGTGGGACTACGCGAAACAGCTCCTCCACCTGCGGGCAGCCGAGGCTGCAGGAACAGCCTCAGGGGCAGATGTGGCCGACCTCGAAGACGAGCTCTACCAGGAGCGCTTTCTAGTTCGCCGCCCCCTCCTGCGCGCACTGGCCACCACCGAAGGCCCACCACCTGTCCTGCTCATCGACGAGGTCGACAGGGCCGACGACGAGTTCGAGGCGTTCCTGCTCGAGATTCTCTCCGACTACGCGATAACGGTTCCAGAGCTTGGAACGTTCACGGCTGAGGTGCCGCCCGTGGTGGTGATCACCTCCAACCGAACACGCGACGTGCACGATGCTCTCAAGCGCCGCTGCATCTACCACTGGGTCGAGCACCCCGGCGTCGACCGAGAGGTCGAGATCCTGCGGGTCCGGGCACCACACGTTCCCGTCTCGCTCGCCAGGGACGTGGCGCTTGTAGCAGCCCAGTTGAGGGAAATGGGCCTGTACAAGCCACCGGGTGTGGCAGAGAGCCTCGACTGGGCAGAGGCTCTCGTGCTGGTCGGGGTCGACGACCTCGACGCGGCAGCCATCGACACCACCATCGGAACGCTCCTCAAGTACCGCGAAGACCAGGATCGGGTCCGTTCCCGGGGGTTCGGCGACCTGCTCAGCTCTGCACGCGGAGCCTGACCAGATGGAGGCCACGGTCGAGCGGACGCTTGACCGACACATGGTCGGCTTCGTAACGGCACTCCGTGCTGCCGGCCTTCCGGTGCCTGTCGGCAGCACCCTGGATTTTGGGCGCGCCCTGGCCGAGGTGGGAGCCGACACCCACAGTGGGGTCTACTGGTCCGGTAGGGCGACCCTTTTGACCAGACCCGAGGACATCGCCGTCTACGACGAGGTGTTCCGCCTCCACTGGCTGGGGGGCATCGTTGATCTCGGGATGACTGCGGACCCAGCCCCGCTCACCCTTCTGCTCGACGATGCACCTGGTGCGGACGAGGCCGACGACGAAACGGATGCTGAGCGTGACGTAATCAGCGTGCGCTACTCCAGGGCCGAGGTCCTGGGAGCAAGAGACTTTGCACAGTGCACCGACGATGAACTCGCCGAGTTGTATGAGCTGATCATGCGAATGCGTGTAGGCGGTGCCCGACGACCGTGCAGGCGTCGGAAGCCTTCTGCCCGACGAGGTCGCCCTGACCTTCGTCGAACCGTGCGCGAGGCGTTACGCACCGGCGGAGAGCCTGTGCGCCGGAGGTTTACAGAGGCCGGAGAGCGGCCACGCCGGCTGGTTCTTCTGCTGGACGTGAGCGGCTCGATGGAGCCCTACGCCCGTGCGCTGGTGAGGTTCGTACACGCAGCCATGGTCGGCCGTCGTGACGTTGAGGCCTTTGCGTTGGGAACCCGTCTGACCCGTCTGACCCGCGAGCTCTCCACCAGGGACCCGGATGCTGCCCTCGCTGCAGCGGCGTTGGCGGTAACCGACTGGTCCGGAGGTACGCGGCTCGGCGAAGGGCTGAGGGAGTTCAACGACTCCTGGGGTGTGCGGGGTATGGCCCGTGGGGCGACCGTTGTCGTGTTGTCCGATGGCTGGGATCGTGGTGACCCCGAGGTCATGGAGGAGCAGATGGCAAGGCTGGCGAGGGTCGCCCATCAGGTGGTCTGGGTGAACCCGCTGAAGGCATCACCCGGCTACGAGCCCCTGGCACGTGGAATGTCGGCAGCCCTGCCCCACGTCGACACGTTTCTCGAGGGCCACAGCCTCAACTCCCTGAAGGCCCTCGCGGAGGCCATCGACGCCTAGCCGGTGTCCACCTAGCCGGTGTTGCGCAGGCCTGCTGCTATTCCGTTGATGGTCAACAGGAGGGCCCTGTGGGCTTCGGGTGAGGCGTCACCCTGGCGGAAGCGGGCGAGCAACTCCACCTGCAGGACGTTCAGGGGGTCGAGATAGGTGTCACGGACCTCAAGGGTGCGGCGCAGGAGAGGTTTGTCGTCGAGCAGGTCGGAGCCTGTGATGAGAGCCACCTGTTCGGCGGTGCGGTCATGCTCGGCGGCCACCAGGTTCAGCAGCGGGTGGAGGTCGGGGTCGACCAGGCGCTCCACGTAGTGGCGCGCGATTGCAAGGTCGGTCTTGGCGAGCGTCATCTCGACGCTTGAGATGAAGGTGCGAAAGAAGCTCCAGCTCTGGTACATGTCGGAGAGGTCGTCGCCGTGTCCGGCAATGCGGGAGGCCTCGAGGCCTGAGCCGGCACCGAACCAACCGGGGATGATCTGACGGGACTGGGTCCACCCGAACACCCACGGGATGGCACGCAGCCCGTCGATGCCGGTTGTCGCCGAAGAGCGGCGCGACGGCCTCGAACCGATGTTCATCGAGCTGAGTTCCTCGACAGGGGTCGAGTCGGTGAAGTACTCGACCAGGCCGGGTGCATCGATGAAGCCCCGGTACGCGTTGTAGGCGGTCTCCGAGACATCGTCCATGATCCCGTACCAGCGGACGACGGTGGCGTCGTCGTGGCGTGGCGTGCGGTGTGCGAGCGAGCTCTCTGTCAGGGCGGCCAGTGCCAGGTTCAGGTTTCTGTTGGCGATTTCGGGAAGGGCGTACTTGTCAGCGATCACCTCGCCCTGCTCGGTGAACTTGACCTGCCCGTCGAGCACCCCGCTGGGCTGGCTGAGAATCGACGCATGGGTGGGACCGCCACCCCTGCCGATGGTCCCGCCCCTGCCGTGGAACACACGGATTGTCACCCCGGTCTCGGCCGACACCTCGCGGATCTGCCGGAGGGCCTTGTGGATCTCCCACTGTGAGGTGGTGATGCCCCCGTCCTTGTTCGAGTCGGAGTAGCCGACCATCACCTCCTGGGTGCCGCCCCGCAACTCGACGAGGCGTCGGTATGGCGCGACCTCCAGTAGAGAGCGGAGAACCGGGCCGATGGACCGCAGATCGTCGATCGTCTCGAACAGGGGGACGAAGCCCAGGCGTGCCATGTCGCGGCCAAGGTCGACAAGGCCCACCTCGCGGGCCAGCAGGACGGGTGCCAGGACGTCGTCGACCCCACGCGTCATGGACACGATGTAGCTCTCGATGACCTCGTCGCCGTCGCGGTCCAGAATCGACCGCAGGGTGCGGAACAGGGCCAGGGCGTCACCCGGGTCCTCCTGATGGGGTGGGGCGAGAGGGCGCCTGCTCTCCAGTTCGGCGGCCAGCAGGTCGGTTCTCTCCGCTGCCGTGGCGTTCACGTAGTCGACGCCGACAGCCGAGAACAGTCGGGCGAGGGTCTCGTGGTGTCGATCGGTGTGTTCACGAATGTCGAGCGTGGCCATGTGGAATCCGACCGCAGCGAGCGTGCGCCGAACCCGGGAGAGGTGACCTTCGGCCAACAGCGCACCGCCGTTTGAGCGGAGTGAGGTGTCCATGACGGCGAGGTCTGCATCCAGTTCGGCCGGGGTGTCGTATGCAGCGGGGCCGGGTGGAACCCTGGCGGTGTCGGCCAGCCGGCGGCCGATGGCCGCACACCTGACCCGGTAGGGCTCGCTGGGGCCGCGTACGGCAACCTGCCCGGGGATCAGGGTGTGGTCGTCACCTACCGCCTCGGACAGTTCGTCAGATATTGCCTGAACCCTGGTGCTCACGCTCAGGTCGTCGCCAAGGTTGACGACTGCCGCCATGAGAAGGTCAAGTGCACGCTGTCGCTGGAGCCCAAGGACCGCCTCGGTCATCTCGGGTGACACGTTGGGGTTGCCATCCCTGTCGCCACCCACCCAGGTGCCGAACCTGATCGGGGAGTGACCGACCTCCATGTGCCCGCCAATCGCCTCGAGGGCGGTGGCCATGTCGTCAAGCAGGTCGGGTACGGCCTCGCGCACCGTCTGGTCAAGGTAGAACAGAACCGATCGGGCCTCGTCGAACGGGTCGGGCCTCTCGTGGCGTATCTCGTCGG
Organism: Actinomycetota bacterium; assembly: GCA_018673475.1. Taxonomy (GTDB): domain Bacteria; phylum Actinomycetota; class Acidimicrobiia; order Acidimicrobiales; family MedAcidi-G1; genus UBA3125. The sequence goes on along the minus strand of JABHCN010000014.1, from coordinate 45,984 downwards.
TCTGCCAGATGGCCTCGATCAGTTCCTCGATCCGACGGTCGATACGACGTCTGTCGGCCTCGGTCCTGCGGTGTTCGCTGCGGTCCTCGAGGTGGTCGGCGATCGTCGCCAACTTGCTGAGGATCGACCGACGAGACGCCTCGGTCGGGTGCGCCGTGAACACGGGTCGCAACTCGGTCCGGTTGATCAGGTCGGAGATCTCCGACGGTTGAACACCCGCTTCGACGAGGGACCGGATCGTCTCGTCGAAGTGCTTCTCGACGCCGCCGATTCCGGTGTTCAGGTCCTCGATGCGGTGAACCTGCTCGGCCACGTTGGCCAGATGGAAGTACACGGTGAACGCCCGAACCAGCAGAATCGCCTCGTCGTTGTCGGCGCTCCCGAGCAGGTCGGCGAGTTCGCGTGAAACGTCGGTGCCGTCGGCGTCCTGACGGACCCGGCGTGCGAGGGTCCGCACGCGCTCCACGCTGTCGAGCAGGTCGTGGCCGTGCTGTCGGACGAGCGTGTCGCCGAGCTGGGTGCCGAGACGCCTGATATCTGAGCGCAGGGCGGCATCGGTCGTCTCGTGGGTGGGGAGTTGTCGCATCTACACGAAACCTCGTTGCATCTCCCATTCGGTGTCACCCGGACTAGAAAGGACGGTGACAGGGCTTCCGGTTTTTCCGGACGGGGTCGTAACCTACCGCCAACCTTCAGCCCGGTCGGCCCAATATCCCCCAGACAAGAGGGAGCAGCCATGAGCCACACCCGCCATACGCCAGTCCGTCAGCGCCTGCAGCGCAGCGAGTTGGCCGTTCCCGGCTCCAGCCCCGGCATGTTCGAAAAGGCGGCGGCGAGCGATGCTGACTGCGTGTTCCTGGACCTTGAGGACGCCGTAGCTCCGGGTGAAAAGGAGGAGGCACGTGCCAATGTCGTTGGTGCGCTCGGCGACATCGACTGGCGGGGGACCGGCAAGACGATCTCTGTGCGAATCAACGGAGTCAGCTCGCAGTACATGTACCGCGATGTCATCGAGGTCGTTGAACAGGCAGGCGTGCACCTCGACACGATCATGATCCCAATGGTCGGTGTACCCGGTGACGTCTACATGGTTGATGCACTGGTAACTCAGGTCGAGACGGCAATGGGGATGAGGCACCGGATCGGTATCGAGGTCATGATCGAGACAGCGCTGGGTATGGCCAACGTCGAGGCGATTGCCACCTCAAGTGACCGACTGGAGGCGATGCACTTCGGGGTGGCCGACTATGCGGCCAGCTGTGGTGCCAGAACCACCAGCATCGGTGGCCTCAACCCCGACTACCCCGGCGACCAGTGGCACGCAGCCCTCTCCCGGATGCTCGTTGCGTGCAGGGCATATGGTCTTCGGCCGATCGACGGTCCCTTCGGTGACTTCAACGACCCTGACGGCTTCATGCTCGGTGCAAGGCGCGCCGCGGCACTCGGGTACGAGGGCAAGTGGGCAATCCACCCGTCACAGGTTGACCTTGCCAATGAGGTCTTCTCCCCGTCGGCCGAAGAGGTGGAGCGGGCCAGGCAGATCCTGGCGGCACTCGCCGAGGCTGAGGCCGACGGCAGGGGAGCAGCCCAACTCGACGGCCGCATGATCGACGCAGCGTCGGCACGGATGGCCGACAACGTCATGGCTGCTGCGGCCATTGCCGCCAGGGACACGGATTGAGCCCGTGCATCGGGTTGGCGCGAGGGCCATGCCCTAGCCTTCCCCTAGCCTTCCCCCTGTATGCGTGAGATTCTGAATGACCTGAAGCGCTGGCGCAGCCAGGGCAGACGTGTGGCGCTGGCACGTGTAGTCGACCTGGAGGGTTCAGGACCCCGTCTCCCCGGGGCGGCCATGGCAGTTGCCGAAGACGGCGAGGTGGCCGGGTCGGTGTCGGGTGGGTGCGTCGAGGGCGCTGTCGTAACTGCTTCCCTCGAGGTTCTCGCTTCCGGCGAGGGCCGCATGGTCACGTTCGGCTACAGCGATGATGAGGCCTTTGCAGTCGGCTTGACATGTGGCGGAACCATTCACCTGTTTCTCGAGGCGGTCGAAGACCCCACCTGGGCGGCTCTTGACGATCTGGAGGCACTCTGGGATCAGGACTCGCCCTGCTCGCTGGTGACGGTGGTTGAAGGCCCAGGGACCGGATCCAAGCTGCTCGTGCGGCCCGGAGTCAATGGAGGCGACCAGATCCAGGGAACCCTGGGCGAGGCCGAACTGGACAGGGTGGCAGCCCGGGACGCACTCGGAGAGCTGGCCGCCGGCAGGAGCGGCGTGCGCCACTACGGCGAGCACGGCGAGGCCCGTGAGGAGACCGTGCAGGTGTTCGTCGAGTCGTTCGCCCCGCCCCCACAGATGCTGATCTTCGGTGCGGTTGACTTCACCGCGTCGCTGGTGCGCGTGGCCAAGGTCCTCGGCTACCGCGTGACCGTCTGTGATGCACGGGAGGTCTTCGCCACGAGAAAGCGGTTCCCCCTTGCCGACGAGGTGGTTGTCGACTGGCCCAACCGGCTGCTTGATCAGGTCGGGTCCGGCCTGGGGCCCCGCGACGCCGTCTGTGTTCTCACCCACGACAACAAGTTCGACGTGCCAGCCATCGTCTCGGCACTCGAGACCGAGGTCGGATACATCGGGGTCATGGGTTCACGCCGCACCCATGAGAACCGCCTGGAACGGCTGAGGGAGGTCGGCGTCGACGATGCCGGGGTCGAGCGGCTCCGTTCCCCTATCGGCCTCGACATCGGGGCCCGTACCCCCGAGGAGACAGCCATCTCGATTGTGTCCGAGATAATCGCCCTGCGTACCCGTCGCTCAACCCGGGCGCTGTCGGCAACCGACGGCCCCATCCACGATTGAGCCGGATGGAGGCGGCGTGAGTACCGCCGCTGTGATCCTGGCAGCAGGTGGCGGAACCCGCTGGACCGGATCGGGCCACAAGCTGCTGGCCGACTTCCGTGGCCATCCGCTGGTTACCTGGAGCATTGAGGCCGCAGCCGCCGCAGGTCTGGACGAGTTGATAGTTGTCGGCGGTGCTGCGGATCTCAGCGATCTGCTTCCCGACGGGGCGACCCTCCTCAGAAACGACGGCTGGGAGTCCGGCCAGGCAGGGTCGGTACAGGTGGCACTTGCCCATGCCGCCCGGGTTGGCCACGACGCCATCGTGTTGGGTCTCGCCGACACGCCGATGGTTCCAACCTCCGCCTGGCGGGCTGTCGCCGACAATCCAGGTGACCTCGTGACGGCGACCTTCGGAGGGGAGCGCCGGCCACCCGTCAAGGTTGCACAGAGACTCTGGCCCGAACTTCCTGTCAGCGGCGACGGAGGAGCCAGGTCCCTTCTGGCTGGTAGGCCATCGCTGGTCGTGGAAGTAGCGTGCGAAGGTCAGGCCATTGACATCGACACAGTGGAGGATCTCGACAGGTGGAACTGAACAACGAGTTCGAGGTTGACGCCCCCATTGGACAGGTTTGGGCGGTGCTCACCGATGTTGAGCGAATCGCACCCTGCCTTCCAGGAGCCCAGCTTCAGGAGATCGAGGGCGACGAGTTCCGTGGGATCGTCAAGATCAAGGTTGGCCCGATCACAGCCCAGTACAAGGGTGCTGCCTCCTTTGTAGAGCGCGATGACTCCTCCTACAGGGCAGTCCTGCGGGCTGAGGGCCGTGACACCAGGGGAGCAGGCAACGCCGCCGCCGACATAACGGCGCAGCTCGAGGAAACCGAAGGTGGCACAAGGGTCGAGGTAGCAACCGACCTGAAGGTGACGGGCAAGGTCGCCCAGTTCGGTCGCGGTGTGATGGCCGATGTCAGCCGAAAGCTGATGAGCCAGTTCGCTGACAACCTGAGTGAGTTGATTTCCGATGACGCTCCTGATGCTGCCGATGAGGTCGTTCAGCACGTCATCGAGGCACCCGACGAAGTCGAGAGGGTGCGTGTCGTAGACGCCCCCGAGGTCGAGGCGCTGGACCTCCTCGACGCCGCTGGAGCGTCCGTTGTCAAGCGCCTGCTCCCACTTGTCGTGGTGGTAGCCGTCGTCGTGGTTGTGGTCCTGCTCGTCATCTAGTGCGTCGACAACTCAACACCGGCCCCTGATCCCGTGAGTGACGCCGGGCCAACAGAGGCCGACAGGGAACTCGTCGCAGAACTTCTGGGACGCACACCTGGCGGGCGCTTCGAAGTTGTCGTACGTGACGATGCCGGCCTGCCTGTAGTCATTCGCAACCACCCCCTGCTTGACAGCGGCCGCCCGATGCCGACCCTCTACTGGCTGGTCGGTGGAGAGTTGCGCTCGCGGGTCGGGACCCTCGAGTCCACGGGCGGAGTACGCGAGGCCGAGGAGGCCTGTGATCCGGTTGAGTTGGCTGCGGCCCACGACAGGTACGCGGCGGAGCGCGAGGCTGATATTCCAGATGACCATGTCGGACCACGTCCTTCTGCAGGAGTAGGCGGAACCAGGACGGGCGTGAAGTGCCTGCATGCCCACTACGCATGGTTTCTGGCAGGTGGAGACGACCCGGTGGGTCGTTGGGTGCATGACCGGTTGACTGCCCCGGGAGACACCGACCGTGCCTGACCTCGTCGCAGCAGTTGACTGCGGTACCAACTCGACACGCATGCTCATCAGCGACGGCACCCGGAGCATCGAGCGCATCATGCGCATCACCCGCCTCGGCGACGGTGTAGATGCCACAGGGCGCCTTGCACCTGAGGCGATAGAACGCGTCGTGCAGGCCCTGTTGGAGTTCAGGGTGCTGCTTGATCGATACGACGTGCAAAAGGTCAGGGCCACAGCAACCTCGGCCGCAAGGGACTCCGTGAACAGCGACGAGTTCTTCGAGGCTGCCGAGAGGGCCCTCGGGGTGCGCCCCGAACTGCTCAGTGGAATTGATGAGGGCCGGCTCTCCTTTGCCGGCGCCACCGCCGAACTTGACCCGAGTGACGGTCCGTTCCTCGTCCTCGACATCGGAGGTGGATCCACTGAGTTCGTCGTGGGTTCGAGTCATGTCGAGGGTGTCCTCTCGTGCAATGTCGGCTGCGTCAGATTGTCCGAGAAGTGGATCGCCACAGACCCGGCGCTTCCTGAGGAACTCCTGGCGTGCCTGTCCGTGGTGGGTTCCCACATCGATGACGTTGTCCGTGAGGTGCCCTCCGTGTCAGGGGCACGGACACTCGTGGGACTCGCCGGAACGGTCTCGACCGCAGCCGCAGTCGAGTTGGGCCTTGCTGACTACAACCGCGACGAGATCCACCACTTCCGGATCAGCAAGGCTGCTGTCGAGGACGTGTTCCGGACCCTTGCGACCGAGAGCCGCTCAGAGCGCATCCAGAACCCCGGAATGGAAGAGGACCGCGCCGACGTGATCGTCGCAGGCCTCTCGATCCTGGTGAAGGTGATGCGCCAACTCGGGTTCGACGAATGTCTCGTCTCCGAGTCCGACATCCTGGACGGCATTGTCGCCGATCTGGCATGCAGGGGGAGCAGTGACGGTGGGTGAGGTGGGTGAGACCCCGGTGCTGCACGGCAGGCGGGTGACGCTGAGGCCGATCGAGCCGGAGGACTTCGAGGCGTGGCAGGCGGTAAGACGGCGCAACAGGGATCGGCTGGCCACCTGGGAGCCGCTGCGGGTACCGGGGCAGCCCGACCCGGCAGAGGACCGTCAGGCGTTCTCCTCGCGGTGCGGAGCCCGACGAAGAGAACGTCAGCTCGGCACGGGATGGGGTTTCGGGGTGCTTCTCGGCGAGACCTTGATGGGAGAGATGAACCTCTCGAACCTCGTGCGCGGCGCCTTCCACAGCGCACATGTCGGGTACTGGATTGATGAGCAGCAGGCTGGGAGCGGCTACATCCCGGAGGCACTCGTTGTGCTCGCCAGATTCGCGTTCGAGCAACTGGACCTGCACCGCCTCCAGGTGGCGATCGTGCCCCGCAACGCGGCGTCACGGAGGGTCGTGGACAAGGTCGGCCTGCGCTGTGAGGGGCTGGCTGAGCGCTACCTGGAGATCAACGGAGTCTGGGAGGACCATCTCAGGTACGCCATCACCACCGAGGAGTGGAGCGAGCGGTCGGTGGAGCTGAAGCGGGCCTGGCTGGACTGACCGGTCGATCCCGGAACAGGATCAGGACTTGCTGGAGATACGCGACTTCAGGCCCTCGACCATCTCCACGAACGCCGGCTGGTGCATTGACCAGACCTGAGGGCCGATCTCCAATTTGACGGACTCCTCAGAAGCAGTTACCGCAGCGGTCGAGTGCAGGGTCGCCTTGGTCCTCGCCACCAGTTCCTTCGGGTGTGAGGCCGCCAGTTCGGCGTATCCGACAGCGGCATCGACCAGGTCGGTGTCGTCCAAGCACTCCCATGCCACGCCTCTGGCGGCGGCCTCCTCGCCACCGAGCACCTGTTTGAACAGCACCATCGCCTTGGCGGTCTGCAGGTCGGTGATGTTGCGCAGGCGCCAGGTGTGTCCTCCGCCCGGATGCAGGCCAATGGACAGGAACCTGGTGTCAAAGCGTGCCGACTGCGCTGCGACGACCAGATCGCAGGCCAGGACCATGTTCATCCCGGCACCCACGGCGGCCCCGTTGACCGCAGCGACCGTCGGCAGCGTCGAGTGGGCGACCCTGAGGAAGCCGCTGTAGATATCGGGCAGGTCGCCGCCACCATCGGGGTCGGCCTCGCCGGCAGACAACAGGTTGTCGAGCACCGCACCGGCGCAGAACGCTCTTCCGGAACCGGTGAGGACAACAGCGCCGACATCCTCGTCGGCCTCCATATCGTCGAACGCCGCCAGCAGAGCGGTGTTCATCTCCTCGGAAACGACGTTCCGACGATCAGGGTCGTTGAAGGTGAGGATGACCACCCGGCCACGCTGCTCGGTCTCGAGAATGCTCATGGGTGGCATTCTGGCACGGGCCTCCGCTTCCCGACACGCCGGGGGGTGTCGGTAGGGTCGCTGTGATGGACCCGGTCGCCCTGGGGAGGTTCCCCGCCCTACGAGTACGCAACTACCGGCTCTTCTGGATTGGCGGCCTTATCTCCAACAACGGGAGGTGGGTCCAGTTCGTAGCCACCTACTACGTGATCTTCCAGATGACCGGATCCGCCGCCTGGATCGGTGCAGCCGGGTTTGCCTCGTTCATCCCGATGCTTCTGGTCAACCCGGTGGCCGGCTACATGTCCGACAACCTGGATCGCCGCAATGCCCTGCTCTGGGCAAGCGCCGCCTCGGCAGCGGTCTCTTCGCTCCTGGTCGTGGCCTGGGTGGTCGGTGTCGATAGCCCGTGGATATGGGTGGGCCTGTTCTTCGCGCGGGGAGCGGTCGCCGGGTTGAGGCTGCCGATCTGGCAGGCATTCGTGTCCGAGTGCGTGCCGCGCCGGCACCTCCGCAATGCCATAACGCTCAACTCAACGCAGTTCAATGCCGCCCGAACCCTTGGCCCCGCTATCGGCGGGCTGGTGATCGGCCTGGCAGGCCCCGGATGGGCGCTGCTTCTGGCCGTTGTGCTGAACGGGCCTGTGATCGTGGCTCTGGGCATGATGGACAGGGCCGACCTCAACAGGCCATCGGGCCCCCCGGGTGCCGGCACCACGGAGGGAAGGTCGATTCTGGCCGACTACCGGGAGTCGATCCGCTACGTGGCTGCTTCGCCCGGAATCAGGACAGCCATCATGACGGTGACCCTCATAGCCACGATCTCCAACCCGATCGTCACACAACTGGTGGTGTTCGCCGAGGAGGTCTTTGAGGTGTCGCCGTTCTGGTTCGGCGTGCTCGGATCAGCCCAGGGCCTGGGTGCGGTCATGGCAGCGCCCCTTGTTGCCGGCGAGTTGGGACGTGTCAGGCGGTCCCGCCTGCAACTGGCGGCCACGGTGGGCTACGGCCTCGCTGTGATGTTGTTTGGTCTGGCTCCGGTGTTCTGGGTTGGATTCCTGGCTCTGGGGGCCATCGGCGCCATGCACCTGACGTCGGCCTCGAACCTGAACTCGTCTGTGCAGCTGCAGGTGGATGACGCCGTGCGCGGTCGGGTCATGGCGATCTACCTGATGGGAGTTCTCGGTACCACTCCGTTCGCGAACCTTGCAATGGGTTGGCTCATCTCGGCATTCGGGCCGAGGCCGGTGGTGACAACCGGGGGCCTGATCATGGTCATCGGCGGCCTGGTCCTGTTTGGAACCGGTCGGCTGCAGCGTCTCGACAACGACTGACATGAAGGTGCCGCCTAGCGGTCGTCGAGTTCCTCGAGGTGTCTGGTTCCCTCGTGGCAGGTGTCGATGACGGGACACCACCGACATGCCGGTCCGACCATCTTGTCGGGGGAGCGGCCACCGTGAAGCAGCGATGTCAGCCTGCCGACCCCGTCGGCGACCCTCGCGATGGTTGCCATCAGCGTCTCCTCGGTGACGACCTCGGGCACGAAGTGTGCCTGATCCAGGTAGTAGGAGGCCAGCAGGCGCGGTGGAACCCCGATGCGGAGCGTTTCGACAAGGGCGTAGAACCGCAGGTCCTCGCGGTGGACTGGGGCGAATCCGCCGGTCTTGAAGTCGACGAGGACCTTGCCGGCCCGTCGACCCTGTGCGGCACCGAGGGTGAGGTCAACCTTGCCGGCCAGAATCAGACGGCCGTCGCACAACTCGGCCCTCAGGCGACTCTCGGTGACGGGCCTCCATGCCGGCTTGAGGGGAGGCCAGCACTCGAGGTACTTGGTGAATGAGTCGAGGGACTCCGACCGCAGTTCGGCCCGGTCGGCCTCGCCGCAGCCGCGCAACCAGTGGCCGAGGCTGCCTGAGTCCTGTTCGAAGCGGGAGAGGGCCTCGTCGATGATGGTCGGGGGTTCGATCTCCCTGCGCCAGTTCACGGCCAACTCGACCGCCTTGTGGACGATGGTGCCCCTTGCGATCGGCACCTTCCATTCGAACTCCTCGGCCTCATCTGCGACAAGCAGGGTTTCGCAGCCGTGAACCTGGGCGAGACGGTGTTTGTGGAGGAACAGGTCTTCGTCCTCGGGAAGGATGTCGAGGTGGGGTGCCGCTGCGGTCTCAAGAGCGGCGCGGAGGTGATGGCGAAGGTCGTCGGCGAAGACCGGGCGGTCCTCGAGTTGTGCGCCGAGTTGTTCCACCACGTCTTGTTGGGCAGGGTTCAGATCATCATCCACACAGGCATTGTCACAGGTGCCTGTGATACTCGTGGGCGATGGATACGACGACACTCAGGTTTGCAGAGGCAGCCCGTTCACTGGGCATGGCGGCAAGGCTCCGTGGGCTTCAGGTGCCCACGTTCAGGAGCCCTCCGGGAATCGCCGATGTCCATAGGTCCATTCGGCGTAGGGAGCAGTCGTCCACCGTGGCGGTGGTGCTCAAGGGCCGACCGTGGGCGGCGGTGGTGGCCGACATGATCGAGGGCATTCTTGTCGCAAACCGGCTCGACAATGGTCGTGCCGACACGGTCCGTTCGGCGCTGTGGCTGGCGGTAGAGGACCCGGCCCTGGCAGCCTGACAAGGCCCCTGGCCTTGTCCCAGGGGCCGAATGGTCCCGCTGTGTGTAGCGTTGCGGGCACGCCCGGGTGGCGGAACTGGTAGACGCAGCGGGCTTAAAACCCGCAGCCGTTTCGACGGCGTGAGTGTTCGAGTCACTCCCCGGGCACTGCCTTGGGGCCCCGGTTTCCGGTACTGGTCGGCTACCTTTCATCCACATGGGCCAAGGTCAGCCTGACAACGACAACCCGGGCGGCATTGTGGCGCCGTCGATCGTGTTCATCGACGAGGCCGGCAGCCTTGCGCCCGACCAGAAGAGGGCTCTCATGGGGGGCAAGGGTGCTTCGCTTGCCCTGATGGCCACAACGCTGTCGCTCCCGGTGCCGCCTGCCTTCACCATCACCACCGAGGTGTGCCGTTCCTACCTCTCCTCAGGTTGGCCACCGGACCTTGATGAGGGTCTTCGTGCGGCAGTGGCAGGTCTTGAGGAACGCACCGGACGCCGTCTGGGTGACCCCGACAACCCCCTCTTGTTGAGTGTCAGGTCGGGGGCGGCCATCTCGATGCCGGGAATGATGGACACCGTCTTGAACCTGGGCCTCAACAGCGAGACGACGGCGGGCCTGGCGGGAGCCACCGATGAACGTTTCGCCCTCGACTCGCACCGTCGGTTCGTGCAGTCCTACGCCGAGGTCGTCCTGAGGGTCGCAGCCGACCTCCCCGAGGTGGTGGCATCGGCTGTCCGGGAGGCAGGTGTCGACCACGAGTTCGACCTCGAGCCCGGAATGCTCTCAGAGCTGATCGCCGACCTGCGCCAGATCGTGGCGGACCAGCCCGGGGCAACGCTTCCCGACGATCCGTTCGAACAACTGCGCACATCCGTCGCTGCCGTGTTCGACTCCTGGATGGGTGAGCGGGCAGTCGAGTACAGGAGGCGCGAGGGGATCGACGGAGACATCGGAACGGCCTGCACCATCCAGGCCATGGTGTTCGGCAACCGCGACGACTCCTCAGGCAGCGGCGTCGTGTTCACGCGTGACCCGGCAACCGGCGAGAACCACTCCACCGGCGACTACCTGCCCGGTGCTCAGGGAGAGGACGTCGTGTCGGGCACCCACGCCACACTCCCGATCGACGACTTCTCCAGGCTCATGCCCGAACAGGGAGCCGAGCTGGATCGTGCACTTGAGTTGCTGGAGGACCACTACCGGGACATGTGCGATGTCGAGTTCACCGTCGAACAGGGTCATCTGCACATCCTCCAGTGCCGTGTCGGCAAGCGCACCGGAGCCGCCGCCATCCGGATCGCCAGCCAACTGGTTGAGGACCCGGGTGTCTCCCTCACAAGGGCCGAGGCGGTAGCCCGCATCACCCCCGACCACCTGTCCCAGGTGTTGCACGTGGGTTTCGCCGAGACAGACACCCCCGAGGTCACACACGGGCTGGGGGCATCTCCGGGAGCGGCCGTCGGGCGCGCCTATATGACCACCGAAGGCGCAATCGACGCGGTTGAACGTGGCGAGCAGGTGATCCTCGTGAGACGAGAGACCTCGCCCGACGACGTGGCCGCCATGGCCGTCGTGGAGGGAATCCTGACCTCCCATGGTGGTCTGGTCAGCCACGCTGCCGTCGTGGCCCGCGGTTGGGGAACTCCCTGTGTCTGTGGGGCCGAGCAGGTAGAGGTCGCCGATGACCACTTCCGGGTCGGAGACGTCGTCGTCACCGAGGGCGACACCATCTCGATCGATGGAACCACCGGCTCTGTGACCCTGGGCGGCAGGGGTGTCGTCGAGTCGGTGGTGCCGCCCGAACTCGACCTGATCCTGGACTGGGCCGACGAGATCGCCTCTGGAAACCTTGCGGTCAGGGCAAACGCGGACACAGCCGAAGACGCAGCAACTGCCCGCGAGGCTGGCGCGGTCGGGATCGGCCTGTGTCGGACCGAGCACATGTTCCTGAGCCCCGATCGGCTACCCCTTGTCAGGGCGATGATCCTGGCCGAGACCGCCGAGGCCGAAACAGAGGCTCTGGAGCAGCTTGGGACCGCCCAGCAGGCGGACTTCGAGGGCATCCTCGATGTGATGGACGGTCTGCCGGTGACGGTGCGGCTCCTGGACCCACCCCTGCATGAGTTCCTGCCCGACATCGGAGACCTGGTTGTCGACGAGGCCAGGGGCGACCTCGACCCGGAAGGACAGGCGCTGCTCAAGTCAGCCCGTTACTGGACCGAGGTCAACCCGATGATGGGAACCCGGGGGGTACGCCTGGCCCACCTTCGCCCCGGCCTCTATCGGATGCAGGCGAAGGCCCTGTTCTCAGCGGTCATGGCCCGATGTGCGGCAGGCGGAGACCCTCTTGTCGAGGTCATGATCCCGCTTACGGTCTCCGGTCCCGAGTTGGCCCTGGCCATCGAGTGGGTCAGGGAGGCGGCAGCAGATGTCGGAATGGGAGAGGCACCCCCGGTGGGCACCATGATCGAGACACCCAGAGCAGCCCTGCTCGCCGGAGACCTCGCCGGGCACGCCGACTTTTTCTCAGTTGGCAGCAACGACCTGACCCAGTTGACCTTCGGGTTCTCCCGCGACGACGTCGAGGGTCGATTCATGGACCTATACCTGGACCGGGGGCTGCTCGACCACAATCCATTCGAACACCTCGACGACGCGGCAGTCGGGGAGTTGGTCGACCTGGCTGTGCAACGCGGGCGGGGCGCCAAGCCGGGCCTCAAGGTGGGGGTCTGCGGTGAGCACGCCGGCGACCCCCGCTCGATTCCACGCCTGCTGGCGGCTGGTGTCGACTACCTGTCGTGCTCACCCGCCCGACTGCCTACGGCACGCCTTGCAGCTGCCCACGCCGTTCTGGAAACGGCTACTCCAGGGCGTGGGAGTCTGAGGCGATGAGCATGGAGTTCTCAGTCACGGCATCGGGTGGATGCCACTGTGGTCGGGTGCGGTACAGGGTCCTCGGCCCGCTGCGCCCAGTAGTCAACTGCCACTGCGACCCGTGTCGTCGGATCACCGGCCATTTTCTGGCGGCAACTTCCGCCCAACTCGGAGACGTGTTGTTCGACTCCGACGAGACCCTCACCTGGTACCACCCGACTGACACGGTGCAGTACGGGTTCTGCGACCGTTGCGGGTCCACCCTGTTCTGGCGGGCCGACGACAAGGCCAGGTCACTGTCGATCGCCGCTGGAACCCTCGACCAGCCGACAGGTCTGACAACGGACCTGGCGCTGTTCGGCGATGATGCCGGCGACTACCACAACCTCGACACGAGCATCGAGACCGTTCCTGGAGACCGTTAGAACCGGGCCCTCATGGCTGCTGGTTCAGGACCCACGTTGTCGGCAACCTACGCTCAACGGGTGGACCTGAGCGTCGAGGACAGGCAACGGTTGGCAGGAGATGCGGGCCCGGCCGCCCGCTTGGCCATGCGGATCGTCGTGCGCCTGGCCGAGTCGATGGGGGTCGACCGACTGCTCGACATCACGGGCGCCCACGTCGACTCGTGTCTCTACCACGGGCAGTCGGGGCTGGACTTTGCCGGACGCCTCGTCGAGGGTGGTGCCTCGGTCGCCGTACCGACCACGCTCAACGTCTCCTCGTTGGACCTGTTGCATCCCGAACTGCACCGGGGGGATGAGGCCGAGGGCGAAGCCGCTCGACGGCTGGCGGAGATGTACGAGAAGATGGGTTGTCAACCGACCTGGACGTGCGCGCCGTACCACCTTGAGAACCGTCCGTCATTGGGTGAACAGGTGGCCTGGGCCGAGTCGAATGCCATCGTCTTTGCCAACTCGGTGCTGGGTGCCCGCACGGCCCGCTACGGGGACCTGATCGACATTTCCGCAGCTATCACAGGCCGGGTACCCGCGGCCGGCCTGCACCTCGATGAGAACCGTCGTGCCACGATCCTTATTCGACTCCAAGATATTTCCCCAGACCTGCTCAACATTGATCAGGTCTATCCGCTACTCGGGACGGTCGTCGGAGCAGCCTCGGGTAGCCGGGTTCCCGTGATCGACGGCCTGCCCACGGCCCTCAGCGAGGTGAGGTTGCGGGCCCTCGGTGCCGGCGCGGCAACAGCCGGCAGCGTCGGTATGTTCCATTCCGTCGGCAACACACCGGAGGCGCCAACCCTCGAGGCGGCTCTGGGCGGGCGGGAGCCACACGAGGTCGTGGAGGTGACCGCCAGCGACCTGCGGGCTGCTCGTGACCGACTCTGCACCGCCTCGGGATCAGCGCTGTCAAGCGTCTGTCTCGGCACCCCCCACTACTCGGTCGACGAGTTCCAGAACCTGGTGACCCTCCTGACGGGCAGACGGGTTCACACCGACGTGGACTTCTATGTGTCGACGGGACGCTCGGTGCTCGCCGAACTGGAGCTGCGGGGGTGGGCCGACCTGCTGCGGTCTGCCGGTGTGACCCTTGTGGTCGACACCTGCACCTACGTGTCGGCAGTGCTCGCTGACACGACCGGGACGGCTATGACAGACTCGGCCAAGTGGGCCTGGTACGCACCCGGCAACCTCGGGGTCGACGTCGTGTTCGCCGGAACCTCCGAGTGTGTCGAGTCGGCTGTGGCCGGCAAGGTGCTTCTCGATGAGACGGTGTGGTCAGGTGTCTGAACACCCGGTTGTCGTGGTGGCCGGCTCGGCAACCGGTGAGGTGCTCTGCCTTGATGAGCCGCTCAGCTTCTGGGGCGGTGTCGATCCCCGAACCGGGGAGATAGTCGACCGGCACCATCCACAGCGTGGCTGCACGGTCGCCGGGAGGGTCCTGGTCATGCCCTCGGGGCGTGGGTCCAGCTCCTCCAGCTCGCTCCTGCTCGAGGCAATCCGAAACGGCTCGGCCCCCGTGGCGCTTCTTGTCCGCCGGGCAGACGAGATTCTCTCGCTCGGGGCGATTGTGGCTGACGAGTTGTACGGGCGCTCCCTCCCTGTCGTTGTGCTCGATAGTGCCACCTACTCGTCTCTGATGACGGGCGAGACGGTTGCCGTGGGGGAGGATGGGTCGCTGAACCGACAATCCGACTCCGTCGACGACGGTCCGGACAACACGACCGGAGGCTGACAATGCGCTACCTGAACCCGGAGGAGGTGCGTGCCGCACTGCCGATGCCAGATGCCATCGAGTCGATGGTCCATGCCTTCGGAGGTGACCGTGAGGCGCCGAACCGGATGCTCCTCGGGGTTTCCCTGTTCATGCCCGGCCGCCTCGACTCCTACACGGGGGTCAAGGTGGTCTCGTCGATTCCCGGGGACCCTGCCGGAATCGTTGCCGTATTCGACGAGTCGGGCCACCCTCTGGGCCTGGTCGACGGCCCCACGTTGTCGGCAATCCGCACGGCTGCGGCACCCGGTCTGGCAACGGACCAGATGGCCCCGCCGGATGCATGTGTTCTGGCGATGCTCGGGGCGGGAGCCATGGCTGCCGACCAGGTGGCTGCGGTCAGGGCGGTGCGACCCATCGGGGAGGTGCTCGTCTGGAGTCGTACTGAGGCGTCCGCCCGGGCCCTCGCCGACCAGGTCGGAGGCCAGGTCGTGCTTGATGCAGACGAGGCGGTGGCGCGGGCGGATGTGGTGAGCACCGCCACACCGTCAAGGTCTCCGCTGTTTGAGGTCTCCTCCCTGCAGCCCGGTACGCACGTGAACGCTGTCGGAGCCTTCACCCCGGAAATGGTCGAGATCCCGGGCGAGGTGGTCGAGGCGGCCTTCGTCGTCGTCGATGACAGGGAGGCCGCTGCGGTCGAGGCGGGAGACCTTTTGAGGGTGGGCCGTCAACCAGACGCCGACATGGCAGACCTGATAGCCGGTAGGGCAGCACCGTCGAGCGAGCCGTTCACCCTCTTCAAGTCGGTGGGCATAGCGTCACAGGACATCGCGGCCGCAGTCAGGGCGCTCTCGAACGCTGAGCACCAGAATCTGGGGACTGTCCTCTAGGGGGCGTGCTCAGGCTTCTTTCGGGATCCAGACCTCGACTCCCACCCCGAGCCCGTCCGCGATGCGGTTGACGTAGGCGTAGTAGGCGGTGACCTCGACGATGTCGAGGATGTCCCGGTCGCTGAAGCCGGCCCTGCGAAGTCGGCCCACGTCGGATTCGACGACCTTGCCCGGTTCTCGTGTGAGCTTCGTGGCCATCTCAAGCATCGCCTGTCTCTCTGGGGAGATGTCGGCCGTTGACCAGTCGGACTCGATGGCGGCAGCCAGATCGTCATCGTGGAGCAGTCGGCGCAGACCGCGCCGGTGGTGGGTTACTCAGTAGTGGCACTCGTTTTCGAGGCTCACAACCAGGGCGATCATCTCCCTCTCGACCTTGCGAAGGGTGGCTGTTCCAGCCATTGCCGATTCGTAGAGGCTCTGGTGGGCGGCAAGGCCCCGTGGGTTGAGCGAGTGAACGGCCATGATGTGGTCGACACGCCCGTGACCGGGGTCGACGACCCTGCCGTACAACTCGGCGAGCTGCCCTCCGCCGGGTTCCCAGTCGTCGTCTGGAACCGTCTCAATCCAAGCCATGGAACGAGTCTCGCGCACAGTTTCCTGTCAGCGTGACCTCAGCGGATCAGACGGAAAGGGAGTGCTCCAGGAGCCTGTCGTAGAGCGGGCGTGCTGCTTCGAGTACCGGTTCCAGACCTGTGGGAATGGGGTCGTCGCTCGGGATTCCGGCCAGAAAGCCGGTGGAGGCGTGTGCATTGGCGTACCAGTGGACCGCCCATGTCCCGTCCTCGGGTTTGGGTCCTGACGGCCACGACAACATGGCGTCCTCGAAGTCGACATCGAGCATCGAGCACATCTTCCGGAGCATTGCCGCAGGATCGGCAAGCAGTGCTGCAGAGTCGACGACTATCGGGTCGTCGCCCTCGCCGAGAATCGAATCAAGCAACTCGACCTGGGACTCGAGGCCTGTATCGCCGAGGTTGACGTCGGGGATGTTCACGCTCAGCGAGCGGAGCACATGGCGTGGATCTCGGATCAGGAGAACGTTGCGACACTCACGGAGAAATGCCGTTTCCAGGTCGATCAGGTGGTGGCTCATCATCTTGAAGAAGGCGATCGGCCTGGGGTGGGGGCCCAGGATCAGGTCACGGACGACCGCGTTGCCGTCGGGATCCTGGTTGGCGAGTGTTTCCACCCGGCCCGGATGCTCCCTGCCGCTGACCCTCAGGTAGTGGGCGTAGATGGGCTCGTCGAACACGACCGTGTCGGTTCGTTGCCTGAAGGAGTACATGAGGGCCGTAGAGATGTTCCTCGGTCCCGACCAGCAGTTGATGCGCAGCGTCACGGGCCCGTCTGGCTCACAGTCCGACCGAGGCGGCCACGGCCCGGCCGTAGAGGTCGTTCAGACGGGAGGTGACCGGGCCGCGGGTTCCGGTGCCTATGGTGCGCCCGTCGACCTCGGAAACGGGGGTCAGGCCACCGAACGTGCCCGTGACGAACGCCTCGTCGGCTGAGTACACGTCGGTCAGGGAGAAGGGTTGCTCCCTTGTGGTGATGCCCGCCGCTGCCGCCTCCTCGAGCACCACGGCGCGGGTTATGCCGTGCAGGTTGTAGTGGCCGGTCGAGGTCCAGAGTTCACCGGACCTCACAACGAAGAAGTTGGTTGCGTTGCAGGTGGCGACTGCCCCTGTTGGATCAAGCATCAGTGCCTCGTCGGCTCCGGCGCGTGTGGCCTGGATCAAGGCGATCACCTCGTGCAGCTTGGAGTGTGAGTTGAGGCGCTGGTCGAGGGTGTCGGGTGGTGGTCGGCGAACGGTCGCCGTGAAGAGCGAAACGCCCTGGTCGGACACGGCCGGGTCGGCGGTCTTGTGCTCGGCGATGATGACCACGTTGGGTCCGTCGACGACGTTGGCCGGATGCTGAGATGGCGTTGTCTTGTCGCCTCTGGTGACCATCAGCCGCACGTGCACCGAGTCGTGCATGTCGTTTTCGTCGACGGTTGACCTGAGGGCATCGGCGACCTCGGCCCGGGTCATCCGTATGTCGAGGTCGATTGCAGCCAGTCCGGCGAAGAGGCGGTCGAGGTGGCGGTCAAGGAAGGCGAAGCTGTCATTGTGGAGTCGTATTCCCTCCCAGACCCCGTCGCCCACCAGGAAGCCGCTGTCAAAGACGGAGATCTTCGCATCAGGCCTGGGATGGAAGACCCCGTTGATGTAGATCTGGACGGTGGCGTTACGTGGGTCGGGAAGTGCCTGATGTGTGCTGCGGCCTACACCCGACCGGTCGTTCTGTTTCATGGCCGGGATGCTATCGGTGGTGCCTCTGGCAGGGATAGTGGGGTGCGCCGGGGTGTTGGAGCGCACGTGTAGGTGCGCTACGGTGCCTCTCGCAGCATCAGGGGTCTGTTCGCAGTCGTCTGTGGTCGTGCCCCTCTGGTGCGCGGCGACGGTCGGCGTAATCGGCGGGGTTCCGGTGGGACCATTCATTGCTTCGTAGGGGGTAGTTGGTTGACAGCGACGATCGAGAGGAAGTCGGCCCGTCAGGTCTCCAAGGTCGACCGGTTCCTCACCCTCATCAGGGTCTTCCTGGTATCCCTGATTGTCATCGGGGTGCTCGCCTTCATCGCTCAACAGGTGGCGCCCGACAATCCCTTCGCCCGCTGGCGTAATCCCGATGCCGTCGGCCTGACCGGCGACCAGTTCAAGGGCCTGCTCATGTCCGGGCTCTCACAGGGAGCCATGTACGGGCTGATCGCCCTCGGCTACTCGATGGTCTACGGGGTGCTGGGCTTCATCAACTTCGCCCACGGCGAGGTCTTCATGGCCGGTGCCATGACCGGGTTCATCGCATCAGACAAGTTCTCTGAGAGTGGCATGTGGGAGAGCAATTTCCTCCTGTCGCTGGCCATCATCATCATCCTGGCGATCATGGTCTCGACGCTCGCCGCCGTCCTGATGGAAAGGGTTGCATACAGGCCCCTCCGGGACTCACCACGGCTCATCCCGCTCATCACCTCTATCGGTGTGTCCTTCTTCATCCAGAATGCGGTTATGGGCGTGTTCGGGCCATCCACCAAGAGCTATCCGCAGCTTCCACAGTGGTTGTCCAAGCAGAGGTCCATTCTGACATTTGAGATCGCCGGCACAAAGCTGCTGGTCCTACTTGTGGCAGCGGTGTCCATGGGCGGACTCTGGTACCTGGTTGAACGGACCAAGACCGGCAAGGCCATGCGTGCGGTGGCCGAGGACAAGGAGATCGCCGCCCTCATGGGCATCAACGTGAACCGCACCATCGTCACGACGTTCGCCGTTGGTGGGGCCATGGCCGGCATTGCCGGCATCCTCTGGGGGCTGCTGTTCCGCAGCGTCACCCACATGACCGGATTCCTTCCGGGAATCAAGGCGTTCACAGCCGCCGTTGTTGGTGGAATAGGCAACCTGCCCGGAGCAATGGTTGGCGGCATCTCGCTGGGATCTGCGGAGTCGCTGGCTCCGCTGGTGATCCTCGAACCCCTCGGGGTTCCCGGAGTCTCGCAACTGAAGGACGCTGTGGCGTTCACCGTTCTGGTGCTGGTCCTCCTGTTCAAGCCGTCCGGCCTGTTCGGTGAGCAGCTCTCAGCCGAGGACAGGGCATGAGCGCCACGATGACCTCATCGACTGCATCGTCATCCGGGTCCGTCAATCGGGCGTCTGTGGCCGACCAGGACTGGCGAAAGATCGGAAAGTGGGGCGGACTCTGCACCCTGGCTCTTGTGCTGGTGTCGCTGATCGGCATGCCCGTCGGTCTTGACCGCCGCATCCTCATCCATCCGGTTCTGAGCCTCGGATACCTCTCGCTGCTCTGGATACCGCTGATGCTCGGCTTCGTTGTCTCAAAGCGGGTGGAACTGGAGGGCGTGGAGTCGCCCGAGCCAGGAGGTCGTGACCTTGTGGCCGGTGCCCTGACGGGGCTCGTGGGCGGGGTCGGTATGGCCGTGTTCATGTTGGCCCTCAACACCTTCAACATCCGTGATCCGCTGGTCAACTGGAGCCCGCAGCTGCTGGAGTTGCTCAACTATGGCCGTGGCCTCGGCTTTGGCGTAGCGGCGTGGATCGTGGCGTGTTGCGTCCTGGGGCTGCTGGGGTCAGCGATCCATGTGGTTTCGGCCGATGTGCGACGCGTGGTCTCCTTTTCCGCCTTCGGCCTGCTTGCCTTTGCCGTGTTGGAGGGCGCTATCTCCGACCTGTCTGAGGGATTCGGCCTCGAGTTCCTGACCGATTCCATCTACGCCAAGAGGGGTGGCGTCACAATCGTCTGGTCGATCGTGTTGGCAGTGGTCATCGGGGGCGTGTCGGTGTTGACCAAGGGCAGGCTCAAGGCGGCGAAGGCCAACTACAGCGAGTTGGAGGGCCCCGAGCGCAAGCGGGCATCCAGAATCCTCTTCGTTGTGGTGGCTCTGCTGATCGTCATACTTCCCCTCTTCCTCGGCACGATCATGAACGAGCTCCTGGCAAACGTCGGTTTGTTCCTGCTTCTGGCTCTCGGCCTGAACATCGTGGTCGGCCTTGCCGGAATTCTGGATCTCGGGTACGTGGCCTTCTTCGCTGTCGGGGGTTACACCACGGCCGTCCTGACCTCTCCCGACTCACCGTTCTTTGCCCCTGAACTCCATTTTGGGATCACCCTCGTGATCGTCGTCGTGTTCGCCGGAATCGTCGGCCTGGTCATCGGTGCGCCCGTGATCAGGATGCGCGGCGACTACCTGGCAATCGTCACCCTCGGCTTCGGCGAGATCATCCGCCTGTTGTTCATGTCTGACTGGTTGAAGCCCTACTTCGGAGGCGCTCAGGGGATCACCAACGTTCCCGGTGTCGACCTGGGCTTCATCACCATCAAGGGAACTGACCCCAGATCGGTCTTCTACCTGGTACTGGTGTTTTGTGCCCTGGCCATCTACATCTCATGGCGCCTTCAGGCATCTCGTCTCGGGAGGGCCTGGATGGCCATCCGTGAGGACGAGAAGGTCGCCGAGGCGATGGGTATCAACACGGTCAACACCAAGCTCCTGGCTTTTGTGGTCGGTGCAGTCCTGGCGTCGTTCAGCGGCGCGATTCTCGTTGCCAAGGTCGGTTCGGTTTTCCCGAACAGCTTCATGATCCTTGTTTCGATCATCATCCTGGTTGTTGTGATCGTGGGTGGAATGGGCAATATCGCCGGTGTCCTCGTGGGTTCGTTCGTGTTGATCGGCATTCTGGGTGGGCCTAGGCAGCCTGGTCTGCTCCACGAGTTCCAGTCGTTCAAGTTGCTGATCTACGGCGCCCTGCTGGTCTTCATGATGCTCCAGCGACCCGAAGGTCTCGTACCGAGCGCCCGACGCAGTCAGGAGCTCCACCAGGAGGAGTTCCTCCAGGATGTCTGGTTCAAGGGCGAGGAGCACGAGGCAGAGGAACATGAGGCCGAAGAGCACGAGGCTGCGTCCCACGAGGGGAGCGACGCATGAGCCACCTCATGGAGATCCGTGACCTGAAGATCACCTTCGGTGGCCTGGATGCCCTGTCGGGTCTCAACTTCCACGTCGACGAGGGAGAGATCGTCAGCGTGATCGGCCCGAACGGTGCCGGAAAGACCACCTTCTTCAATGCCATCACAGGCCTGGTGGATCCAACAGAGGGCGACATTCTCTTCGATGACGAGTCGATCCTGGGGTTGGAGCCGCATCAGGTAACCGGCCTTGGGATTGCACGCACATTTCAGAACGTGCGGCTGTTCCCCAACATGACCGTTCTCGAAAACATCATGGTCGCACAGCACTGCCGTACCTCGCAGTTGGTCTTTGGGGCGCTGCTCCAGACGGCAGCTTTCAAGCAGGAGGAAAGGGAGATTGAGGAGCATGCCAAGGAGGTCCTGGCCTTCTTTGGTTCACGCCTCGTCGGTTACCGCTACGACCAGCCGGCCTTCGTTCTCTCCTATGCCAACCGGAGGCGGTTGGAGATAGCACGGGCAATGGCCACCCAGCCCCGCCTGATGCTGCTCGACGAGCCGGTCGCTGGAATGAACCCGATGGAGACCGCCGAGTTGACCGCCCTCATTGGTCGGCTCCGCTCAGAGTGGGGCTTCACGATCGTCATGATCGAACACGACATGCGCGTGGTGAGAGACGTATCGGACCGGGTGGTCGTATTGGACCACGGTGTACCGATCGCCCAGGGCTCCTACGACGAGGTGTCGACCAACCCCGATGTTGTCGAGGCCTACCTCGGACGACCAGCAGAGGATGAGGCATGAGCGTGGCGGACGACGCAGCGATGGGTCAGGCGCCTGGAGGCGACCGGGTGGCACTGTTGGAGTTCCGCAATGTGAACACGCACTACGGCGCCGTCCACATTCTCAAGGACGTCAACCTCGCCATCTACCCGGGAGAGCTTGTCTGCCTGCTGGGGGGAAACGCCAGCGGAAAGACCACAACGCTCAAAGCGCTTCTGGGGATGGTCACACCCACCTCGGGAGACGTGGTGCTCCATGGCGAGGTGGTCAA
Source organism: Actinomycetota bacterium (assembly GCA_018673475.1). Taxonomy (GTDB): domain Bacteria; phylum Actinomycetota; class Acidimicrobiia; order Acidimicrobiales; family MedAcidi-G1; genus UBA3125. The sequence continues at coordinate 24,065 of JABHCN010000014.1, read as the reverse complement.
CAACAAGCCGATCAGCTACCGGGTGGAGAACGGGGTGACGATGGTCCCTGAGAACCGTCGCCTCTTCAAGCGGCTAAGCGTCAAGGAGAACCTCGTTCTGGGCGCCTACCTGCGCAGCGACAAGGATGGGATCGAGGCTGACCTGCAGCACGTGTTCGAGTTGTTCCCACGGGTCGAGGAGCGGCTCTCCCAGAAGGCCGGGACCCTCTCTGGGGGCGAGCAGCAGATGGTCGCCATCGGACGTGCGCTCATGTCGAGGCCAACGGTCCTGTTGATGGACGAGCCCTCCATGGGTCTGGCTCCGGCGCTTGTCCAGCAGAACTTCGATCTCATCCAGCAGATCAACGAGGAGGGGATGGCGGTGTTCATGGTTGAACAGAACGCCAACATGGCCCTCTCCATCGCCGACCGGGGGTGGGTGCTCCAGACCGGCATGGTGGTGCTGGACGACTCCGCAAAGTCGCTGCTTGCCAACCCCGAGATGAGGGCCGCCTACCTCGGCGAGACCTGAGCAGCCGGTCGCCCCAGGCGATCGCCATCAGATGATTGCCGACTCCTGGAACGGCTTCCCGGCTGCGATTCGGGCATAGCCCAGCTGGCTCAGGTCGATGCTCGTGTATTCGCCGTAGGTGAGCAGTTCGGCAACGGCCCGTCCAACTCCGGGAGCCTGTTGCAGCCCGTGGCCACTGAAGCCGTTGGCCAGGATGAGGTTCTCCACCGGATGGGCGGGGCCGACGACTGCGTTCTGGTCGATGACGTTGTAGGCATAGTGCCCGGCCCAGGAGTGCGTGACCCTGAGGCGGTCGAAGCTGGGTATCCGCTCGGCCAGAACGGGCCAGATCAGATCCTCGAACTCCTCGTGCACGACCGTGAGGTCGTCGGCATCGACGGCAACGTCATCTGTGGGAGGGGCACCGGCGAGGAAGTAGGGGGGTTCTGAGCGCACGTAGACCCCAGACGGGTCGACGATCATCGGCAGGTTGCGTTCGGCCGGTTCGGCAGCGTCAAATACGAACACCGACCGGTTGCGGGCCTCTACAGGTAGGGGGATACCGGCCATGTCGGCAATGGTGGCGGAGCGTGGGCCAGCGGCATTCACCACGTGGCTGCACCGGACTGTTCGGCCGCTCTCCAGTTGGACGGCCAGTACCCGGTTGTCCTCCACCTGCAGGTCCACGACCCTGTCGGTCGTGTAATCGACCCCGTTGTGTCGGGCACGTTGGCGCAGCCCCCACATGAGGGCGAAGGCGTCGAAGGTTCCCTCTCCGCTCACCCCGATACTCCCGCCGGAGAGGTCGTCTACAGCCAGATAGGGGAACCGTTGACCGAGTTGTTCGCGGTCCATCAAGGTTATGTCGGCACCACAGGCGGACTGGATCTGGTGGTTGGCCTCGAGTGTGGCCCATCCCGACTCGGGGGCAAGGAAGAGGTAACCGGTGTCCCTGTAGCAGAGGTCGGGCGACTCGCCACCGACCTCGACAAGATCGTTGAAGTCGTTGAGGAACTGTGTGCCGAAAAGCGACAACTCCACGTTCACCGGGTTCGAGAACTGGTGTCGGATGCTCGCACACGACAGGGTCGTCGATGAGAGTGCATAGGTAGGATCCGGCTCCACCACCAGAACCGTGCCCGTGTAGTCGGGGTTCTCCGAGAGGAAGTAGGCGACTGCGCTGCCGATCACGGCACCACCGACGATGATGGTGTCGAAGCGATCTGCTGGCATCAGGTTTGCCGGTCTGGCAGCGTCTGTCTGTGACCCTGGGTCAGTCCAGGTCGGCCAGGTCGGGGAAATCGCTCGGAGGCATGATGTCGACGGTTGCCGAACGCTGCTGTGCGAGCATCCCGCCATCTACCTTCAACACGTCGCCGGTCATGTAGCGGGCGTCGTCGGAGGCAAGGAACAGGGCAGGGCCTGCCATGTCGTCGGGATAACCGGGCCGTCCGAGCGGGATGTTCTCGCCCCGGAGCGCCGCTTCCTCGTCTGACATGCCGACGGTGTCGATGGCGCCGGGGACGAGGGCGAACACCCTGATTCCGTAGGGCCCCAGATCGAGGGCCATGGCGCGGGTCAGCGCCTCGATTCCGCCCTTGGAGGCGTCGTAGGCGCTGAATGCCCGGTGGGCCCGGGTGGCACCGCCGGACGACATGTTGATGATCACCCCGGCACCCTTGTCGGCCATGATGCGGGCCGCACGGTGCGAGCAGAGGAAGTGCCCGGTCAGGTTCACATCGATTATGCGCCGCCACCACGCCTCGTCGGCCTCGAAGAAGTGGAGCATCGGGCTGACAATGCCGGCGTTGTTGACCAGCACGTCGACTGTTCCGTAGGCATCGAGTGCCGTGTCGAAGATGGATGCCACCTGAGCGCTGTCTGAGACATCAGCCACGGCCCCGGCGGCGGTGCCTCCGGCGGAGAGAATGTGGTCGACCACCTCTGCGACCACATCGGCGTCGATGTCGTTCACGACAACGTGGGCACCTGCACCGGCGAACCGCTCGGCGATTGCCCGGCCGATGCCCCGTCCTGCGCCGGTGACCACGACCACCTGACCTTCGTGTGCCGTGCCCATGATGTTGCCTTCCTGTCAGACCTGATTGAAGAAACTGTGCACCGAGTCGACGAGTGCCTGAGCCTGCCCTGCATCGACATCGAGATGGGTAACGATACGCATGGTGGGCTTCCACGGCCACAGCAGCAGGCCGTCGGCAGCCAGATGGGCTGCAAGGGCGTCGTGGTGATCCGCGGGAGGAGTCAGCCAGACCATGTTGGTCGCCTGACTGACCCCCAGTCCCTCAACCTGGCGGAACCCGTCGGCGATGAGGGCGGCGTTCTCGTGGTCTACAGCAAGCCGGTCCACGTGGTGGTCGAGGGCGTACAGGCAGGCGGCAGCCATGTGGCCCACCTGTCGCATGCCGCCTCCGAGCATCTTGCGCAGACGGAATGCACGTGCGATCGATTCACCATCGCCAACGAGCATGGCGCCCATGGGGGCTCCAAGTCCCTTGGAAAGGCAGATGGAGGCCGTGTCGACGTTCTGGATGATGTCGGCCACCGGAACGTCGAGGGCTGTGGCGGCGTTGAACAGGCGGGCCCCGTCAAGGTGTACCGAGAGGCCACAGTCCCGGGCGGTCGCGGCCAGGTCGTCTATCAGGTCGACCGGTTGTGGGGAGCCGTTGACGGTGTTCTCGAGACACAACAGGTGGGTTACCGGGTGGTGCTGGTCAGGTTCCTTGACTGCACTCCGGACGGCCTCGGGGGTGAAGGAGCCGTTCTCATCGGTTTCGATCGGCCACGGAACCGCACCGCCGAGGGCTGCCGTGCCGGACACCTCGTTGATGAGGATGTGGTAGTTGCGTCCGATGATGTACTCGTCGCCGCGCTGGCAGTGGCTGAGGACCGCTGCGAGGTTGCTCTGGGTTGCAGCAGGAAAGAAGAGGGCAGCCTCCTTTCCGGTCAGGCCGGCCATGTGGTCCTGCAGGGCATTGACTGTCGGGTCCTCGCCGTACACGTCGTCGCCGACGTCTGCTGAGGCGATGGCTGCACGCATCCCGGGGGTTGCCTTCGTGACGGTGTCGCTGCGGAAGTCGGCCAGCGTCGGCACCTGTTCGCTCACTGTCAGACCCCTATCTCCTCATGAACCGGTGTACCCGGACTCGGTCCACCGGTCCGGGAAGGCTACCCCCCTGTCGGTAGGGGTCACTGCGTCGAAAGGCCCGGTACGGATGGTAGGGGTGTGGCCATCTAGGTTCGACCTTCAGGGGAGCGTGGAGACGTTCCTGCGATGTGTGGATCCAGCGAGGAGAACCATGACAGAGGTACACGGCACCACGGCAGAGGGCTTCACGGGGGTGACCGAGGCATTCCAGCGGAACTTCGACGAGTTTGGCGAGGTGGGTGCGGCCTGCTGTGTCTACGTGGATGGTGTCCCGGTTGTTGACGTCTGGGGAGGCCTTGCCGACCAGGCATCGGGTCGTGCATGGGAGAGCGACACGCTGCAACTGCACTTTTCGACCACCAAGGGGCTGGCAGCCATCTGCGCCGCGATGCTCTACGAGCGTGGCCTGCTGGACTACGAGGCTCCCGTGTCACAGTACTGGCCGGAGTTCGCCGGCGGTGGCAAGGGGGGCATAACCGTCGCCCAGTGCATGAGTCACCGTTCGGGGCTGGCGGCAGTCGACACACCGTTGACCCTGGACGAGATATGGGCTGTGGAACCAGTGCTGCGGGCCATTGAGGCACAAGAACCGCTATGGGAGCCGGGATCCGCAAACGGCTACCACGCCATCACCTACGGCTGGATCGTCGGCGAGGTCGTCCGGCGTATAGACGGCCGCACCCTGGGTGCGTTCCTGGCCGAGGAGGTGTCCGGACCGCTGGGAGCGGAGTCCTACATCGGCCTACCCGAATCCGAGGAGGGTCGCGTGGCGACGCTGCTCAACTCGCCGCCGCCTGCCACCCAGGAGGAACTCGAGTTGATGATGGCTGTAATGGGGCCCGGCACCATGGGCTTCAGAGCGCTAACCATGGACGGGGCAATTCCGTTCGGAGCCCCCGAGAACCCCTTCAACGCTCGCGAGATGCACGCCACCGAGATGCCGGCGGCCAACGGGATCAGCGAGGCCCGTGCCCTGGCCCGCATCTACGCAGCCACGGTCGGTGACGTCGACGGTATCCGGCTTGTCTCAGATGACACGGTGCGCCACGTCCGCTCCGAGCGATCGAGGGGGCCTGACCTGAGCCTCGTAGCCGAGTGTGCATGGGGCCTGGGCTTCATGCGCAACCTGGAGGTGAACCCGATGCTGACAGGGGAGTCCTACGGTCACCCCGGGGCTGGTGGGTCGATCGCCTTCGGTGACCTCGAGAACGGTGTCGGCTTCGCCTACGTGATGAACCAGATGGGAGGCGGGATCGCCGGAGACCCGCGCGCCAACGGCCTGATCGAGGCGCTCAGGTCCTGCCTCTGAGCCTGCTCGCTGCAGGTCAGACAGTGGCTGTCCGCGGTTCTGGTGCCCGTGCGGGCACACTGGACCCATGAGAACCGATGCCAACGAGGAACGGATGGGCCTGTTTCTCGACTACGAGAACCTGGCGATAGGCGCGAGAGAGAGCCTCGGGCTGAAGAGCTTCGACTTTGCTCCGATCGCACGCGCCATGGCCGAGAGGGGACGCGTCGTCTACCGACGGGCCTACGCCGACTGGTCCGGTTTCGACGAGGACCGTCGCCACCTCACCCGCCATCAGGTTGAGCTGGTCGAGATACCGCAGCGAATGGGTGCCGCCAGGAAGAACGCCGCCGATATCAAGATGGTCGTAGACGCCCTTGAGCTGGCCTTCGAACGTGACTACGTGACGACCTTCGTGCTTTGCACGGGCGACAGTGACTTCACGCCGTTGGTGCAGAAGTTGCGTGAGCTGGATCGTCGGGTAATCGGTATCGGGGTACGTGATTCCACCTCGAACCTGCTGCCGCCGGCCTGCGACGAGTTCTTGTTCTACGACCGCCTGGAGGGGGTCGAGGCAAGTCGAGAGGCCAGCCGGGAGGCCAGCCGCGGCGGGGGTACGAAGTCCGAGGCGCCGACCGGCGACACCCCGTCTGTCGAGGATCCCAGCCTTGATGAGCTGGTGATATCCACGCTCGCAGGCATGCAGGGCTCGCATGAGGATGTACGTGCCTCGACCCTCAAGCGGGCGATCCTGCGTATCGATCCCACTTTCACCGAGTCTGACCATGGCTTCCGCGGCTTCACCGAGTTGCTGCGCCATCTGGCCGACCGTCGGGTAGTTGAGCTGGTGGGGGCCAAGCGTGACCCCGAGGTTGATCTGGTCACAGGTGACGGGCCCGCCCAGGTGGCGTTTGACCTGTTGGCAGCGGTGGTTGCCGATACCGGTGGTGGCCGAAAGAAGGGCGTGGCAATGTCGGGCCTCAAGACCGAGTTGCGCCGGCGTGACGACGGTTTCAGCGAGCGGGCGCTCGGCTACAGCGGTTTCCTGCAGTTCTGCAGGGCGGCCGCCGCCAGGGACCTTGTGGCGATGGAATGGGACGACAAGCGGGGTGACTATCTTCTCTCGCCGAGTGGCTAGTAGGAAGGTAGGTAGGTCCAGCAGGTAGGCCAACAGGTAGGCCAACAGGTCAGCAAACCAGCAGACAAGACGGAAACGAGGGAGTTCAGGTGGGAGAATCGACGGGAGACTCGACCGGAAACAGGACGGACATCGGTCGTGTTCCGGAGCGTGGTGTTGTTGACCGGGCTGCGATTGAGGCTGTGCTCGACGAGGGCATGATCGCCCATGTCGGCCTGGTTGCCGGAGAGGGCGAGGCCGCCCACCCCGTTGTCATCCCGATGCTCTACGCGCGGCTTGGTGACCGCCTGCTGCTGCACGGGTCGCCGGCAAGTCGCCTGCTGCGGACGGCGAAGTCTGGTGTCGAGGTGTGTGTCACCGTGACCCTGTTGGACGGCCTGGTTCTGGCACGCTCGGCCATGCACCACTCCATGAACTACCGCTCGGTGGTGGTGTTCGGTACCGCCACCGAGGTCACCGACTGGGACGACAAGGTTGCGGCACTGGACCGGCTGACCGACCACGTGCTGCCCGGTCGGATGGCCGTGCTGCGACCCCACACCGACAAGGAGGTGCGCGGCACCACGGTTCTCTCCCTGTCGCTCGAGGAGTGCTCGATGAAGGTGCGGACGGGGCCACCGGTCGACGATGCCGAGGACATGGATGCAGGCGTCTGGGCCGGTGTTCTGCCCCTGGGTGTGGCAGCCGGCGTTCCGGAGCCAGACCCGCTGATGCCTCCGAGGGAGGTTCCCGACCAGGTGGCAGCGTGGAGCCGGGGCGCCGTCTAGCCCGGTATGGCTAGTCACCTGAGCGGTGCCTCACAGAATCGTCAGGCGGCCTTCGGAAGGACAATGAAGGCGAACGCCACGTAGTGGAGTACTGCTGCGGCCACCGTGAGCACGTGGAAGACCTCGTGGAAGCCGAAGGTGTCAGGCCATGGATCGGGGCGGCGTAGGGCGAACACGATTCCGCCGGCGGTGTAGAGAAGTCCGCCGATGAGCAGCAGCAGGAATCCAGCCACCCCCAGGTTCTGCCAGGCGTCGGCAACCACTGGCAGGAGGCTCCAGCCGACCACCAGGTAGGGGAGTGCGACAAGCGGGGTAGGGGCATCCCTGTTGCGCAGGCGCACGACTGCGCCGATCAGGGCTCCTCCCCAGACCATCGGCAGCACGATCTTCATCGCCCAGGGCGAGAGGGCGAACACCGCCACCGGGGTGTAGGTGGCTGCAATCGCAACGAAGATCGTGATGTGGTCGAGGCGCTGCATGATGAGCTGCCCCCTCTGACCCCAGTCGATCCGGTGGTAGAGGGCAGAGACGCCGAACAGGGCCACAATCGAGAGGCTGTAGAGGGCAGTGATGAACCGGGGCCAGATGCCCGGCGCCATCACGATCATGATCGGAGCGAGGGTAAGTGAAGCGGTGAACGCCGAGCGGTGTGAGACGCCCCGCAGGAGCGGCTTGGGAGGCACGGGGTAGTCGGAGAGCTTCTTCACGGAACCTAGACCCTAGGGGCCCCGGCGGGTGGCTCAGCGGGGGTTCGTCTCGTAGGCGACCGATCTGTGGCGGATCGTCAGGATCCTCACGGTGCGACCGTTGTCGACAATCTGGTAGATGATCCGGTAGGCGCCTATTCGAAGAGAGGAGAGACCCCTGAGGCGCCCCCGAAGTGCCTTGCCGGCACCTGGATCGCGCTCGAGGAGTCCAATGGATTCCCTGACCATCTCTGCCAGGCGCCAGGGCAGGGTCTCGGTGTCCCTGCGTGCCCGGCGGCCGAGCACGACGCGGGTCACTGGTCGTCGGGTTGTCGTGCGTCCATTTCGGCCTCGAACTCGGCGAGTGTTATGAAGTCTCCCCTGGCAAAGTCGGCGAGGCTTTCTTCAATTGCAGCCATGGTGTCGGGATCGGACAGGATCTCGGCTGTTTCCTCGAGGGCCTCGTACTCGTCGATGCCAATGAGGGTCGCCTCGGGTCGTCCGTTTCTGGTCACGACGACATGTTCGCCGCTACGTGCGACACCGTCGAGCAGGCTTGAGAGTTCAGCCCTGAACTGACGGACGGAAACGGTTCTTGCCATGCCACCAGAGTAGATGATGTTGCTAGGTATGTGTACGGAACTGTGTACACAGTTTGTTGTTATTGGATTGGCACACCGGGCCCCCGGATCGGGCAGACTCTGCGGGTTCGTGACGGCTGTTCGGGGGAGGTTGGCAGGTGGGTGAGCAGGCATGTTGAACGACAGCCACGATTTCGTGATCGTCGGCGGCGGATCAGCCGGTTGCGCCCTGGCCAACCGCCTCAGCGCAGACCCCTCGAACCGGGTGCTCGTGATCGAGGCCGGTCGCCCGGACTACCGGTGGGACGTCTTCATCCACATGCCTGCCGCCCTTTCCTTCGGCATCGGGAACAGGTTCTACGACTGGAAGTACGAGTCCGAGCCGGAACCCGAAATGGGCGGCCGCCGCGTCTACCACGCACGCGGCAAGGTGCTGGGCGGTTCGTCGAGCATCAACGGCATGATCTTCCAGCGGGGCAACCCGATGGACTACGACCGGTGGGCTGACACCCCCGGCTGCGAGGACTGGGACTACGCCCACTGCCTTCCCTACTTCCGGCGCATGGAGACCTGTCTGGCCGGAGAGGACGACTGGCGTGGTGGTGGGGGTCCCCTGGTGCTCGAACGTGGACCCGCCACCAGCCCGCTGTTCCGCTCCTTCTTCGAGGCGGTGCAACAGGCAGGTCACCCCCTGACCGACGATGTCAACGGCTACCGTCAGGAGGGCTTCAACGCATTTGACCGGAACGTCCACCGGGGTCGGCGTCTGTCGGCTGCGAGGGCCTACCTGCACCCCGTGATGGACCGCCCGAACCTTGAGGTGGTTACCCGGGCGCACGCCACGAGGATCCTGTTCGAGGGGACACGTGCAGTCGGGGTCGAGTACCAGCGTCGCGGCAGGCGCACCAGGAGCGTGGCACGAGCCGCCGAGGTGATCCTGTGTGGCGGGGCGATCAACACGCCGCAGTTGCTTCAGCTCTCCGGGATCGGTCCGGCTGCGGTTCTGGCTGACGCCGGCGTCGAGCAGTTGGTGGACCTGTCGGGTGTGGGCGAGAACCTTCAGGACCACCTTGAGGTCTACGTGCAGTACGCATGCACCAAACCGGTTTCGATGGCGCCGTACCTGGCAATGTGGCGTCGCCCGTGGGTCGGCCTGCAGTGGCTGTTCCGGCGTGGCCCCGGCGCCACAAACCACTTCGAGGCTGGCGGCTTCCTGCGTGGCAACGAGGACGTGGGCTGGCCCAACCTGATGTTCCACTTCCTGCCTATCGCCATCCGGTATGACGGCTCGGTGCCTTCCGCCGGTCACGGATACCAGTTCCACATCGGCCCCATGTTCTCCAACTCCCGCGGATGGGTCCGGATCAGGTCAGACGATCCGTTTGAGAAGCCCAGAATGCTCTTCAACTACCTGTCCACTCCCGAGGATCGTCGCGAGTGGGCCGAGGCAGTCGCAGTGGCGCGCAACATCATGGGCCAGGCGGCCTTCGACGAGTTCAACGGGGGTGAGCTGTCACCGGGGCCAGAGGTGCAGGGCGACGAGGCGATCCTGGAATGGGTACGCCGCGACGCCGAAACAGCGTTGCACCCTTCGTGCACCGCACGCATGGGGACCGACGAGATGGCAGTGGTCGACCCGAGGTCAATGCGGGTACACGGAACCGAGGGCCTGCGGGTGGTCGACGCCTCGGTCATGCCGACCCTCACAAACGGCAACATCTACGCTCCCGTGATGATGACCGCCGAGAAGGCCGCCGACCTAATTCTCGGGAACGAGCCGCTGCCACCATCGTCGGCGCTGCAGTATCGACACGGTGAGAGCGAGGTTGACCGGTGAGTTTCACGATTGGCCTTGGGGCCAGGATCCGCAAGTCGCCGTTCTACGAGGCGATGTCCGCTCACGGGATGACGTATGCGAGCGTCTACAACAAGATGGTCCTGCCGGAGTCGTTCGGGGACCCCGATGCCGAGTACACGGCGCTTGTAGAGCGTGTGTCCCTGTGGGACGTGGCGTGTGAGCGTCAGGTTGAGGTGGTGGGGCCGGACGCATTCGAACTGGTGCAGTACGTCTCGGCCCGCGACATGGCCGGGTGTGCCGTCGGCCGGGTGCGCTATGCGCCGATCTGTGACCACGAGGGAACGCTGATCAATGATCCGATGATCCTGAAGTTGGCCGAGGACCGCTTCTGGTTCTCCATCGCAGACAGCGACCTGCTGTTGTGGATACGGGCTATCGGTGCCGAGCGGGGGCTGGACTGTCGGGTCTTTGAGCCCGACGTGTCGCCACTGGGGGTGCAGGGACCGCGGGCCGACGACGTGCTGGCCGACATGTTGGGCGAGTGGGTGCGCGACGTTCCCTTCTTCGGATTCGTAGAGGTGGAGCACGAGGGGATTCCCTTCGTGCTGTGCCGGTCGGGGTGGAGTGGACAGGGCGGGTTCGAACTGTTCCTGACCGATGGTTCACGGGGCAACGACCTGTGGAAGGCCGTGTGGGAGGCGGGTGGGCCCTATGGCATCCACCCCGGTGGCCCGATGTCTGATGAGCGAATCGAGTCGGGGCTGTTTTCGTATGGGACCGACTGCGGGGGTGACGCCACGCCGCTGGAGGTGGGCCTGGGGCGGTTCTTGTCCCTTGACCGGGAGGATGACTTCGTCGGTAGGTCGGCCCTGTTGGCCGAACGTGAGCGGGGCCCGGCGCGGAGGCTGGTGAAGGTGCTGCTGTCGGGTGAGCGTCTGGCTGTGCCGAGTGAGCACCCGTGGCCGGTTTACGCCGGCGGTGCCGGCGGTCCTGGAAAGCAGGTGGGAACCGTGCGGTCGGCGGTGTGGTCGCCGAAGCACAGCTCGAACCTGGCGCTGGCTCTGGTGTCGTCTGAGGTGGCCGGGGGCGGGTTCGTGACGGTGACGCCCGAGGGCGACGAGTTGGAGGCGAGCCACCTGGCGTACTTCGGGGAGTAGGCAGGCGGGAAGCAGGCGGGAAGCAGGCGGGCAGCGGGTGGGGAGTCTCAGCCACTGTCACACCCCTTCTCTACAGTTGAGCCATGTTCAGATTTGATGGCGAGGTCGAGAAGCTGGTTGGAGAGATGGCCCACGAGGAGCTCGGTGACCTCTCGACAGACGGTGTCGACTCCCGTCTGGTCAGGTGCCAGCACCTCAAGTCGGCCGTCTCTGCCTACGAGGCCCGCCTCATCCGGCACGGAGAGACACTCGTCGAACACATGGGCATGCGGCCGGCCTCGGCGGCCCACCTCTCGGCCACGCTGGGTGTGTCGGCCCGTGAGGCCCGTGCAACCGTGAAGGTGGCTGAGGCTCTCAAGGCGGTGCCCGCCGCCGAGGACGCCCTCGCCGCCGGAGAGATCACCACCGGCCACGTAGACATACTGGCACGCTGTCTCCCCGTAGAGCACCGCAGGGCGGCAGCAGTTGAGCCGGGCCTGATCGAGGCTGCCCGTGGCCAGAGTGTCGACCGTTTCCGCCGTACCGTCGACGACTTCGTTCGAGCCCAGTCCGGTGACCTTGATGGCGCCGAGCGTGCCCGCCGTCAACATGAACGTCGCCGGGCCTCTGTGTTCACCGACGATGATGGCATGGTTCGCATTGATGCTGTTCTTCCTCCTGAGACCGGTGCCGTTGTCTCTTCCCAGCTGGGCCGTATCCAAGACGAGATGCATCGGGGCAGTGCTCAGGTTTTCAGCACAGCCGGTCAGCGGGCAGCTGATGCGCTTGTCGAGATGGCAAGGCGGGCTGCGGGCGGGGTCTCTGGCAGGTCGTCCTCAGGTTCGGCCCGGACCGAGATGGTCGTCACCGTAGACCTCGCGTGGCTGACAGGTCAGGTCGACGCTGCAGCAGACGAGGGTGTCCTGCCACGTTGTGAGATACCCGGCATGGGGGAGTTGGCACCCGCTACCGCCCGCCGGTTGGCTTGCGAGGCTGCAATCATTCCGATGGTCATGGGCGGTGCCTCGCAGCCACTCGATGTGGGTCGTCGGCGCTACCGCATTACACCAGCCCAGCGCCTGGCCCTGGTGGTCCGCGACGGTGGCTGTGTGTGGCCGGGCTGCGACCGTCCACCCGGCTGGTGCGAGGCCCACCACCTCGATGAGTGGCTTCGCGACGACGGCCCCACCGACCTCGCAAACCTGGCCCTGCTGTGCAGCCGCCACCACCACGATGTCCACGAGGGCGGCCGGGTACTGGAGCAAAGCGACGGTGAGCAGGGGCCATGGCAGGTCAGGCTGGGCTTGTCACCACCAAGGGCCCCAGCCGCGTAGTGGAGTGCGAGGCGTGTAGCGGGGCCTGCTAGGCGTTCAGGTGTACCCCTGGAGACTGCGGGTAGCCAGAGGGTGCCTGGAGGATGGGCGTGACACGTAGCCGGGGCGGACGTTCGCTCTCAGAATGCCAGCCTCATGGCGGTGTCATTCTTCATGCCCCGGCCTACATCAGGAGCATGTCTCCTGTTGAGGCAGGCACCTGTTGGATCTGGGAGTAGGGCTACATCTTCAGCCCGCCGCTACACCCGTGCCAGCAGGGTTCCAGTTCCGATTCCGCCGCCGCAGCACATGGTGATCAGGGCGTGGTCCGCTCCTGTTCGCTGCAGTTCGTGCACGGCCTTCGTGGTGAGAATCGCACCCGTACCGCCGAGCGGGTGGCCGAGGGCGATCGCACCACCGTTCGGGTTCACCCGTTCCATGTCGGGTCCGAACTCCTTCTCCCATGCCAGCACAACTGAGGCGAACGCCTCGTTGATCTCGACCACGTCGATGTCGTCGATGGACATCGAGTTGTCGGCGAGCAGCCTGGCTGTGGCGCCGATTGGGCCCGTCAACATGAGTTCGGGGTCTGAACCGATCAGGCATGTATCGACGAACCGGGCAATGGGAGTGACCCCCAGTGCCTCCGCCTTGGCGGCGGTCATCAGCAGCAGTGCCCCGGCTCCGTCAGAGATCTGTGACGAGGTGGCGGCTGTGTGTACGCCGTCTTCACGGCCGGTGGGGCGAAGGCCGGCAAGTGTTTCCATGCTGGTGTCGCGGAGGCCCTCGTCGCGGCTGATGGTGGTGGTCTCGCCGGTGGGAGAGCCGTCCTCATCCATGACAGGAGCCTCAACGGGAACGATCTGGGTTCCGAAACGGTCCTCTTCCCAGGCCCGAGCCGCCCGGTCCTGGGACATCTTTCCGAAGGTATCGCAGTCCTCGCGGGTGATTCCCCACTGGTCGGCGATTCGCTCGGAGCCTTCGAACTGGGTGGTGAACTCGTAGTGCTCAAAGTAGTTGTGGTTGATCGGTAGGCCGGAGTCCGGATCCTTTGGGGTGGTTGCACCGAACTTGACCCGGCTCATCAACTCCACCCCACAGCCAACGGCGACATCGACGGTGCCGGAGGCGACGAGTGCATAGGCCAGGTTGGTGGCCTGCTGGGAGGAGCCGCACTGCGTATCAACCGTGGTGGCGGGAACATCAATTGGCAGACCTGCGGTCAGCCATGCCGTGCGGGTGACGTTCATGGACTGCATGCCGACCTGGCCCACACAACCACCCACCACCTGGCCGACCTCGAGTGGGTCGACACCGGAACGGTCGAACAGGGCCCTCTGGACCGTGCCGAGCACGTCAACGGAGTGGCATGTGGAGAGGCCACCACCGCGCCTGCCGATCGGGGTTCGAACAGCCTCGGCGATCACTACCTGGTTTGGAGATGTCACTGCGTGCTCCTGGGGGTCGGGTCTGGCAGGCCTGCTGGCTGGTCCTGCGTGCACCGGACCCTACAGTTGGTCGGGTGGAGAACAGGAAGTGGGCAGGAAGGTCGCTGGCCAGCAAGTCAGGCAGCAAGTCAGGCAGCGAGTCGGGCAGAGACTCAGGTGCAGACCACGTCGGGGTGGGGTCGTGGTGAGTGCTGACGCAGGCGCCCACAGCCACCACTCCCACGGGAGGCTCGGCGCCGGCCCGGTACTGCGCTGGGCGCTGGCGGCAAACGGGTTGTTGCTGGTCGTTCAGGTAGTCGGAGCGGTCCTGTTCGGGTCCCTCGCCCTGCTTGCCGACACGGTCCACCAGGGATCTGACGTCTTCGCCCTCATGGTGGCCTTGGTTGCCATGTCCCTCTCGGCCCGAGCACCCAGCGACAGGTACAGCTTCGGTCTGAGGCGTGCAGAGGTGATGGCGGCCCTCTTGAACGCTGTGTTGCTGGTAGTTGCCGCAGGCTGGATATTCGTGGAGGCGTCACGGCGCATCAGCGACCCGCCCGAGGTGTCGGGGTGGGGGGTGTTCACGGTGGCCGTCATCGGGCTCTTCGTCAACGGCGGTAGTGCATGGATGCTTCAGCGAAGCGGCGACCGGAGCCTGAACGTCTCTGGAGCGGCACTGCACCTGCTCAGCGACGCAGCCGGGTCCTTCGGAGTTCTGATCGCCGGTCTTGCCGTTGTGTTCTGGGATGCGGCCTGGGTTGATCCCACAGTGTCGTTCCTGATTGCCGGGCTGGTTCTGTGGTCTGGCGTGAGGCTCGTCAGTCACACCACCCGCATCCTGTTTGAGGGAACGCCTGCCGGAGTCGACAACAATGAGTTGACCAGTGCCATGACATCCCATGAGAGCGTCGATGATGTCCACCACCTGCACGTCTGGGCGGTGGACTCGACGATGGTTGCACTGAGTGCCCATGTGGTGGTGGCCGCCGACAGCCTCCACGACGCGCAGGTGGTTGGAGCAGAGCTGGAGAGGCGCCTGGAGGGTCTCCTCGGGGGATCGGGTTCGGCCCATGTGACCCTGGCGCTTGAATGCCACCCGTGTGGCGAGGGTCACGACGTGGATGGTGGCTCGAGAACCAGCTGGGAGCAGGGTGACTGCGTGACCTGAGATCGGATCTCATTCCAGGACCAGGACCAGGACCAGTACTTGGGCAGGCTCGTTTCGGCTAGATGGGCAGCCCACCTGTGGCGGATGCCGTGCTGCCGTGGTCCTTGTAGGCGGCGATGGTCCGCTGGGCGATGCGCATCTGGTGGATCTCGTCGGCACCGTCGGCGAAGCGGGCCCAGCGTGCGTGCTGGTACATGTGGGCTAGGGGGGTGTCTGTGGAGTAGCCGAGGGCGCCGTGGACCTGGATGGAACGGTCGATGATGCGGTTCAGGCTGTTCGCCACGAAGTGCTTTGCCATCGAGACCTCCGACTTGAAGTCGTCGCCACGGTCGATCTTGTAGGCGGCGTGGAGCACCATCAGCTTCGACTGGTAGAGCTCCATGGCGGAGTCGGCGATCATCCACTGGATTCCCTGTTTCTCTGCCAGAACAGATCCGTGGCTGTAGCGCTCAAGGGAGCGGGCAACCATCAGGTCCAGAGCGGTCTCGGCCTGGGCGATCCACCTCATGCAGTGGGCCAGACGGGCCGGGCCAAGGCGGTATTGACCGAGTAGGTGACCCTGGCCGCGGCCGCCCAGCATCTGGGACTCATGTACCCGCAGGTCCTCGATGAGGATCTCGGAGTGTCCGGTTGAGCCGTGCATGGTCTCGATCTGGCGGACCTCGTTCCAGCCCTCGTGGGGCAGGTCAACGAGGAATGCCGTGTTTGCAGCCTGGGGCAGGTCGGGGTCGTCCTCGGTCCGGGCGATGAGGATGGCGAAGCTGGCCCGGTGGGCGTTCGAAATGAACCACTTGTGACCGTTGATCACCCACTCCTCACCATCCTGGTACCCGGTGGTCCGGATGAGGGTCGGGTCTGATCCGGCTACCTCCGGCTCTGTCATGGCGAAACATGACCACGTTCGACCGTCGCACAGGGGCCTGAGGTAGCGCTTCTTTTGATCATCGGTGGCCCAGTGGAGGAGGGTGTGCATGTTGCCCTCGTCGGGGGCCTGGCAGTTGAACACCCAGGGCCCGTAGTAGGAGCGTGCGGCCTCTGCCTGCACCATGGCGAGCTCGACGTGGCCGAGCCCCATGCCGCCCCACTCCTCTGGCATGTGGGGCAGCCAGATGCCGGCCTTGTGGGCCTGCTTTCTCAGGGAGATGAGGATCTCCAGACGGGTCCTGCCGGAAGTGCCCTCGTCTGAGCCCGTGGCCTGCCCGCTGGTCTGGCTTGTCGCCTGCTTACTGGCCTGCTCTTCCAACTCCACCTCTGCCGGCCTGATCACCTCATTCACAAAACCGCGTACGCGGTCGCGCAGAGCCTCAAGTTCAGGAGAGAAGCTGAAGTCGATGCTCATGCTGGTCCTGCGTGACAGCCTGGCAGCCTGGTCCTCTACAGGCTCTCTACAGGCTCTTCCCGGGTCGTCCGGGTCCCTCCGCTGCTGCCCCCCTCATGTCGGAGTTGAGTTGGGCGTCGGCCATCAGGCCGGCCATCACGTCGGTCAGGTCTGCCGGGTCGTCGGGTTGGGTTGCCGTCGGCCCCAGATGCCACTGCTCGGCGATGCCAAGTTGGCTGCCATGAACGTCAAACACCCTGCCGGTCACGTTCTGGGCGGCCTCACTGCAGAGCCACACGGTTGGCACTGCTATCCAGCGTGGGCTCATCGCCTCCCTGGTCTCCTCGTCCATTGATTCCCAGCCCGCCAGACCTGAGGTCATACGTGTGAATGCACCGGGGGCCAGGCAGTTCACCGTCACCCCGTACCGGACGAGCTCCATGGCGCTGATGACCGTGAATGCGGCGATCCCAGCCTTGGCAGCGCCGTAGTTGCACTGCCCGACGTTTCCGTAGATGCCCGATGGTGAGGACGTGTTGATGATCCGACCGAAGAGTTCCTCCGGGGCGTAGTCACCCGACTTGGCCTTCTCCCTCCAGTGGACGGCTGCGTGGTGGGCGGGAGCGAATGTTCCCTTCAGGTGGACGTCGATTACGGCGTCCCAGTCGGATTCCGACATCGAAAAGACCATCCGGTCCCGGAGGATTCCTGCGTTGTTCACGAGAATGTCAAGGCGTCCCCAGGTGTCGATGGCCTGTTGGATCATGGCGCCGGCGGCATCGAAGTCAGCAACGTTTGCACCGTTCACGACCGCCTCTCCACCCATGGCCTCGATCTCGGCCACGACCTCCTGGGCCGGCGACAGGTCGGTTCCCGAGCCGGCGGCATCGCCCCCGAGGTCGTTCACCACGACCTTTGCGCCGTTCTCGGCGAGGAGGAGGGCGTGTTCGCGCCCGATGCCCCGGCCTGCACCGGTGACGATTGCTACACGGCCTTCACAGAGATTGCCCATGGTTGATGTCGCTCCTGATTGTTGGGGAGATGGAGGATGGTGCCACAGATGGGTCCTGAGACGCCTCGGGCACGCCCGGACAGCCTGCCATCTGTCGGCTCGCCCGGACCAACCGGAGATGGCAGAGCCGGTGTAGGAAGGGATGGAGTCGTTGAGGGGGAGAGCATGAGGTGAGGTACGAAAGGCGCTCATGCGTGGGAAGTAGGGTCGGCAGTCCCGTCCAGATGACAGGAGAGAAGAACATGGTCAGGTGTGCGTTCATTGGGCTTGGTGTGATGGGGTACCCGATGGCTGGCCACCTTCAGGCGGCTGGCCATGAGGTCACCGTCTACAACCGCACGGGATCAAGGGCCGAGGCGTGGGTTGGGGAGCATGGCGGGGCGATGGCAGCGACCCCGGCCGAGGCGGCTGAGGCGGCCGAGGGTGCCGATGCGGTGATGATGTGTGTTGGCAACGATGACGATGTCAGGTCGGTCGTATTCGGCGAGACCGGTGTCCTGACCGGTATGGCCGATTCCGGGAGGCCTGCGACCCTCGTTGATCACACCACGGCGTCAGCCGAGGTGGCCCGGGAGGTGGCCGCAGCGGCTTCCGAAATGGGTATTGGCTTCGTGGATGCTCCGGTCTCGGGTGGACAGGCCGGTGCAGAGAACGGGCAGCTCAGCGTCATGTGCGGCGGAGACCCAGAGGTGTTCGAAGGCATCCGGCCCGTAATAGACGCCTATGCCAGGGCAACGGTTCTGGTTGGGCCTGTCGGCCACGGCCAGCTCACGAAGATGGTCAACCAGATCTGCATCGGAGGCCTCATCCAGGGTCTTGCCGAGGCACTCGACTTTGCCCGCAGGGCCGGCCTCGACCTTGAACAGGTTCTGGCGGCTATCAGCAAGGGGGCATCGGGCTCATGGCAGATGGACAACCGTGCCCGCACAATGCTGGAGCGCCACTTCGACCACGGGTTTGCCATCGACTGGATGCGCAAGGACTTCGGCATCGTGTTCGACGAGGCGGAGCGGCTGGGCGCCTCGCTGCCGTTCACCGAACTGGCTGACAGGAACTATGAGCAACTCCAGGAGCAGGGCCACGGCAGGTGGGACACCTCGGCGGTGATAGAGCTCCTGCGCGAGGACTGAGCCGCAGGGAACTCGGGCAGGCAGGTTGCGGGACCGGGTGGCTATGCCAGGATCTGCGACAGGAAGAGCTTGGTGCGGTCCTCGGTCGGGTTGGTGAAGAAGTGCTCGGGTGTGCCTACCTCGACGATCTGGCCCTCCTCCATGAAGATGATCCGGTCGGCCACCTCCTTGGCGAAGCCCATTTCGTGGGTGACCACCATCATTGTCATGCCTGAGAGCGCAAGGTTCTTCATTACGTCGAGGACCTCCTTGATCATCTCAGGGTCCAACGCAGAGGTGGGTTCGTCGAAGAGCATGATCTTGGGTTCCATGGCCAGGGCTCTGGCAATAGCCACCCGCTGTTGCTGACCACCCGACAACTGTCCGGGGAACTTGTCTGCCTGCTCGGGGATTCCGACAAGTTCCAGTAGGGCCTGGGCCTGTTCCTCGGCCTCGGCCTTGGACTTCTTTCGTACCCAGATCGGGGCCAGGCTGACGTTGTCGCGGACCTTCAGGTGGGGGAACAGGTTGAACTGCTGGAAGACCATGCCCACCTCGGACCGGACCTTTTCGATGTTGCGCAGGTCGTTGCTGAGTTCCACGCCATCGACGACTATCAAACCCTCCTGGTGCTCCTCCAGGCGGTTGATGCAGCGGATCCAGGTGGACTTGCCGGAACCCGATGGCCCAAGGACGACAACGACTTCTTGTTCCTTGATGGTCGCCGAGACACCTTCGAGCGCCTGGAAGTCGCCATACCACTTGGACACGCCCTCGCAGACGATCATGTCCTTCGCGCTGCTCAGATCGCGGCCGCTGCGTGCAGCACCGCCAGAGTCAGTGCCCGTTTCGGTTTCGGTCACATCGGTCACATCGGTCATGTCGGTTAGCCCTCTTGTTGGCGAAGCCCGCAGCGGGAAACTGGCGGCTGGTGGATCAGTTGGGAAGGGTCGGGTGTTGGTCTCTGGAACATTACGGCGATCACTGTTCTCCGAGGCCTACGCGCTTCTCGATGCGCATGCTGGCCTTGGACATGGAATAGGAGATCACCCAGTAGATGAGCGATATGACCATGAGGTTCTCACGGGTGCTTCCCATGAACGCGGTCTGGTTGGGAATGATCGCCTTGGCCACGAAGAGCAGGTCGAAAAGGCCAATGATGATCAGGAGGGAGGTCTCCTTGAATGTGCCGATGACCTGGCCCACGAGAGGCGGAATAGCCACCCTGAGGGCCTGTGGCAGGACGATGAACACGGTCTTTTGCGAGGTTGTCATCCCCACGGCTTCTGCGGCCTCGTGCTGTCCGCGGGTGACCGACTGGATTCCGCCACGAACGTTTTCGGCCAGGTAGGCGGAGGCGAACAAGGCGTAGCCGATCGTGACCGCAGCGACCTCGGAGAGATCCATCCCGTCTGGCAGGAAGAGGGGAACCATCACGCTGAAGAAGATGAGGATCGTGATCAGGGGGACACCCCGCACGAACTCGATGAACCATGTCGCCAGAAGCCTGAAGATAGGCATGTTGGAGGTGCGGGCCAGTGCCAGCATCACGCCCAGCGGGAATGACACCAGCAGGGTGAAGAAGGCCACCATGAGCGTCATCGAGAAGCCGCCGAGGAAGAACTGGCCTGGTACGGGAGCGGTTGAGGGGGTGTTGATCGCTGTGATCAGCCATGACACGAATACGGCTGTGCCTGTCCAGATAGCGACGTAGTTGTGCCGGGTTCGGCGGTCCCCGCTGAAGGTCGGCCCGGCAAGCGAGAAAATCGCCAGGAGAAGCATGAAGATGCGGATGACCATGCGCATGGGCATCAGGAATGATCCAAATGCCAGGAACAGGACTGTCACGGCGACTATCCGTCCCACCTCGCCGGTCTCCGGATTGGTCAGCCAGAACAGGAGGGCACTGCCCAGAACTGCGAACACCAGGAAGATGGGTATGTCGGTCGAGAGCACGTGGCCCATGTCGAAGTCGGGGTCGCGGAGCACGAGGAACAACAGGAGTATCGGTGTGAGAATCCATGCCAGAACCAGCGAGGTTCGGGCCACCTTGGCCGGGATGCGGTCCCGGAGGAGCAGGCCGACTCCGTAGGCGGCGACAGCGATGAGCAACATGATTGTCCAGGGCAGTTTGGTGGTCAGGTCCACCGTTCCGGGTTCTGCCAGGATCTTGGGAGTCCGGTCGCTAACGAAGCTGTGGTGGCCATAGGGGATGACCCACAGGGAGAGGGCAGCCAGGCCGCATACGCCTACCAGAAGAGACAGGGAGCTGACCGAGCGGTCCTTTGAGGTCCTGGAGACGGAGAGGCCTGATGCCAGCAGGAAGACCGCCACGGCAAGCCAGGACAGCCGGGCACTTCCGCTGAACGGAGCCAGCAGCGCGGACAGCGTGACGAACACTCCGAGCGCTGTCACCCGCTTGCCGACGTCTGGTACCGGAACTCTGGAGCCGGCTCGCCAGACGGCGATGGAAAGGCCCGTGAGGATGAGGAACGCTGCCACGCTGAACCAGACACGCAGGTACTGGTCGGCCGGGTAGGCGTGGGTCATCAGGAGGCGCAGGTTCACTGCAGTCGCATTCCACTGGCGCAGAGGGTTGAAGATGAACCCCAGCAGGCCGCGCAGCATCACGATGATCAGAAGGCCCGCAGCCACCGTGAGGGCCGAGTTGAACACGTTTGAGAACAGGTTCTTCTTGAGCCACTCGCGGGGAGGCAGGTGTTCCTCGACAGGGGGAGAAGCGTCGGGGCGCGGCATGGGGTAGAAGCTGCCGATCTCGGCGCCAGCACCGGCGAACTCGCTCATACGGTCACCTCCCCATGGTCAGGCTCGGTCATCGCTCCACCAACTTCATCCGTACGTTGTAGTAGTTGACGACGACAGAGATGGTCAGAGAGGTAGCCAGGTAGAAGAGCATCCATATCGCCACAACTGGAAGAGTCTTTCCGGTCTGGTTGTAGACGGTCTGACCTACCTGGACGATGTCGCTGTAGCCCACGGCAATGGCCAGCGAGGTGTTCTTTGTGAGGTTCAGGTACTGGTTACCCAGTGGGGGGAGGATGACACGGATGGCCTGGGGAAGAATGATGTGGCGCAGGGACTGGCTGCGGTGCAGGCCTACTGCACTCGCTGCTTCTGTCTGCCCCTTTGGAACAGCCAGGATTCCGCCGCGGACGATCTCGCCGATGAACGCCGAGGTGTAGAACACCACCCCGAAGAACACCGCAGCGAAACCGACGGTCATTGTCAGGCCGTTGATCCCGTAGTTGGCGAACTTGCCGGGCTTGACGATGTCAGGCCGCATGGCGTCAAACGGCCGGGCGGCTCCGTCCACGTTGAACTTGGTTTCGATCACCCTGAAGAGGTCTGATCCGCTGTTCAGGATCCACGAGGAGAGACCTGTCCAGTAGATGGCCACTGTGACCGCCATGAGAGCGGCGATTGCCGTGAAGATAATCCGGAAGTAGTCGTCGTCGGAAAGGGCGAGGTGTCCGACGGCGCTGCGCCGTCCGGCCAGGAACTCTCGTATCCAGCGTCCGGCCAGAAGTACGGCTGTCGCCGAGAGAAGTACCTGAGGTAGCAGGATCGGCAGGCTGTCCAACAGGCTTGCAACTGCGCCCATGATCGGTTCGATGAAGCCGAACAGGGGATGGATGAACAGGCCGACCATGCCGAACACGGCGAGGGTTCCAAGTGACCATAGAACCGGTGAGGTGTTGGCACCGGACTCGTTGTGGAGGTCGACGCGGCGTCGCCGTACATAGTGGGCTGCAAGACCGCCCACGAGCATCACCGTGGCCCACTGGTAGAAGCCGTCGGCGATGAACACACGCGGCATCGCGAGGCCCTTGTTGGATATGTGAAGCCAGCCGTTGATGGGGCCGGTGTCCATGTCCACGCGGGGCAGGACTGCAAGGACTGAGAAGTAGAAGATGATCTGAACCAGCAGGGGGATGTTGCGGAGGGTCTCGACCCAGATCGTGGCGAGACGCCTGATCAGCCAGTTGTTGGAGAGCCTGGCAAGGCCCACGACGACACCGAGCAGGGTGGCGAAGACTATGCCGACGATGGCCATCCTCAGGGTGTTGACCATGCCGACCCAGAGCGCCCGACCGCCGGTGGCCGGGTGTGTGTCGATGCCCTCGCTGAGCTGGATGTCGGGCGGCCGCTCCAGGAAGTCGAACCCGATGTTGATGTTACGGGCGGTCAGGTTGTCGCCCGCCTGGGTTGCCAGAAACCAGAGAGAGGCGAGCACCAGAACGAGCGTGGCGACCTGTGCCGTCCACTTGACCACGACGGCGTCACGCCAGAGCGGCACGCGTTGCGAGACCGCTTCGTGGGTGCTTGAGGCCTGGTTGGTGGGTGCGGTCATGTTTCTCGGAAGGTGATGGTGTCTGGGAAGGAACCCTGATGGTTGATCAGGACCGGATGGAAACTACATGTACCGGACCGACTCTGCCGGAATCGGGCAGCGGAACGGGGCAACCGGTCCGGTATGCGGAAGGTCCCGCTGCCTGGAGGTGCATTGCACCCCCGGACAGCGGGACCATCACGCGTATCTCAGGAAACTGCTACTGGGTAGCTGTTGCCTGGTTACCTTTCCAACTGCTCGCTTAGCGTG
The DNA here is from genome assembly GCA_018673475.1 of Actinomycetota bacterium. Taxonomy (GTDB): domain Bacteria; phylum Actinomycetota; class Acidimicrobiia; order Acidimicrobiales; family MedAcidi-G1; genus UBA3125. The sequence continues at coordinate 1,047 of JABHCN010000014.1, read as the reverse complement.
CAGGCGGCGAGTAGATGAGGCCGCCTTCCTTCCAGTTGGCGTTAGCTGAACCCTCGCGGACGAGGCCCACCGGGTTCAGGTTGGAGTTGTAGATGTCGGTGTAGTTACCGACCTGCTTGATGACGTTGTAGAAAGCATCTGCGCTCAACCCCATCGTGGTCTGCAACTCGCCGTCACCACCCAGGAGGCGGCCGATCTCGCCGGGCTCACCCAGGAAGTCATCGACGTTTGCCGAGTTCACGCCGTACTCGTCGGCGATGATCGTGGCGTACACGGTCCAGTTGACGGCGTCAGCCCATGCGGAGTCGTTCTGGCCGTAAACCGGGCCGAGGGGCTCCTTGGAGATGGGTGTCGGCGGGAAGATTACCCACTCTTCGTCGGCAGGCTGCTGCTTGACCTTGCGGCCAACCAGTGCGGAACCGTCGGTGGTGGAGATGTCGCAGCCACCGTCGAGGAACTGCTGCCAGACCTCGTCGCCGGTCTCATACGAGTTGAGCGTGATGTTCACGCCGCCAAGCTCGGCTGCCTCTGCGATGTTCTTCTCAGTTGTGGTACCAGCGTTGGTGCAGACGACTGCGCCCTCAAGGTCGGCGATACCTGAGGTACCGGAGAACCCGTCGGAGACACGGCCCATAAGCTGCTGTCCGTCGTAGTAGGTGGTGGGACCGAAGTCCATGCCCACATCGGTGTCACGGCTCTGGGTCCAGGTCGAGTTGCGCATGAGCACGTCGATATCACCAGTCTGAACTGCTGTGAACCGCTCTGCTGCGGTCAACGCCATGAACATGACGGCGTTGGCATCACCAAGGACGGCTGCTGCTACTGCACGGCAGTAGTCGGCGTCGAAACCTGTGACCGAACCATCGGCCTGGGTCTCTGAGAACGCCACAGCGCTACCGCTTACACCACAATTGAGCGTGCCACGCGCCTGAACGGCGTCGAGCAGGCTTCCGCCCTGCACAACCTCGACCTCTGCGGCCGTGGTGGCCGGTGCGGCCGTGGTGGCCGCTGCAGTCGTGGGCGCAGCCGTTGCGGCTGGTGCTGCCG
>JABHCN010000013.1 GCA_018673475.1 Actinomycetota bacterium | reverse complement strand
CTCATGGCCGCCTCCGCTATGGCGATGTTGCGTGCAGCGGTGGGTTTCATGACGTTTCTGCTGGCATTCGAGTTCCGGGGAGGCGAGGAGGGCCTCAGCATTGATGGCCCCGGTAGGGCCGTGGGAGCTGCGGTCGGCGTGGCGCGTGGTCAAGACATCCTCGGTAGTCCCGGTGCACCGGTCTGGCACTTTGGAGTAGTTCTCGTGTGTGCAGGTGTCGGTGCACTGTTCGGTGCATGGTTCGCACCGCGCCTTCGCCGGACGGCCGGCGAGGAGATGATCATCACCGGTGTTCTCGTGGCCGCAATGCTTGGTGGTGTCGCGGCCAGTTGGCTCGGGGCTCTCAGGGGGGCGATGGTCCTGGCGCTGATGGTGGCGGGTTCGTCGGCCGCCGCCAAGCTGGCCTTTGACTCGTTGGTACAACGTGATGCACCTGATGCGAACCATGGCCGAACGTTCAGCAGGTTCGAGGGCCGCTTCCAGTTGAGTTGGGCGGTTGGTGCGTTCGTGGCGGTTGTGGTTCCGCTGCCGACCGAGATCGGTTATGGGCTCGTGGCCCTGGGTACTGGACTCGCCCTCGTGTGGTACCTGGCAGGGTCACGGGCAGCCAGGAGGACCGACACGCCGGTTGACCCCGACCGTCCAGATGGCCAGCTCGGCTTCTGGCACCAGGAGGACGGAGACGAGCCTCACCTGTGAGGGCGGGCTACGGCTGGGTGGCGGCTGCGTCCGGGCCGTCGGTGTCCACGTCCAGGTCGAGCCGGGCCAGCCAGAGGCCCGGTGCCTCCACCTCGTTCGGTGTCGGCAGGTGGGACTCCCTGGCCCACAGACGCTCCAGGGCGTCGGGCCCGGCCCGTTCGACAACGCCGGCGATGAATGCACTGCCGCGATCCACCTGGGTCTGGGTCAGGTTCAGGCCCAGAATCCGTTCGACAAACCGGTCGGCACTGCTGGTCTCGACCCTCCTTCGCCGAAGTGCCTCGGTAACCATCGGGTACGTCGCGATCAGGCGACCACCGATCTCGTCCATCACGTGGTCCACGTAGCCGATGATGACCGATACCAGCGATTCGATTCTCGGCTGAAGCACATCCTGATCAGGTGACCTGACTGCTCCCAGGACCATCTCGGGATCAAGAATCTGTTGGAGCTGCGCTATGGCATCGGGTCCAGCCATCGGGTCGATGTCACCCAGGTGCTGTTCCAGCTCGGACGGGTCGTTTCGAAATGCACCAGCGTGGCTGGTCAGTAGGTCGGTGAGGGTCTCACCCACGTGGGGGACGCTGAGGACGCTGTGGTGGGTGAGTTCGTGCAGGCACACCCAGAGCCGCAGGTCGGCGGCCGGGATGCTCCAGTCGGTTGCAAAGGCCTCGATGTTGGGGACGATCAACATGAGGCGGTCGGCATTAGGCGAGGTCGGGTCCACGGGGATCGGCAGGTCGTAGGTGCCGAGGTTCCGGAAGCCGAGGCGACCGACCATCGTTCCCGTTGTCAGGTTTGACAGCAGAGGAGCCATTGCCTCCATCAACCCGGACAGCCATGCGGCAGTCGGGTCTCCGCCGGGGTCGGCCTGTGGTTCGTGGTGGGTGTCGGGCCCGCCGTGTAGGGACCCGGACACCCGACCGAGCAGCGGTAGAAGCGTGTCGACCATGCGCCCTGCCCAGACTGCCCGGGAGACCGGTTCGACAGTCACCGGTCCCCTCCGTCCTGCCGGGAGGCCGGTCTGGTCGGCGACATGGAGTTCTGCGACCCGTGCGAGGGCCTCGTACTCCATTCGAACCGTCGGATCCACGTTTGGTTCGCTCTCACCGCCGGTAGCGATCGTCATTGCCAGCTGGCGTGCAGCAGACGCGTCTGTGCCCTGATTCTCCATGGCTTTCAGAGCCCCTCCGAACATGTCTCCGAAGGAGCCACCGAAGACCTGAGCCATCAGGTCTTCGAGTGAGGGATCTTCGTCGTCGGGTTCAGGCATCTCAGGTAGGTCCACGGTGGCATCGTAGGGCCATGTCACGGTGCGCTCACATCGGTTCTGTTGTCATATCGACAGTACGCAGGGGCTGCCGTCGATCAGCCGGGTGGTGGTCGTACCATGACGGCGATGTCATCCGTGGCGCCAGTCGAATCTGATACCTGGCTCGGCCTAACTGAGGAACCTCTCCCCGTTGAGGAGGTCCTCAGGTGGGCGGGCCGACCCGACTGTGGTGCCGTGGTTCTGTTCAGTGGGAACGCACGGGACCATGCCGAGGGACGCGCGGATGTGACCGGGCTCGTGTACGAGGCCTACGAGGAGCACGCAGAACCCAGGCTCCTTCGCGTGGCCGACGAGGCACGTAGGCGATGGCCGGCAGTCGCCCGAATCGCGCTGCTGCACCGGGTCGGTTCTGTCCCGATCGGCGAGGCTGCCGTAGTGGTCGTCGCGTCCTCCGCCCATCGCGGTGAGGCGTTCTCGGCGGGACGCTTCTGCATCGATGCCGTGAAGGCAACCGTGCCCATCTGGAAACTTGAGACCTGGGACGGTGGCGAGCACTGGGGAACCGATGCTCAGCATCTTGTCGACCTCGACGACCTGGAATGGCCTCCCGATACCACCGGGTCTGGATCTGGCGACGTTTCTGGAGACCAGAAATGAACTCCAGCCTCGTGTTCCTCTTCGGCGCCGTGATCATGGCGGGACTGGGGTCAACCCTGGTCTGGCTGTTGAGCCGTCCCCGGAAGCAGAGCGTCGACCCAGACGAGTTCCGGAGGACCCTGCGCAATCTGAACAGCGATCAGCACCCCGGTGCGCACAGTTCCAGCGCAGTCCGGATGATCGGAGACGACGAGTCCGGGAAGACCGGCGGTTCGGCCTGAGATGGCACGCGACCTGGCAATCGACCTCGGAACGGCGAACACCCTCGTCTACACGCGGGGTGAGGGTGTTGTTCTGGCTGAACCATCGGTGATCGCCATGAACCAACAGTCGGGTGAGGTCCTGGCGATGGGTCGTGAGGCCTGGAAGATGATCGGACGGACACCAGCTCACATCGTGGCCGTCAGGCCACTCCGGAAGGGTGCCATCACGGACTTCGACGTGACCCAGAGGATGGTGCGGCTACTGCTCGAACGGGTCGGTGTGAGCCGGCTTAACCGTCCCAAGGTGCTCGTATGTGTGCCCTCTGCGATCACTGCGGTCGAGCGACGTGCGGTAACGGAAGCCGCCAAGAGCGCCGGCGCGGCTGATGCACAGTTGATCGAGCAGCCGCTGGCAGCGGCGATCGGTGCCAACCTGCCGATCAGCGAGCCGGTCGGCAACATGGTCGTCGACATTGGTGGTGGGACCTCCGAGTCGGCGCTGCTCTCTCTCGGAGGGGTTGTGGCAATTGAGGCTCTCAGGGTCGGGTCCTTTGACATTGACGCCTCAATCCAGGCCCATGTCCGCAGGGAGTACGGCGTGGCAATCGGAGAGGTGACCGCAGAGGAGATCAAGTTGGTCTGCGGGTCCGCCGCCGAGACTGCAGGTGAGATGCGTGCCGAGGTGCGCGGTCGCGAACTCGTCTCCGGCCTTCCGAAGACGATCGTCCTGACCCCCGCCGAGATCCGTCGGGCAATCGACGAGCCCATCTCGGCAATGATCGACTCGGTGGTCTCATGCCTTGCCCAGGCACCCGCCGAGTTGGCACAGGATCTGCTTGTGCAGGGCCTTCATCTGGTTGGTGGTGGCAGTCTCCTGAGAGGTTTCGACAAGCGTCTGGCCGATGAGACCGGAATACCGGTCACCCATGTTGAGGCTCCCATGGAGTGTGTCGTAATGGGTGCCGGTCAGTGCATCGAGTCCTTCGAGGCTATGCGGGCCATGTTCATCGATCCCCGGCGCTAGCCGGCGGGCACTACCGCGCCGACTCTCCAAGCAGGTCCTCGGCTGCCTGGCTCACCTGCCAGTCCCTGTCGTCGAGCGCTCGTTCCAGGGCTGCTTCGACGTCGGGACCTTCGAACGCGGCGAGCGCAAGCACCGCCCGACGCCGAACCGGTGGTCGGTCCAGCAGGGCGGCAAGGATCACCGGTCGCCCCGCCTCGTGGCCGAGGGACCCGAGGGAGGCCACGGCCGCCTCGCGACACAGCGCATCCTCGTGGTCGCTGGCGATGCCGATGAGCAGCGCGACGGTCAGGTCGGCAAGGTCGGATCTCTCACCCGCTGCCCAGCAGGCCGCCTCGGCGACTCCGGAGTCGCTGTCGGAGAGTAGGTCCAACATGCCCGTAGTTCCGGATGGGTGGGTGGTGGTGGCGGCGATTTCGAGAGCCCGTCGCCGAACTGCTGGCGACGGGTCACCAAGAGAGGCACCTAGTTCAGCGTCGGTTATGCAGCCCAACCTGTTGAGGGCGCCGATTGCAGCGGATCTGACCGAGGGCTCGATATCGACAAGGTGGCGTCGGGCCTCAGCAGGGTCTCCTGCGTGTCCGGCAAGGATTGCCTGCCGGCGGCGGGGTGCGCTCTCAGCGGTCGGTGGCGGTTCGGTGTGCTCGTGGCGGGCTGGCACCGGTCAGCCGATGGCCTGTTCAAGCAGGAAGCCGGCTCCTATGACCATCACGCCAATCACGGTCGCAAGTGCGATGCCGCCGACGACCACGAACGCGGTCAGCAGGATGAGCGAGCGCAACCGGTGCCACCATCGGATTCTGGCCCGCTGCCCGGTAACCACCTTGTGGGGCGGGTGGAACCACAGGCCGGACAGGGCAGCTGCTCCCCATGGTCGGTCAACTGCGTACTCATGGTCCTGTTGGGTGTTCATGACGGCCCGCACCATGACCCGCGTGTTGTCGTGGCAGGCTGGGCAGTATCGGCTGTGTGGATTGTTCTGGCCCAGATTGTCGAACCGTTGACCATCCGGGCGTGGACAACCAGCAGGGCAATCAGGACGAGGCCCGGGAACAGGGTGGCGACTAACAGCGTGAACACGGCAGAAGACAGGCTACAGCCGGGCGTCGATGCACCCGGTGGCGCCCCCCGACGCGTACGGCCTGTTGTTGCGGCGGGTGTGCTGCTCGTTGGCCTGGCGGTCATGGCGATGACGTTCGTCAGGCTGCCGTACTTCATCTTCCGGCCGGGAACCGTCAACGCACTGTCTGATCGCATCGTGGTGTTCAGGGGCGAGAGTTTTCCGGCTGCCGGCGAGGTGTATTTCACGACCGTCCGTCAGGACTCGACGGTAAACGGTTGGGAGTATCTGTGGGCAACTGTCGACGATGCCGACCTCCTGGTCAGCCAGGAGTCTGTACTGGGAGACCGGAGCCGTGACGAGAACCGTCAGTTCAACATCGAGTTGATGCGGGTCTCCAAGTCAACGGCCGAGGCCGTTGCGTTGAGGCACCTCGGCCTTGATCCGTTCGTTGCCACAGGTGTCGGCATGGCCTCGGTTCGTGATCCTGCCGCTGGCCACCTGACCACCGATGATGTGATCGTGGCAATCGACGGTGTGTCGACCATGCGCGTCGAGGAATTGGTGACCATCGTCAAGGGGCGTTCGCCAGGCGACAGCATCGAGATCCTCATTGAGGACCTGGACGGCGACAACCCCAGGACCGTGGTTGTGGAGCTGGCAGCGCGAGACGACGACCCGACGGTCGGGTTTCTCGGCATTGGTCCTCAGACACGCTGGGAGGACGTCGAGAACCTTCCGATCGACGTGGGTGTTCGGACCGACAAGGTGGGTGGCAACTCGGCAGGCCTCGCCCTGACCCTGGCGATCCTCGAGGTGCTTACGCCCGGTGAGATGACAGCGGGTCTACGCGTAGCCACCACCGGCACAATCGACATTGACGGTGTGGTCGGCCCCATTGGTGGAATCAGGCAGAAGGTGGTTGCAGCCCGCCGGGCCGGGATCGACCTGTTCCTGGTTCCGGAACACGAGGCATCCGACGCCCGCGACGTCGCAGGTGACCTCAGGGTCGAGGGCGTCGCGAACCTGGACGACGCGTTGGACGTGCTGGCCGAACTGGGTGGTAACGCCGACACCCTGGCGCTTCCAACTTTGTCCGGGTAGGTGCCGGTTTAGTTGCATGGCTGTCGGTAGGGCCAACCGGATGCGCCGTTAGGCTGCCGCGATGCGCCCCGAGGATGCACCGCCACCGCGGCCCCGCCCGATGCCCCGAAGGGGTCAACCTGTCCGGTCCGGAAAGTTCCGGGCCATGGCGCTCGGTGCGGTGGCCATCTTTTTCGTGGCAACGGTGTCGCTGCGGGGACTGGCCTCCTTCTACACCGACTTCTTGTGGTTTGACTCGCTTGGCCACAGCAACGTGTTCACGTCGGTTCTCGGCGCCCAGGTGGTCCTGATTGTCCTCTTTGCAGTGTTGTTCTTCGGGATCCTCTTCGGGAACCTGGTAATTGCGGAGCGGTTGGCCCCGCCTGTACGACCGCCCGGACCGGAAGAGGACCTTCTGGTCCACTACCACCTCATCGTTGGGAGCCGGGGCAGGTTGTTGCGCCTGGGCGTCTCAGGCCTCTTCGCTCTGATCGCCGGGCTCGGAGTGTCGGGCCGGTGGCAGGAGTGGTTGCTGTACACCAACCGCGTTGACTTCGGCACCGTCGATGCCCAGTTCGGGCGCGACATCGGGTTCTTCGTGTTCCAACTGCCGTTGCTCACCTTTGTTGTGGGCTGGCTCTTCTCGACGCTTCTCGTCACCCTCGTCGTCACCTCGATCTCCCACTACCTGAACGGTGGCATCAGGTTCCAGACAGTCGGCGAGAGGGTAAAGCCTCAGGTCAAGGCCCACCTCTCGGTGCTGCTCGGCGTGATCGCCCTTGTCAAGGCCGCCGACTACTGGCTGGCCAGGTTCGAGTTGACGACATCAACCCGGGGGGTGGTCGACGGCGCCTCATACACCGATGTAAAGGCTGAACTGCCCGCGACCAATCTGCTGATCCTGATCTCCCTGCTGGCCGTCGTGCTGCTCCTCGTGAATATCCGGCGGCGGGGCTGGATGCTGCCGACGTTGGCCGTTGGCCTCTGGTCGTTCGTGGCACTTGTCATGGGCGGCATCTACCCGGCGGTCGTTCAGAGCCTCAGGGTTGAACCGGCCGAGTCCGAAAAGGAGGCGCTCTACATAGAGCGCAACATCGAGGCAACGAGGACTGCCTTCGGGCTCGACAAAATCCAGGAGGTGATGCTCGACGACTTCGACACCCAGATCACAGCTGGCGACCTGCGGGCAAACGTGTCGACCGTGCGGAACATCCGGATACTCGACCCGCTCATCGTGCAGGCCACCTTCGACCGTCTCCAGGGCGAGCGCGAGTTCTACCAGTTCAGCGACCTGCTCGACGACGGCCGGTACCAGATCGACGGCGAGTTGACCCAGGTGATCCTCGGTGCCCGTGAACTGGACCTCAACACAACCCGCTCATGGGAGGCCCAGCATGTTGCCTTCACCCACGGCTACGGCGTCGCGATGGCACCGGCCAGCCGGGTAAAGGGCTCCGGTGACCCCGACTTCGTGATCGGCGACCTTCCGGTGGCGATCGACGATGGGGTCGACGTGGTCCTCGACACCCCGCAGATCTACGTCGGTGAGGGCCTTGAGGGCTATGCGGTAGTCGGAGCCAGCCGTGACGAGGTTGACTTCACCGACGAGAACCAGGAGACCAGGACGGTCCGGTACTCCGACCTTGGAGGTGAGGGCGGCGTCCAGATGGGGTCAATGCTGCGCAAGGTGGCCTTCGCCCTCAGGTTCGGCCAGATCGAGCCACTGATCTCGAACTTCATCACCGACGACTCCCGGGTCCTCTACGTGCGGGACGTGCATGAGCGGGTCGAGAAGCTGGCACCGTTTCTCCACTTCGACGCCGATCCGTACCCGGTGCTCGTCGATGGTGGAATCCAGTACGTCGTCGACGGCTACACGACCACCGACAGGTATCCGTATTCGCAGCGGGCGCCGGTCGAGGACCTTCCGGCGGACGACGATCTTCCCCGCCGATTCAACTACATGCGTAACTCGGTCAAGGCGGTGGTTGACGCCTTCAGCGGTGAGGTCACCTTCTACGTTTCCGAGTCCGACGATCCGCTTATCAGGGTCTACCAGGCTGCGTTCTCCGGCCTGTTCACACCGATGTCAGAGATGCCCGCATCCCTTGTCGAGCACATGCGATACGCCGAGGACTACTTCCGGATCCAGACATCACTCTGGGGCGCCTACCACGTTGACGACACCGAGAACTTCTACCAGCGGGCTGCGGAGTGGGCTGTCTCCCAGGATCCCGGTCGGACCGGGCAGGGCGCAGCCAACCTGACCTTCAGGGATGAGCAGGGCATTCCCTCTGGAACCCGTGACGCCCGGATGTCCCCGTACCGCACAATGGTCGACCTTCCCAACGGGGCCGGTGACGGTGCCGAGTTCGTGATCATGAGGGCCTTCGTCCCCCTCGACGATGACGATGCCCGCAAGGAGCTCGCCGCCTACATGGTTGGTCGAAGCGACGGCGACAACTACGGCGAGGCAATCGTCTACCGCCCGCCGACCTCCAACTTCGACGGCCCCGCCCTGGCCGAGGAGCGGATTCGCAACGACGAGGAGGTCGCCAGCCTCCAGACCCTCTTGAGCCAGCGTGGTTCCTCGGTTCTGTTCGGTGAACTTCTGCTCGTGCCGATCGATAACTCGATTATGTATGTGAGGCCGCTCTACGTGCAGGCCGAGGGCGATAGAACTGTTCCCGAACTGGAGCGTGTGATCGCCTCGGTTGGTGAGCGGGTCGTGATGGCCAACTCACTCCAGGAGGCCCTCGAGGAACTGACTGGTTCCGACCTGAGCGACGTGTTCGGCGGAGTCGTCGTAGCGGAGCCTGCCGAAGGTGACGGTGAGAACGGAGCCACGCCAGTCGACTCTGTCGAACCGTCAGGTGGCGTCTCCGAGGTCATAGAGGGCGATGTTGCCGCCATCGTGGCCGAGATCGAACAGCTCCAGGCGGGCGCAGCGGGCGCACTTGCCGAAGATCCGGCCGACTGGTTGGAGTTCGGGCGCATCCAGGCCCGCATTCAAGAACTCGTCTCTGCCCTGGCCGACAGGGCCGGTTGACGCCAGAGTCGGGTTGGCCGAGGTCTAGCTGGCCGGCTGCCAGCCGCTTGTGCGCTGGCTGGCAGGTGCCCGGGCCGGTGAGTCTGCGCTGAGGTCCTCAAAGGCCTCGTCGTCGGCAAGGGCTGGTGTGGACGGTTCGTCTTCGAAGGTGAGGCCGGCCTGGTTTCCCAGTTCTGCGATTCGGCCACGTAGCTCAACGGTCACCCTCGAGAGCTCAGCGGACAGGCGAGCGGCGTGAAGGCGAAGTTCCATTACGGCGTCGTCGTCGCTGCCGGTGGCATGTTCACCAAGCGAATCGAAGCGGTTCTCGAGGACGGAGACTCGGTCCTCGACGTCGCGGAGGCCGTTCACCAGGTCAAGCAGCGTCTGGTCGGGGCCCGGGTCAGCGGACAGCCGTTTTCTTCCTGGTCGCACGGTGTGATGGTACTAAGAGCTTCACGGGGGTGGGTGCCGCCGTCCTGGCCGGCTTGACAGCCATGTGGGGCAACCGTGGGCCGACCCCTTTCGGGATCGACCTGTAGGTACCCTGCGGCCGTGCCCAACTGGTCCGCAAGGTCGATCCTCACAGCAGCCGTGGTGGTGCTTGTCTGGGTTACGACAGGTTGTGCAACCGATGCTGGCCGGGGGCTGTCAGAGGCCCGGGACCAGACGGTTGTCGCACCAGCCACCACCTCGCCTCAAGCTGGAGTTGCCACTGTCACGCTCGCAGCCCCGGCGGTATCGTCCGCCGGCTCATGGACATTCCTTCCGGCTACACCTTTGCTGTCAGTCGAGCGACTGACCGGCACAATCGAACCCGACGGAACCTTCGACATGGCGTTTCCCAGCGTGGACGGCGATGGCGTGGCACGTGGCGTCGACGCCCGGCTCCGCCAGCCGGTAGAGCACGCCAGGGCCCTGTTTGCTGCCGATCTGTTCGAGGACGAGTCCGCTGATGTGGAGCCGAGCCATCTCTTCGGAGGCGGCATCGTGTCGCTACTTGATACCCGGGTGGTCAGCGTCGAGTACGACCTGACCGTCGAATGGGGCGGCGCTGCGAGCGGGGACCAGTGGGTGGACGCGGTTGTGGTTGATCTGGCCGACGGCAGCCTTCTGGGTCCACTGGATGTCTTCTACGACGACAGCCCGTGGCTGGAGGCGCTCGCGAGGGTGGCCACCGCCGACCTTGGGGCACGCTTCGGCGAGAGCGTGGTCTGGCCCGATGGCCTTGCGGTTGAGGAATCCAACTTCGAGAACCTGGCACTCAGTGCAGAAGGGGTGGTTCTCCTGTTTGACCGCTACCAGGTCGGGCCGGGTGTCCTCGGGGCACCCAGGGTCACGGTTCCGTGGTCAGAGATTGGAGAGTTTGTCGACCCAAATGGGCCTGTCGGACACCTGGTCGCAGGTTGAGGTCGTCGGGCTCAGTTCAGGCCGAGCCTCACAAACTGTTCGGCAGGGGCCTCCACCTCTGTTAGGGCGTGGCGGAGCAGGTCCACGTAGTGGGCGGATCGGCCTGAGCCGGCGAGGTCCTCGGACTCCTCGGTGTCGGAGGCGTCGTAGAGTTCGGACACGGCTCCGGCGGTGCGTCCTGCAGGGTAGACAGCGCCGCTGTTCAGGTCGTCGGCGGTGAACGGCTGTCGGATGACCGGCACGTTGCTTCCCGGCATGTGGTCGAGCGTCGCCCTGTCGTCGGGCCTGGCAAGGCTGAGGCGCGGGAAGGAATGGACGGGCATTGTCGACCACCGGTTCGACCAGACGCTCACGTCGGTCTGATCGCCCTCGACGCCACGGATGTACTTGCCGTCCCTGTCGATGACGTTTACCTCGCGTCCGAAGTAGCCCTGCAGGAGATGGTCGCGTGCCGTGGGCCGGGTTCCCTCGATGACATCTCGAAGCGACACACCGTGCGTGCGGTGCTCGATCTCCAGGTCAAAGAGGTCGGCGAGGGTGGCGTGGACATCGACGCTGGTGGTGAGAGCTTCGCTGCTGCCAGGTGCAACCCCGGGCCATGCCACGAGCATTGGTATGCCTCCGAGAAGGTCGTAGATGGGGGCCAGCGGCTTTCCGTACATCTCGTCACGTTCGCCGAGGTAGTGGCCGTGGTCCGTCACGAGGAACAGCGCCGTGTCGTCCCACAGGCCGTTCTGGTCCATGGAGTCGAGGACCTTTCCCAGCCAGTGGTCGATCATTGAGAGCTTGGCGCCGTAGTTGGCGCGAAGTTGTTCGGCCCGGCGGGCGGTGATGACCCCCTTTTCGATCAGGGCGCGTCCGTAGGGTGGCCAGATCTCGAGCGGCTCGTCGCGTTGGTCGTGGTAGCGGTAGGCCCAGCGTTCGGGGGTGTCGAACGGCTCATGCGGGTCGAACTCGTCGACGAACAGGAAGAACCTGTCATGGTGTCCGGCGTTGCGATCCAGCCAGTTGGCGGTCGCCTGCATGGTCCGCGGACCGGGAAAGTCGGCCTCGTCACGGAACCATGTACGGGAGGTGTCGTAGCCCCTGTGAACCCATCCCTCTGTGGCCGGTAGCGCTGGGGTTCCTACCCAGGAGGGGTCCTCCCTGAGCCTCCAGGGGTCTCCCTCGTGCCCCCTCACGTAGTCCCACATTCCAAAGTCGGTGTGGTAGTTCTCGCCACCGGTCTCGAAGAGATGGGGGTGGTCGGTGATGATGCCCGTGGCAACACCGTTCATCCGCATCTCGCGGGCAATGTTGGACTCCCAGATCTCGATTGATCCCCATGGCCGCCACAGGAAGTCCCAGGCACCACAGAGAATGTCGTGGCGTGCAGGCATGCATGGCAGCGACGCCGAGTAGTGGCGGTCGAAGCGCAGGGATCGGGCTGCAAGCCGGTCAAGGTTGGGGGTGTCGAACTCGGTGCCTCCGTAGCAGCCCAGCATTCGTCGGTTGAGGCTGTCGAGCAGGATGACCACGACGTTGCGCGGACCCGAGCCGTCCACGAACGGCTGTGGGTCAGGTGCCTTGAACGGGTCTGTCACCGGAGGTCAAGCTGGTGGCGGCGGCGGGTTTATCTCGACAACGTCCTCGCGGGCGACCAGGTTCCGTAACACGCCATCCAGATTCGCCTTGGCGATCCCCCAGACAACAACACTGGTGTGTCGCAGGTCGCCATCGTCGCCGGTCTCTATGACGCTGAGGCGCCCACCGGCATCTCCGACAGCTGCGACAAGGGCGTCGAGGGTGTCGTGGCCCGGTAGGTGGCTGATGTCGAGACGCCGTCGCGAGCGCGGGGAGAGGACGTACGGCTTCATCGGCCCGAAGGCCAGGACTATGAAGAGTGCCATCGCTCCGGAGGCCAGCGACACGAGGTACATGCCCATTGCGGCGGCCACCCCAAATGCGGCAGCCATCCAGAGCGTGGCGGCCGTTGTGATGCCGGTGATGGTCAGGCCACTGCGGATCATGGCTCCGGCCCCGATGAAGCCGATGCCGGTCACCACCTGTGCGGCAACCCTGGATGGGTCGGCCTGGATGCCCACTACAGCGAACGCTCCTGCGATGGTGAACAGCGCGGATCCGAGGGCGACGAGGCTGTGGGTGCGAAGGCCTGCGGTCTTGTGGCGGGTTTCCCGCTCCAGGCCGAGTACCGCCCCCAGGGCGAGTGCCAGGGCCAGGCGGGCGATCAGTTCGAGTTCGCTGGGAGCTGCCATCGCCTCAAGCATGGCATCTGGTCTGCCGGGTGGCTACCAGCGGCTGTTCGAGGTCAGTTCCTCAACTGGCAGGCGAATGTCGAACCGCTCCCGGACAGCGGCGTCGACAGCGGGTGGGATGTGGGAGGGAAAGTGCGTCGAGAGCACCTTCTGGACATGTTCCCTGGCCCGCTCGTCGACCGACTTGGAACCGGCGTCATACCAGTTGTCGGGGTTGAGGCGGTCGCCGACCTCGGGGTAGAGGTACTCGGACTGCATCATCGAGAGGGTCTGGCCATGGCCCAGGAAGTGCCCTTGTCCGTGTATGACATCGTGGATCACCTCGGTTGACAGGGTTTCGGGGGTGACCTCGATTCCCCGGATGGACCGGTTGATGGCGCCGAGCATGTCGTTGTCGATGACGAGGGCCTCGAATGAGCATGCCAGCAGGCTGGCGAGCATCCCGGCCGACTCGTAGACGAGGTTGGCGCCCGCGTGGCCCGCAAGGGCCACGGTGAGTCCCTTTTCGTATCCAGCCTGGGCGTCTGGAAGCTTGGAGTCGGTCATGCCGGCTGCCACCCCTGAGGGCAGCCCAAGCCAGTTGCAGACCTGGGCCGATGCTGCGTTGATTACTGCTTCCTCGCCTGAGCCTCCGCTCATGGCGCCTGTGCGCAGGTCGGACACAAATGGCCAGAGGGCCATTATGCAGGGGTGCCCTGGCCTGATGAGGTTGACGCACGTGAGCGCCCCGAGGCATTCGGCCAGACCCTGGGCGAGCGATCCGGCCAGTGCAGCCGGCGAGGTGGCGCCCGCCTGCCCGGCCGAGACCAACTTGATCGGCATTCCGAGTCTGGTCTGGGCGACCATGCATCGGGCTGCGTCGTTGGCGAAGCGCAGTGGCGGCACGACGAAGGTGTTGTGTGCCATGCAGAAGGGCTGTTCGGCAAAGGCGCCCCGGCGCCCGAGCATGGTGTCAAACATCTCGATCGCCTCGGAGACGTGCTCAGGTTGGAAGTATGAGATGCCGATCGGCTTGGTGGTGCCCATGGCCACCGCGTAGGAGGTGTTGAGGTCCAGGTCGTGGCTGTCGACCATGTCTCTTGCGACGAGGGTGCGGCCGTGGAAGTGGATGTGGTCGAGCGTGTCGATGAGACGGGAGGTGTCGTAGATGTCCAGGAGTGTTGACGGCCGGTGTCGGCGGGTCTCATGGTCCCATACCGAAACGGCTGCACCGGCTGTACCGAAGTGGACTCCGTCACCGCCGACCTCGATGGAGCGGTCGTCGTCGAGGCCGTACCAGGTGAACGTCTTGGCGGCTGTTGAAATGGCATGTTCCACGACCGAACGGGGGAAGAGGAGGCGCCCGTCTTCGTCCAGTCGACCACCGGCAGCCGTGACCACTTCGACGAACTCCTCGACGGCGCCGGCCATGCCGATGTCCTCGAGTAGACAAAGGGCGGTTTCGTAGACCTGTGCACAGTCTGACTCGGTGAGGGGGGCGTAGCGGCCACCGGGATAGCCGGGTCGCACTGCCCTCTCGTCCTCGGTGGGTCCGGCGGCCCGGGCTGCGATCCGGGCAGCGCGACCACCGGACCTGCGCCGTGGTACCTCCTCGGTGGTGGCGGTGTCGCTCATCGGATTCCCTCTGCTGGCGTTGTTTCCCCAGTTGTCATTGTTCCCCCAGTTGTCATTGCGCCCCCCTGTCGGCCGCTGGTTCAGGCTCTGAGCCGCTTGTTCGTCGGGTCGTGGGCCGGGCTGTCCAGCACGGTCGCCATGTGGCGTTCCCCCAACAAACCGATCTCGAATGTCGAGCCGGGCTCCCGAAATGCCGGATCTACATAGGCGAAGCAGAGCGACCTCCCGACCGTGTGGCCCCAGGCTCCGCTGGTGGTAATGCCCATGATGGTGTCGGTTCCCGCCTCAAAGACGGGCTCGTTGCCCCGGCAGTCAGAGTCGATGGCATCGACCTCGCAGTAGACGATGAACATGGTCAGGCCGGTGTTGTCATCGCCGGCCAGTTCCCGCCGGGCCACGACTGCTTCACGCCCCACGAACTCACGGTCGAGGGCCACGAAGCGACCCAGGTCGGCCTCGACGGGTGTGATCTCGGTGGTGAGTTCACCGCCCCAGGCCTTGTAGGCCTTCTCCATGCGCATCGAGTTCATTGCGTAGGCGCCGAAGTGGACCATGTCATGGGGGGTGCCGGCCTCGATCAGCGCTTCGTAGAGTTCGGGCATCTTGTCGATCGGATGGTGCAGTTCCCAGCCCAACTCCCCCACGTAGGACACCCTCAGGGCAATACAGGGCACGCTGGCGACGGTGATTTCCTGACCTGTCAGCCAGGGGAACGCGTCGTTTCCGAGGTCGGCGTCTGTCAGGCCGGCCAGCACATCGCGTGCCCGGGGGCCGCTCACGGCGAGCAGACCCAGGTTGGCGGTCACGTCGGTGACGGTCACCTGTTCTCCGGGATGGATGTGTTGTACGAGCCAGTCCAAATCATGGGTCTCGCCCGAAACCGACGAGTTCAGGTAGAAGCGGTCGTCGGCCAGCCTTGTGATGGTCATCTCGCACTCGATGCCACCCAGGTCGGTGAGCATGTGCACCAGGCGGGTGCCGCCCTGCCGGCTGGGTAGGCGGTTGGCTGACAACCGGTCCAGCAGGGCCGAGGCGTCGGAACCGGCGACCTCGAACTTGGCGAACGCGGTCAGGTCGATGATGCCGACCCGTTCGCGTACTCCCCTGCATTCTTCACCGACCTGGTCGAATGCGTTTGAGCGGCGCCACGAGTATTTCTCGGGTTGGCCGTAGTACCTGACCCGTTCCCAGCCCCAGACGTCCTGCCACTGGGCGCCGCGGGCCTCCAGTTCGGCCCAGATGGGGGTCTTTCCCAGGGGCCGCCCGGCGTCTCTGTATTCGCCGGGCATTGCTACCTGGTACATCTCGTGGTATTCGTCGGTCGACTTGTCGATCGTGTAGTCGAGGCTCGCCCATGGTCCGAACCGGCGTGGGTCCATTTCGCGGACGTTTACCTCGGTCTGGCCGTGCACCATCCACTGGGCCAGGTACTTTCCGTCGCCGGGGCCCTGGGCGACCCCGATGGCTGAGCCGACGCACATCCAGTAGTTGCGCATTCCCGGTGCCGGGCCCATCAGGTAGCCGCCGTCGGGTGTGTGGGTAATGGGGCCGCTGATCACCTTCTTGATACCGGCTTCGCCGAACACCGGGATGCGTTGTGCGGCCAACTCCAGCCAGGGTGCGAGCACGTCCACATCTGGTGGTGTGAGGTGGAAGTGGAGGTTCCAGTCGATGCCCTCTACTCCGTAGGTGCGTGCGCCCGCCCGTTCGTAGGGGCCCACCAGGAGGCCGTTGATCTCGCGGCGGTAGTAACACGATGCCCTGGGGTCGCGCAGCACGGGCGGTTCGAAGTCCAGGTCAACCATCTCTTGGAGTGGTTCGGTGATGAGGTACTGGTGGATCATCGAGACGATCGGTACCTCCATGCCGACCATCGCCGCCACCTGGGGGCCGTAGTGGCCTGCGGCGTTCACGACGTGTTCGGCTATCACCTCGTCGCGTTCACCCTCGTGTTCGGTGATGACCTGCCAGCGACCGTCTGGTAGCTGGTTCATGTCGGTGACGAGGGTGTGGCGGGCGATCTCACAGCCCAGTTGGCGGGCACCTGCTGCCATGGCGTTGGTCGCGCTGGTGGGGTCGGTCCATCCGTCGTCGGGTGTCCAGAGTCCGACCATGACGTCGGAGAGGTCGTCTACGAGTGGCTGCTTCTGGCGGATGTCATCGTGGCCGATGAGGTGTGCCTCGACGTCGATGGAGTTGAGCATTCCCTTGACGTAGTGGAACCAGTCGACCTCGTCCTGGTTGGTGGCCAGACGGATGGATCCACAGGAGTGCCAGCCGGTGGACAGGCCGGTCTCGGCCTCGAGTTGCTGGTAGAGCTTGACGCCGTGCTCGTGGACCTTGGCCATGTTGAGGCTGCCGATGAGGTTTGTGACGAGGCCTGCGGCGTGCCATGTTGAGCCGGAGCTGAGCTCTCCCTTTTCTATGAGGAGGGTGTCGGTCCAGCCCTCGTGGGCCAGGTGGTACAGCAGGCCCACGCCCATGGCGCCTCCACCCACGATCACGCACTGTGCCTCGTCGCGCATACGCCGCCTCCCGGTGGTTCGCTGGGCGAGAAGTTACACCCGTGCAGGCTCGTGGTCTACGTGATCCGGGCAGTCTACGGTTGTCGTCCATGACTATCAGCGACTACCGGTCCGCACTGGTTACGGGTGCCTCGGCAGGCATCGGGGCTGCTGTTGTGGCAGACCTCTGCGCCCGTGGCCTGACCGTTCACGCCGTAGCCCGCCGTGAGGACAGGCTGAAGGCACTGGCTGAGTCCACAGGGTGCACCACCCACGTCCTCGACGTGAGGGACACCGCCGCCATGGACGACCTGTTCGGCTCGCTCGGGGTGGACGTGCTCATCAACAACGCCGGTGTGGGTCGGGCCATTCAGTCGCTTCCCGATGCAGACCCGGCCGACATCGACCAGACAATCGGAACCAACGTGACAGCGGCGCTGCATGCGGTCCGCTCGGTTCTCGGACCGATGATCGAGCGGGGACGGGGCCACATCGTCAACGTGGGATCGGTTGCAGGCCTCTACCCACTCCTGTCAGGGGTCTACGGGGCCTCCAAGGGGGCAATCCACCTGATGTCTCTCAACCTGCGCCTGGAGTTGGCGGGTACCGGCGTGCGGGTTACCGAGATCTGTCCCGGGCGGGTACGCACCGAGTTCTACGACGCCGCCATAGACGACCCGAACCTGCGGCACCGGTTCAAGGAGACCGGAATCACCGAGATAGCCAGCGAGGACGTTGCCGCCTCGATCTCGTACGCACTGGATGCACCCTGGTACGTGAACGTGGCCCGGGTGGAGTTGCAACCGACGGAACAGACATATGGGGGCGTCAACTTCGATCCCCTGGAGGGACGGGACGAATGAGAGATGGCACGCTCGCCGGGAAGGTCGCCGTTGTCACCGGTGGGGCCTCGGGCATGGGCGCGGCCACGGTGCGGGCCTTCGTCGAGGCTGGTGCCCTGGTCACGCTGCTGGATCGGGACGAGGCCGGTGCGGCCCTCGTGGCCGATGAGACAGGGGCTGCGGTGGTGGTCGGAGATGTCAGTGACCCGGTGTTCTGTGACGGCACGGTCGACACCGTGGTGTCCACACACGGTTGTATCGACGTGCTCGTCAACGCAGCGGGAGTGATCCACCGGGCGGCCGCCCCGGGTACCGGCGATGACGACTGGCGACGGGTCATGTCGGTCAACGTGGACGGTGTCTTCTACATGTCCCGCGCAGCGGTGCGCCACATGGTCCCACGGGGGTTTGGCTCGATAGTCAACTTCGGATCCATCTGGGGTGGGATTGGTGCGGCCGGGGTGCTTGCCTACTGCGCATCCAAGGGAGCCGTGCACCAGATGACGAGGGCCATGGCACTCGACCACGCTGACGAGGGCGTCCGCATCAACGCCGTGGCTCCCGGGCACATCGACACCCCGATGCTGGTCTCCGAACGCGACAGGCCACCCACCGCAGCCGACCTTGATCAGCTGGCCGAGGCGACCATCCCCATGAAGCGCCTGGCCCAGCCCGACGAGGTAGCCGGTGTGGTGTTGTTCCTGGCGTCAGACGAGGCCCGCTACATCACCGGTGCCATCCTGCCGGTGGACGGCGGTATTTCAGCCGGCTGACCGGTCCTACTGCTGTTGTTGCTGTTGGGACTGGAAGCCTGAGTACTCCATGTCGGTATGGGTCAGCGGCGGCTGAACGACCGTTGCCTGATGTGACGGATCCATACGGCGAATCTCCACACTCGTCTCGACCTCGGTGCCTGCCTCACCCGACACCGAACCCCGCAGCGGTGGCACATCGTCGTAGTCGCGGCCGTGTCCGATCTTGACGTGTCTGGGCCCGACCTCACGGCCGTTGGTGGGGTCCATTGCCATCCAGCCCTGCCCCGGTATAGCCGCCTCGAACCATGCGTGGGTCTCCACGTCGACCACGTCGTTGTCGGTGTCCTCGCCGGTTTCGTCACTGGCTGTGAACAGGTAGCCCGACACGTACCGTGCCGGAACCCCGAGGCTCCGGCAGATTGCGACCGACAGGTGTGCGAAGTCCTGGCACACCCCGTGGCCGTCGGAGAGAACCTTCTCGACGTCGATTCCGATGTGGGTCGAACCGGTCTCGTAGTTCATCCGCTCACGGACCAGGTCGTGGATGCCGACAACCGTGGCAACCAGGTCATCGCCGACACGTGCCTCCATGCCGGCTTCGGTCAGGTGGTCTCCCCAGTCGGCGTGAGGTGTGCGCTCCAGGTACTCGAGGTGCAGGTCCCTGAAGGTGGGGTCGGTAAGTCCATCCCATCCGCACGGTTCCGGCCGGGGACCGGCCTCGCTGGTCTCGACGGCCGCCTCGGCGACGATCTCCATGGAGATGTGTGGCTCACGGATGCCGAAGGCGTCGACGCGGGTGCCCCAGTAGTCGTAGAAGGCCAGAGAACGGCTCGCCGGGGCGAGGCTCAGCCGGTAGGCGATGAGGTGTTGGTGGGTGTCGCTGGTGGGGCAGGTGCGAACCTCGTTCTGGGACTCCCGGACAATGTCGTCGAAGCGGTAGAGCGTGCGGTTGGAGATGTCGAGCCTCATCGGTGCCCTCCCATGGACACCACCGTGGCCTGGGGCCTGATGCTGAGCTGGTCGACGTTGCGGAAGTACTGGTGCGCCATGGCGTCGGCCACCTGACGGATCCCGTCGTCCAGTTCGGCACAGAAGGCGGGGATGTCCACGGACCCCTCGTCCAGTTCGGCGAACTCAAGGCTGGATCTCACCCGCCCGAGCACGGTTTCGGTCCGTCCCCTGCCCGGAACACGGTCGACCAGGTTGTCGAGCAGCAGTTCTGCACGCGACAGGCAGTAGAGGGTGCTGCGCGGGAACAGGGCATCGCGCAATAGGAACGACGAGATTGCCACGGGGTCGGTTGCTGACTGGTGACGGCGCCGGAACGCCTCTGCCGCCGACACCGACGAGAGGGTGAGCATTGCATCCTCGAAGGTGCCCGCGGCCATGTGTCCCCACCTGATGCTCAGCAACCTCGATGTCATCAGCGCCCGCTCGATCAGCACCCCGATGGTGAGGAACCGGTAGCCGTCGCTTCTGGGCATGTTCTGCTCGATGGCGCCCGAGACCGTCTGGCAGTGGGTCTTGACCAGGTCGAAGAGGATGTAGGGCTCGCCGTCAAGGTCGGCGGCAAGGTCATGTGACGACAACTCCAGGTGGAACCGGTTGGCGGTCTCCCACACCTCGCTGGGTATCTGCTCCCGGACGCTTCGCAGGTTCTCCCGCGCTGTCTGGACGGCTGAGGCGATTGATCCGGGGTTCTCCGGGTTTGCGACGAGGAAGTTGCCGACGCCGCGCCAGTCGACCTCACTTTCGGTTGCCTCGAACTCCTCGTGGATGCGCAGGACGGTGAGCAGGTCGCCCCACTGCTCGGCGGCGTTGGGCCTGATGATGGTGGCGTGCTGGGTGGCGTCGAGGATCCTGGCGGTGTCCTCGGCACGCTCCAGGTAGCGGCCGGCCCAGAAGAGGCTCTCGGCGTGTCTGGCCAGCATCAGCCCGCAGCCCCGGTGGCCTGGTCTTCGAGCACCCAGGTGTCCTTTGAGCCGCCTCCCTGGGAGGAGTTCACTATGAGCGAACCCTTTCGCATGGCGACGCGGGTCAGACCACCCGGGAGCACCTCGATTGACTCGCCGGTGAGGATGAAGGGACGCAGGTCGACATGGCGACCCTCGAGGCCTCCGTCGATGCAGCTGGGTACCCGGCTGAGCTGCACGACCTCCTGGGCTATCCATCCGCGGGGGTCGGCCTCGACGGTCGTGTGCACTCCGGCCAGTTCCTCGTCGGTCGCTGACGGGCCGATGACTATGCCGTAGCCGCCTGACTCGGCGACCGGTTTCCAGACCAGCTCGTCGACCCGTTCCAGGGCGGCGGCCCGCTGGTCGTTGTCCCAGAGCACGTAGGTGGTGGCGTTTGGCAGGATCGGCTCTTCTCCCAGGTAGTAGTCGATCATGGCCGGTACGTACGGGTACACGGCCTTGTCGTCGGCCACCCCGTTACCCACGGCGTTTGACACGGTGACCGTGCCGGCGCGCACCGCTGCCATGAGGCCGGGTACGCCGACGGTCGAGCCGGTGTCAAAGACGGCAGGGTCGAGGAAGTGGTCGTCGATGCGCCGGTAGATGACGTCGACCTTGCGCAGGCCACCGGTTGTTCGCATCGCCACGATGTGGTCGTCGACGACAAGGTCGCGGCCCTCGACCAGTTCGACGCCCATCTGTCGGGCCAGGAATGCGTGTTCGAAGTAGGCGGAGTTGTAGATGCCGGGCGTGAGCACGCAGACGACCGGGTCGTCGCCGGCGGCAGGAGGGGCGGCGTGCTTCAGGGCAGCCAGCAGGGATCGGCCGTAGTGGTCGACTGAGCGGATCGCCATCTCCTCGAAGGCGCCGGTGAGAACCCTGGCCATGGTCGCCCGGTTCTCCAGTACGTAGCTGACGCCCGAGGGGTTGCGCAGGTTGTCCTCGAGCACCAGGAACTGGCCGTCGGCTCCCCTCACGATGTCGATACCGGAGACGAGGCAGCGGGCGCCGTTCGGTACCGCAACGTTGAAGGCCTCGCGCTCGAAGCCTGCCGATGACATGACCAGCCAACGCGGCACGACCCCGTCCTCGAGGATGGCCTGCTCGCCTACGTAGAGGTCCTCCAGGAAGCGGTTGACGGCGTTGACCCTCTGAGCGAGGCCCTGTTCGAGGACCGTCCATTCGGCGGCGGTAATGACCCGTGGAAAGAGGTCCATGGGCCAGGTCCGTTCAATGCCCTGGGATTCGCCGTAGACGGTGAAGGTGATTCCCCGGCTCAGGAGCAGATCGTCGCGCAGGGTCGAGTGGTAGCGCAGGTCATCGGCAGACAGGGAGTCGAACCAGCCGACCAGGCTCTCCTGGCCGGGTCTGGCCGCGCCATCCGCGCCGATGGCCTCGTCAAAGAATCCACCCCTGTCGTAGCCATCCAGAAGTCCGCCGGTCATGCATCGAAGGTAGCCCAGATGCCGGTGGGCGGCTTTGGGGCGGTCGGGTTAGGCCTGCCTCCCGGCCACGATCAGAGGGACCGGAGTCGTTCGATCCGTTCGTCGTGGCCGCCAAGTAGGACCACGAGTTCTCCCAGCACGACAGCCCTGTCGAGGGTGCCGGCCGATGCCATTTCCTCGAGGTCGGCCCAGTCCTTCGTGCGGTTGAAGAACGCCTTGAACACGGCGAGGTCACGACACGCCAGAAACGGGACGGTAGTGCCGCCGAACTGCTCGGTCCGCGCCCGCATGGCGACGTCGGCGTGGAAGGCGGTGGTGCTGAAGAAGACGTCCACGGGGGTGTGGTCCCACCAGAGCCGCGTCTGGCCGTCGGCGGCAATGGCTTCCCGGTCGGAGTCGCTGACCGTTATCCCGGGCGGGAGGGCGGTCAGTGCTGTCTCGGCAGCGTCGACCCCGACGAAGAGGTTCAGGTTGATGTCGGTCGTCGCCCTGGCGCGCTGCGTGCACCAGGCCAGAGCGAGGGCGCCACCGAAGGCATGTGGGACCTCGGACTCATCGAGGGCGTGGTGGATGGCGACTATCTGATCGACCAGGGATGTCATGTTTCAACCGGTTGGGGAAACGGGGGGTAGGTCAGGGTCGCCGAGTGTCTTGCTGGAAAGGCTCCCGCCAGGTCCAGCACGGCTTCCAACTCCTCACCCTTTGATGATCCTGATCCGATGTCCACTCGGGTGCTGAGCGTGGCGTCCATGGCGAACCCGGCGGCCCGCACGATGCGATCGAGGGTGGCCACCGACGGCGTCTTGGTGCCGGCCTCGTAGGCCGAAAGGGTTGCATGGGAGGTGCCGGCCGCTCGGCCGAGTGAGCGCAGGCTGAGGTTTGCCCGTGTCCGGGCCAACCTCAGGATCGTTGCGGCTTCCATGTCTGCATACTAACAAAATGGTATCTGATCGGATACCACTCAGGCGAGTTGGTCGACTTCCTCGTTGACCGCCGCCAGGAGGCCGCCCGAGGCAAGCAGGTCCTCGATGGCTTGTAGTTCGGGAGAGAGGAACCGGTCGGGACCGGGCCCGGGCACAGTGCTTCTCATCGCCGCCAGAGCCGCCCCGGTTCCGGGCGCAGGTAGGAGCGGGCTTCGCAGGTCGACTGCTCTGGCACTGACGGTGAGTTCGATGGCCAGAATGCGCCGTAGGTTGTCGACGACGCGCCGCAGCTTTCTGACCGCTCCCCAGGCCATTGAGACATGGTCCTCCTGCATGCCCGACGTGGGGAGAGAGTCGACGCTGGCTGGACCCGCCAGACGACGATTCTCGGCACACATCGCAGCAGCCGTGTACTGGCCGATCATCATCCCGCTGTCGACACCCGGGTCGTCGGCCAGGAACGGCGGCAGGCCGTGTGATCTGGTGTGGTCGAGCACCCTGTCGATACGCCGCTCGGCGATGGCACCAACCTCGGCCAGGGCTATTGCCAGGAAGTCGGCGGCGAACCCGAGTGGTGCACCGTGGAAGTTGCCGCAGGACTCGACGCGGCCGTCGGGGAGCACCATCGGGTTGTCGATGGCCGATGCCAGCTCTGTCTCTGCTGTGGTGGTGGTGAAGGCAAGGGTGTCGCGTGCCGCTCCGTTGACCTGGGGGGTGCAGCGGATTGAGTACGCGTCCTGGACCCGCAGGTCGTCGGTGCGGTGGCTGGCCACGATCGGTGACCCGGCCAGGAGCGCACGCAGGTTGGCTGCGCTGGTCGCCTGGCCGGGGTGTGGACGCAGCGCGGTGAGGTCGGCGGCGAAGGCCCGGTCGGTCGCGAGGACACCCTCGACGGTCATTGCTGCGGCGATGTCGGCCTGGGTGAGCAGGTGGCCGGCATCGTGGCAGGCCAGGCAGAGCATGCCGAGGATCCCGTCGGTGCCGTTGGTCAGGGCGAGGCCCTCCTTGTCGGCCAGCGTGAGTGCTGACAGGCCGGCACCTGCCAGCGCCTCGGCGGCCGGAATGACGGCACCGTCGACTTCGACGTTGCCTTCGCCGATGAGAGCCAGTGCGGCGTGGGCCAGGGGTGCCAGGTCTCCGCTGGCTCCCAGCGAGCCATGCTCGGGAACCACCGGGGCAATGCCGGCGTTGATGAGGTTCAGTAGCCCTTCGGCCACGATCGGCCGGGCACCGCTGTGGCCGAGTGCCAGCGTGCGTGCCCGTAGGAACACCATTGCCCGAACCACCTCGGGCTCCACCGGCGGACCCATGCCTGCGGCGTGTGAGCGAACCAGTGCGGCCTGAAGGTCCGCTCGCCGCTCAGGGGCGATGGTCACGGTGGCCAGGGCGCCAAAGCCCGTTGAGACCCCGTAGGTGGGGTCGGCATCGGCGAGTGTCTCGACAATGGCTCGTGCGCTGTCCATGCGCTCAAGGGCAGCGTCGGTGAGGGCCACGGGTTCGTGGTTGCGGGCGACCTCCACGACATCGGCGATGGTGACGCCGGGGCCATCCAGCCTGATGGTCATGTCGGGCCCCGCAGATCGCGGCTTAGGGCCTCGGCCGCTACCAGCACGGCGGTGGTCACGGTGTCGGTTGAGGTGTCGTCGAGGCGGGAGGAGGGTCCAAGCACCGAGATTGCGGCGACGACCGTTCCGTCCGGGCCCATTACCGGTGCGACGGCTGCGGCCACGTCGGGTTCGACGCCTCCGGTGTTTCGTAGGACGGTCGCCTCTCCGTCGCCGGTGAGGGTGGTTCCCACGGCGGTGCCGCTGAGTGGAACGGTTCTTCCGACCCAGCCCACGTGGCGGATAGCCCTGGTGCTCTCGGCAGTTGCGATGTACACGGCCCTCGACCTCTCGCGCACCGCCAGGTAGGCCGATTCGCCGGTGGTCTCGGCCAGTCGGTCAAGATGTGGCCTTGCCGCGGTGGTGAGGTGTGCCGCCGGCCCCTCGCGGAGCGAGGTGAGGGCCAGGCGGAGGAAGGTTGGTCCGACGCTGAACATGCCGTGGGGGTCGCGGTCCAGGTAGCCGTCGTGTTCGAGGGCCCTGAGGTGGCGCAGAGCGGTGCTGGTGGGTAGGTCGACGGCCCGTGCGGCATCACCGAGGCTGATACTTCCGGCCGTGACGACGGTATCGAGCAGGTGCAGTGCCCGCTCGGCGGATCTGGACTTGTGCAGTGTGGATGAGGTCATGATGATTTCACTAGATGAAAGAAGATGTCGTCTGTTGACAACTTAGGTTCAGTCGGGCAGCATTGCAACAAGATCCCGTTCAGGCCGAGGAACCCCGATGACAAGCCCAGACAGCCAGATTCGTGCACCGCGTGGAACCGACCTGACCTGTCGCGGCTGGGGCCAGGAGGCCGCCTTCCGGATGCTCCAGAACAACCTGGATCCCGAGGTTGCCGAGCGTCCCGACGACCTTGTCGTCTACGGCGGCACCGGCAGGGCCGCCCGATCGTGGCCCGCGTACCACGCCATGCTTCGCACCCTCACGACGCTTGCCGACGACGAGACCATGATCGTGCAGTCCGGCAAGCCGGTCGGCGTGTTCCGCACCCACGAGTGGGCTCCCAGGGTGCTGTTGGCCAACTCGAACCTGGTTCCGGACTGGGCCGACTGGGACGAGTTCCGGCGCCTCGAGGACGCAGGCCTCATGATGTACGGCCAGATGACCGCAGGTTCCTGGATCTACATCGGGACCCAGGGAATCCTCCAGGGCACCTACGAGTGCTTTGCCGAGATCGCCCGCCTCCGCTTCGGCAGCACCCTGGCCGGAACCCTCACCGTGACTGCCGGTCTCGGCGGCATGGGAGGGGCCCAACCCCTTGCAGTGACGATGAACGACGGTGTTGCGCTCTGTATCGAGGTTGACCCCGAACGGGCACAGCGCCGGGTCGAACACCGCTACCTCGACGAGGTTGCCGACGACTACGACGACGCCGTCAAGCGCTGCCTCGAGGCCAAGGCGGCTCGTAGGCCTCTATCGGTCGGCCTCGTCGGCAATGCCGCCGACCTGTTGCCGAGGTTGCTGGCCGACGGTCTCGAAGCCGACATCGTCACCGACCAGACCTCGGCGCACGACCCTCTCAGCTACCTCCCCACCGACCTCACCGAGGCGGCAGCCGAGGAACTCCGCCGCAACGACCCGGCCGAGTTCACCCGCCGGGCCCGGGCATCCATGGCCACCCACGTCGAGGCAATGGTCGGTTTCATGGACGCCGGCGCCGAGGTATTTGACTACGGCAACAGCCTGCGTGCCGAGGCCGAACTGGGCGGCTATGACAGGGCCTTCGCCTATCCGGGCTTTCTACCCGCCTACATACGACCGCTGTTCTGCGAGGGGAAGGGACCGTTCCGCTGGGTGGCGCTGTCAGGCGACCCGGCCGACATCGCCGCCACCGACAGGGCGGTGCTCGAGGAGTTCCCCGACGACGAGGACCTCGCCAGGTGGATTCGACTGGCTGGCGAGCGTGTCGCCTTTCAGGGGCTACCGGCTCGTATCTGCTGGCTTGGTTATGGCGAGCGCCACCGCCTCGGCCTGCGCCTGAACGAGATGGTCGCCAGCGGTGAGTTGAAGGCACCCATCGTCATAGGCCGTGACCACCTCGACTCCGGGTCGGTCGCCTCCCCGTACCGGGAGACCGAGGACATGCTCGACGGCTCCGACGCGGTTGCCGACTGGCCGCTGCTGAATGCCCTGCTGAACACCTCGTCGGGTGCCACGTGGGTGAGCATCCACCACGGTGGCGGGGTTGGAATCGGGCGGTCCATCCATGCCGGTCAGGTCAGCGTGGCCGACGGCACCGACCTTGCTGCTGCCAAGTTGGAAAGGGTGCTCACCAACGACCCGGGCATGGGGGTTATCCGCCACGCTGACGCTGGCTACGACCTTGCCACCGACGTCGCCGACGAGCGGGGTGTCAGGATTCCCATGAGGGAAGGCACCTGACCGGTGGCCGTACGCACGATCCTGTCGATCGGCCACCCGGTGCTTCGCAGTGCGACACGCCGACTAACCGACGACGAGATCACCTCACCCGAGGTGCAGGGCCTCATTGACGACATGGTCGACACGATGCGCCACGCTCGAGGTGCCGGCATCGCCGCCAACCAGATCGGTGAACCAGTTAGGGTCGCTGTGCTTGAGGTGACCGATAATCCCCGGTACCCCTACAAACCCCAGATCCCGCTGACCGTGGCCGTCAACCCCGTGGTCGAGCCTATTGACAACGAGGTGTTCGTGAACAACGAGGGTTGCCTGTCGGTCCCACTGCGTGGCGAGGTGGAGCGTTACGTCAACGTTCGGGTCCGCTACGAGGACCGCAGCGGAAACCACCATGATGAGGTTGTGAGGGGCCTCACCGCGGCGACATGGCAGCACGAGTGCGACCATCTCGACGGGGTGCTTTTCGTGGACAGGGTGGTTGATCCGGCGACCCTGTCGACATGGGAGGAGTTCGAGGCCCACCACCGTGATGAGTTCGTCGAGCGCATCACCGCCTTTGTGGAGCGTGTCGGGTCGTGAGCACCTACTGGTGTGAGGCGGCGTGGCTGGGCCGCGGACAGGTGGAACCCGGCATCCTCATAGATACTGCTGATGGCTTCGTGTCCGCCGTTGTCGCCGGAGTGGGCGCACCACCACCGGGCGCCACGCGACTCACGGGCCTCACCCTTCCCGGCTTTGCCAATACCCACAGCCACGCCTTCCACCGGGCCCTGCGGGGACGGACCCATGCAGGGGCCGGCACCTTCTGGACCTGGAGGGAGCAGATGTATGAGGTGGCCCGCCGGCTGGACCCTGACACCTGTTACGCACTTGCGAGGGCCACCTACGGAGAGATGGCACTATCCGGTGTGTCGGCCGTTGGGGAGTTCCACTACCTCCACCACCAGCTCGATGGTACGCCGTACGCAAATCCGAATGCCATGGGTGAGGCGATCCTGGCGGCGGCAGCCGATGTTGGCATCAGGATCACCCTGCTGGATGCCTCCTACCTGCACGGTGGCCTGTCGGCAGACGGGTACCTTCCGCTCGAAGAGGACCAGAGGCGTTTCGGAGACGGATCGGCGGATGCCTGGGCACAGCGGCTTGAGGAACTGCAGCCGGGGCCACGGGCGCAGATAGGGGCGGCCGTGCACTCGGTCCGCGCCGTCGATCCGGCGGCGATCGCGGAGGTGGCGGCATGGGCTGAAGGCCGGGAGGCACCCCTGCACGTGCACCTCTCGGAGCGGTCAGAGGAGAACGAGCAGTGCGAGGCCCACTTCGGATGCACGCCCACGGGGCTGTTGGCCTCGGTGGGTGCGCTGACCGATCGGCTCACGGCCGTGCATGCCACCCACCTGACTGAAGACGACATCGGTCTACTCGGTGGAGCAGGGGCCGGTATCTGCATGTGTCCGACCACAGAGCGCGATCTGGCCGACGGCATCGGTCCTTCCGGGGCGTTGGCGGCCGCCGGTTCCCCACTCAGCCTGGGATCCGACAGCCATGCCGTCATCGACATGTTCGAGGAGGCGAGGGCGGTTGAGTTGGACGAGCGGCTCGCGACGCTCGAGCGTGGCACCCACGGGGTCGACGACCTCCTGGCAATGGCTACCGTCAACGGCTACCGGTCGCTGGGTTGGACTGGTGGTGGAATACTTGAGCCGGGAGCACTGGCCGACATGGTGACCGTGGCACTGGACTCGGTGCGTCTGGCGGGTGCCGAAGCAGAGACTGCAATGGCGTCGATCGTGTTTGCCGCCTCAGCGGCCGATGTCACGGATCTGGTGGTTGCTGGCGAGGTGGTTGTGCGTGACAGGGTCCACGTGTCGGTGGATGTCGCCTCCGAGTTGGCCGAGGCGGTGAGGGAGGTCACCTCGTGACGCTGGCTGTCGACCGGATCGGCATGCTCGTCACCAATGACCCGGCTCTGGGCGAGGGCCCGTTGGGCCTCGTACGCGACGCCTCCGTGGTGATAGCCGACGGCCTCGTGTTGTCCGTTGGGCCTGCCGGACAGGTGGCCGACGAGCGGATCGACGTGGACGGTGCCTGTGTGCTGCCGGGCTTCGTGGATTCCCACACCCATCTCATCTTTGCTGGCGACAGGGCCGAGGAGTTCACGGCACGCATGACCGGACAGCCCTATGACGGTGGTGGAATCCGCGTGACGACCGAGGCGACCAGGACAGCGTCAGGCGACGAGCTGCGGGCTCTGACTGCCAGTCGAATTGCTGAACTTCGGGCGGGCGGCACGACCACCGTCGAGGTCAAGTCCGGTTACGGCCTCAACGTCGACGACGAGGCCCGTACTCTCCGCCTGGCCTCCGAGTTCACCGAGGAAACCACATTTCTCGGGGCGCACCTCCTGCCCACCGAGTTCGAGGGGCGGGCCGACGACTACATCGACCTGGTTTGTGGTCCGATGCTCGAGGCATGCGCGCCGCACTCTCGTTGGATCGACGCCTTCTGTGAGAAGGGGGCGTTTGACGTCGATCAGTGTCGGGCCGTTCTGGATGCCGGCCGGGAGGCCGGTCTGGGCCTACGGCTCCACGGCAACCAGTTGGACCACGGCCCGGGCGTGCAGTTGGCAGTTGAGTCAGGCTGCGCCTCCGTCGACCACTGCACCTACCTCGCCGACGCCGATGTCGAGGCGCTCGCCGGGAGCGACACGGTTGCCACGTTCCTGCCGGCGACGGACTTCTCCACGCGTCAGCCGTATCCGGATGCCCGGCGGGTCATCGACGCCGGCGCCACGGTGGCGCTGGCCACGAACTGCAACCCGGGGTCCAGCTACACCACCTCGATGGCGTTCTGCATCGCGCTGGCGGTGCGCGACATGAACATGACGATTGACGAGGCGGTCCAGGCGGCAACCCTCGGCGGTGCCACAGCACTGCGGCGAACCGACGTTGGTCGACTCACCCCCGGTTCGGCCGCACACCTGGCCATTCTTGACGCCCCCAGCCACCACCATCTCGCCTACCGTCCGGGCGTGCCGCTCGTCCGACAGACGATCTGTTGATCCGTTCCGCTGCCCCGGTTGGCGGCTGGGTTGCCGGGCTGCCCATGTACGACTGGCCCGAGGTCCGCGACGAGGTCGACGCACTCTGGGCGGCGATCGCCAGGCGCCTCTGTCAGGTCGGAGTGGACGCGCCAGTTGGGCTGTGGAGGCCGGATCACGTGTCTGAACTCTGGGTTGCGCCGAACCTGCTGGCCGCCCAGGTGTGTGGCCTGAATGTCGTGGGCTCGTTGCGCGGCAGGGTGGAGGTGCTCGGGGCGCTCGACTACGGGGTGGAGGGATGTCAGCCGGGCGACTACCGGTCCGTGGTCGCGTGCCACGCTGGCGACCCGGCTGACGGCCTGGACGACTTCCGCGGCAGATGTGCGGCGATCAACGGTCGGGAGTCGCAGTCGGGGCATGCTGCGCTCGTCGACCTGATAGCTCCGCTGGCTGAGGGTGGCAGGTTCTTCGACGAGGTGGTTGAGACCGGCTCGCACCGCGCTTCCATCCGTGCCGTGGCAGAGGGGCGAGCCGACCTGACTTCCATCGACGCGGTGGCCTGGAGCCTGGCAACCAGTCATGAACCCGCGGTCGACGAGCTGAGGATCATCGGGTGGACCGAGCCGATGCCAGCTCCTCCCCTGGTTATCGGTTGGGCTCACGTCGGGTTGCGGGAGACCGTTAACGCCGCGGTGTCAGAGGCAGTGGCGTTGCTGGGTGAAGAGGTGCGTCGACCTCTTGACCTGTACGGCTACCGGGTGAGGTCCACCTCTGACTACGAGGTACTTGCCGACCGTCTGGCAGCCGCCGAGGTTGGTGGTTACCCGGTAGTGGCCTGACCGTCTCGCGGAGGGGGAATCTGCACTGATGTAGTCACAAAAGGTTGTTATAGTGACTACATGAACGTCGGTATCCGTGAACTGAAGGCGAAGCTGTCCGAGTACCTCGGCCGGGTGGCCGATGGAGAGGCTGTCGTGGTCACCGACCGTGGCCGCCCCGTGGCCCGCCTCGTTCCGTACGACCACGGTTCGGCTGTGGAGCGGGGAATCGCCGAGGGCTGGATTCAGCCACCTCTGCGAACCGGCCTTCAGCCGTCGGTTCGGGTGCGTGCCGCCATGAGTAGCCAAGAGGCGCTCGACGAGGATCGTGGTCGGTGACCCTCTATGTCGACTCAAGTGCACTGATCAAGCGCTACCTGAAGGAGGACGGTGCGGCGGAGGCTGTGGCTCACATGGCCTCGGATCCGGTGTTGGTGACCTCGGCGCTGACGGCGATCGAGGTGAGGCGGAACCTGACCAGGATCCTGACCGACGACCTTGAGGTGCTGAGAGCCCGCCTTGTAGTGGACCTTGATGCCTTCGCGGTTATCCCACTTGATGCTCAGGTCTGTGCCGAGGCGGCCCGCATCGCCGAGAAGACGCTTTGCCGTTCACTCGACTCCATCCACCTGGCTGCCGCACGTCGTGCCGGATCGGCGACGACCGTGCTGACCTTCGACCAGCGACAGGCCGAGGCCGCACGGTCGATCGGCCTGTCGGTCATCGGCTGTTGAAGGCGGTGCCTGTCTGATGTTCACCGAGCGGATGGAGATGTTTCGCCGTCGCCTGGCTGTCGAGGGCATCGACGTGGCGCTAATCACCGACGATGACAGCGTCTACTACCTGACCGGCTACTACGACTACCTGCACATGGAGTTCGGGAGACCGACCATCCTGGTCGTACCGCATCAGGACGAGAGCCTGCTCATCACGCCGAACATGGAGGCTGACATGGCCGCTGCGGCGGCTCGGGTGGACCGGATCGCCGTGTGGAACGACGGCCTTGGCAACGAATGGCGCCAGGAACTGCTGGCAGTGTTAGCCAGCGCTCACCGGGTGGCAGTCGAGCCGGACCGCATGCCTCCGCTGGTACGCAACTTTGTGGACACGCTGGTCGAGGAGGGCCGGCTGGCCGATGTGACCCCGGTGGTCGGGGCCATGCGGATGGTCAAGTCGCCTGCAGAACTGCAGTTGGCGCGCCATGCCGGTCAGGTGGCCGACGCCATGATGGATGCTGGCCGCGCGGCCATTGGCGCAGGCGTACCGGAGTTCGAGGTGGCTCTCGCAACCTCAGATGCCGGCACCCGCAAGGCGGCCGAACTCCTCGACGCCCACTACGACGACACCTGCATGTCGCCCAACACGCACTTCCTCCAGATCATGGCCTCGGGTAGCGAGATCACCAAGCCGCATCACAGGGCCTCGACCCGGGTCATGCGACACGGCGAGCCGGTGTTCCTCTGCTTCTGCGGCATGACCAACTTCCACCGCTTCAAGCTGGGCTTCGACCGCACGTTCTGGATCGGAGAGGTCGTGGACCGCCAGCAGGCCGACGTCTACCAGGTGGCCCTCGCCAGCCAGGCTGCCGCCCTCTCGGCACTCCGCCCCGGGGCAACTGCGGACTCAGTTCATGCGGCCTACGCAGAGGTGATCAGCGATGCTGGCTTTGACTACCCGTTCCGCTGTGGCCGGGCCACCGGCTACAGCTACCTGGAGAAGCCCGAGCTGGTGTTCGGCGACACGACGGTCCTGGAGCCGGGCATGGTGCTGGCCGTCGATGGATCGGTCAGCGTGTCGGGAACCTTCCGAGCACAGGTGGGTGACAGCTTCATCGTCACCGACGACGGCTACGAGCAGATCACCAACCACCCAAAGGACCTGAGCGACGTCGTTGTCGGGTAGGAGCCGCCCGCGCCGACCGTTAGCCTCCTCGCTGCGGGGTGGAGCAGTCTGGTAGCTCGTCGGGCTCATAACCCGAAGGTCGTGGGTTCAAATCCCACCCCCGCTACCAAGTTGAAGGCCCGGGATCACAACGGTTCCGGGCCTTTCCGGTTCTCGGTTCCTTGGGTTGGTAGTCGCTGGCTGGGTGGTGGAGGAGTCGGCCAGCCGGGCATGAGTGGACAGGCCACACAGGTGTCGGTTGAGCATCCGGTGCCGATCGGTTCGGTCGGTCCCTGACTCCTAACTGTCGATGCACAGTGCCCGCCAGGTCAGGGGGTGTCCAAGATCGTCTGCATGACAGCCACGTCCTGCCAGCGGCCGAACTTGCGACCTATCTCCCGCTCTGTACCGACCATCTCGAAACCGTGCTTGGCGTGTAGGGCGATGCTTGCCTCGTTGCCACCCCCGACCCGTGCGACCACGGAGTGGAAGCCACTGCCGCGCGCAACCTCTATCAACTCACCCAGCAGCGCATCGGCGACACCGCAGCCGCGGTGCCCGGCATCGACGTAGACGGAGTTCTCCACGGTCGTCCGGTAGGCGGCACGCTCCCGGTAGGGGGACAACGACGCAAAGCCGACGACGACTCCGTCCAACTCCGCGACAAGCACGCTGAACGCCCCGGACCTCTCGGTCAGCCATGAGACCTGCTCCTCGGCTGTTCGCTCCACGAGGTCGAACGTGGCGGTAGAGGCCAGGACCTCGACGTTGTAGATCCGACGAATGGCCTCGGAGTCACCGGGTTGGGCCAGCCGCGTCCTGAGTGGAGGCATGGGGCTGACTGTAATGACCTCACCACCACATCTGATGAGATGGCGGACGTTGGGGAACGCAGGGCTAGCGTGGCATCCTGTTGCCCGGCCACCGGCAGGTGGTTGTGCTCCCTTAGCTCAGTCGGCAGAGCGTCTCCATGGTAAGGAGAAGGTCGACAGTTCGATTCTGTCAGGGAGCTCGCTGGCGACGTAGCTCAGTTGGTGAGAGCGCTCGACTCATAATCGAGAGGTCGACAGTTCGAATCTGTCCGTCGCTACCAGCCAAAAAGGCGACCCGGCCCGCCGAAGAGACAAGTGGGCCGTACATATACCCGGAAGTGAGAAACTGTTATGGCATCCGACAAGCGAGTTCAGGTCACCCTGGAGTGCCAGGAGTGCAAACGTCGCAACTACATAACCACCAAGTCGAAGGCGAACACCCGCGAACGCATCGAGCTTAAGAAGTACTGCAGGTGGTGTCGTTCCCACGTCGACCACAAGGAGACCCGCTGACACCCTGTGGGGCCCATGTCCACAGGCAGGCACGTCCGTGGACCCCTTATTCTCTGCGGGATCAGGTCAGGTCGGCTGGTATCCTGCCGCCGGATCCGCCCCCCGACTCCGACACTGAGCCGGAGGTCGGGAACACAGGGCAGTGGCTCAAATGGCTAGAGCACCGGTCTCCAAAACCGGCGGTTGAGGGTTCGAGTCCCTCCTGCCCTGCAAGGTAGGTCGGCGGTACCGTCGGACTGCCGGGTTCTCGGTTCGTCCGTCAACCTGTCCATCAGGGGCGCGCGGTGATTTAGACACCGTTAGCCTGATCCATCCACAGATATTCCAACTTGAGGCCTGTCCATGTCCATGAACCGCGAGCAGAAGAGACTCCTGCAGCGTCAGGGTGAGGTTGACGCCGACGGCGAGCCGATCCGCCAGCGCCGTGAGCAGTCGTCCCACCAGGCCGAGGAGCGGACCAGCGTTGCCCAGTTCTCCCGCGAGGTCAGGGCCGAACTTCGCAAGGTGGCGTGGCCGTCACGTGCCGAGACCGCCAACTACGCAACGGTCGTGGTCGTCACCATCGTCGCCGTGACCTCCATCGTGTCCGGCCTCGACTGGATATTTTCCAACTCCGTACTCAACCTGTTTGACATCTGATGAGCACCACCGAAGAGACCGAGACACCCATGGCCGCTGCCGACCTGCTCCCCACCGGGAACCTCGCCGACTCCAGTGCCGAGGCTGCCGACGAGCCAGTTGGTGACGACGTAGCCGAGCCGACCCCGGCCGACCTGTTGCCAGTCGGCAACCTTGTAGACGAAGCCCAGCCCGATGAGGAGGTAGTCGCCGAGACCGCTGCCGCTGTGGACCAGGAAGCCGAGGTGCTCGACGAGGAAGCCCTCCTCGCACCCGACGACGGTGAACCGGCCCCCAAGCTGGAGAGCGCCTATGACAGGCCGGGCAACTGGTATGTCGTCCACACCCAGTCGGGCTACGAGAACAAGGTCCGCAAGAACCTCGATGCCCGCACGGCATCCATGAACCTCGAGGACCGCATCCTCGAGATCGTCATCCCCATGGAAGACGTCGTCGAGTTCCGTAATGGCAAGAAGGTCACGGTCGCCAAGAAGATGTTCCCCGGCTACCTCCTGGTGCGCTGCTACCTCGACGACGCCAGTTGGGCCGCCATCCGCGATACGCCGGGCATCGTCAACTTCGTGGGCGCCGGTGGCAAGCCATCCCGTCTGGGCCGGCGCGAGGTCGAGACCTTCCTTCCGAGCGCCGACGAAACCGCAGCCGAGGCACCGGTCAAGGCCAAGGCCCGGCTGGGTTTCGACACAGGCGACACCGTGAGGGTGAAGGAAGGCCCGTTCGCAGACTTCTCAGGCGAGATCATCGAGATAAACGTCGACCAGTTGAAGGTCAAGGTGCTGGTCAACATCTTCGGCCGGGAAACCCCGGTCGAGTTGGAGTTCTCACAGGTGGCACAGCTCTGAGCGGCCGATCCTGCCCGGGTTGCCGAGAGGTGACCGGTGTCAGGGTTGCCAATCACCTGACCCACCTCCAGACTTGACCGTTCGACCCAGCCACCGAAGGTGGCCCCAACCGACTACCGACTACGAGTAACAGACATGGCAAAGAAAAAGGCAATGGCGATCGTGAAGATCCAGATCCCTGCCGGTCAGGCATCCCCGGCACCGCCTGTCGGTACAGCGCTCGGCCCCCACGGTGTGGCGATCATGGACTTCTGCAAGGAGTACAACGCCAAGACCGAGGACAAGCGCGGTCAGATCGTCCCCGTCGAGATCACGATCTACGAGGACCGCTCCTTCACCTTCATCACCAAGACCCCGCCCACCTCATTTCTCATCAGGCAGGCGGCGAAGCTGGACAAGGCTGCTGAGAATCCTGGCCGTGAGGTTGCCGGGTCGATCTCGTGGACTCAGGTCGAAGAGATCGCCGAGGCCAAGATGCCCGACCTCAATGCCATCGACATGGAAGGCGCCAAGCTGCAGGTTGCAGGTACTGCACGCAGCATGGGTATCGAGGTCGCCTGACCAGACCGAAGACCGAATGGCCACCACCCGCAATGGGTGGTTCCGGGACAGGGGAGTACCTCGCCCCGCCGGACACAGGAGCCGAACACGAGGAAGCCGGGAGGAACACCATGGCGAAGAGTGAAAATAGCAGTGGCCGGGGCAGGCGTTACGACGATGCGGCGGCCCGTATAGACCCACAGGAACTCCACTCGGGCACAGATGCGCTCGAGATGGTCAGGTCGGTCCACGGCTCCAAGTTCGATGAGAGCATCGACCTGGTGGTGCGTCTTGCCGTTGACCCACGCAAGACCGAGGAGATGATCCGCGGAACCGTGAGCCTGCCATCTGGAACCGGCAAGGACGTCCGTGTGGCCGTGTTCGCCCAGGGCGCGGCGGCTACGGCTGCCAGCGAGGCCGGTGCAGACCATGTCGGTGCCGATGACCTGGCTGCAGAGGTCGAAGGCGGAATGCTCGACTTCGATGTGGCCATAGCTACCCCCGACATGATGCCGACGGTCGGCAAGCTGGGACGCTCGCTCGGACCTCGTGGTCTGATGCCAAACCCGAAGTCCGGCACCGTCACCGACGATGTCGCCAAGGCAGTAGCCGAGTTCAAGGGCGGCAAGGTCGAGTTCCGTACAGACAAGTTCGGAAACGTCCATCTACCGATCGGACGCGTCAGCTTTGAGGTTCCGGCACTTGTAGTCAACCTGAAGGCAGCGGTCGAGGAGCTGGAGCGTCTCAGGCCGGCGTCTACCAAGGGCCGCTATTTCAAGAAGGTCGCCATCTCATCAACGATGGGGCCGAGTGTCAGGATCGATCCACAACAGGTCGCCGACTGACGCCTACCGCAGCAGTCGAGGTGGGGGTGTGACGATGCACCGCTACCCTGACCGCCACAACTGACACGCTCACCGAAGACCTCCGGGTTGTGCCGCCAGATGGCACAGAACGCGCCTACCAGCCGCCCGAGCAGGCGAGTCTCCTGATCGGCTCCGGACCATGTCCGGACCGGGTCATCGGTGTACGTCCGTCACGCCAGATTGAAGACGTACATGGGAGGCCGGTGCAACCGGCAGCCCCTGACCCGAGGAACACCAGGAGGTAGGAGCGTGGAGAATCCCCGCCCCGACAAGGTTGCTGTCGTAGACGAGGTTCGCGAGCGGCTGTCCAACACCGAAGCCGCGGTGCTAACCGAATACAGGGGCCTTGATGTCCCTGCCCTGGCCGAGTTGCGTGCTGCACTGCGTGCAGTCGGTGGCGAGTACAAGGTGTACAAGAACACCCTCGTGAGGCTGGCGGTCAGCGATCTGGACTTCGATATTGACGACCTGCTGACCGGGCCTACAGCCATTGCCCTGGTCGGCGAGCGGCCCGATGGTTCAGCCGGCGATGCGGTGTCGGTCGCAAAGGCCCTGGACGAGTTCGCCAAGGTCCACGAGGCCCTGGTGATCAAGGGTGGCCTGTTGGACTCTGAGCGGTTGAGCGTCGAGCAGATCAGGGCCCTGGCCAAGATCGCACCGCGTGAGGTTCTGCTCGCCCAGATTGCCGGCGCATTGGCTGCACCGATGCAGCAGTTCGCAAGCCTTCTCAATGCACTCCCACAGAACCTGGCCTACGGGCTCAAGGCGCTGATCGAGCAGCAGGGTGGACCGGTGTCGTCAGACGACGCCGACGAGGGTGAGGCCGTTGCCGATGAGGCTCCGGTCGAGGAAACAGATTCTGATGCCGTGGCTGAAGAGGCACCGGCTGATGACAATGATGCTGCTGCTGAAGAGGCGCCGGCTGATGACAATGGGGTAGCTGCCGAAGAGGCAGATGCCGACACAGAGACGGCTGCGGCCGACGACACCGAGGAGGCCTGATCATGGCAACCAAAGAAGAGATACTGGACGCCATCGCTGAGATGAGCGTTCTCGAGTTGAGCGAGATGCTGACCGAGTTCGAGGAGAAGTTCGGTGTTACAGCCGCTGCTCCCGTGGCTGCGGCCGCCGCCGCCCCCGCTGCCGGTGATGGCGAGGAAGAAGAGGAGCAGGACGCATTTGATGTCGTTCTGACTGACTCCGGCGACAAGAAGATCCAGGTGATCAAGGAGGTCAGGGCACTGACCAACCTGGGCCTCAAGGACGCCAAGGAGCTTGTCGACGGCGCCCCCAGCAACGTGATGGAGGGTGTTTCGAAGGAAGACGCCGAGAAGGCCAAGGAGTCCCTCGAGGCTGCCGGCGCGTCAATCGAACTCAAGTAGCGACGGGAAACCGTCCTTCACGATGCCCCCGGGTAACTCCCGGGGGCATCGGTCGTTTTGGGCCCTCTCTCCATCGGAGACCCGAGAACCTTGACCCGCGGGTTCAGATTCCCTAGCCTTGGGCCCGGAGGGCATCACGTAGTGGTGTCTCCTCCCCGGGCCGATGATGGTTTGGGGGTTGCGGAGCCCTGCGCGCTCGCATTAGGCTTCGCAGTTGCCGTGGTCGCGCCTGTTGCATGTTCCGTTTTCGGATCGGTAATGGTCGTTCCCCGGTTTGCCCCTTGTCCGTAAACCCTGGCCAGGAGTTCTAGTGTCTGCTCGCCCCCTCGTCCGGGAACGTTATTCGTTCGGGTCTCTCGAAGAAGTTCGGGAAATGCCCAACCTGATCGCCATCCAACGGGACTCGTTCCGGTGGTTCCTCGATCAGGGCATTGCCGATACGTTCCGCGACCTCAGCCCGATCACCGATTTCAGTGAGACGCTCTCTCTCGAGCTGGAGTTCGACCCCAACGACGAGGACCTTCGGCCCGTGCCGAAGTTCACCGTCGAGGAGTGTCGTGAAAAGGACATGACCTACTCGGCCCCGATGTTCGTCCGGGCCCGCTTCATGAACTCCAACACCGGAGAGATCAAGGAGCAGACGGTATTCATGGGCGACTTCCCCGTGATGACCGACAAGGGTACGTTCATCATCAATGGCACCGAACGGGTTGTGGTCTCCCAGCTCGTCCGGTCACCGGGCGTCATCTTCCAGCCGGGCGAGAGGTACCGCCTGAGGAATCTCTCAAAGCATCAGCTTGTCACCGGAACCATCCACCCCTACCGAGGCGAGTGGATCGAGTTCGACGTCGAGCAGAAGCCCGGCAAGGACGTCACCGCCGGCACGCGGGTCGCCCGCAAGCGCCGGCTCTCGATGTTCGTTCTGCTCCGAGCCCTGGGCTACGACGAGGAGAACCACCCCGGCTTCCTTCAAAAGATCGTGAACCATTTCGACTACCTCGAGGGTCAGTGGGAAAAGGACCGGCTCCCCGAGGGCTGGGAAGAAGCCGTCGAGGCCGGTGAGCGCAAGTCGCCACAGGACGAGGCTCTGCTCGAGATCTACAAGCGCGTACGCCCAGGCGAGCCACCGTCACTCGAGGCGGCCCGTGGGTACATCCGCAATGCCTTCTTCGAGTCCCGTCGCTACGACCTGTCGAGGGTCGGTCGCTACAAGTTGAACCGCAAGCTGGGTCCCGAGATCGAGCGCTGTGAGGAACTCTTCGGAATCGAGCTTGAGAAGCCCGACCCCGATCAGTCGGTTCTGAGCCGGTCAGAGGTACTCGCCACCTGCACCTACCTGTTACACCTCGCCAAGGGCGAGCCCGGCTATCGCCTCGATGACCAGGACCACTTCGCCAACCG
Organism: Actinomycetota bacterium; assembly: GCA_018673475.1. Taxonomy (GTDB): domain Bacteria; phylum Actinomycetota; class Acidimicrobiia; order Acidimicrobiales; family MedAcidi-G1; genus UBA3125. Next base: position 51,421 of record JABHCN010000013.1, on the reverse strand, counting down.
TCGCATCCGTTCGGTCGGCGAACTGATCCAGAACCAGGTTCGTATCGGCCTGTCCCGAATGGAGAGGGTCGTACGCGAGCGCATGACCACCCAGGACGTTGAGGCCATCACGCCACAGACCCTGATCAACATTCGACCCGTCGTGGCAGCCATCAAGGAGTTCTTCGGCACCAGCCAGCTCTCCCAGTTCATGGATCAGGTGAACCCGCTGTCGGGCCTCACCCACCGTCGACGCCTGTCCGCCCTCGGCCCCGGTGGCCTCTCCCGCGAGCGCGCCGGCTTTGAGGTCCGAGACGTCCACTTCTCGCACTACGGCCGCATGTGCCCGATCGAGACCCCTGAGGGTCCAAACATCGGCCTCATCGGTGGTCTCGCCACCTACGGCCAGATCAACCCGTTCGGCTTCATCGAGACGCCCTACCGGATCGTGAAGAGCGGCAAGGTCACCGACGAGATCATCTACCTGGCTGCAGACGAGGAGGAGGAGTACGTGGTGGCGCAGGCCAACGCGCCGCTCAACCCCAACGGCACCTTTGTCAACCAGCGTGTCCTCGTGCGTCGGTCGCCGCAGGCCGCCTCTCTCCAGGATCTGCGCCTCCAGCTGGAACAGGACGTCTTCTTCGGCTCCACCACCGAGATTTCCTACGTACCGCCCGACGAGGTCCAGTTGATGGACGTCTCCCCGAAGCAGATCGTGTCGGTAGCCACCGCCCTCATTCCCTTCCTCGATCACGACGATGCAAACAGGGCCCTGATGGGCGCCAACATGCAGCGCCAGGCAGTACCACTTATCCGATCCGAGGCGCCCTACATCGGCACCGGCATCGAGGCCCGCGCAGCCAGGGACGCGGCCAGCATGATCCTCGCCGATGCTGCCGGCACCGTCACAGAGGTCGACGGTGTGTCGATCACCGTCGACTACGGCAAGGGCGGAATCGTCACGCACGACCTGTCCAAGTTCGAACGTTCAAACCAGGACACCTGCATCAACCACAAGAGCAGGGTCGTCCCGGGCCAGAAGGTCAAGAGGGACGAACTGCTGGCCGACGCCTCCTCGACAGACGCTGGAGAATTGGCGCTCGGCAAGAACCTCCTCGTGGCATTCATGTCGTGGGAGGGCTACAACTTCGAGGACGCAATCATCCTCTCGGAACGCCTGGTAAAGGACGACGTTCTCACGTCGATCCACATTCACGAGCACGAGATCGACGCCCGTGACACCAAGTTGGGGCCCGAGGAGATCACACGCGATATCCCGAACCTGTCCGACGAGATCATGGCCGATCTCGACGACCTTGGAATCGTGAGGGTCGGCGCCGACGTGTCACCCGGCGATGTCCTCGTCGGAAAGGTCACGCCGAAGGGCGAGACCGAGCTGACCCCCGAAGAGAGGCTTCTCCGGGCGATCTTCGGAGAGAAGGCCCGCGAGGTCCGCGATACTTCCCTGAAGGTTCCCCACGGTGAGACCGGCAAGGTCATCGACGTCAAGGTGTTCAACCGCGACGACGGCGACGAACTGCCACCGGGTGTAAACCAGCTGGTCCGGGTCTACGTGGTCCAGAAGCGCAAGATCAGCGTCGGCGACAAGCTGGCCGGTAGGCACGGCAACAAGGGTGTTATTTCAAGGATCCTACCTGTCGAGGACCTTCCCTACCTGGCCGACGGCACCCCCGTCGACATCATCTTGAACCCCCTCGGTGTTCCGTCCCGAATGAACGTTGGACAGGTGCTCGAGGCCCACCTCGGGTACTGCGCAAGGTGGGGCTGGGAGATCGACGGTAAGAGCGTCGGCGAGGAGCCCGTCACCGGAATTGAGCGCAAGACCCGCACGTCAACACCACCTGCGGTGCACGTCGCCACACCGGTGTACGACGGCGCCCACTGGGACGAAGAGGACCTCTCTGGCGAGCATCCGACTATCCAGAAGATCCTCCAGAACATCAACCCGGAGTCAGTCGACGGCGAACGCCTCGTGAAGATCGACGGCAAGACCACGCTCTACAACGGTCGCACCGGCGAGGCCTACGACCACGAGATCATGGTGGGCTACGTCTACATCCTGAAGTTGGCCCACCTTGTCGACGACAAGATCCACGCAAGGTCCACCGGCCCCTACTCCATGATCACCCAGCAGCCGCTGGGCGGTAAGGCGCAGTTCGGCGGCCAGCGCTTCGGCGAGATGGAGGTCTGGGCACTTGAGGCCTACGGGGCCGCCTACTGCCTCCAGGAACTGCTCACCATCAAGTCCGACGACGTGCTCGGCCGGGTCAAGGTCTACGAGGCGATCGTCAAGGGCGACAACATCCCCAAGCCGGGCATCCCTGAGAGTTTCAAGGTGCTCATCAAGGAGATGCAGTCTCTCTGCCTTGATGTCGAGGTGTTGTCCGAGGAGGGGCACCAGATCGAGATGCACGAACTCGACGAGGACCTCTACCGCACGACCGAGTCTCTCGGCATCGACATCTCAAGGCCCGAGCGTGGGTCAGACGAAGAAGATGCACGCCGCAGCGCTGGCCTTCTCCACTGATCCATCCAAGTTCAGACCGATAGTTAGTGACATGTACCCAGTGACAAGACGTAGGAAGTAGACGAGTGCTCGACGTCAACGATTTCGACCAGCTTCGGATTGGCCTAGCCACCGCCGACGGCATACGTATGTGGTCCAACGGTGAGGTAAAGAAGCCGGAGACCATCAACTACCGCACGCTCAAGCCTGAAAAGGACGGGCTCTTCTGCGAGAAGATCTTCGGTCCCACCAAGGACTGGGAGTGCTACTGCGGCAAGTACAAGCGCGTCCGCTTCAAGGGAATCATCTGTGAGCGCTGCGGGGTCGAGGTGACGCGCTCAAAGGTCCGGCGTGAACGCATGGGCCACATCGAGTTGGCGGCACCGGCCGTTCATATCTGGTACCTGCGTGGAACCAGGTCCTGGTTGGCGTACCTGTTGATGGGCACCGAGCCCCGCGAGGAGCTCAAGGCCAAGCAGCTGGAGAAGGTCATCTACTTCGCTGCCAGCCTCGTGGTCTGGGTCGACGAGGACAAGCGTCACGAGGACCTCCCCCAGCTCGAGGAGGAACTGGTCGAGGAGCGCACCGCCATCGAGGAGGAGCGTGACCGCGAGCTTGATCGCCGCCAGGAGGACCTCGAGGCCGAGTTGGCTCAACTCGAGGCCGAGGGCGCCAAGGACACCGATCTGCGTGCCCGACAGCGGGCAGCCGACAAGGACCTGGCCTTCATCCGCGAGCAGTACGAGACCGAGCTCGATGTCCTGAACAGGGCGTGGGACGAGTTCAGCACCCTGTTCGCCCGCCAGATTGTCGACGACGACCTGCTCTGGCGTGAGCTGGTCGACCGCTGGGGCGACTACTTCGAGGGCGGAATGGGCGCCGATGCGTTGGCGCAGCTGATCGACAAGATCGACTTCGACGACGAAGAGGTCAAGCTCCGGGCGATGATTGATCCTCCCGAGGGTCAAAAGCCGCTTTCTGCCCAGCGAATGCAGAAGGCCATCAAGCGCCTCAAGATCGTGGCGGCGTTCAACCGCCGCGACAAGTACGGGCGGCGTGCCAACGAGCCGAGGGCGATGATCCTCGATGTGGTCCCGGTGATTCCGCCCGAGTTGCGACCGATGGTTCAACTCGACGGTGGCCGTTTCGCCACCTCCGACCTGAACGACCTCTACCGACGCGTCATCAACCGCAACAACCGGCTCAAGAGGCTTCTCGATCTGGGTGCGCCCGAGATAATCGTAAACAACGAAAAGCGCATGCTCCAGGAGGCCGTCGACGCTCTGTTCGACAACGGTCGCCGGGGGCGACCCGTCACCGGGCCGGGCAACCGTCCGCTGAAGTCCCTCTCTGACATGCTCAAGGGCAAGCAGGGTCGGTTCCGTCAGAACCTGCTCGGCAAGCGCGTCGACTACTCGGGGCGTTCGGTCATCGTGGCCGGCCCGACCCTCAAGTTCCATCAGTGCGGGCTGCCCAAGATCATGGCACTCGAGCTGTTCAAGCCCTTCGTGATGAAGAAGTTGGTCGACGAGGAGGTAGCCCAGAACATCAAGTCGGCCAAGCGCATGGTCGAGCGACGCAAGCCAGAGGTCTGGAACGTCCTCGATGACGTGATCAGGGAACACCCGGTGCTGTTGAACCGTGCACCCACCCTGCACCGTCTGGGCATCCAGGCCTTTGAGCCGGTGCTGGTCGAGGGCAAGGCAATCCAGATCCATCCGCTGGTCTGTACCGCCTTCAACGCCGACTTCGACGGCGACCAGATGGCTGTCCACCTTCCGCTGTCCGCCGAGGCCCAGGCCGAGGCTCGGGTGCTGATGCTGTCGGCCAACAACGTGTTGAGTCCGGCACACGGCCGACCGCTCGTGACGCCCACACAGGACATGATCATCGGTGCCTTCTACCTGACCGACGAGGCCGACGGGGCCGTTGGCGAGGGAAGGGCCTATCGCCGGATCGACGAACTCGAGCACGCGCTCGAGGCCGGGTCTGTGCACCTGCACGCCCGCATCCAGTACCGCTCCGACGAGTACCCGGAGATGGTGGAGACCGCCGCAAACGGCTCACCTGCCGTCTGGAAGACCACAACGCCCGGTCGGGTGATCCTGAACGAGGCCTTCCCAGCCGGTTTTGGCTTCGTCAACCGCCAGATCGACAAGAAGGAGATGGGAGTCCTCGTCGACGATCTGGCCCGCCACTACCCGAAGAAGGATGTGGCGATCAGCCTTGACCTGCTCAAGGACATCTGCTTCAAGTACGCCACAAGGTCGGGCCTCACCGTGTCGATCGACGACGTTCGTACACCGGTCGAGAAGCAGGCCATTTTGGATCGTCACGAAAAGGACGCCGAGAAGGTCGATGCACAGTTCCGCCGCGGCATCATCACCGACGGTGAGCGACGCCAGAAAGAGGTCGAGATCTGGAACAAGGCCACCGCCGAGGTGACGGAGCGCATGGTCGAGTCCCTCGAGGCTCAGGAGTTCAATCCGATTGACATCATGGTCAAGTCGGGTGCCCGTGGGAACATGATGCAGGTCCGCCAGATCGCGGGTATGCGTGGGCTGGTGGCCAACCCCCGTGGCGACATGATCCCCCGCCCGATCAAGTCCAACTTCCGCGAGGGCCTGACGATGCTCGAGTACTTCATCGCCACACCGGGCGCCAGGAAGGGCCTCGTCGATACCGCTCTGCGTACTGCTGACTCGGGCTACCTGACCCGTCGCCTCGTCGATGTCTCCCAGGAGTTGATCATCAACGAGTACGACCCGTTCGAGGCCGACGGCCCGGTGCGTGGTGTCTGGATCGACGGAGTTCGAGATGACGAGCCCGGGAAGCGCTACTACATCGAGAACCGGCTCTACAGCCGGACGCTTGCCGACGACGTCGAGTTGTCGGACGGTTCGACCATGCCTGCCGGCACCATCGTCGGCGAGGATGAGCTCGTGACCCTGCGCGACGACGCTTCGGTCGAGCGTGTGAGGGTGCTCTCCCCGCTCACGGACGACTCTGCTGTCGGCGTCTCGGCTGCCTGTTACGGCATGTCTCTGGCGACCGGCAAGCCCATCGAGGTGGGTGAGGCAGTCGGCGTGATCGCCGCACAGTCAATCGGCGAACCGGGCACCCAGCTGACGATGCGTACCTTCCACACCGGTGGCGTGGTCGGCAAGGACATCGCCGGTGGTCTGCCGAGGGTCGTGGAGCTGTTCGAGGCCCGTACCCCCAAGGGCAAGGCCACCCTCATCCGCATCTCCGGAGTTGTCCGGATCGGCGAGGACGAGGGCAGGGGCCGTGAGATTGCCGTAGTTGCCGACGACGGCACCGAAGAGGTCTACACCATTCAGGGCGCCGCCCGGCTGGAGGTAACCGACGGCCAGGAGGTCCGGGCCGGTGATGCCATTGTCGAGGGTCCGCGAGATCCCAAGGAACTGCTCGAGATCAAGGGCGTCCGTGAAACCCAGCAGTACCTCGTCGAAGAGGTCCAGAAGGTCTATCGGGACCAGGGTGTGTCAATCCACGACAAGCACATCGAGTTGATCGTCCGGCAGATGACCCGCCGGGTGAAGATTAATGACCCCGGTGAGTCCGACTTCCTTCCTGGCGAACAGGTTGACCAGCGGGTGTTCGCCGAGACCAACAGGCAGCTCGTGACCGAGAGCAAGCGGCCCGCCGAGGGTCGCCCTGAGTTGATGGGTATAACGAAGGCCTCGTTGGCGACCGACTCGTGGCTCTCAGCGGCCTCCTTCCAGGAAACCACCCGGGTTCTGACCGAGGCGGCCATCGAGTGCAAGAGCGACAAGCTCATCGGCCTGAAGGAGAACATCATCATCGGCAAGCTGGTGCCGGCGGGTACCGGCATGGAGAGGTACAGCCGAGTGGCCACGCATGCTCCCGACTACAAGCCAATGGACTTCTACTCGTCAGCCGACGAGGAACAGGACCTTGCGCAGTGGCTGGCCGGCCAGACCGACCAGCTTGGTGCCGTCGAGGCGATCTCGGGCGACGAGTTCGAAGGTGCCTACGAGGCCGATGTAATCGACCTGGCCACCGCTGCCCCGGCAGAGTCACCAGAGGTCGGTTGAGTGAAGGTCTCAGCGGCATGTCGTGCGGGTCGCGCTTGTGAGTAGCGTTTTTCCACCCGTAGACTCAGTCGCTGGCTGCGGTGTGACCCCAGTGTCGCCGCGACGATGTTTCGAGTTTCTCCATTCAGGGACCTGTACGGGTTCCGCAACGAGGTAGACAAGTGCCCACTATTCAGCAGTTGGTCCGCAAGGGCCGTTCTTCAAAGCGTCGCAAGGAGGCCACACCGGCCCTCAAGGGCGCACCCCAGCGCCGTGGCGTCTGCACGAGGGTGTACACGACCACTCCCAAGAAGCCGAACTCGGCCCTGCGCAAGGTGGCCCGTGTCCGGCTGACCAGCGGTGCCGAGATCACGGCCTACATCCCGGGCGAGGGCCACAACCTCCAGGAACACTCGATCGTTCTGGTTCGTGGTGGCCGTGTGAAGGACCTTCCCGGTGTCCGCTACAAGGTCGTCCGTGGAACCCTTGACACCTCAGGGGTAAGCCAGCGCCGTCAGGCCCGAAGCCGCTACGGCGCCAAGAAAGAAGGCTGATCGTGCCACGGAAGGGCCCAGCGGTACGCCGCGAACTGACCCCCGATCCGGTCTACCGGTCGGTTGCGATAACCCAGTTGGTGAACAAGGTTCTCCAGAAGGGCAAGCGCTCCACAGCGGAGCGAATCGTCTACGCGTCGATGACGATGGTCGAGTCCAAGACCGGTAGTGAGCCGGTCGGCACCCTGAAGCGTGCCATCGAGAATGTCCGGCCCCAGCTCGAGGTCCGAAGCCGTCGTGTAGGCGGTGCCACCTATCAGGTTCCCGTCGAGGTTCGCCCGCGCCGTGCCAACACCCTTGCCGTCAGGTGGCTGGTGAACTACTCGCGTGACCGTCGTGAGCCCACGATGGCTGAGCGCCTGGCAAACGAGATCATGGATGCCTCCAATGGCATCGGTGCCTCGGTGAAGCGCCGCGAGGACCTTCACAAGATGGCCGAGGCAAACAAGGCGTTCGCCCACTACCGCTGGTGAACCACCCCGGGGTGTAGCGCGGGCCAGAGCCCGTGCCGCCGTAGGGGTAGTCACGAAGGCGAAACCACGGGTGCACCAGAAACACCAGAGGGCCCACGCGGGCCCGGACCAAGATCTGAACAACCAAGCATCGAGACACTGACATGGCCGAGCGACACCCACTTGCAAAGACCCGCAACATCGGGATCATGGCCCATATCGACGCGGGCAAGACCACGACCACCGAGCGAATCCTCTACTACACCGGGGTCAACTACAAAATCGGCGAGGTCCACGACGGTGCCGCCACCATGGACTGGATGGAACAGGAGCAGGAGCGGGGCATCACGATCACCTCGGCTGCCACGAGTTGTTTCTGGAACGACCACAGGGTGAACATCATCGACACCCCCGGTCACGTCGACTTCACCGTCGAGGTGGAGCGTTCACTTCGTGTGCTTGACGGCGCCGTGGCCGTGTTCGACGGTGTCGCCGGCGTAGAGCCACAGACCGAGACCGTCTGGCGCCAGGCCGACAAGTACGCAGTTCCCCGCATGTGCTTCGTCAACAAGATGGACCGCACGGGTGCCGACTTCTACTTCGTGTTGGGAACCATCCGCGAGCGACTTGGTTGCAACGCGGCGGTAGTTCAGTTGCCGATTGGTGCCGAGGCCGGGTTCGCCGGTGTGGTCGACCTTGTCGAGATGAAGGCCCTCGTGTGGCAGAGCGAGGACCTTGGTGCCTCGTGGGACGTCGTGGACATCCCCGAGGACATGGTCGAATCGGCCGAGGAGTACCACAGCGAGCTACTTGACTGCCTGTCCGAGTTCGACGAGAACATCCTCGAGAAGTTTGTTGCCGAAGAGCAGATCACCCCCGCCGACATTCGCTCGGCGCTGCGCTCTGGAACGATCTCTGGTGACTGCGTGCCGATCCTCACGGGCTCGGCATTCAAGAACAAGGGGGTACAGCCCCTGTTGGACGCGGTGGTTGAATACCTTCCGTCGCCCCTGGACCTTCCCCCTGTAGAGGGAGTCCACCCCCGCACTGGCGACACGGTCGAACGGGTCGCCGCCGACGATGAGCCGTTTGCCGCCCTTGCATTCAAGATCATGACCGATCCCCACGTTGGCAAGCTCGTCTACTTCCGGGCCTACAGCGGCACCCTCGACAAGGGATCGGCGGTGCTCAATGCCCGTACCGGTTCCAAGGAACGGATTGGCCGGATCCTCGAGATGCACGCCAACGACCGTGAGGACCGCGATGATGTCCGTGCCGGAGACATCGTGGCGGGCATTGGCCTCAAGAACACCCGAACCGGAGACACCCTCTGTGCACCGGACCACCCGATCGTGCTTGAGCAGCTGGAGTTTCCCCTTCCTGTCATCCACGTCGCAGTCGAGCCACGCTCCAAGGCCGATCAGGACAAGATGGGCAGGGCGCTCGGAGCGTTGGCCGAGGAGGACCCCACCTTCACTGTCAAGAGCGACGAGGACACCGGACAGACGATTATCGGCGGCATGGGTGAACTTCACCTCGAGGTGCTTGTCGATCGTATGAAACGCGAGTTCAGGGTGGATGCCAACGTCGGCAAGCCACAGGTGGCCTACCGTGAGACCATCACCAGAGAGGTCGCCGACCACCGCTACACGCACAAGAAGCAGACCGGCGGTTCCGGACAGTTCGCTGAGATCGTTGCCTCGATCGCTCCCTGGAGCGAAGACGACGAGACCTACATGTTCGAGGACAACATCAGGGGTGGCCGCGTGCCCAAGGAGTACATCCCCTCCGTGAACGCAGGTATCCAGTCGGCCATGACCGCCGGAGTTCTTGCCGGATTCCCCCTGCTGGGGATGAAGGTGAGCCTCAACGACGGTAAGTCACACGATGTCGACTCGTCTGAGATGGCCTTCAAGATCGCCGCACAGGCCTGGTTCCGTGAAGTTGTCCGCCTGGCCAAGCCGGTTCTGCTCGAGCCTGTCATGGGTGTCGAGGTGGTGACCCCAGAGGAGTACATGGGTGACGTCGTCGGCGACCTCAACTCTCGACGCGGCAGGGTCGGCCAGATGGAGGCCCGGAGCGGAAACCAGGTGGTGAGCGCACAGGTACCGTTGTCCGAGATGTTCGGGTACGCTACCGATCTGCGTTCGCGCACCCAGGGGCGCGCGACCTACACCATGCAATTCGACTCATATCAGCAGACACCAGGGTCGGTGCAGGAAGAAATCGTGAGCCGCATACGCGGTGAATGACCACTGAGCAGAAGAACCAGAAACACAAATCCAAGGAAGAGTCATGGCCAAGGCCCAGTTTGAACGCAACAAGCCACACGTAAATGTCGGCACCATGGGACATATCGATCACGGTAAGACAACCCTTACCGCGGCGATTACCAAGGTCCTCTCGGACCGTGATCCCGATTCAACGGCATTTACCGAGTTCGACAACATCGACAAGGCGCCTGAAGAGCGTGAGCGTGGCATCACGATCAACGTCTCGCACGTCGAGTACGAGACACCGAACCGCCACTACGCCCACGTCGACATGCCCGGTCACGCCGACTACATCAAGAACATGATCACCGGTGCGGCCCAGGTCGACGGTGCGATCCTTGTCGTGTCAGCCGCCGATGGCCCCATGCCCCAGACACGTGAGCACGTGCTGCTGGCCCGCCAGGTGGGTGTGCCCAAGATCATCGTCGCCCTCAACAAGTGCGACATGGTCGATGACGAGGAACTCCTCGAACTGGTCGAGATGGAGGTCCGCGAGCTGCTCGACGAGTACGACTTCCCGGGCGACGACACACCGGTTGTGCGGGTATCGGCCCTGAAGGCCCTAGAGGGCGACGAGGCCGCAGCCAATCAGGTGGTCGACCTCATGAACCAGGTCGACGAGTTCATCCCCCAGCCGGACCGCGATGTCGACAAGCCGTTCCTGATGCCCATCGAGGACGTGTTCTCGATCACCGGTCGCGGCACTGTCGTCACCGGTCGTGTCGAGCAGGGCAAGGTGAACACCGGCGACAACATCGAGATCGTCGGCCTCAAGGACACCCAGACCACGGTCTGCACCGGTGTCGAGATGTTCCGCAAGCTGCTCGACGAGGGAATCGCCGGTGACAACATCGGTGCACTCCTGCGGGGTATCGACAAGGAGCAGGTCCAGCGTGGGCAGGTTCTTGCCAAGCCCGGCTCGATCACACCGCACACCCAGTTCGAGGCCGAGGTCTACGTGCTGACAACCAAGGAGGGTGGACGCCACAAGCCGTTCTTCTCCAACTACCGTCCGCAGTTCTACTTCAGGACCACCGACGTGACCGGCAACATCGCCCTCGACGAAGGTGTCGAGATGTGCATGCCAGGCGACAACACCACCATGACCGTTGAGCTCATCGCTCCAATCGCCATGGACGTCGGCCTCCGGTTCGCCATCCGCGAAGGTGGCCGCACAGTCGGTGCCGGCGCTGTAACCAAGATCCTCAAGTAGCAGGGATCAGCGGATGCCAGCTGGCCAGAAGATTCGGATTCGGCTCAAGGCCTACGATCACGAGGTGATCGACCAGTCGACACGCAAGATCGTAGAGACCGTCCTTCGCACCCAGGCCGATATCCGTGGTCCGGTGCCGCTTCCGACCGAGAAGCACCGCTACACGGTCATCCGGGGGCCCTTCAAGGACAAGGATTCTCGAGAGCATTTCGAGATGCGCATCCACAAGCGTCTTCTCGACATCATGCAACCGTCGCCCAAGACGATCGATTCGCTCCAGCGCCTTGACCTGCCGGCAGGGGTCGACGTCGAGATCAAGATTCAACAGACCTGATCAAGGGGCCCGGCCGGGTCCCGAACGGGTACAACAGAACGAGTTGGAGGACGCCCTGCGGGGCGTCCTCCGGGTTTTGACCAGAGAGTGAGCTCAGGTTTCCCGATCTTCGGCGTCGGTCTCGGCGATCGCCTGTCGCTCGGGCCGTTGCCGGCGACCGCGCCGCACTTGGCTCTGGTCCAACAGATCCTCGGCCACCTCGTGGCGCGGAGCGGTGGATGACACGACCGCCTGAACGGTTGCTGCAGCCGGTAGGGCCAGCAGTGCACCGACAACTCCCAGGATGGCGGCACCGGCGATGACGGACCCGAAGGCAACAGCGGCGTGCAGCTGCATGGTCTGCGATGTGATCCGGGGAGCAAAGAGGTAGTTCTCGACCTGCTGGTAGACGGCTATGACCACCAGTGCCCAGAGGCCGTGGATGGGTTCTTCAAGTAACCCGATGACGATCGGGACCGAACCCGCTATGTAGGTGCCGACAACGGGAACGAACTGCGACATGACCCCCACCCACAGGGCGAGTGCCAGGGGGGAGGGGAGGCCGATCACCTCGAAGGCCACCCAGTGGACGATGGTGGATGCCACTGCCAGAACCGTGCGGGAGAGGATGTAGCCACCGGTCTTGGAGATTGCCAGGTCCCATACCTCGATTACAGCCCTCTGCCTGTGCTGTGGCAGCAGGGAACACACGGTCCTGCGGAGGGCCGGCCCCTCGGCCAGCATGTAGAAGGCGAACAGCCCGACCGTGAAGATCTGGAACAGCACGTTGACGATGGTGGTCCCGAAGCGTGCCATGTCGTTGGCGACGGCACCGAGTTGGCGGGCCATTCCTTCGTCGTACTCGGCTCGAAGGTCGGCGGTTGCGCCTGAGATGCCGAAGGTGTCCTCCAGGAACGTGTCGATGTCTCGGAGGTAGGAGGGAACGTTCTCGCTGAAGGCAGTTACCTGCTCGGCGAGCATTGTTCCCACGAGCGTGCCGAACCCTCCGAGGGCACCCATCCCGACCAGGAATACGAGCGCCGTTCCGAGACCTCGGCGCAAGCCCAACCGCTCCAGTCGGTTGACAGCTGGTTCCAGGGCGAATGAGAGGAACATCGCCACCAGGAGAATGAGGAAGAGGGACCTCAACGATGCCAGGATTCCGCGCAGGTACCAGAGGGTGGCCAGGCCGCCCAGGAGTGTCAGGAGGGCCCTGACTGCCCATGCCGGCGGGGTAGTCGGGATACCCGAAAACATGCGTTGAACTGGGGGTTCGTCGGGAATTCCCTCGTTCGGGTTGTTCACCGGGTAGCGCTCCTGACCATCGCCGGTTCAGATCCCGACGCTACCGGTAGACCCATGACCCCTGAGGGATGGCCACCCGGTTGTGGGGCGGCCGCTTCGGCCGTATCGTTACCCCCAACGCTCCGGAGGGCCCGGAGTGAGAAAACCGATGTCCGTTAAGGCCGTCTGCCGATCCGATTCAAACCGGTGCAGCGCAGCGGAACCGTACGGCGAAACCGAAATTATCGCTCCGCCGGGTTTTCCGTGCGGAGCGTTCGCGTGAGCGGCCGCCAGAGGTCGCTACCGGTGGGAGGCACCCACCGGTTCCAGTCGCAGGAGCCATCATGGCAAGCAAGGCAATAGTCGGCGAGAAGGTCGGCATGACCCAGGTGTGGGACGACGAGAACCGCGTCGTTCCCGTCACCGTTCTGCGCGTGCTCCCCAACCGTGTCGTCCAGATCAAAACCGTCGCCACCGACGGCTACAGCGCCCTCCAGGTCACCTTCGGCCAGCGCGATTCAGCCAAGCTGACCCGCCCCGAGGCCGGCCACTTCGATGGTGCCGGTGTGGATGCAGGTGTCCGCCTTGTCGAGTTGCGGGTAGACGATGTCGACGGATACGAACTTGGCCAGGAGATCACCGTCGATTCGCTCGCCGACGAGTCCCGGGTCGACGTGACCTCTGTCAGCAAGGGCAAGGGCTTCGCCGGCGTCATGAAGCGTCACGGTTTCGCCGGCCAGCGGGCCTCACACGGTGCCCACAAGGTGCACCGTAAGCCCGGAGCCATCGGACAGTGCGCCACACCATCTCGCGTGTTCAAGGGCAAGAAGATGCCCGGTCGTCTCGGCAACCAGCGCACCACAACGCTGAACCTCAAGGTCGTCGAGGCCGATTCCGAGCGCAGCCTGCTGCTGGTCAGGGGCTCGGTACCCGGAGCCAGCGGTGCCACGGTCCTAATCCGCAACGCCGTGAAGGGTGCCTGACGATGGCTGACGTAACCGTTCGCACAATGACCGGCTCCGACAGCGGTTCGCTGCAGTTAGACGACTCGGTGTTTGGTATCACCCCCAACACCGCCGTCCTGCATCAGGTGGTTACCGCCCAGCTGGCGGCACGCCGCAGCGGAACCCAGAGCACCAAGACCCGGGCCGAGGTCCGTGGCGGTGGTGCAAAGCCCTGGGCTCAGAAGGGAACCGGTCGTGCCCGACACGGTTCCAGCAGGTCGCCGATCTGGCGCGGTGGTGGTGTGGCGCTCGGCCCCAAGCCCCGCAGCTACGCCCAGAAGACCCCCAAGAAGATGATCCGCCTCGCACTCAACTCGGCACTCTCGGACCGGGCATCTGAGGGCAGGGTCGCTGTTGTCGACGCCTGGGATTTCGAGGCTCCACGCACCCGTGACGCCGTCGCCGCCCTCGAGGCCCTCAACGTCGAGGGACGCGTGTTGCTGGTGGCTGATCGTGGCGACGTGAACACCTGGAAGAGTTTCGCCAACCTCGGGCACGTACACGTGATCTCGCCGGGCGAGCTGAATGCATACGACGTTCTGGTGTGCGACTGGGTTGTCTTCACCCAGGCAACCCTGCCGGGCGGTTCCGCCTCGACCGGGTCATCTGCACCTGTCGACTCCGAGCCGGCAACCGACGAGGAGGAAGAGGAGTGAAGGACGCACGCGACGTCATCCGACGCCCAGTGGTCTCCGAGAAGTCCTACGGGCTCCTCGAGGATCACGTCTACACCTTCGAGGTCGCCAACTCGGCCTCCAAGCCTGAGATCCGCGATGCGGTAGAGGCCATCTTCGATGTCACCGTCAAGAAGGTGAATACGCTCAACCGCGGCGGAAAGCGCAAGCGGAACCGTCGCACAATGTCCTATAGCTCACGTCCCGACGTTAAGCGGGCATACGTCACCCTCGTCGAGGGCGACTCGATCGAGTTGTTCGAGGTATAGGGCCATGCCACAACGCAAGCGCAAGCCGACCAGTCCCGGCCGACGGTTCCAGACCGTCGCCGACTTCTCGGAGATTACGAGTACAACCCCTGAGAGGTCCCTCCTCGAGAAGCAGACCTCCACCGGCGGTCGCAACAACTACGGGCGCAAGACCTCACGCCACCGTGGCGGTGGTCACAAGCAGCGCTACAGGGTCGTCGACTTCCGACGGAACAAGGACGGCGTGCCCGCAAAGGTGGCCGCCCTCGAGTACGACCCGAACCGCAGTTGCCGGATCCTCCTGTTGCACTACCACGACGGCGAGAAGCGCTACATCCTTGCTCCCAAGGGTGTCCAGGTGGGCGACACGCTCAGGTCCGGCCAGGGCAGCGAAATCCGCCCCGGTAACGCCCTGCCGCTCCGCTACATCCCGGTCGGTACCGTTATCCACAACGTCGAGTTGCAGCCTGATGGCGGCGGCAAGATGGCCCGCAGCGCCGGCTCCAGCGTTCAGCTGGTTGCCAAGGAGGGCGACTTCGCGACACTCCGACTGCCCAGCAGCGAGATGCGCAGGGTCCGGATCGACTGCAGGGCGACAGTCGGCGAGGTCGGCAACCAGGAACATGAGCTGATCAAGATAGGAAAGGCCGGTCGCAATCGCTGGAAGGGCAAGCGCCCGCAGTCCCGCGGTGTGGCGATGAACCCGGTCGACCACCCGTTGGGTGGCGGTGAGGGCAAGTCCTCGGGTGGCCGACACCCGGTCTCACCATGGGGAAAGCCCGAGGGCCGTACCCGACAGCGCAACAAGAAGTCCGACAAGATGATCGTGCGCCGGCGCCGCCGCCGCGGATCGCGGAGGTAGGCAGAGATGCCACGGAGTCTCAGCAAGGGACCGTTCGTAGACGACCATCTCTTGAAGAAGGTCGATGTGTTGAACGAGTCTGGCGAGAAGAAGGTCATCAGGACCTGGTCACGACGTTCGACGATCGTCCCCGACATGGTCGGCCACACGATCGCGGTTCACGATGGCCGCAAGCACGTGCCCGTCTACGTGACCGAGTCGATGGTCGGACACAAGCTGGGCGAGTTCGCTCCGACACGGACCTTCCGGTCCCATTCGACCCAGGAGAAGGCGGTCAATCGCTGATGGTCGCAACCAAGACCAATGAGCGGCCGGGTACCCGGGCCGTTGCACGCCACATCCGTGTGTCGGCGTCAAAGGCGCGTGCCGTGCTCGACCTGATCCGCGGTGAGTCCTACGGGCGGGCCTCTGAGATCCTGGAGTTCTCCGAGCGCTCTGTATCCGACGTTGTATCCAAGTGTCTGGACTCGGCCGTCGCCAACGCTGAACACAATGACGGGATCAGCGCCGAGGAGCTCTACGTCTCGGCCTGCTACGCCGATGAGGGCCCCACGCTCAAGCGCTGGCGTCCGAGGGCACGTGGACGCGCCACGCGCATCAACAAGAGGACCTGTCACATCACGATCATCGTGAGCCGTTACAGCGACGCTGAGCTCACGGCGATGCGCGAGCGGGCGGAGTCCCGGGGCCGTACCGGAGCCAGTGAGCAGGCAGCCGAGTCACGTCGCCAACGCGTTGAGAAGAGCCGTGCCGCCGAAGCCGAAGCCGAAGCTGCTGAGGCTGCTGAGGCTGCTGAAGAGGCAGGCGTCGAGGCCGGATCAGAGACAGTCGATGTGGCTGAAGAGGTAGCCGAGGAGGCTCTCATCGAAGATGCCGAGGTTGTCGAGGAAGAGGTCGCTGAGGTAGCCGAAGAGGCTGTCGAAGAACCCGAAGATGAAGCCGCCGACGAAGACGGGTCCACAGAGTCCCCGAAGGAGCAGGGCTGATGGGCCAGAAGGTAAACCCGTACGGGTTCCGCCTCGGCGTAACCACCGACTGGAAATCGCGGTGGTTCGCGACCCGGCAGGAGTACGCCGACAACATCATCGAGGACTGGCAGGTACGCGAGTACCTGATGACCGAGTTGCCACACGCCGCAATCAGCCGCGTCGAGGTGGAGCGCACCCGCGACCGCCTCCGGATAGATGTGCACACCGCCAGGCCCGGGATCGTCATCGGACGCAAGGGCGCCGAAGCCGACCGCCTGAGGGCTGGCCTCGGTGAGATAACCGGGAACAACAGGATTCAGCTCAACATCCAGGAAATCAAGGAGCCTGAGCTGGATGCCGCTCTCATTGCTCAGGGCGTCGCCGACCAGTTGGCCGGCCGAATTGCCTTTCGACGGGCAATGAAGCGCGCTGTGCAGAACGCCCAGAAGGCCGGCGCCCTGGGAATCAGGGTGCAGTGTTCGGGTCGCCTAGGGGGCTCTGAGATGTCCCGCTCCGAGTGGTACCGCGAGGGTCGCGTGCCGCTTCACACCCTTAGGGCCGACATCGACTACGGGTTTCGCGAGGCCCGCACGACCTACGGCCGTATCGGCGTGAAGGTCTGGATCTACAAGGGCGACATCCTTCCCTACAAGAGCCAGCTCGAGGACAAGATAACCAGAGAGGCCGCCATGGCCGTCGGGGAGACCTCGGGACAGACCAAGCCCGGCAAGGTGGTCTCCTCTTCCGCAGCGGCCCATCGCCGTCCCGTTGAAGAGGTAGCGCCTGAAAAGGAAGAGGTGCCGTCAGAGGTAGCCGCCGAGGCCGGCGAAACCGAGGCCGAGCCGGCTCCGCTTGTCAAGGAGGGCGACGCCGAGTTCGAGAAGTTGCTCGCCGAGGAGGAGGCCATCGAGGCATCCACCCGCGAACAGCACGAAGCCCCCCATTTCCGCTCCGGGGATGGTGACTGATCATGTTGATGCCAAAGAAGGTCAGGCACCGCAAGCAGCACCGTGGTCGGATGCGCGGTAACTCCAAGGGGATGACCGAGGTCACCTTCGGTGAATACGGAATCCAGGCGCTCGAGCCCGGGTGGATCACCGCCCGCCAGATCGAGGCTGCACGTATCGCCATGACCCGCCACATCAAGCGCGGTGGCAAGGTCTGGATCAACGTCTTCCCAGACAAGCCGGTCACCGAGAAGCCTGCTGAGACCCGCATGGGTTCAGGTAAGGGAAACCCCGAGAAGTGGGTTGCAGTGGTCAAGCCCGGTCGGATCCTGTTCGAACTCTCCTACAGCGACATCGTCGTTGCCCGAGAGGCGATCGACCGGGCCATCCAGAAGCTCCCGATCAAGGCTCGATTCGTCGAGCGTGAGGAGGGCTTCTAGTCATGGCCAAGAAGAAGGCGCTCACCGAGGTCGGTGACACCGAGTTGCTCGAGCAGTTGAGCGAGTCAAAAGAAGAGTTCTTCAACCTGCGGTTCCAGTTGGTCACCGGCGAGTTGGAGAACCACGCACGTATCGGCGAGGTCAAGCGGTCCATTGCCCGCCTCCTGACAGAGTTGCGTGCACGTGAGATCGAAGCAGCAGAAGCCATGGCTACTGCTGGCGAGGAGGTGGACGGCTGATGGCCGAGACCGAAGCAACCAGTATCGATGGGACCGAGGCAAGGCCGAACCGCCGGAAGGTGCGTGAAGGCGTGGTCGTGTCCGACGTCCAGGACAAGACGGCGGTAGTCCTCGTGGTCGACCGTGTGCGGCACCGCCGCTACGGCAAGACCATCCAGAGGTCCAAGCGCCTGCACGCCCACGACGAGGCCAACGACGCCAAGGTCGGTGACCGGGTGAGGGTCCAGGAGACCCGTCCGCTCTCCAAGCTCAAGCGGTGGCGGGTAGTCGAGATTCTCGAGAGGGCCAGGTAGATGATCCAACAGGAGACCCGACTCAGGGTTGCCGACAACTCGGGTGCCCGCGAGGTGCTCTGCATCAAGGTGCTGGGCGGCTCGAAGCGGCGCTACGCGTCCATCGGCGATGTGTTCACCGCCACGGTGAAAGAGGCCACACCGGGCGCAGCCGTAAAGAAGGGCGAGGTCGTCAGGTGCGTAGTCGTACGCACCAAGAAGGAACGCCGGCGTCCAGACGGCTCATACATCAGGTTCGACGAGAACGCAGCGGTGCTTCTCAATGAACAGGACCAGCCGCGCGGAACCCGCATTTTCGGCCCTGTGGGTCGCGAGTTGCGTGACCGGAAGTTCATGCGAATCGTCTCCCTGGCGCCGGAGGTGCTCTGAGATGAAGATCAAGAAGGGCGACACCGTCCGGATCCTGGCCGGTAAGGACAGGGGCCGCGAGGGAGAGGTGACCCGTGCGCTTCCGTCAGAGGAAAAGGTGATCGTTGAGGGCGTGAACATCGCCAAGCGTCACCAGAAGCCAACCAGCGCCACCATGCAGGGAGGCATCATCGACAAGGCCATGCCGCTCCACGTGTCCAACGTGGCGATCATCAGCCCCAGCGACGGTCAACCGACCAGGGTGGGCTACCGCTTCGACGCCGACGGCGTGAAGGTCCGGATCTGTCGTAGGACGGGGGTGGACCTCGATGGCTGAGACAACTACATCAACCACCGTCCGACTCCGCGACCTGTACGCCAATGAGGTCCAGTCGGCCCTCCAGACCGAGTTGGGTCTGGCCAACATCATGCAGGTGCCGAAGCTCAAGAAGATCGTCGTCAACATGGGTGTCGGTGACGCCGCCCAGCAGGCGAAGCTGCTCGACGGTGCTCTGGCTGACCTTGAGTTGATTACCGGGCAAAAGCCCCTGGTTACCAAGGCCCGGATGTCCATCTCCAACTTCAAGTTGCGGGAGGGGCAGTCGATCGGCGCCAAGGTCACGCTCCGGGGTCCACGTATGTATGAGTTCCTGGATCGCCTGATCAGCCTTGCGATTCCCCGTATTCGTGACTTCCGGGGCCTCAACCCGAGGTCGTTTGACGGCAACGGGAACTACACGTTCGGTGTGACCGAACAGTTGATCTTCCCTGAGATCGACTACGACACCGTCGATCGCACCAGAGGCATGGACATAACGATCGTGACATCCGCATCCGATAACGCTGGGGGCCGTGCCCTTCTCGCCGCATTCGGATTTCCGTTCCGCAAGGAGGGGCAGTAGTGGCAAAGAAAGCACTCGTCAACAAACAACAGAAGACGCCCAAGTTCAAGGTCCGCGCCTATACGCGGTGCCGCCGCTGTGGGCGCCCGCGCTCCGTGTACCGGGCCTTCAACCTGTGTCGGGTATGCCTGCGTTCGATGGCCCATGCCGGTGAGATTCCTGGTCTCACCAAGGCCAGTTGGTAGGGGTGATCTGAGATGACGATGACAGACCCGGTGGCCGACATGCTCACCCGTATCCGCAACGCCAACCAGGCGATGCACGACGGGCTGGACATGCCGTCCTCCAACCAGAAGGTCGCACTGGCAGGAGTCCTCAAGAACGAGGGCTACATCGCCAGCTTTGGCGTGGCCGAGTCCGCCAGCGGGCCCGGCAAGGTGCTGACGATCCAGATGAAGTACTCCTCTGAACGGGAGCGGGTTATAAGCGGTGTCCAGCGTGTGTCAAAGCCGGGCCTTCGCGTATACGCCAACTCAAGCAAGATTCCCCGTGTCCTGGGTGGTCTCGGCGTTGCCGTGATCAGTACCAGCAAGGGCCTGATGAGCGACCGTGAGGCACGTCGCCGCCATATGGGCGGCGAGGTGCTCTGCTACGTCTGGTAGGGGAGGAACAACATGTCCAGAGTCGGCAAGACTCCAATAACCGTTCCATCCGGCGTCGAGGTGACCCTCGACGGCCAGCACGTCGAGGTGACGGGCCCGAAGGGCAGCATCGACATGACCGTCCCGGGCGATATCAGCGTCCGCAAGGACGGTGACACGATCGTGCTGGAACGCCCCGACGATGAGCGGAAGAACCGGGCACTGCATGGCCTGGCCAGGTCCCTCGTGAACAACATGGTGCTGGGCGTATCAGAGGGGTTCAGCCGTGAACTCCAGATTGTCGGCGTCGGTTACCGGGCCGTGGCCAAGGGCGCCGATGCACTTGAACTGCAGTTGGGATTCAGCCACCCGGTCAACGTAAAGGCCCCCGAGGGCGTCACCTTCGACGTCCCTGAACCCACGAGAATTATCGTGTCCGGGGTCGACAAGCAGGCGGTAGGCCAGACGGCCGCTGTCATCCGGTCCTACCGCAAGCCCGAGCCATACAAGGGCAAGGGAGTCCGGTACCTCGGAGAACACGTGGCCCGCAAGGCCGGAAAGGCGGCCAAGTGAGCGCCATCGATCGACGCACCGGACGCATTCGCCGGCACCGTCGGGTACGCAAGGCCGTTCGCGGCACCGCTTCCCGACCGCGCCTCGCCGTGTTCCGGTCCAGCCGCAACATCTCGGCACAGGTCATCGACGACCACACCGGAACCACCCTGGCGTCGGCTTCAAGCCAGCAGGCCGGGGTCGCCGATGGATCCACCGGTATGGCTGCGGCCACCGAGGTTGGAAAGGTCGTGGCCGAACGGGCACGCACGGCCGGAATCGAAATGGTTGTATTCGACCGGGGCGGTTACCGGTACCACGGACGGGTGGCGGCTCTGGCCGATGCCGCCCGCGATGCAGGACTGGAGTTCTAGTGGCACAGAAGAGGCACAAGACCGACGACTCCCAACTTCGGGAGTCACGGGTCATCCACATCAACCGGGTCGCCAAGGTCGTCAAGGGTGGTCGACGGTTCTCGTTCACCGCCCTCGTGGTCATCGGCGACGGCGCGGGCCGGGTCGGTCTCGGGTACGGAAAGGCCAAGGAGGTGCCCCTCGCTATCCAGAAGGGAACCGAAGAGGCCAAGCGGAACCTGTTCGACGTGGCGTTGACAGGTTCCACGATCATTCATCCGGTCCTCGGTGTCATGGGTGGTGGGCGTGTCATGCTCAAGCCTGCCGCTCCGGGAACCGGCGTGATCGCCGGTGGGGCAGCCAGGGCCATCCTCGAGGAGGCGGGCGTTCACGACATCCTCTGCAAGTCGATGGGATCCTCCAACCACATCAACGTTGCCAGGGCCACCATCAACGGTCTCAAGTCGCTTCGTAGGCCCGACGAGATCGCACGCCTGCGCGGCCTCGATCCCGAGGAGTTCGTGCCTGCGGCACTGCTTACCGCCTACCGTCGCACCGAGGCGGGCATCGACGGTCTGGCCGCCGACGAGGTCTCCGCATGAGCGCAGCAGCTTCCGGGAGCCTCAAGGTGACCCAGGTACGTTCCGCAATCGGCTCCAAGCCCAAGCAGAGGGGAACCCTGCGTGCGTTGGGGCTCGGCCGGATCGGTCGCAGCAACGTCCTGCCTGACCGGGGCGAGATCCGGGGCATGATCGCCCGGGTCCCACACCTGGTCAAGGTAGAGGAGGTCGAGTGAGATGAAGGTCCATGATCTGACACCGCCGCCGGGATCCCGCAAGCGCGGCAAGCGCGTGGCGCGTGGAATCGGCGGAAAGGGCGGCAAGACCGCCGGTCGCGGCATGAAGGGCCAGCGGGCCCGTAACACGGTCCGCCTCGGGTTTGAAGGTGGGCAGATGCCCCTCCACCAGCGGATTCCAAAGTTGCGTGGCTTCAAGAACCCGTTCAGGGTCGAGTACCAGGCAATCAACCTGGACTCCATCGAGGAGTCCGGCCTGACCGATGTGACCCCTGAGACGTTGCTCGCCAAGGGCCTGGTAGGCAAGAAGTCCCTCGTCAAGGTTCTGGGCCGGGGCGCGGTAACACGAGCGGTGAACGTGAAGGCTCACGCCTTCTCGGCGTCCGCCGAGGAGGCGATTGTGGCTGCCGGTGGGAGCATCGAGCAGCTGCCTCTGCCGTTTGCCGTGAGGCCGCCTGCAAGCGGCAACGCCCTAATGAACCGCTGACCACATCCATTCACCCCGGGTCGAACCGGGGAACACCCGACCACCGGGAGCCAACTTGATTTCCAGCATGCTGAACATGTTCAGGGTCGCCGATCTGCGCAAGCGGATCCTGTTCACCCTGCTCATGATCCTGCTCTACCGGATCGGCGCGTTCATGCCCGCTCCGGGAATCGACGTCGAGCAGGTCCAGTTGCTGCGCGACAGGGCCAACCAGGGTGGTGTTCTGGCGTTTCTCCAGTTGTTCTCGGGTGGCGCCCTCACCACGTTCGCCGTGTTCGCCCTCGGCGTCATGCCCTACATAACCGCGTCGATCATCATGCAGGTCCTTGGCGTGGTCGTCCCCAAGATCGAGCAGTGGCAGCAACAGGGGGCTGTTGGGCAGCGCAAGATAACCCAGTGGACCCGTTACCTGACCGTGGCCATTGCCGTAATCCAGTCCACCAGCTTCGCCTTCCTGTTCAACAGCGGCGGAAACTCCATCAGCGGCTCGTCGGGTGCGAACCTGCTTCCCAACTTCCACATCGGCACGGTCAGCCTGGTTGTTCTCACCCTCACCGCCGGTACCGCCCTGCTCATGTGGATGGGTGAGCTGATTACCCAGAAGGGAATCGGCAACGGAATGTCGCTTCTGATCATGATCTCGATTGTTAGCGCCTTCCCCGCGCAGGGATCACTGATTCATGCCGAGAACGGGCCTATTGCGCTGGGAATAGTTCTTGTTGTTCTCATCGGGTTGGTCGCTGCGATCGTGTTCGTGGAACAGGGGCAGCGTCGGATCCCGGTGCAGTTCGCCAAGCGGGTGGTGGGTCGCCGCATGTACGGGGGCCAGAACACCTATATCCCTCTCAAGGTCAACCAGTCGGGTGTGATCCCGATCATCTTCGCCTCATCGGTTCTGTACCTGCCGGTGCTGCTCGCTGCAGCCCTGCCGTGGGACGGCTTTCGACGCTGGATCGACGACAACCTGGCTCAGCCGGACAACGTCTTCTATTTCGGTATCACCGGCCTGCTGGTGGTGGGCTTCGCGTACTTCTACACGGCGATCACCTTTGACCCGGTCAAGCAGGCCGACACGATCCGCAAGCAGGGTGGGTTTGTTCCCGGTATCCGCCCCGGCTACCAGACCGAGCGGTACCTGGCCAAGATCCTTTCCCGCATCACCCTCCCTGGGGCCCTCTTCCTGGCGGCGGTTGCGTTGATTCCGTCGATCCTCATCAACGTGTTCCTCGATACCAGTTCCGGGATTGGTGGTTCCTCCGGCGCTGGTGCGGCGGGTTTCGGGTTCGTCGGTATCTCGATCCTGATCGCTGCAGGAGTGTCGCTTGAGACGATGAAGCAGGTCGACTCACAGTTGACGATGCGGAACTACGAAGGCTTCCTCAAGTAGCCCCTGTGGTTGGCGGGATCTGACATCGTGGCTGCAGTCCACCTGGTGATCCTGGGCCGTCAGGGCTCCGGTAAGGGCACCCAGTGCGTACGTCTGGTGGAGGCCTACGGCATGGTCCACGTCTCGACCGGTGACATGCTGCGCTCCGCTGTGGCGTCCGGTACCGAGCTCGGCCGGGAGGCCCAGGCAGTTATGGATGCCGGGAACCTCGTTCCCGACGAGGTGGTGAACGGGATCGTGGCCGAGAGGCTGGCGATGCCAGACGTGGTCGAACACGGTGTGATCCTCGACGGCTTTCCCCGGACCCCGGTTCAGGCTCAGGCGCTCGAGGGCATCCTGGGCTCGGTTGGAACACCACTGGCCGGTGCGCTCAACCTGGACGTACCGGTCGACGTGGTAATCGGTCGGATGTTGGAGCGTGGCCGTGTCGACGACACCGAGGAGGCGATCCGCCTCCGTCTGGACCTCTACGAGTCGGAGACAGCGCCCCTGCTCTCGTGGTTCGAGGACCGCGGCATGTTGAGGGTGGTGGACGGCCTGGGTAGCGAGGATGAGGTCTTTGGTCGGCTGTGCACCATTGTTGACGGGATTCTGGCATGACGGACAGTTTCTGGCTGGGCCGGGTCGGCGGGTTGGACCCTTCTGGGGCCTGCGATAGCGTTGTCCCTCGGCCTCGGCCGGGCTGTTGCCCGCGTCGCTGGTGGGCATTCGGGTACGAATGACCTTGATCGTCTGGTGCGCCAACGGCGTTTCCAAGACGGTCAGACCGAAACATTTAAGCATAAGAACACAACTGGGAGCATGACCCTGACGAAGTCCAAGGAAGACGCGATCGTGATGGAGGGCACGGTGTTGGAGCCGTTGCCCAACGCCATGTTCCGTGTCGAGTTGGAGAACGGCCACAACGTGTTGGCCCATATCTCCGGCAAGATGCGGATGCACTACATCCGGATCCTGCCGGGCGATCGTGTCCAGGTCGAGTTGACTCCCTACGACCTCCAGCGGGGACGCATCACCTACCGCTACAAGTAGCCAACACCGGCCGGTCGATCCGACCGGCCGACACGAAGATCGAATGAGAAGACTATGAAGGTCCGAACAAGCGTAAAGCGGATGTGCGAGAAGTGCCGGGTCATCCGGCGCCACGGTCGCGTGCAGGTGATCTGCAGCAACCCGCGTCACAAGCAGCGCCAAGGTTAGGGGAACACACCACATGGCACGAATTTCCGGCGTCGACGTCCCCCGCGAAAAGCGGGTGTTGATCGCTCTCACCTACATCCACGGCATCGGCCGCACCACTGCAGGTCTGGTGTGCGAGGGTGCCGGGGTCAACCCGTCGACACGTGTAAGGGACCTCACCGACGAGGAGATCACCCACATCAGGGCCTTCGTCGACCAGCAACTCAAGGTCGAGGGCGACCTGAGACGAGAGGTCTCCCAGAACATCAAGCGCAAGATGGACATCGGCTGCTATCAGGGTCTACGCCACCGCCGTGGGCTTCCGGTCCGCGGGCAGCGCACCCACACGAACGCCCGGACACGCAAGGGTCCCCGTAAGACAGTCGCCAACAAGAAGCAGGCAGTGAAGTAATGGCAAAACCGTCAGCAGGGGGCCGTCGTCCCCGTAAGAAGGAGCGCAAGAACGTCCCACACGGCGTTGCGCACATCAAGAGTTCCTTCAACAACACGATCATCACCATCACCGACCAGGGGGGCAACACCCTTGCCTGGGCAACTGCCGGCAACGTGGGCTTCAAGGGCTCCCGTAAGTCGACACCCTTCGCCGCCCAGATGGCCGCCGAGCAGTGTGCCCGGCAGGCCATGGAGCACGGGGTCCGAAAGGTTGATGTGGTTGTCAGGGGGCCCGGGTCGGGTCGCGAGACAGCCATCCGCACTATCCAGAACACGGGCATAGAGGTGACCGGCATCAAAGATGTCACCCCGATCCCCCACAACGGTTGCCGCCCCCCCAAGCGGCGGAGGGTCTGATGTCGCGTTACACGGGTCCCAGGGCGCGTATTTCGCGTCGCCTGGGCACGAACATCTTCGGGACCAAGGGTGAAACCGTTGCCCTCGACAAGCGCCCCTACCCGCCAGGCGAGCACGGTCGCACCCGTCGCCGCGGAAACCCTTCCGAGTATCTGGCCCAGCTTCAGGAGAAGCAGAAAGCCAGGTTCTCGTACGGTCTGACAGAGCGACAGTTCAGGCGCCTCTACGACGAGGCCAATCGTCGCGACGGTGTCACCGGCGACAACCTGCTCAGGTTCCTCGAGTTGCGCCTCGACAACGTCGTCTACAGGGCCGGCATGGCAGCGACCCGACCGCAGGCCCGCCAGATGGTCAACCATGGCCACGTCAACGTCGATGGACGTCGTGTCGACATCCCCAGCTTCCGTGTCAAGAAGGACCAGGTCGTGGCCCTGCGTGACAAGGCCAGGAACATGGTCGTGGTGCAGTGGAACGTGGACGTTCTCGACCGTCAGGCTCCGGCATGGCTCGAGGTCGCCGACGGCGGTCACGAGGTCACCGTGAAGGAACTACCTCTCCGTGACCAGATCGACATCCCGCTCCGGGAACAACTCGTGGTTGAGCTCTACAGCAAGTAACCGACAGGGGCCTCCGGCGCGGCTTCACTGGCCAGCCCGGGACCTGCAGACAGACGATTCGAACAACACAGACAGTTGGTCGGGTTCCTCCGGGAGCCGGTACCAGGAAACGCTGCGAGCGCAGCGAGAAGGTGGATAGCCATGCTGGTCATTCAGCGTCCGACCGTTGAGGTCGAAACCGAACAAGATGGGAACCGCCAGCAGTTTGCTGTGGGTCCGCTCGAGCCGGGTTTCGGCCACACCCTCGGCAACTCCCTGCGCCGCACCCTGCTGTCGTCCATCCCGGGCGCGGCTGTCACACAGGTTCGCTTTGACGATGCGCTCCATGAGTTCGGCACGATCGATGGTGTCGTCGAGGACATCACCGACATCATCTTGAACCTGAAGGACCTCGAGGTCCGCTGCCACAGCGATGAGCCCGTGACCCTCCGTGCCGATGTCCGTGGTGCCGCCGATGTCACCGCCGAGGTGCTGGCCACCAACGACGATGTCGAGATTGTGAACCCCGATCTGCACCTGGCGACGTTGAACTCCAAGGGCCGTCTGGCCTTCGAGTTGACGATCGAGCGTGGTCGTGGATTCCTGCCTGCCGAGCGTGTCGGCGGGGAGCCGGTCATCGGGGTCATTCTTGTCGATGCCCTCTTCTCACCGGTCCGCCGGGTCGCCTTCGACGTCTCACCCACCAGGGTCGAGCAGTCGAGTGACTACGACAGGCTCGTGCTCGACATTGAGACCGACGGAACCATCTCCCCCAGGGAGGCCCTGGCTTCGGCTGGCGCCACGCTGGGGTCCCTGATCAAGCTGGTCGAGAACATGAGCGACGAGCCCCAGGGTCTTGAGCTCGGCGAGGCCGAGTCGACAATCGTGGGTTCCCCAGACATGGCTCTCCCAATTGAGGACCTCGACCTTTCCGAGCGTCCCCGGAACTGTCTCAAGCGGGCCCAGGTCGACACCATCGGTCAGCTGCTCGAGAAGTCCGAGGATGACCTCCTGGCTGTAACCAACTTCGGTCAGAAGTCCCTCGACGAGGTAATCGAGAAGTTGGACGAGCGGGGTCTGTCCCTGCGGGTTCGGGGCTGAGACCATGCCTGCAACCCCCAGGAAGGGTCGCCGTTTCGGCGGCAGCTCTGCGCACCAGAAGTCGATGATGGCCAACCTGGTTGCCTCGTTGATTGCCGCCGAGGCGATTACGACTACCGAGGCCAAGGCCAAGGCCCTGCGTCCGATCGCCGAGAAGATGATCACCAAGGCCCGCAAGGGTGGCCTGCACAACCACCGTCAGGTGGTGTCGTTCCTGCGTGACCGCGAGATGGCTGCAAAGTTGTTCGACGAGATCGGCCCCCGCTACGAGGACCGGCCGGGTGGTTACACGAGGATCCTCAAGGTGGGTCCACGCAGCGGTGACAATGCCCCGATGGCCCGCATCGAACTGGTCTGATCTTTTCCAGCCACCCAGGTAGTCCGGCCAGGTAGTCGTGCGGGTCCGGGCAGAGATCGCATACGACGGGGCACCGTTCCACGGGTTTGCCGTGAACAGGGATGTGCGCACCATCGCAGGTGACCTTGAGGCAGTCCTGTCCCGGGTCGTCGGGTCCGAGGTTGTCGTGACCTGTGCCGGCCGCACGGACCGTGGTGTTCACGCTGCGGGGCAGGTGCTCAGCTTTGACGTTCCAGACGATGTCGACCTTGCGAAGTTGCGCCGGTCGGTGAACCGCCTATGTGCTCCTTCGATCGTCATGTCGACCCTCGAGTCGGCCGACGATGACTTTGATGCCCGTTTCAACGCAACCGGTCGGACCTACCGTTACCGCGTTCTGAACCGTCCCTTTCCAGATCCCCTCCTGTCGCCAACGACCTGGCACGTTCCTGATCCTCTTGACGTGTCGGCGATGAACACGGCGTGTGGTGACCTGATCGGTGAGCATGACTTCACCTCTTTCTGCAGGCGGCGCAAGAACCCACTCAGCGAGAGCGCCAAGATGATGGTCAGACGGATAGAGGCAGCCGAATGGAGCGGTCCGGCCGACGACATCCTGGTTTTCGAGATCACGGCGTCGGCCTTCTGCCACCAGATGGTGAGATCGATAGTCGGGGTTCTGGTGCCGATCGGGGCCGGTTGGCTCCCGGTTACGGGGATGTCGGCGGTGCTCGCAGCACTTGACCGTCAGGCTGCAGGCAAGCCGGCTCCACCTCAGGGCCTGTCCCTATGGTCTGTTCGTTATCCGGTGGGTTGATCCGACCCTGTGCCACGCCCGGCGGGTTGCCGGGAGGGGGTGTCGGGCATAGCCTTTACCCCCGGTCCATGTGGTGATCGGGGCCTATCCCGGTTGCCTGCATCCGGACCGGGCCGTGACCCGGAACCGGGCTTCACGACTACACATTCGAGAGGAACACCCGTGTCCACCTATACACCCAAGGCAGGCGAGATTGAGCGTGCGTGGCACGTCGTCGACGCTGACGGCCTGGTACTCGGTCGCCTCGCCTCCGAGGTGGCTTCGGTTCTCCGCGGCAAGCACAAGCCCACCTTTACCCCCCATGTCGACACAGGCGACCACGTCGTCATCGTGAACGCCGGCAAGGTGGTTCTGACAGGTGCCAAGGAGTCCGACAAGAACGTCTACGACCACTCCGGCTATCCGGGTGGTCTCCGCTCCCGTACCTATGGGCAGTTTCTGGCCGACAAGCCCGAAGAGGCCCTCCGTCGCACCATCAGGGGCATGCTTCCCCGTAACCGTCTCGGTCGCCAGATGCTCAAGAAGTTGAAGGTCTACCGCGGCGCCGAACATCCCCATGGGGCACAGCAGCCGCAGCCGCTGGCCCTCGAACACACCCGGGCCCGTAGGGCCTGACCGAGGAACAGCTGATGTCAAAGCCGATCATCCAGACCACAGGCCGTCGCAAGAGGTCCGTAGCACGTGTACGCCTTCGCGAGGGGACCGGCACGGTGACGGTCAACGGGCGTCCTGTCGTCGACTACTTCCCTTCTGAGAGCCACCGCCTCGTGTTCATGGAGCCCTTTCGGGTCACCGCCACAGAGGGTGTATACGACATCGACGCGACCCTGCACGGTGGTGGTATCAGCGGTCAGGCTGGAGCCCTTCGCCTCGGAATCGCCAGGGCCCTTGAGGCTCTCGAGTCCGAGAGGCGTCCTGCACTGAAGGAAGCCGGGTTCCTCACCCGCGATGACCGTAAGAAGGAATCCAAGAAGTACGGCCTCAAGAAGGCCCGCAAGGCTCCGCAGTACAGCAAGCGCTGAGCCCCGCGGGGTCCGGCTCTGGCCCGGCCCGTAGTCTTCAGATATGGATCTCAGTTTCGGAACCGACGGGGTCCGTGGACGGATAGGCACCGAACTCGACGCGGCCTCGGTGCGGGGTCTGGGTTTCGCAGCGGCCGGCCACCTGGGCTCAGACAGGGTGGTTGTCGGTCACGACCCACGCGAGTCCGGCCCCGAGCTCGTGGATGCCCTCGCCGAGGGCTTCGTCGCCGGTGGGGTCGATGTGGTCTCGCTCGGTATGGCGCCGACTCCGGCCGTGGCCTGTGTGGCTGCCCTGGACTCTGTTGCCGGTGCAATGGTCTCGGCTTCACACAATCCCTGGTGGGACAACGGTGTGAAGCTGTTTGCTGCGGGTGGACGCAAGCTGGGTGACGAGACCCAGGTAGCGATCCAGGAGGTATGGCACCGACGCCCCCGGCTCGACCCGACCGGCAACTACTCCCGGGCCGAGGTAGCGGACCGAAGGTGGGCCGACTCGGTTGTGGGCTCAGTTGCCCCTGGGGCCCTTACCGGGATGCGTCTCGTTGTCGACTGCGCTAACGGTGCCACCTCTTTGAGCGCCGGCGGGGTTCTGTCGAGGCTCGGTGCCCAGGTGACCGTTATCCACGATTCTCCCGACGGCCGCAACATCAACGAGAGGTGCGGTTCGACGAGGCCCGAGAGCCTCCAGGATGCAGTGGTTTCGTCGGGTGCCGACGCGGGCCTCGCGTTTGATGGCGACGGTGACCGTGTTGTGGCTGTGGCCTCCGATGGGTCGCTGTTGGACGGTGACCACCTGTTGGCCATTTGTGCGGTTGACCGTCTCGGCAGGGGGCTGTTAACCGGGTCGACCGTCGTCGTTACCGTTATGGCCAACCTGGGCCTTCGCCGTGGCCTCGCTGATCACGAAATCCTGGTTCACGAAACCGATGTCGGGGACCGCAACGTGCTTGAGGCGCTCGACAATGGAGGTTGGTCTCTCGGTGGTGAGCAGTCCGGCCACATTGTGTTTCCCGAGTTCGCCTCCACAGGCGACGGCCTGTTGACCGGAGTTCAGGTTCTTGATGCAGTGGTGAGGGCGGGTCGCACGATCGGAGACATGGCTGCCGAGTTGGTGAGCCGTACGCCCCAGGTCCTAGAGAGCATCCCGGTGTCGGGGAGCGGTGCTGCCGTTGTGGCCGGTGTCGCAGACCTGATCCAGGAGGAGGCGGGTCGCCTCGGCTCGGATGGGCGTGTGCTGGTGAGACCTTCGGGGACCGAGCCTGTGGTGAGGGTGATGGTCGAGGCGGTTGACGCCGGTACTGCCGAGTCCGTGGCAGAGAGGCTCTGTGAGGCCGTCAGGAACGCTGATGCGGGCACCGGGACCGGTGCCGCGGCGGGCAGTTGACCGAACGGTCCTAGAATTGGCCGGAGGGCGCCTCTGGAGGGCGCTCCACGGATCCGGATCCACCGGTTCAGATACGACCAACGAGGCCTGCTGATCAGGCGAGAAAGGGCGAGGACCAGGGCATGTGCGGCATTATCGCGGTCCTCAGGCGGCCGTCAGTTCGGCCGGTACCGACGGTCACCGATGTCACCGGACCCGTTGGTCGGGCTCTGGACCTTCTCAGGGGGTTGGTGGTCGCCCCCGACGAAGTTGGCCTGGCGGAGGTGGCCGACCAGCTCGAGATGGCCAATCAGTTGTTGGGCGGCGTTTCCGGGCTGGCGGCGATGGAGGCCGGAGGTTCTCTGATCGGGCTTCTGGATCCACTTCTGGAACAGGTCTCTGAGCATCTCATTCGGATGGAGAAGGTCCTTGAAGGTGCGCGGGCCGACCTGGAACTGGCGAACGTCGCCCTGGTGAGGGCGAGGGACGCTGCATGGTCGCTGCGCCGTGACCGGCTGGGTGCTCATGCCGGTGTGGCTTCGTTGGCCTCGGAGCGCCAGCCACCCAGCGAGGCCGGCCGTGCAGTGCTGCTCTCGGTCCACCAGGCCCTCACCGCGATTGACAGGCTGGAGGTCCGTGGCCGGGATTCGGCGGGCCTCGTCGTAACCGTCTGGGACCACGGCTTCGATGATGTCGACCTGATGGGCCGTGACGAGGACTCCCTCCTCCGCAGCGGAGCCGTCAGACGCCTCCCCGGTGGAGGCTTCTCGTTCGTGGTGAAGGCTGCAGCGGAGATCGGAGAGCTGGGCGACAACACCGCTGCAATGCGAACGGCACTTGCCACCGACGCGGTGCTGACCGGACTGCTTGTCAGCCCGTCGGTCAGCGGCGCCGTGCTGGGTCACACCCGTTGGGCCAGCGTCGGCCTCATCTCCGAGGCGAACGCACATCCGCTGGACTCCACCCGCGCCGACGGACTGCATTCACCGCTGGTGCTGGCCGTCCAGAACGGTGATGTCGACAACCATGCGGACCTGGTCGCATCCGAGGACCTCTCGGTCGCATCCGAGATCACGACCGACACGAGGGTCGTACCGGCACTTTGTGCCAGTCACCTTGCGGCAGACGAGTCCGAGGACGAGGCGTTCCGACGTACCGTCGCCGCCTTTGAGGGGTCGGTCGCCGTGGCTGCGTCGATGGGTGGTTCCCCGAACCGCCTCTGGCTGGCGCTGCGGGGAAGTGGCCAGGCCCTCTACATAGGCGTTGCCGAAGATGCCTTCATTGTTGCGAGTGAGCCCTACGGCGTGGTGGAGCTGACAGACACCTACCTTCGAATGGAGGGAGGTGCCGTGTCTGATGGCGCCGGACCGGTTGCCGGTAATGGCCAGATCGTCGGGTTGGATGGTTCGCTGGCCGGTGACCCGGCCGGTATCGACCGGCGGTCCTACGACGGCCGGCTGCTCCCGGTCGCAGAGCACGAGTTCGTGAAGGCCGGGATCACCACACGCGACATTGACCGTGGCGACAGCCCGCACTACCTGATCAAGGAAATCGGCGAGGCTCCGGCGTCGGTCCGCTCCACCCTGCGGGGCAGGCTCGTAGATGTCGACGGCACGTCCACGGTCAGGCTCGGAGAGCGTGCCCTCGGAGCTGATCTGCGTGCCGATCTGGCTGCTGGCCGGATCCGCCGGGTGACCATCATCGGGCAGGGAACCGCAGCGGTAGCGGGCGAGGCGGTTGCACTGTCGGTTGCGGCAGAGTTCACGGGGTCCGACATGATCACCGAGGCGAGGGCCGCAACCGAGTTGTCGGGCTCCGGTCTGCGCCGCGACATGTCCGACACCCTGATCGTCGCAATCAGCCAGTCCGGTACGACCACCGACACCAACCGCACCGTCGACCTGGTGAGGGCACGCGGCGCCAGGGTGCTTGCGATAGTGAACCGCAGGAACAGCGATCTGACAGACCGGGCCGACGGCGTGTTCTACACATCCGATGGCCGCGATGTTGAGATGAGCGTCGCATCGACAAAGGCCTTCTACGCCCAGGTGGTGGCAGGCATCCTGTTGGCAGCGGCACTCGCCGACGCCGCCGGTCTTCCCGGTGCCGATGACCGGGCGGACCTGCTCGACGGGTTGCGTGACCTTCCTGAGGCCATGGTCGAGGTGTTGGCCCTGCAGGAACACATCGGGAACGTCGCAGACAGATACGGGCCAGGGCGTCGCCACTGGGCCGTCGTGGGCACTGGTGCGAACCTGATCGCCGCTCGCGAGATCAGGATCAAGCTGTCCGAGCTCTGCTACAAGTCCATTGCCGCCGACGCCACCGAGGACAAGAAGCACATCGACCTGTCGGCCGAGCCGATGGTGCTGGTCTGTGCAACCGGCATGGTGGGCTCCACGGCTGATGACGTGGCCAAGGAGGTGGCCATCTACCGGGCCCATAAGGCCGCGCCGATAGTTGTCACAGACGCAGATCCAGGCCTGGGCAGGTTCCCTGACGCCCTCGACGTCGTGACCGTCCCACGGGTGCACCCGCGTCTGGCGTTCGTGCTCTCGACAATGGTCGGGCACCTTTTCGGCTACGAGGCGGCGCGCTCCATCGACGCCCAGGCCGCCCCGCTGCGAGAGGCGCATGCCGCCATCGAACGCCTGGCGGCGGCCGGTCTGACAGCGGGTGCCTCCGCCGGCCCGGTCGAGGACCTCAGGTTGCAGTTGAGGCCGCTGGCATCCCGGTTCTTTGACGAGCTCAGGTCGGGACGCCTCAACGGCCACCTCGAGGCTTCCACAGCGGTCCGCCTGGCGGCGCAGTTCCGCTATGCCACGGGTGACCTGCCACTGGAGTCCTATCAGCTCGAGTTTGGTCCGGTCGGCACACCGGCGCTGGTGCTCGATGACCTGGCCGGGGCACTGACGCAGGCCATCGAGGAACTGACCCGACCGATTGATGCCATCAAGCACCAGGCCAAGACGGTGACGGTGGGGATCTCCAGAACCGACGAGATGCTCCTGACCGCTGGCCTGGTCCGCGAGGTTCTCGATGCCGGCGCACCGCGTGATTCGCTCAGTTACAGGACCCTGCGGCTGCTGGCCGACCTGGATGCTGCGGTGGCCGATGTTGTCGGGTTCACCCGTTACCGGGTCGACGGGCTCGAGGGGAGCACGCCAACGGTGGCGATCGTCGACAGGGGTGGGATCTCCACCGGCATCGAGTCTCGTTCCGATCGTGATCCTGCGCTTCGCGGCACCAAGCACAGCGTGGTCGTGGCTCGTGAGGTTCTCGTCACCCGGGGAGCCAGGGACGGCCGAACGATCGTGCTGGTCCCCGAGGTGAAGGACGGTCAGGCGACTGGTCTGACCCTGCTGCATGTGGTGCTCCACGACCACCTGCCGCCCGATGACCTGCGTGGCGTGCTCCACGGCTACCGCAACCGTTACGACGAGATCCGCGACGCCGTCTGTGAGACAGAGACCCAGTTGCGCGATGACCGGTTGGCCGACCTGCCCGTCGAGGACCTCCTTGTTGACCCTGTCGGAGGCATAGCCGGTCGCCTTCGTGGGGAGGGTTCGTCCTGATGTGGGCGGTGGAGGCACCGCGTTGATAGGTATCGGAACGGACCTGGTCGACATGGGGCGCTTTCGCCGCTCCCTTGAACGCACCCCAGGCCTGAGGGAACGGTTGTTCCGGCCGGCCGAGCGTGCCTACGCCGACCTGCGGGCAGATCCGACGGAGAGGTATGCGGTCCGGTTCGCGGCTAAGGAGGCGGTGCTGAAGGCACTTGGTCTCGGTCTGGGCGGGGTCGCAATGTATGACATCGAGGTTGTGCGCGAGCCGTCTGGCAGACCTGTTCTGCTCCTGCACGGCGGAGCGGCCGATGCCGCCAGCGCTGCCGGTGTGGAGCGCTGGCTCCTGACCCTCAGCCACACCGACCTGATGGCCACGGCCACGGCGGTGGCCCTGTGATGGATCGGGTCCACGGGGTGGCCGTATCGTGATTCCGGTTGTCACCCCGGTCGAGATGGCCGAGATCGATGCGGCGTCTCCCGAGCCCGTTGACGTTCTGGTCGGACGTGCCGGTGCGGCGGTGGCACGGGCCGTGCTCGAGGAACTGGGTGGTGGCTATGGCAGGCGTGTGGTGGTGCTCGCAGGCCCGGGTTCCAACGGCGCCGATGGCCGTGTGGCCGCCGAGAGGTTGGAGCAGCGTGGTGTGCGGACCGTGATCGTTGACGTCCTTGATGCACCCGAGCGGCTTCCTCCGGCGGACCTGGTCGTGGATGCGGCGTTTGGCACCGGGTTGCGGCGTCCCTTCGAGCCACCTCTGACGTCCTCGCCCGTACTGGCCGTTGACCTGCCCTCTGGCCTTGACGGCCTGACCGGTATTGCAATGGGCGTTCCAATGAGCGCCGTTCGGACCGTCACGTTTGCGGCCCTCAAGCCGGGTCTGCTGTTTGGTGAGGGGCCCGGCCTGGCTGGGCGGGTTGAGGTGGTGGATATCGGCCTCGATGTCTCGGGGGCGGGAGCATTCCTGATCGAGGACGGCGACATCTCCAGCCTGGTTCCACCACGGCAACCGGATGCCCACAAGTGGAACAGTGCGTGCTGGGTCGTTGCCGGATCTCCAGGCATGGAGGGGGCCGCCAACCTGGCAGCGGCGGCCACTCAACGGGCCGGTGCCGGCTACGTGCGCCTCTCGGTTCCCGGTGGAACCGGCACCGGTGCTCCTGTCGAGGTGGTCGGACACCCGGTGGATGCCGGCCTGGTCGAGGTTTCCGGCGATCTTGAGAGGTTCGGATCCCTGGTGGTGGGGCCGGGGCTGGGTACTGACCGTGACACGTGGTCAGGGGTGCGACGCCTTGTTGCCAGCTCGACCGTTCCGGTCGTCGTCGATGGCGACGGCCTGAACGCCCTCGTGGATGTCGATGCGGAGCATGGGCGGATGGCGTCGGTGGTTCTGACCCCTCATGACGGCGAGTACGAGCGCCTTACCGGTAGTCGTCCGGGGCCTGATCGCATTGGTGCAGCAGCGGATCTGGCACGCTCGTTCGATGCTGTTGTGCTCCTGAAGGGTCCTACGACGGTCGTGGCGGCACCCGACGGACGGGTCCGGCTGGTCACGGCCGGCGACAGTCGCCTGGCCACAGCGGGTACCGGCGACGTATTGGCAGGCATCCTGGGGGCCTTCCTGGCCCGTGGGGCCGACCCGTTTGACGCAGCGGCCGCAGCGGCGCACGTGCACGGCAGGCTGGTGGCCGCCTGCCCCGAAACCGGTGTGCTTGCCGGAGATCTGGCCACGCACCTCGTCGAGGTACTTGTGGGTCTCGGGGTCGACTCCGCCGAGGGGGCTTCGCTCTGATGAGACCCACATGGGCCGAGATCGACCTTACGGCCATTGCCCACAACGTCGGTGTGTTTCAGGGAATCGTCGGCGAGAGCGACCTGTGTGCCGTCGTCAAGGCCGGCGCCTACGGCCATGGGGCTGTCGCGGTGGGCAGGGTCGCTGTCGAGGCTGGCGCGAAATGGCTGGGGGTGGCACTGGTCGACGAGGCTGCCGAACTCCGGTCTGCGGGCATTGCCATACCGGTTCTGGTCCTATCCGAGCCGCGGCCATCCGAGATGGCCGGTCTGGCTGAACTGGCCGGAGTCAGGCCCACCGTCTACTCAGAGGCAGGAATAGACGCCTTCGCCACTGTCGCACCAGCTGGCTCACCGGTTCACCTCAAGCTCGACACGGGGATGAACCGGGTGGGTGCAGATCCTTCTGATGCGGTCCGACTGGCGAAGCGGATCGGGGGAGCGGGCCTCACCCTGGAGGGGATCTTCACCCACTTCGCCTCGGCCGACCAGCCAGGCGATGAGTTCACCGGCGACCAGATGGCAGCGCTTGACGAAGCCCTGGCGGACCTCTCCGCTGCCGGTCTTGACCCGCCGGTTGTCCACATGGCCAACACCGGGGCAACCCTGACCCGACCTGACAGCCACAGGTCGATGGTCAGGGTCGGAATCGGCCTCTACGGAGTGGAACCCTCGACAGCCCTGCGCGACCGTTGCTGCGAGCTGGGGCTCCGACAGGCACTCCGCCTCCGTAGCGAGGTCGTTCACCTCCACGGTGTGGAGACCGGAGAGGGCGTGTCGTACGGCCGCAGGTGGATGGCCGATCGTCGAACGAGGCTGGCCACCCTGCCGATCGGCTACGCAGACGGCCTCACAAGGGCATGGTGGGAACACGGAGCGGTGCTCATCGGAGGGCGGCGTCGGCCGATACGGGGCGTTATCACGATGGACCAGACGGTCGTTGAGGTGGATGACGGGGTGGCCGTGGGTGACGAGGCCGTGATCCTCGGTGGCCAGGGAGATGACTTCCTTACCGTCGGGGAGATGGCAGATGCGACCGGCACCATCGGGTACGAGGTGCTTGCCACCATCGGGCACCGGGTGCCGCGCAGGTACTGAGCCGGATCAGGAACAGACCCGTGAGCCGCGTTCTTCTTGTCGAGCCGTACCACGGTGGCTCCCATGCGGCGTGGGCTGACGGTCTCGCCACCCACAGCCGTCACGAGGTCGTGACCGTAAGCCACCCGGGTGCGTTCTGGAGGTGGCGGATGCGGGGCTCGTCGCTGACGCTGGCAGCAGAGGCGAGGGCTGCCGTGGAGCGGACGGGACCTCCTGACCTTGTGATCGTCAGCGGCATGATCGACCTGGCGGCGTGGCTGGGTTTCAGCCGCCGGTTCCTGGGCAATCCGCCGGTGGTCCTGTACCTGCACGAGAACCAGCTCATGTATCCCCTGGCCCCCGGTCAGCGTGTCGACGATTCGCTGCCGTTGATCAACTGGTTGGGGATGGCCGCGGCCGACGAGGTCTGGTTCAACTCGGCGTTCCAGCGCGACGGACTCCTCGAGGCCCTGCCGGCCCTCCTCGAACGTGCTCCCGACGAGGCCCATGCCCCGTGGCTGGAAGCGGTCGCCTCTGCATGTCGTGTCGTCCCCGTGGGAGTCGATCTCTCGGATGTACCGGTCCGTGACGCCGCCACCTGCCCGGAGGTGCCGACGGTTCTCTGGAACCAGCGCTGGGACCACGACAAGAATCCCGGAGCGGTAATGGCCGCCCTCCTGAAGCTGGCCGGTGAGGGCCTTGCATTCCGGGTTGCCGTGGCTGGCGAGAACACGCGTGTCGACCCGAGGGAGATGACCGAGGCAAGGGGGCAGTTGGGCGACCGGGTGGTCCAGTTCGGGTACCTCCCGAGGTCGGAGTACGTAGATCTGCTGGGCGCCAGCGACGTGGTGGTGAGCGCGGCCACCCACGAGTTCTTCGGGATCGCGGTGGTTGAGGCAATGGCTGCGGGTGCGGTGCCGGTTCTGCCGACCAGACAGAGCTATCCCGAGCTGGTGCCGGACAGATGGCACGGGGCAGCCCTGTACCCCGACGAAGGGCTCACCAGCCGGCTCAGGGATGTTCTCGGTGACCTTCCCGGGTGGCGTGATCGGGTGGCGGGGCTGGACGTGATGATGCGCCGGTTCGACTGGCGACGGGTGGTCGAGGACTACGACGACCGCATTGATGTGCTGGTCGCAGGGGCGTGCAACTAGCGTCGGCGGCGTGAAGTTCCCGATCGATGGTGTCAGGGTGGGCCACTGGACCGACGAGGCTGCAGCCACCGGTTGCACGGTGCTCCTGTTCCCAGAGGGCACGGTGGCCTCCGGTGAGGTCCGTGGAGGCGCACCGGCAACCCGCGAGTTTGACCTGCTGGCTCCTGAGCGGAGCGTCAGCCGTCTGGATGCCGTGGTCATCTCGGGTGGGTCGGTCTTCGGCCTTGCCGCCTCAGATGGCGTCGTGGCCCATCTTGAGGAGCAGGGTGTCGGCTTTCCCACGCCGGCGGGCCCGGTGCCGATCGTGGTCGGGATGTCCCTCTTTGACCTCATGGTGGGAGACGGTTCGGTGAGGCCCGGCGCCGCCGAGGGGCGCCTGGCGGCCAATGCGGCAGCGTCAGACACCGTGGAGGTTGGTCGGGTCGGAGCCGGTGCAGGCGCCACGGTAGGAACGTGGCGGGGACGGGACCGATCGGCTCCAGGTGGATTCGGATTCGCCTCGGCCCGGCGTGGTGATCTGGTTGTGGCAGCTGCCATGGCGGTCAACGCAGCCGGCGATGTCGATGACGGTCTGGTTTCGCAGTCGATCGCCGATGGCGTGTTCGATTCGTGGCCTGAGAGGACCGGCGCCGGTTCGCTCGCAGATGGGGGCAGGGACAACACGACCATCGGTGTGGTGGTCACAAACGGAGCTGTCGACAAGGCCGGATGCCTGCTGTTGGCGCAGTCGGCCCATGACGGCCTGGCTCGGGCGATCTTTCCCCCTCACACGCGGTCCGACGGCGATGCCGTGGTGGCAGCAGCGACCGGTGGGGTTTCCATTGGGGGCGCCGAACTCGACATCCTGCGGGTATTGACCGTGGCGGTCGTGGAGAGGGCGATAGGGAACGCCTGCTGAAGCCGGTTGCACCCGTTCTGGAGAGCCCCGGTCTGTACGCTTCAGGGGTGTCGAACTCGCTCGAACTGCTGGCCGTCGAGGCTGGTTCATGCACCATGTGCGGCCTCGCTGATGGTCGCAGCAGCGTTGTCTTCGGTTCGGGTGACCCTGCCGCGGACCTGATGTTCGTCGGCGAGGGACCCGGTGCCGAGGAGGACCGCCAGGGCGTTCCGTTCGTTGGCCGGTCTGGGAAGCTGCTGGACCGCCTGCTTGACGAGGAGCTGGGAATCGACCGGTCAGCCTGCTACATCACCAACGTCGTCAAGTGCCGACCTCCCGAGAACCGTGACCCGAGGTCCGACGAGATAGCGGCGTGTCGTCCCTATCTGGGTGGGCAGATCCGGGCCATTGATCCAGCGGTCGTGGTCACCCTCGGAAACTTCTCATCCAAGCTGCTCCTTGAGACCGACACAGGCATCACGAAGCTGAGGGGTCGGTCCTACCCGTTCGGCGACCGCCAGCTCGTGCCCACCTTCCACCCGGCTGCGGCCCTGCGCGGCGGTGCTGAGGTAATGGCCCGCATGCGCTCAGACCTGGTCCGGGCGAAGAAGTTGATGGAGCGGGTATGGGCGCACTGACGGTCATAGCAACCCACTCCGCTGGCCAGACCATGGCCGTTGCGCGTTCTCTGGCCGGGTCGGTCAGGGCCGGTGACCTGATCGTGTTGTGCGGCGATCTCGGTGCCGGCAAGACAGCGTTCACCCAGGGACTCGGACGGGCCCTCGGGGTGACCACGCCGATCACGTCGCCCACGTTCACCCTCGCCAACCGTTACGAGGGCGACCTCGTTGTGAACCACATCGACGTCTACCGACTCGTCCACATCGATGAGGTGCGCGACCTGGGACTTCATGAACTGCTCGACGACAGGTCCGTGACGGTCATCGAGTGGGGCGATGCCATCGCAGGTGCGCTGCCCGGTGGCTACCTCGAGATCCGGATGGTCCTTGGCGACGGCCCCGACGACCGATTCCTGGAGTTCCGTACGGTCGGCGACGGTTGGGCCGACCGTGAGGCCACAGTTGCAGCCATGGACGTTTCGACGCCGGGCGGCGGTGAGCCGTGCTGATCCTCGCCATCGAGAGTGCCAGCGGTCAGGTGGGATGCGCGGTCGGAGGCCACGAGGGGGTGCTGGCCTCGGCCCACTCCGGTCAGGGCCGTCGCCACGCCGAGGCGCTTGGCCCCCAGATCGACTTTGTGCGGCGCCAGGCCGGTATCGAACTCACCGAACTGGGTGCCGTGGCTGTCGATGTGGGCCCGGGCCTGTACACGGGCCTCCGGGTCGGCATCGTCGCGGGCATTTCGATGGCATACGCGCTGGGTATCCCGGTGATCGGAGTTTCAAGCCTCGACCTGTTGGCGTTTCCGGCCCGTTGGACCAGTCGCCTGATCGTGTCTGCCCTCGATGCACGGAGGGGCGAGTTGTTCGTGGCCATGTTCCGAAAGGTTCCCGGTGGGATTCAACGGGTGGTGGATCCACGCGTGTGCAGCCCGGCTGACCTCGCCTCTGAACTGGAGGTCACCGAGGAGAGGAGCCTGCTCGTCGGCGACGGGGCCCTCCGGTACCAGGAGGTGTTCGGTGGGATCAGGGGGGTGGAGTTGGCCGAGCAGGGCCTGGCCAACCCCAGTGCCAGGGCACTCGTTCAGCTTGCACATGCGAGGGCCATGCGTGAGGAGTTCGTGAGGCCCTGGGAGCTTGAGCCGGTCTACCTTCGCAGGCCCGATGCCGAGATCAACTGGACGACGAGGGAGGGCGGGGCGTGAGCGTCGTTACGGCTGGTGACCCGGTGGTCCTGCGAAGGATGGGCGAGGCTGACATCCATGCTGTGACGGCTATCGACGAGATGGTCTTCGTGAGACCGTGGTCCACCGGCTTTCTCCGCGACCAGATCCTTGGAGTCGACACCAGGTTCCATGTCGTTGCCGAGGCCGGTGGAGAGGTTGTCGGCCATGCGGGTCTCGCTGTGGTGGCCGACGAGGGTCACGTCACGACGGTGGCTGTCAGTCCGACGGCTCAGGGGGCCGGCATCGGTTGCCTCCTGCTGGCCGAACTCTGCCGCCGGTCGGTGTCGCTCGACCTTGTGGCGATGACGCTCGAGGTGAGGGCCTCGAACATGCCGGCAAGAGGCCTCTACGCCAGGTTCGGGTTCGCCCCCTCGGGGGTTCGGCCCGGCTACTACTCCGACAACGGCGAGGATGCCCTGGTCATGTGGGTACACGACGTTGCCGACCCGTCCTTCATTGAGCGTGTCGAGGCGGCCTGCGCCACCACCCGGGCGACATGTGGCGGTGGTGACCATGTCTGACCTGGTTCTGGCAATAGAGACCTCGTGTGACGAGACCGCCGCCTCGGTGGTCGAGGCTGCGCGGGTGGTGCGCTCATCGGTCGTCAGCAGTCAGGTTGACCAGCACGCCAGGTACGGCGGGGTGGTTCCCGAACTCGCCAGCCGTGCTCACGTCGAGTTGCTGGTTCCGGTCGTGGCCGAGGCGATGGTCGCAGCCGGGGTCGAGGGCCGTGACCTTGCGGCCGTTGCGGCAACCACCGGCCCGGGCCTGGTCGGCTCGCTGCTGGTGGGGGTGAGCGCCGCCAAGGCACTGTCGCTCTCGTGGAATGTTCCCTTCGTTGCGGTCAACCACCTCGAGGCCCACCTCTACGCGGCCCTCCTCGAGGAGCCCGACCTCGAGATGCCCATGGTCGTCCTGTTGGTCTCAGGTGGACACACCATGCTCGTCGTCATGGAGGATCACGGTCGGTACAGGCTGCTCGGGTCGACACTCGACGATGCCGCCGGTGAGGCCTTCGACAAGGTGGCCCGCTACCTGGGTCTCGGTTACCCGGGGGGACCGGCCGTTGACCACCTGGCTGTCGATGGTGACCGGTCGGCGTTCTCCTACCCGCGTGCCCTGGTTCAGGAGAACCCGGCGACCCTGGCCGACGACCGGCGCTATGCGTTCTCGTTCAGCGGGCTGAAGACGGCTGTTGTCAACCACCTCCGGTCCGACCCCGATGCGTCGACAGCCGATGTAGTTGCCTCCTTCCAGGAGGCGGTGGTGGATGCCCTCGTGACCAAGACCCGGTGGGCGATCGAGGAGACCGGTGTGAGGGCCGCCTGTCTGGGTGGTGGCGTGGCAGCCAACTCCCGCCTGCGGGAACGGTTCGTCGAGGTCTGCAATGGTGCAGGTGCACGGGCGTTCCTGCCCCCGCCTGCGATGTGCACCGACAACGCCGCGATGGTTGCTGCTGCGGGCTGGTGGCAGTTCAGGCGTGAGGGGCCCAGCCCGCTCGACACGGGTGCCGATCCGAACCTGGGTCTGAACCTGATCGGCTAGCTGGGCCGGCAATCTCCGACGGGCTCTGGCGAAACCCCGCCCGCCACGTTGTGGGCCACACCGCCCACCCCTATCGTTAGCACTCGTCCAAGGAGACTGCTAACCGCCAAATGGAGGCGTTTTCTATGAATCTTCAACCACTTGAGGACCGCATCGTGGTCCGCCCCAGCGAGTCCGAGGAGACCACGGCCAGCGGCCTGGTCATTCCCGACACAGCCAAGGAGAAGCCCCAGCAGGGCGAGGTCCTGGCCGTCGGTCCCGGTCGTCGTTCCGACCAGAGCGGTGAGCTCGTCCCGATGGACGTAGCCACCGGCGACACCGTCGTCTACAGCAAGTACGGCGGCACCGAGATTGCCGTTGCCGGCGAGGACCTCTTGATTCTCAACGCCCGCGACGTGCTGGCAATCGTCAAGTAGGCGCCCATGTCAAAGATTCTGAAGTTTGACGAGGAGGCCCGTCGCGGCCTCGAGGCCGGCGTGAACAAGCTGGCCGATGCAGTGAAGGTGACCCTCGGCCCGCGTGGTCGCAACGTCGTGCTCGACAAGAAGTTCGGTGCACCGACCATCACCAACGATGGTGTGTCCATCGCCCGTGAGGTCGAGCTGGAGGACACCTTCGAGAACATGGGTGCCCAGCTGGTGAAGGAGGTTGCCACCAAGACCAACGACGTCGCTGGCGACGGAACCACGACGGCCACAGTGCTGGCACAGGCACTGGTCCGCGAGGGCCTACGCAACGTGACCGCCGGTGCCAACCCGATGGGCCTCAAGCGTGGTATCGAGAAGGCGACCCGTGCGGCCGTTGACTCCATCGCCGAGCAGGCCGTTCAGGTCGATGACTCCAAGGAGCAGATCGCCAACGTGGCAGCCATTTCGGCAGCCGACGAGGCGATCGGATCTGTTATCGCCGATGCCATCGACAGGGTTGGCAAGGACGGCGTCGTTACCGTCGAGGAGTCCAACACCTTCGGCATGGACCTTGACTTCGTTGAGGGGATGCAGTTCGACAAGGGCTACATGTCGCCCTACTTCGTAACTGACCCCGAGCGCCAGGAGGCCATCCTCGAGGATCCGTACATCCTGTTCAACCAGGGCAAGATCAGCTCTGTCCAGGACATGCTGCCGGTACTCGAAAAGGTCATGCAGGCAGGTCGCCCGCTTCTGATCGTCGCCGAGGATGTCGAGGGCGAGGCCCTGGCCACCCTGGTGGTCAACAAGATCCGCGGCACCTTCAACTCGGTGTCGGTGAAGGCTCCCGGGTTCGGTGAGCGTCGCAAGGCGATGCTCCAGGACATGGCGATTCTCACCGGTGGTCAGGTTGTTGCCGAAGAGGTCGGTCTGAAGCTCGACGGTGTGACCCTCGACATGATGGGCACCGCCCGCAAGGTCGTTATCACCAAGGACGACACCACGATCGTCGAGGGTGCAGGCGACATAGCCGATGTTGATGCCCGCATCACCCAGATCAAGCGTGAGATCGACGAGACGGACTCCGACTGGGATAGCGAGAAGCTCCAGGAGAGGCTCGCCAAGCTGGCCGGTGGCGT
This sequence comes from Actinomycetota bacterium, assembly GCA_018673475.1. Lineage (GTDB taxonomy): Bacteria > Actinomycetota > Acidimicrobiia > Acidimicrobiales > MedAcidi-G1 > UBA3125. Next base: position 7,066 of record JABHCN010000013.1, on the reverse strand, counting down.
TGCCGTCGTTCAGGTCGGTGCTGCCACCGAGGTGGAGCTCAAGGAGAAGAAGCACCGCATCGAGGACGCCCTTTCGGCTACCCGTGCGGCTATCGAGGAGGGGGTTGTCGCCGGTGGTGGCACGGCCCTGATCCGGGCACGCGGTGCTGTTGCCGAGGTGATTGAGGACCTGTCAGGAGATGAGGAGACCGGCGCCCGCATCCTGCACACGGCTCTTGTGGCTCCGGCACGGCTGATCGCCGACAACGCCGGCCTCGAGGGATCCATCATGGTCCGCGAGGTCGAGCAGGCATCGGGTACGACCGGACTCAATGCCCTGACCGGCGAGCTCGAGGATCTGGTTGCCGCAGGCATCCTTGATCCGGCCAAGGTGACCCGTGCGGCACTGCAGAACGCGGCGTCCATCGCTGCTCTGCTCCTGACCACAGAGGCGGTCGTTGCCGACAAGCCCGAACCTCCGGCAGCGATGCCGGCCGGTGGTGGCATGGACCCCATGGGCGGCATGGGTGGCATGGGCGGAATGATGTAACGGTCCCTCGGGACAGTTTGACCTGGAGCCGGGCCGCAGGGCCCGGCTTCCGGCGTTTTGGGTGCCACCGGTAGCCTCGGTGTATGGAGCCCACTGTCGAGCGGCCCGGCCGCGGGCCACAGGTGGTCCGACGGCCCGACGGCTGGAGGGAGGGTGGACCGGCCCCCTGGGCTGGTCGTGACGGTGGGGCCCCCACGATTGCCGATCTCTCACGTGCCCTTGACCGCCACGACCCGGTCACCGTCGACCGCTTCGGCGTACCCCTGCCCGAGCGGACCTCGGCTGTGCTGGTACCCCTCTACGAGTCGAACGGATCGGTGAACGTGATCCTCACCCGCCGTTCACCGGACCTCAGCTCCCACGGCCACGAGGTGAGCTTTCCCGGTGGCGGTCACGACCCGGACGATGATGACCACTGGGCCACCGCTCTCCGGGAGGCACATGAGGAGATCGGCCTGGATCCCTCCCTTCCCCGGATCATTGGCGAACTGGACAGGTGGATGACGGTTGGCAGCCGGAGCTGGATCCACCCCTACGTGGCGGAACTCTCGGCTCCACCCGACCTCGTTCCGGATCCCGCAGAGGTGGAGGTGATCCTGAGGGTTCCGCTGTCGGACCTGCTGGAGGACGGTGTGTTCGCTGAGGAACTCTGGCCGATCGACGGGAACGTCAGAGCCGTCACGTTCTTCGAGTTGGCAGGCGACACGGTCTGGGGGGCCACGGCCGCGATGCTGCGCCAACTGCTCTGCCTGGGTCTGGGTGTCGAGGACCGGCAGCGGTAGGGTCCGACGATGTTCCCAGGGACGCTTCCGACCGGGGTGGGCAACCGTGCCAGCTGACCCACCAAGCCACCTCACCCCTGAGGAGTTTCGTGCCGCCGGGCACGCCACCATCGACTGGATCGTCGACTATCTGGCCGGCATCGAGGACCAGCCCGTGGCCCCGGGGGTTCAGCCGGGCCAGATTCGTGCATCTCTGCCCGACACGGTTCCAGAGGCCGGCGAACCCTTTGTCGACCTGTTGGCCGACGTCGAGCGCCTGATCGCCCCGGGCATCACCCATTGGCAGCACCCTGGTTTCTACGGCTACTTCCCGGGCAACTCGTCGCCCCCGGCTGTTCTGGGGGAACTGCTTTCTGCCGGCCTCGGCGTGCAGGGAATGCTCTGGTCCACCAGCCCGGCGTGCACCGAACTGGAGAGCCACGTGCTCGACCTGCTGATCGATCTGTGTGGCCTGCCTGACCGGTTCAGATCGGACGGACCCGGTGGCGGTGTGATCCAGGACTCGGCATCCTCGGCGTCGCTGTGCGCCGTGCTGGCAGCCCGTGACCGGGCTGGAGGGGCAGCGGCTCTGCCCGACCTGCGTGTCTACACGTCGAGCCAGTCGCACTCCTCAATCGAGAAGGATGTGCTTGTGGCCGGCTTCGGTGCCGACCAGTTGCGGTCCATTGACACCGACGACGACTACGCCATGGACCCGGTTGCACTGCGGTTGGCGGTTGAGGCCGATGTGGCCGCCGGCCTGATCCCGTGTCTGGTCGTGGTAACCGTTGGAACGACGTCGTCTGGAGCATTTGACCCTCTTCCCGAGATCTCCGAGGTGGCCACGGCTGCGGGTGCCTGGCTGCACGTCGACGCGGCGTGGGCCGGCTCGGCCGCTGTGTGCCCCGAGCACCGCGGGATCCTGGCCGGTCTCGAGCAGGCGGACAGCTATGTGTTCAACCCGCACAAGTGGCTGCTCACCAACTTCGACTGCAGCGCCTTCTTCGTTGCCGACAGGAAACCCCTGCTCGACTCGCTGTCCGTGCTCCCCGAGTACCTGCGCAACACAGCCAGCGACTCGGGAGATGTCATCGACTACCGGGACTGGCAGGTGCCGCTGGGACGTCGCTTCAGGTCCCTGAAGCTCTGGTTCGTTCTGCGCAGCTACGGCGTGGAGGGTCTGCGGGCCCACATCCGCCACCACGTCGAGGCCGCCGAGCGGCTGGCGGGGCGCATCTCCTCGAATCCACGGCTGAGGCTTGCCGCACCGGTGTCGTTGGCGCTGGTGTGCTTTTCCCACGTTGACGGTGACGCCGCCAGCGAGGAGTTGCTGGCAGCCCTTAACGCAACTGGAGAGGTCCTGCTCACCCATACCAGGCTGTCGGACCGCCACGTTCTGCGTGTGGCCATTGGCGGAAGCCGGACCACATCTGACCATGTCGACAGGCTGGCCGACCTCCTCGACGAGCTGGCCTGAGAAGGCGGCCGGTAGCTGTCAGAGATGGTGTGGCTGGGCCTCTGACCCGTTGGATAGGCCGCTAAGGTCTGCTCTTTCCACCTGGCAGACGAAGGGCCGGCGACACATGGCTGAGATCGACATCGGCATGGGCAAGAGCGGTCGTCGGGCGTACGGGTTCGACGACATCGCAATCGTGCCCAGTCGCCGTACCCGCGACCCCGAAGACGTCGACATCAGCTGGCAGATCGACGCCTACAGGTTCGACCTTCCCCTGATGGCATCGGCGATGGATGGCGTGGTCAGCCCCGCCACGGCCATCGAGGTGGGCCGGCTGGGCGGCGTGGGCGTGCTCAACCTTGAGGGCCTGTGGACCCGTTACGACGACGCCGATGCCGTTCTCGCCGAGATCGCCTCGCTTCCAGTCGAGCAGGCCACCCAGCGGATGCAGGAGCTCTACCAGGCGCCCGTGAAGCCCGAGCTGATCACCGCCCGCATCAGGGAGATCAGGGATGCTGGCGTCGTGGCGTGTGCGTCGGTCACCCCGCAGCGGACCGAGGCATATCTCGACCACATCCTCGCCGGCGAGCTCGACATCCTGGTCATTCAGGGAACGGTCGTGTCCGCAGAGCACGTGTCGACCACGGTCGAACCGCTGAACCTGAAGACCTTCATCCGAAAGCTCGACATTCCGGTGATCGTTGGCGGCTGTGCCACCTACAAGGCGGGCCTGCACCTGATGCGAACCGGTGCCGCCGGCATCCTCGTCGGAGTCGGCCCCGGCCACGCCTGCACCACCCGGGGCGTACTTGGCCTGGGCGTGCCACAGGCAACGGCCATAGCCGACGTCCGGGCGGCACGGATGCGCCACCTCGACGAGACCGGCGTCTACTGCCATGTGATCGCCGATGGCGGTATGGCCACAGGTGGAGATATCTCCAAGGCAATCGTCTGTGGTGCCGACGCCGTCATGGTCGGCTCACCGCTCGCAGCCGCCTCCGAGGCACCCGGACGGGGCTACCACTGGGGAATGGCCACGTTCCACCCGACCCTGCCCAGGGGTGCCCGTGTCAAGACCGACACGAGGGGCACGCTCAGCGAGATACTCCTTGGCCCCGCCAGGGAGAACGACGGTCGCCTGAACCTGTTCGGCGGCCTGCGTACCTCGATGGCCACCTGTGGCTACCTCGACATCAAGGAGTTCCAGAAGGCCGAGGTGATGGTGGCTCCGGCGCTCCAGACCGAGGGAAAGTCGCTGCAGAAGTCCCAGGGCGTGGGGATGGGACACTGACCCTGACACCATGAGCACCGGTCCATGACAGGGGTCTCAGACTCCATAGGCGGTGCCGCAGCAGCGACCGATCGCATCCTGGTGGTTGACTTCGGTGCCCAGTACGCGCAGTTGATAGCCCGGCGGGTGCGCGAGGCGAACGTGTTCAGCGAGATCGTCCCGCATGACATCTCGGCAACCGACCTGGCAGCCCACAGGCCCTCGGGAATTATCTTCTCCGGTGGCCCTGCGTCGGTGCACGTCGAGGGGGCGCCCCGGATCGATCCCGGTGTCTACGACCTCGGGGTTCCGATTCTCGGCATCTGTTACGGGGCGCAGCTGATAGCCCACCAACGGGGCGGCACGGTTGGGCGCAACGAGCGGGGCGAGTACGGCCGAACCGACATGACCGTCGCCGAGCCTGCGGTGCTGCTTGCTGATGCCGGCGCAGGGGTGCACGGGGTCTGGATGAGCCACTTCGACGCCATCACGGTTGCACCCGACGGTGCAGTGGTGACGGCATCATCCGCCGATGCCCCCGTGGCGGCGTTCGAGGCTCCCGGGCAGGGTCTCTACGGGGTCCAGTTCCATCCCGAGGTACACCACACGCCGTGTGGGCAGGACCTTCTGGCCCGGTTCGTCCACGAGGTGTGTGGCTGTGCCGGAGACTGGAACATGGACTCCATTATCGAGTCGTCGGTGGCCGCGATACGCGAGCAGGTGGGCACCGGCAGGGCCATCTGTGGCCTCTCCGGTGGTGTCGACTCGGCCGTGGCTGCAGCGCTCGTCCATGAGGCGATCGGCCATCAGTTGACCTGCGTGTTCGTTGACACCGGGCTGATGCGTTCCGGCGAGGGCGAGCAGGTCGTCGAGACCTTCCAGAAGACCCAGGGGATCGAACTGATCCACATTCGAGCGGCCGACCGGTTCTTTGCAGGCCTGGCCGGTGTGACCGAACCCGAAGCCAAGCGGAAGGTGATCGGTGAGCTGTTCATTCGCATCTTCGAGGGGGCTGCGGGGGGAATCGAGGATGCACGCTTCCTGGTGCAGGGAACGCTCTACCCCGATGTCATCGAGTCAGGCACCGGGCATGCCGCCAAGATCAAGAGCCACCACAACGTCGGAGGTCTGCCCGATGACATGGACTTCGAGCTGGTGGAGCCCCTGCGCAACCTGTTCAAGGACGAGGTCCGGTCGGTGGGCAGCCAGCTGGGTCTGCCCGAGGAGATCGTCATGCGTCAGCCCTTCCCGGGCCCCGGGCTCGGGGTACGCATCATCGGCGAGGTGACACCTGAGACCGTTGGTGTGCTCCAGGCTGCCGACCTGATCGTCCGTGAGGAGTTGCACAGTGCCGGTCTCGAGCGTGAGATCTGGCAGGCGTTCGCCGTGCTACCCGACATCCGGTCTGTCGGGGTCATGGGCGACGAGCGCACCTACGCCCGTCCGGTGATCATTCGGGCGGTCTCCAGCGAGGACGCCATGACCGCCGACTGGGCACGTCTCCCGTACGACCTTCTCGAGACCATGTCGAGTCGCATCATCAACGAGGTGGACGGCGTCAACAGGGTCGCCTATGACATCACCTCGAAGCCGCCTGGAACGATCGAGTGGGAGTAGGCGACGTCCCTTCCGACGCGGCTGCGTCGTCGGTGGCCATGGATACCCTCGCCGCCTACACGACGGCGTGCGCCTTCTTCGGTGAGCAACTCTCGCTGGTCGACGACGACTGCTGGGATGCAGCCACTCCATGTGACGGCTGGGATGTCCGTTCTCTGGTGGCCCATGTGGTGCTGGGTGAGGCGATGGTCGTGGAGTTGTTCAACGGTGGGCAGGTGACCACGGCTCCCGAGGTGGACACCTCGGTGCTCGGCCCGAACCCCATGGCGACCTGGAGGGGCACTGCTGTGGCCGCTCTCGAGGCGGCGTCGGTCGGTGATGTCCTGGACCGCACCCACAGCCACCCCTCGGGCGACTTCCCCGGCACGGTCATCTTGGGCTTCAGGGTCACCGACAACCTGATCCACGGCTGGGACCTCGCAACTGCGTGTGGCCGCCGGGTGGAACTGCCTGCATCCCTTGCCGAGAGGTGCCTGGACTTCTGGCGACCGGTGGCCGGCACGGGGGCGATGAGCGGCCACTTTGCCGAACCGGTCATGCCGCCCGAGGATGCCCCGGCGGGGATTCGCCTGCTGGCGCTGCTGGGCCGTTCTGCCTGAAGCCCCCGAGTGGGTCAGACGCCTGTCAGGGCCTCGACCACAGGCCCGAACTCGACCATTGAGTCCTCGTTGAGGCCTATGTAGGTGAGGCCCCAGCGTTCCCGCCAGGCCAGCAGGGTCTCGACGCACTGACCCTCGGAGCCGACAAGGACGTGTGGAGATGCCAGGGCCTCCTCGGGTGAGATACCGAGGGCCGGTGCCATCAGGTCGGCGATTCCCTCGGGGTCGTCTGTTATTGAGGAGACGTGCACCCTGGTCTGGAGTTCGATCTGGTTGAACCGGTCTCCGGCGGCCTCTCTGATCCACTCCATCTTCTGGTCTGTTGCATCCGTCGTGGCCGAGGGCCCTGCGTTGTGGTCGATCACGCCGGCATGGAGGCTGGCGTTGAGGCCCACGATGTCGGCCTGGTGCGCAGCGAGGGTGAGCATTCGCCGGCCCCCTCCGGCCAGCAGGATCGGTGGGTGCGGCCGCTGGACACAGGCAGGCTGACCGTCGAGGCCGCGGATCGTGTAGTGCTCGCCGTCGAAGTCGAACGGGCCGTCTGCGAAGCATCCCTTTAGCACTGTGATGGCCTCGGTCAGCCTCTCGATTCGTATGCCGGGACGGTCCAGGGGTATTCCCGACTGCTCGTAGTCGGATGTCTTCCAGCCGGCTCCCACCCCTAGTTCGAGGCGGCCGTCGGACAACAGATCTAGGGTGGCAGCCTGTTTTGCCAGAAAGGCCGGGTGGCGGAAGTCGTTTGACAACACGAGGGTCGTGAGGCGCAGGTTGCGGGTTGCCTCGGCGGTGACGGCCAGGGCGATCAGTGGAGCCATCTCGGTATCAAGGTGGTCG